>NZ_LT883155.1:4063327-4066412 GCF_900186025.1 Serratia grimesii
TCTCAAATCAAAAACACCTTTGGTGTTGTAAGGTTAAGTCTCACGGATCATTAGTACTGGTTAGCTCAATGCATCGCTGCACTTACACACCCAGCCTATCAACGTCTTAGTCTTAAACGTTCCTTCAGGGGAATCAAGTTCCCAGGGAAGACTCATCTCGAGGCAAGTTTCGCGCTTAGATGCTTTCAGCGCTTATCTTTTCCGCACTTAGCTACCGGGCAGTGCCATTGGCATGACAACCCGAACACCAGTGGTGCGTTCACTCCGGTCCTCTCGTACTAGGAGCAACCCCTCTCAATCTTCCAACGCCCACGGCAGATAGGGACCGAACTGTCTCACGACGTTCTAAACCCAGCTCGCGTACCACTTTAAATGGCGAACAGCCATACCCTTGGGACCTACTTCAGCCCCAGGATGTGATGAGCCGACATCGAGGTGCCAAACACCGCCGTCGATATGAACTCTTGGGCGGTATCAGCCTGTTATCCCCGGAGTACCTTTTATCCGTTGAGCGATGGCCCTTCCATTCAGAACCACCGGATCACTAAGACCTACTTTCGTACCTGCTCGAGCCGTCACTCTCGCAGTCAAGCTAGCTTATGCCTTTGCACTAACCTCACGATGTCCGACCGTGATTAGCTAACCTTCGTGCTCCTCCGTTACTCTTTGGGAGGAGACCGCCCCAGTCAAACTACCCACCAGACACTGTCCTCACCCCAGATTATGGGGCCGAGTTAGAACATCAAACATTAAAGGGTGGTATTTCAAGGTTGGCTCCATGCAGACTGGCGTCCACACTTCAAAGCCTCCCACCTATCCTACACATCAAGGCTCAATGTTCAGTGTCAAGCTATAGTAAAGGTTCACGGGGTCTTTCCGTCTTGCCGCGGGTACACTGCATCTTCACAGCGAGTTCAATTTCACTGAGTCTCGGGTGGAGACAGCCTGGCCATCATTACGCCATTCGTGCAGGTCGGAACTTACCCGACAAGGAATTTCGCTACCTTAGGACCGTTATAGTTACGGCCGCCGTTTACTGGGGCTTCGATCAAGAGCTTCGCCTTGCGGCTGACCCCATCAATTAACCTTCCAGCACCGGGCAGGCGTCACACCGTATACGTCCACTTTCGTGTTTGCACAGTGCTGTGTTTTTATTAAACAGTTGCAGCCAGCTGGTATCTGCGACTGGCTTCAGCTCCGAGAGCAAGTCTCTTCACCTACGCGCCAGCGTGCCTTCTCCCGAAGTTACGGCACCATTTTGCCTAGTTCCTTCACCCGAGTTCTCTCAAGCGCCTTGGTATTCTCTACCTGACCACCTGTGTCGGTTTGGGGTACGATTCTGTGTTACCTGATGCTTAGAGGCTTTTCCTGGAAGCTTGGCATCAACTACTTCTGCACCGTAGTGCATCGTCATCACGCCTCAGGGTTGAATGAGTAACCGGATTTACCAGGTCACTCCCCCTACACGCTTAAACCGGGACAACCGTCGCCCGGCTAGCCTAGCCTTCTCCGTCCCCCCTTCGCAGTAACACCGAGTACAGGAATATTAACCTGTTTCCCATCGACTACGCCTTTCGGCCTCGCCTTAGGGGTCGACTCACCCTGCCCCGATTAACGTTGGACAGGAACCCTTGGTCTTCCGGCGAGCGGGTTTTTCACCCGCTTTATCGTTACTTATGTCAGCATTCGCACTTCTGATACCTCCAGCAACCCTCACAGGCCACCTTCAACGGCTTACAGAACGCTCCCCTACCCAACAACGCCTAAGCGTCGCTGCCGCAGCTTCGGTGCATGGTTTAGCCCCGTTACATCTTCCGCGCAGGCCGACTCGACCAGTGAGCTATTACGCTTTCTTTAAATGATGGCTGCTTCTAAGCCAACATCCTGGCTGTCTATGCCTTCCCACATCGTTTCCCACTTAACCATGACTTTGGGACCTTAGCTGGCGGTCTGGGTTGTTTCCCTCTTCACGACGGACGTTAGCACCCGCCGTGTGTCTCCCGTGATAACATTCTTCGGTATTCGGAGTTTGCATCGGTTTGGTAAGCCGGGATGGCCCCCTAGCCGAAACAGTGCTCTACCCCCGAAGATGAGTTCACGAGGCGCTACCTAAATAGCTTTCGGGGAGAACCAGCTATCTCCCGGTTTGATTGGCCTTTCACCCCCAGCCACAAGTCATCCGCTAATTTTTCAACATTAGTCGGTTCGGTCCTCCAGTTAGTGTTACCCAACCTTCAACCTGCCCATGGCTAGATCACCGGGTTTCGGGTCTATACCTTGCAACTATTCGCCCAGTTAAGACTCGGTTTCCCTACGGCTCCCCTATACGGTTAACCTTGCTACAAAATATAAGTCGCTGACCCATTATACAAAAGGTACGCAGTCACACCACGAAGGTGCTCCCACTGCTTGTACGTACACGGTTTCAGGTTCTATTTCACTCCCCTCGCCGGGGTTCTTTTCGCCTTTCCCTCACGGTACTGGTTCACTATCGGTCAGTCAGGAGTATTTAGCCTTGGAGGATGGTCCCCCCATATTCAGACAGGATGTCACGTGTCCCGCCCTACTCATCGAACTCACAATTAATGCATTTTAGTGTACGGGACTATCACCCTTTACTGTGCGACTTTCCAGACGCTTCCACTAACACAAGAACTGATTCAGGTTCTGGGCTCCTCCCCGTTCGCTCGCCGCTACTGGGGGAATCTCGGTTGATTTCTTTTCCTCGGGGTACTTAGATGTTTCAGTTCCCCCGGTTCGCCTCATACGACTATGTATTCATCGTATGATAGTGCAACGAATTGCACTGGGTTTCCCCATTCGGGTATCGCCGGTTATAACGGTTCATATCACCTTACCGACGCTTATCGCAGATTAGCACGCCCTTCATCGCCTCTGACTGCCTAGGCATCCACCGTGTACGCTTAGTCACTTAACCTCACAACCCGAAGGTGTTTCCACTTTCGTGCTGCTACATTTGAGAGACTCTATGACAGGGTACTCCTTACTCCAGTACTTCTACGGAGGAGTAAGTTTCAGCTGTCATGTTTCAATTTTCAGCTTGTTCCAGATTGTTAAAGAGCAA
>NZ_LT883155.1:4067729-4272052 GCF_900186025.1 Serratia grimesii
GCCAGCTCAGAATGACAAGGATTAATATTCACTTTTTATCTGACTGCTCACTATTCATGCATAACGTCTACTAAACCCGCTTTTTGATGGCTTCCGGCAGATCTGCCAGGCTGTTTAACACCCAATCTGCCAGTTTCTCACCTTCTTCAGTGACTGGCTTGCCGGTACGCACCAGTACTTTTGTACCAACACCTGCCGCCACTGCCGCCTGCATATCTTCCAGTTTGTCGCCAACCATATAAGAAGCAGCCATATCAATGTTCAATTCCTGCTGCGCCTGCAACAACATGCCAGGTTGAGGTTTGCGGCAATCGCACACTTGGCGGAACTCTTCTATTACTGCTTCTGGATGATGCGGACAGAAATAGATGCCATCCAAATCAACATCACGATCGGCTAACGACCAATCCATCCATTCAGTCAGGTACATAAACTGGTCTTCACTGAACTTACCGCGTGCGATGCCAGACTGGTTGGTTACCAATACCAGAGCAAAGCCCATCTTTTTAAGTTCGCGACAGGCGTCAATCACGCCATCAATAAAGTGGAAGTTATCGATTTCATGGACGTAGCCATGGTCGACATTAATCGTGCCATCACGATCGAGAAAAATTGCTGGAACGCTTTGTGTCACCGGTTTGCTCCTGAGGGCCTGAAAACGTGCACAGTATCGCATGTTTTACCCAGCGCTGAGAACGGAAGAGAACAGCGTTGATCGTTGACTTAGACGTCTAGACGCCTTAACATCTGAGTCATACCTTGGTCCACGCCAAGGTTTACTTTTATCTAGCCACGGGCAACCACGCTAAAATAAGAAGAATATGATTAAACTTTCTAACATCACCAAAGTGTTCCAGCAGGGTTCGCGCACGATTAACGCGCTCTCCGACGTGACTCTTCACGTCCCTGCAGGGCAAATTTATGGCGTTATCGGTGCATCAGGCGCCGGTAAAAGTACATTGATCCGCTGCGCCAACATGCTTGAGCGCCCAACCTCTGGCCAAGTACTGGTCGACGGGCAGGATTTGACTTCGCTGTCTGAAAGCGAACTGACGCGTGCACGCCGTCAGATTGGCATGATTTTCCAACACTTTAACCTGTTGTCTTCCCGCACAGTATTTGGCAACGTTTCATTGCCGCTGGAGCTGGACAACACTCCCCGCGCTGAAATCAAAAAACGCGTAACCGAGTTGCTGGAATTGGTCGGGCTGTCAGACAAACATGATGCCTACCCAGCCAACCTGTCGGGTGGCCAGAAGCAGCGCGTGGCGATTGCCCGTGCACTGGCAAGCCAACCCAAAGTCCTGTTATGTGATGAAGCCACCAGCGCGTTGGATCCGGCCACCACCCGCTCAATTCTGGAACTGCTGAAAGACATTAACCGCCGTCTTGGTCTGACTATTCTGTTGATCACGCATGAAATGGACGTGGTGAAACGCATCTGCGATCAGGTTGCGGTCATCAGCCAGGGCCAATTGATTGAAAAAGACAGCGTCAGCGAAGTGTTCTCGCACCCGAAAACCCCGCTGGCCCAACAGTTCATTCAATCCACTCTGCATCTGGATATCCCGGATGACTATGCCAAACGCCTGGCGCCTGAACGCAGTGGTGGCCGTCAGCCGCTATTACGTCTGGAGTTCACCGGCCAGTCCGTTGATGCGCCGCTGCTGTCAGAAGCCGCTCGTCGTTTCAACGTGAACAACAACATCATCAGTGCGCAGATGGACTATGCCGGTGGCGTTAAATTCGGCGTGATGCTCGCGGAGCTCCACGGCAGTGATGAAGACGCATTGGCAACGATTAAGTTCCTGCAGGAAAATCAGGTAAAAGTAGAGGTTCTGGGTTATGTCTGAGGCAATGATGTGGTTAATGGCTCGTGGCGTGTGGGAAACCGTCATGATGACCTTTGTCTCCGGCTTCTTCGGTTTCGTGCTCGGCTTGCCGGTTGGCGTGCTGTTGTATGTGACTCGTCCGGGGCAAATCGCCGCCAATAATACGCTATATAGAACACTGTCTGGGTTAGTAAACGTTTTCCGTTCCATCCCCTTCATTATCCTGTTGGTGTGGATGATTCCATTTACTCGCTTGATCGTCGGTACGTCGATCGGCCTGCAGGCGGCTATTGTGCCACTGACCGTGGGTGCAGCACCGTTTATTGCCCGTATGGTAGAAAACGCGCTGTTGGAAATCCCGTCTGGTCTGGTGGAAGCAGCGCGTGCGATGGGCGCAACCCCAATGCAAATCATTAAAAAGGTGTTGTTGCCTGAAGCCTTGCCGGGTTTGGTTAACGCCGCCACCATCACCTTAATCACTCTGGTGGGTTATTCCGCCATGGGCGGCGCTGTTGGCGCAGGTGGTCTGGGGCAAATTGGTTATCAGTACGGTTATATCGGTTATAACGCCACAGTAATGAATACCGTATTAGTATTACTGGTGGTGCTGGTTTATCTGATTCAGTTCTTCGGTGACCGGATCGTCAAGGCCGTTACCCATAAGTAGTTTTTACAGCAACTGCGCTCACACAGCGTATTTCAAATGCGAGTCTAATGAGGAAGGGATATGTCGTTAAAATTTAAATCCATCGCAGCAATCGGCGCACTGATCGGTACTCTGGCTCTGGTAGGCTGTGGTCAAGAAGAAAAAGATCCGAACCATATTAAAGTCGGTGTCATTGTCGGTGCTGAACAGCAAGTCGCCGAAATCGCGCAAAAAGTGGCGAAAGAGAAATACGGTCTGGACGTTGAGCTGGTAACCTTCAATGACTACGTACTGCCAAACGAAGCGCTGAGCAAAGGTGACATCGATCTGAACGCCTTCCAGCACAAACCGTATCTGGATCAGCAAATCAAGGATCGCGGTTACAAACTGGTCGCAGTCGGTAATACCTTCGTGTATCCGATTGCCGGTTACTCCAAGAAAATCAAATCTCTGGACGAACTGAAAGACGGTTCCCAGGTTGCCCTGCCTAATGACCCAACTAATCTGGGCCGTTCCCTACTGCTGTTGCAGAAGGTTAACCTGATCAAACTGAAAGACGGTGTTGGCCTGCTGCCGACCGTACTGGACGTGACTGAGAACCCGAAAAATCTGAAACTGGTCGAGCTGGAAGCACCACAATTGCCACGCTCACTCGATGATCAGCAAATCGCATTGGCCGTAATCAATACCACTTACGCCAGCCAGATTGGCCTGACCCCAGCGAAAGACGGCCTGTTCGTTGAAGGCAAAGACTCACCTTACGTTAACCTGCTGGTTGCCCGCGAAGATAACAAAGACGCGGAGAACGTGAAGAAATTCGTTCAGGCTTACCAATCTGACGAAGTGAATGAAGCAGCCAACAAGATCTTTAACGGTGGTGCAGTTAAAGGTTGGTAATCATTAATTACCGATTTTATTCCTATAATTGCAAGACGGGCTACGGCCCGTCGAGAGAGTTGGCATAGTTCTTTGCGACTAAAAATAATGATTTAGTCGTAATGAAAACAAAGAATTAGATCTTCTGAATTACCCCAAGCACCCGAAAACCACAATTTTCGGGTGCTTGTCTTATATCTAGACGGGCTCCAGCCCGTCTTGTTATTTCCACGATAGATTGCTTCAATAGCGCCACTTCTATATTCCATCAAGGCAGAGGAATCTCAATGCGTGCTTTACCTCTCTGTTTGTTAGCGCTTGCGCTAGCAGGGTGTTCGTCGCAACGTTTCGCGCCCCCCTCAACAAACAGCACCAGCAAACCGGTAGCAACAGCGCCGACGAAAACGACCTCAGCGGCACGTCCGGCGCCGGTTAAACTGTACAAAAGTGCAGAAGAGTTAGTCGGTAAGCCATTCCGCGATCTGGGTGAAGTCTCCGGCGAATCTTGCCAGACGACGGTGCAGGACTCTCCACCTAACCTGGCAACCGCCCGTAAACGCATGCAAATCCGCGCTTCCTACATGAAAGCAAATGCCGTGCTATTGCACGACTGCCAGATTGTCAGTGGCGTTGCTGGTTGTTACCAACAGGCCATTTGCCAAGGCTCAGCGCTTAACGTTTCGTCCAAATGACCGAGTTTGTTTTCAATCAGATCGGAACCATCCGTTCACCGTATAAAGAAAAATTCGCCGTCCCTCGTCAACCAGGGTTGGTGGAAGACGGTGGCGGCGAGTTAGTACTGCTGCCGCCCTATAACCAGGCGGAAGCAGTACGCGGCCTCAATGAGTTCAGCCATCTTTGGGTGATGTTTATTTTCCATCAAACCATGGAAGGTGGCTGGCGGCCAACCGTCCGCCCACCCCGCCTCGGTGGCAACGCGCGTATGGGAGTATTCGCTACTCGTTCGACTTTCCGTCCGAATCCGCTCGGTATGTCACTGATTGAATTAAAAAACGTGCGGGTTCAGGGAAGCGATGTCGTACTTGAATTGGGCAGTCTCGATCTGGTTGATGGTACGCCAGTGGTGGATATCAAACCTTACCTGCCCTTTGCCGAAAGCCAGCCACAGGCACGTGCCGGATTTGCTCAGTCAGCGCCTGCCGGTGATATGCCGGTGTTTTTTGCACCTGAGGCGGAACAGCAGATACAGCAACATCAGAAGCGCTATCCGCAGTTACGACGTTTTATCACTCAGGTTCTGGCTCAAGATCCCCGGCCAGCCTACCGTAAGGGGCAACAAGCGGAACGGGATTACGCGGTCTGGTTACTGGATTTCAACGTGCGCTGGCGAGTTGTGGATCAACAAACCGAGGTGCTGTCTCTCGACCTGCGTTAAAATTCCACCGTCTCTCTTTTGACAACCCGCTCGCACTGGTAAACTAAACCACTTTTGTCACTTTTGGCCGCCACTGTGGCTGCCCAATGCAATTTGCAGTTCTAACGGAACCAAAACACCATGCGTACTAGCCAATATCTGCTCTCCACCCTGAAGGAGACACCTGCCGATGCCGAAGTGATCAGCCACCAGCTGATGCTGCGCGCCGGGATGATTCGCAAACTGGCCTCGGGTCTTTATACCTGGCTGCCAACCGGTCTGCGCGTTCTGAAAAAGGTTGAAAACATCGTTCGCGAAGAAATGAACAATGCTAACGCGATCGAAGTGTGTATGCCGGTGGTACAGCCTGCCGATCTGTGGCAGGAAAGTGGCCGTTGGGAACAGTATGGCCCTGAGCTGTTGCGCTTTGTCGATCGCGGCGATCGCCCGTTCGTGCTGGGTCCAACGCACGAAGAAGTGATCACCGATCTGATCCGTAACGAGATCAGTTCTTACAAGCAGCTTCCGCTGAACTTCTTCCAGATTCAGACCAAGTTCCGGGATGAAGTACGCCCACGTTTCGGTGTGATGCGTTCTCGCGAATTCCTGATGAAGGACGCTTATTCGTTCCACACCACGCAGGAATCGCTGCAAGCGACCTACGATGCGATGTACGAAGCCTACAGCAAAATCTTCAGTCGCATGGGCCTGGACTTCCGTCCGGTACATGCCGATACCGGCTCTATTGGCGGTAGCGCATCACATGAGTTCCAGGTGCTGGCTGACAGCGGTGAAGACGATATCGTATTTTCCACCGGGTCCGATTTTGCCGCCAATATTGAACTGGCAGAAGCCGTTGCCCCAGCGGAGCCGCGTGCCGCAGCCAGTGAAGCACTGCGCATTGTGGATACGCCAAACGCCAAAACAATCGCCGAGCTGGTAGAACAATTCCAGCTGCCAGTGACAAAAACCGTCAAAACGCTGCTGGTACGTGCCAAAGAAGAAAGCGGCCACAAGCTGGTTGCCCTGCTGGTTCGTGGCGATCACGAGCTGAACGAAATTAAAGCCGAGAAGCTGCCGCAGGTTGCGGCTCCATTGGTTTTCGCTACCGAAGAAGAAATCCGCGCCATTATCGGTGCTGGTCCAGGTTCACTCGGTCCAGTCAATTTGCAGGTTCCTGTCGTGGCCGATCGCAGCGTAGCGGCGATGAGTGACTTCGGCGCCGGCGCTAATATCGACGGTAAGCATTACTTTGGTATCAACTGGGAACGCGATCTGCCGTTGCCACACGTTGCCGATATCCGTAACGTTGTAGAAGGCGATGCCAGCCCGGATGGTAAAGGTACGCTGTTGATCAAACGCGGTATCGAAGTAGGCCATATCTTCCAGCTCGGTACCAAATACTCCGAAGCGATGAAAGCCACCGTTCAGGGTGAAGACGGTCGCAATCAGGTACTGACCATGGGTTGTTACGGTATCGGGGTGACCCGTGTGGTCGCTGCAGCTATCGAGCAGAACCATGACGAACGCGGCATTATCTGGCCGGATGCTATCGCTCCATTCCAGGTGGCGATTCTGCCAATGAACATGCACAAGTCTTTCCGCGTACAAGCACTGGCGGAAGAGCTGTACAACACCCTGCGTTCACACGGCATCGACGTAATTCTCGATGACCGTAAAGAGCGTCCAGGCGTGATGTTTGCAGATATGGAACTGATTGGCGTACCGCACTCTATCGTTATCGGCGATCGTAACCTCGACACCGAAGAAATTGAGTACAAAAACCGCCGTGTCGGCGAGAAACGCATGATCAAGACCGGCGAAATCGTTGATTTCCTGTTAGGCCAGATCAAGCGCTAATCCGCTATAGCAGAAACGAAAAACCCGCCGAGGCGGGTTTTTTTATGACGCTTATTTACTGTCGCAATTTTTACTGCGGTCGAAAGCAATTTTGCCGTCAGGCACCAGTGCTTTCTCGGTTAACCCATCTTCCATTGAGGGCTGAACGCTAAAGTGGCCATTCAGGGTCAGGAACACTGGTTCGCCCGGGGTTTTGTAGGCCTTGGCATAACCTTGCTCCAGCGCGATAGTATTATCGACCGGGAAAGTCTGGCCTGTAGCACAGTCTTTAAACACTGCCGCATCCGCCATGTAGGTGTAACTGCCTTTCAGCGACATAGGTGTCTTAGGCAATGCCTTTTCTACAGGATCAAGGCGGTAATTCAGCTGAGACTCAATCACAGCGCCAGTTTGATCAAGCATTTCCAAGCTTTTACCTACCGGGCGGAAATAACGTTTATCACCACGGCTGTCGGTCAGTACTAACTTATCCGCTGTACGCGACCATTTGCCGTAATCAGCAAAGGTTTGATCGCCATCTTTAGTACCGCGATAGGTTTCCTGCAACACAAAAGTGCCGTCTTTATCCAGGAACAACGAAGTATCCAGGCCACCACAATCAGCGCAAGGCAAAATACCTTGGTAGCTTTGTTGCATCGCTTGAAGTGGTTGTTCTTTCGGCTGGTAGTGGTTATTACATCCCAGTAACGAAAGTGCCCCTGCCGCTAAAAACAGGGCCAGTGTTATTTTCTTCACAGTTATTCTCCTACTGTGTTCATGTGTCCTTAAGTGCGGATCTTGCCGCGTAGCGCTTTAGTCGCGCCTTTTCTTACCTTGCCTTCCAGCCGACGTAATTTTGACCCTTTAGTAGGCTTGGTCGCTTTGCGCGCCTTCTCCACTACCATCGCCTGCTGGATTAGCGCGACCAACCTGGCCAACGCCGACTCGCGGTTTAATTCCTGACTACGGTATTCCTGCGCTTTAATAATCACGACGCCATCAGCGGTAATTAAATGATTATTCAGGGCCAGCAGCCTTTCCTTGTAATACTCTGGCAGGCTGGATGCCCGGATGTCAAAGCGCAAATGGATAGCCGTTGAGGTTTTGTTCACGTGCTGGCCACCCGCACCTTGGGCGCGGATCGCCGTCAATTCCAGTTCGTTATCCGGTATGGCTACGTTTCTTGACAGTTCTAACACCAATTACACCTGCGCCTGTTGCCACTCGGCAAACTGGATTTCCAGACTATTCTGAGCGTCAGAAAGCCAGATAGTTCCCTCTTGCAGCGTAGCCTGCAGCGTCATGTTGCGGCTGGCCAACGCGGCCAATTTGCCTAATTGTTCATCATCCAGAAAACGGATGCTTAGGTTTTTGTGGTTTGCCACTTTGCTCTGCATCGACTGCCACCACACATGGCCCGCGCGTTCGCCGTAAGCATACAACACGACCCGCGGTGACTGGTTGCAGGCTTTCTTGATACGCTTCTCATCGGGCAACCCCATTTCGATCCACATTTCCAGCCCGTTATGGTCGTTCCGCTGCCAAATTTCCGGCTCGTCGTCAGCACTCAGGCCTTTAGTAAAGACCAAACGCTCATCAGCGTGGCAGATCCAGGCCAGTAAACGCAGCATCATGCGCTGTTCGGTTTCAGAAGGATGTTGGGCCAGGGTGAGCGTGGCGTCGTGGTAGAAGTGACGATCCATATCAGCGATATTGACCGTGGCTTTATAAATAGTAGCTTTCAGCGCCATGGGTGACCTCATAATTATCAGGCGACAGTGTACTAGATTTCGCCCATCCGCAGCCAGCGCGGCCGGGAAAAGCACGGTACGAAAGCCGCGCGGAGGTGCTAATAACTCCACAATAGCTGTGCTATAGTCGTCTAGGATAGAGCCAAGCTCCGAGAGCCTGCGCCTCATCGCTGTAGGGCTTCGATGACGCAGAGGTTCTTAAGGGAGGAAACTGTGCAACAATACTGTGAGTTAGTACGCCGTTTTTACGCTGAGATCGGCAGTGGTGATCTCGGCTACGTGCCTGATGCGTTAGCATGTGTATTAAAGGCATTGGACGAAGTTGCTGCGAATAACGCGCTACCGTCCTCCGTTAGGGAACAGGCGGCTTTTGCCGCCGCTAACTTATTGGTGAGCGACTATGTTGATGAATGATGAGTACCAATCCATCAATTGCGATGACTATGAAAGCCTGGAACTCGCCTGTCAGCATAACTACATTCTGAAGCTGGAGTTACGCGACGGAGAAAAACTCGAAGGCAAGGCCACCGAGCTGAAGTTTACCAAGGGCGTTGAGTATCTGATTATCGATCAGGCCGGCAATGCTCTCAGCTTGCGTTTGGATCATATCCTCAGTTTCAGTCATCCGGAAATCGGTACCGTGGTCGTCAGCCTGTCTGACTGATTAAACGGTAACGCCATCCCAACAGGGCAGCCCAACGGCTGCCCTCGTCTTTTATATCTTCAGGCTGGCTCGGGTTTGAGACTGGCCTAGGGTTTGAGGCTGGAATAGTAGGCTGCCAGATCGGCAATATCATCATCAGACAACGCAGAGACATAAGCCTTCATTACTTCTGCCTGGCCACCGTTGCGCTCACCTTTTTTATACGCTTGCAATGCATGCTCCAGATACATGGCATTTTGCCCGGCCAGGTTCGGGTACATTGGCACAGAGACCTTCCCTTCAGCACCGTGGCACGCCATACAACTGGCAGATTTATCCTTACCCGCCGCCGCATCACCCGCAGCCATCGCTGGCAGACTGCACAACCCCAACATCACTACCATTGCGCTCACAAATTTCATCATGGTTCCTCAGTCTAATTATTATTTTTACGCCAGTGCAGCCGCCAAGGATGCTGCCCTTCCGGTGTTTGTCCGGCCTCGCAGACAAAAGCCCCCAGCGCAGCAATAAGTTGATCATCATAATAGATCAATGGGATACGCTCACGCTGCCATGGCGGAATACCCAACTCTTGCCACAATTTTTTGATCGACCGGGAATGTGTCCGGCCCAAGATACGGAGCTTGCCTTGCGCGGTAAAACGTATACTTACTTTTTGCTCGGGCTGCGGTGGTCGCAGACAAATATTCCCCTCCCCGGTGACCAGAACACCTAATCCGTCCGGCAGTGTTAATGGGGCTGCCAATGACCAGCTTAGACAGAGATCTCGTAGATCGTCCATCGGCGGCAACAGGTACAAACGCCGGCGGAAACGACGGATCTGATATTGCCGCAGTTGCAGTTGTGGTTCGGCGTCGTCACGGCTGAGTGCGACCTCTTCCCATAGTCGTTGCAACTGTTCACGTGAGGGCATGGTAACGTCGAATAACGCAATCCAGCGGCGTAACACAGCAAAACGCCGGGATGCTGAACACGTCAGCAAACCGTCAATTGCCAGTGCATTGTCTTCATCCAGCAATGAGTGCAGTTGCTCTGCCAGTAACTCGTCCAGTAATTGCTCTTGCTCGGCACACAAGCTGGCGCTACGCGCCGTTGCGGCGGCAAAATGCGGCCAACGCTGATTCAGCAGCGGCAACACCTGAAGACGCAGGAAATTACGGTCAAAACGCGGGTTCTGGTTGCTATCGTCGTCAATCCAGGTGAGTTGATGCTGCTGCGCATAAGCTTCCAACTGTTCGCGTGAAATCCCCAACAATGGACGCAACAAACTATTTTCCCCTCGCGTCGCCTGCACAGCCATCGCCGACAGGCCCGCCGGGCCACTGCCACGCTTTAACGCCAGCAGGAAGGTTTCACATTGATCGTCAAGATGCTGTGCGGTCAGCAAGACCTCACCGGCCACCAGCGTGGTGGTAAAGGCCGCATAACGCGCGGCGCGGGCGGCGGCTTCAATTCCGCCTTGGCTGCTGTCAACCTGCACATGCTGAACCACCAGCGGCAATTGCCAGACTGCGCATTGCTGCTGGCAGTGTGTTGCCCACTGATCGGCAAAAGCACTCAGGCCATGGTGCACGTGCACCGCGCGAAGCTGCAAGCCCGGCAATTGCTGCCGTAACGCAACCAGCAGGTGCAACAGCACAGTGGAGTCAAGCCCGCCGCTGAATGCCACCAGCAAATGCCGGTGTGCACCCAATTGGCGGGCAAGCTGTGCAGATAATTGATTACTCTTCATTGATTAGGCTTATTGACGTCCAGATAGCTGCACGTTAACCCCCGTCATACCATCAATCAAGCATTAACCGCACGGATATGCCGTCCAGTCAGTAACCACCACATGGCCAATACTGCCACCACTGCCGCCGTGCAGCCCAGCGCCCACCAGCCAATTTGAGCAAACAGATGGACATAGGCTTGCGCCGTCGCTCCCGTTGCCGGGTCGTCAGCGGTCTGGCCTGCGATAATACCCGCCAAATAATTGGCTATCGAACCGGTGGTCAGCATATAAATACCGGTCAATACTCCGGTGGCACCGGGAATATTCAGACGCGTAATTTGCGCCATCGCAACAGGATCGATAAACAATTCAGCGAGCCCCATGACCGAAAGCCCGGCGATCATTAACGTCATCGAGCCTTGCCCGTAACGGGCGTTCAGTGCCATCAAGGTAAAACCCACACCAATCAGTAACAAACCAAAGGCGAATTTTCCCCAGATACGCAGTGTTCGGCTCCCACTGCTATTTCCTCTTACCAGCCAGGCCAACATCACACCGCCAAACATGACGGCAAAAGCATTCACCGACTGGAACAATGCGGTCGGTACCGACCAGGAAAACCATTGGCGATCGACATAGTGATCGATAAACAAGCTAATGGAGCTGCCGCCCTGCTGAGCGAAAGCCCAAAATAAGGTACCTAATAGCATCAACATGACGATCTGCCACAACCCACGGCGCTGTATCGTCGTGGCACGAGCCATGATACGCACTACCATCACGACGGCAGCGGCACACACTAGCATCAGTAACTGCCCGGCCAAGTCGTAAATGAACAGCGCGGTGAAAAACAACGGCGCGAGCAACAGCATGACGCTCAACCATACCCAGTTTGGCACCTGTAACGTGGTAGCAGACATTTGAGCACGGTCCACGCCCCGCGTATGGCTGAAATGGCGGCTACCGCACAAGAAAATGGTTAACCCAGCCAACATACCGATACCCGCAAGTGCAAAGCCTACATGCCAACCGTAGCGTTCCGCTGCCAACCCACAGGCGATCGGTGCCAGAATCGAGCCGACATTCCCGGCAGCATACAGCAGGGAGAACCCCCCTTCACGGCGCGTATCCTGCGGCTGATATAGCTCACCCAGTAAGCAACTGATATTGGATTTAAACAGGCCATAACCGCAGATGATGATCGCCAATGCCAGATAGAGTGAATGTGTAGATACGGCGCTCAGGCCGAGTACGATATGGCCCAATGTCATGAGCACCGCTCCAGCAATGACTGCGACGCGGTTGCCAAGCAGGCGATCGGCAAGCAAGCCGCCAAGAATCGGCGTAACGTAAACCAGGGAAGCGTAGGCGCTATAAAGGCTAATGGCGCGGCTGTCGGAATAACCAAGTTGGTGGGTAAGATAGAGAATAAGTAACGCACGCATGCCGTAAAAGCTGAAATATTCCCAAATTTGTATGGCTACGACATAGTAGATTGCGCGCGGCTGTGAGGGTGTTTTCATGGTTTTCTCCCATCAGTCGTTGAACGACAAAGGGGAAGCGCGAACGCCTCCCCTGTTATTGCACTTATTTATCGTTTTTCAATACCTTAACGGTATAACGTCCATCCGCCTGGCGATAAGCGCCGTGGATATCGGTTTCAAAGCCTGGGTAATGCGCGCCGATTTCGCACAGCATTTGCAGGAACTCCAGCACCGGACGACTTTCTTCAGTAAGCATTTCACCCGGCATGACCAGTGGAACACCTGGAGGATATGGCAGGATCATGTTGGCATTCACTTTGCCGACCATCTCCTCCAAATAAACCTCTTCTACTTCACCGTGCAGCTCTTTCTGGAAGGCTTTGAACGGATTCATCACCATGGCTGGCAGCACTTCAAAGGCGCGGTACATCAGATCCGGCAGGTTATGTTGTTTCACCAGATGGTGAATATTCTGAGCCAGCTCCTGGATCCGCATATTCTCATAAAACTCTGGAGCTTCTTTGTACAGCGAAGGCAGCATGTTTTTCACCCGCAGGTTCAGATCGAACGAGCGTTTAAAGTCAGTCAGACCGCGCAGCAGGCTGAGAGCTTTGGTTTTGTCGATACCGATGCTGAACAAGAACAACAGGTTATATGGACCGGTTTTCTCAACAATGATGCCGTGCTCATCAAGGTATTTCGCAACCAGGCTGGCAGGAATACCAAACGATTCCATTTGGCCATCTTTGCTCATCCCTGGTGTCAACATGGTGACCTTGATTGGGTCAAGGTACATATGTTCGTTATCAATACCTTTGAAACCATGCCAGGCACTGTCGGAACGTAGCGGCCAACATTCCGCTTCGTCGATGTGTTCTGGCTGCCAAACATCAAAGAACCAACCTTCAGATTCCACATTCAGGCGTTTGATTTCTTTACGGAACTTGATAGCACGTTCAATTGAACCGTTGATCAGGCGCTTACCGGCATTGCCTTTCATCATTGCCGCTGCGGTTTCGGTAGATGCCACGATACCGTAGTGCGGTGAAGTGGTGGTGTGCATCATATAGGCTTCATTAAAGGTTTCTTCGTTAATGTCACCTTTCACGTGGATCATTGAGGCCTGTGAGAACGCCGCCAGCAGTTTATGGGTAGATTGAGTTTCATAAATCACCTTCCCTTCCACACGACCGCCACTCATGCCGCATTTGCCTTTATAAATCGGGTGGAAATTGGTGTAAGGCACCCAGGCAGAGTCAAAGTGGATAGATTTCACATCCAGCGTGTTCTTAATGAAATCGGTGTTGTACAGCAGGCCGTCGTAAGTCGAGTTGGTGATAACCGCATGTGCAGGCCAGGTGGCGTTCGGCGTTTCTTTCACGCGTTTGGCGATAGTGGCACGGGTAAACTCGCTCTGTGGAATACCACCGAGGATGCCATAAGCATTACGGGTCGGACGGAAATAGATCGGCGTAATGTCGCTCATCATCATCAGATGGGTCAGCGATTTATGGCAGTTACGGTCGATCAACACTGTGCTGCCAGCAGGTGCGGAGTACATACCAACAATTTTGTTGGCCGTAGACGTCCCGTTAGTCACCATGTAGCTACGTTCAGCGTTGAATACGCGGGCAATATACTCTTCAGCTTCTTTGTGCGGGCCGGAGTGATCCAGCAGCGAACCGAGTTCAGATACTGAAATCGAAACGTCGGATTTCATCGCGTTCGGGCCAAAGAAATCATAGAACAAGCTACCTACCGGGCTTTTCTGGAAGGCAGTACCGCCCATATGGCCAGGTGTACAGAAGGTGTATTTACCTTCACGCACATATTTGAACAGTGCCTTGGTCAGTGGAGGCAAGATGGTATCGACGTATTCATCGGTGTTTTGTTTAATCTTGTCAGCAATGTCGTTAGCTGCACCTAAGGCATACTCAAAGAAACGTACCTGCATACGCAGATCGTTCAGGCTGACATCCAGAGTTGAATAGGTATTGGCAAATGCATACAGCGGCATGTACTCATTCAACTGGCTGATTTCTTCACACAACTCAAGATTGTATTTATCCCAGTCGAAGATAACCCCACACAGGCGAGCATTATTCTCGATCAGTTTGAGCAGGTCTTCGCGGTCGTTCGGATAAACAATGCGGAAATTCAGTTTTTCTAACGCGTTGTGCAGTTCGCGGATGGGCTCTTCTTTAAAGTAGACACCCATGTGGTTCATGATAGCAATAACGTTCATAATCATTTCTCCAGGTAATGCGAGCCCCTTGCCATCACGGATGACAATTGTTGCAAGGGGCTGAATTAGAAGTGGGTCAGTGCGTACTTAGTGCGCTTTGGCCGTCGTGTTGCCGTCGATAGCTACGGTTTTGGCCGTCTGGCGAGTATTCATTTTGCGGGCGTAGAACATCAGAATGATCAGGCTAATGATGAAGGTGCCGGCCAGTTCGAACGATTCGGCGCCCATCAGTGCGATGAAGCAGAAGCCACAACCCAGAACCGATGCAATCAGGCTCAACAGGTTACGTATATTGACGCCTTCAAAGCGGATCAGGTCTACGCAAGAGTAGAAGTAAGGCAACATGGTCAGCAGTACCGCAATACCGGTTAACATCCCGAACAGATCGGAAGCTTTACCGCCACCGGAGCTCATGGCAGTAATCAGCACCATCAGCGCGGTCATTTTACAGCTGGCCAACAGTAGACCTTTTCTAGGAATGCCGTTCTTATCCAGCTCGCCGTACACTTTCGGGAAGTTGCCGTCATTGGCGGCACGGACCCCAGCCTGACCAACCAGCATCATCCAAGACCCCAGTGAAGTCAGGCAGGCAAAGGCAGTGAAGGCAGAGACCAGAGGTGCAGCCCAGTTACCCATAATGGCGGAGGCGCTGACGGCGAACGGTGCACCGCTGGCAGCCATTTGGCTAGCCGGGAACATACCGCTCATCACCTGAGTGGCCGCAATGTAGATAATCCCGGCCAGCGCGGTACCCAGCATGGTTGCCAGCGGTACGGTGCGTTTCGGGTTTTTCACCATGCCGGTGCTCACAGCGGCAGACTCTACGCCGATGAACGCCCACAGGCACAGCAGAATACTTTTGATTACCGCATGGCTGTCGGTGGTACCGGAAGTGTTCCAGTTAGCGTGGTAGGTTGCAGCGTCGAACCAATGCCAGCCGGCAGTCGCGGTCACAATCACCGGGATCAGCACCAACACCAGGCCGAGGGTGGTCAAACGGCTGACCCATGTCCCGCCGAGCAGGTTAATAAAGGTGAACACCCACACGATAGCAATACAGGCAATACCTGCCGGTACCGGGTTATTCAGTGCAGGGAAGAAGGTAGAAAGGTAAGAAACTGCGGTAATGCCGATGGCCAAATTACCGATCCAGTTAGCATGGTAATAAAGCACGCCGGTCTGGAAACCAAATGCCGGGGAAATTTCACCCGCGTAAGCAATAGGACCGCCCTGTTGAGGATTTTTAGTGGCCAGACGCGCATATACATAAGCCAGTGACATCGCGCCAATAATGGAGATTACCCATCCCCAGATAGCGATAGAACCGAGACTTGCCAGGTTCGCAGGTAATAAAGCAATGCCGCTCCCCATCATATTACCGGCAACCACGCCGGTGCAGGCAATAAGCCCTATTTTCTTGGATGAAGCCATGGTCAGTTTCTCCTGATTTTGATTTCTTATAAGTCTTGGTCGTTATGCACATTTGCTAATGACCGGACTTGATAGTCAGGATGCTAATGATCGGCAGGAATAAAGTCCTAAAGATAAAGTGATATTACGCTCATGATCATACAAATGATAAATTGAGCTTTTTCATTAACACATCAAGAGATAAACCCGCTCTCAAGAAAAGATAAACATTCAATTAAAACATAGAGGTAGTGTTGTTATTCGATAATAACAAACGGGATTTTTATGGCGTAAACTTCCAACCAGAAAATTTATTTAATTTAACAAATAAAGCACAATAAATAACACCGCCTATCCGATAATGCGTTCAGGCGGTGTTAATCAACAGACATTATTTATTTGGGTTGTAGTTTTCCAGGTAAGGAACCACGGTGTTTACTGAGGTGTGGAAGACAGCATTACGGATCCAATGCAGCGTATTCTCTCCTGGGCGAAGATTAAATGCAGTGATATAGGAGTCTGCGGCTAAACGGTTATGGCCCTGCATTTCGTAAACTTTGCCAAGTAACACATAATTCATCCATGACATTTGCAACTCAATGCCTTTATTTATCGCCTGATAAGCTTCGTCCGTTTTCCCCTCCCCCAGCGCCTGTATCGTATGGATTTGCTGAATAATGGGACTGTCTTTTAATGCAGGTAACGTGTCCAGGTGAGCAATCTCCGTGCTCAATTGTGCCAACTGCGCACTGTCAAAAGGTTGATAAGAGTTGCGCAGTAAATCCGCCAGCGCTTTTTCCGCAGCAATATAAATAAAGTCTGGTGAAGCTTTTGCCATCTCACCCAGCATGCTACTGGCATGCGTCAGGGAGTCGATATCCCCCTGGATTAACAATTGATGCGCCTGATAATACTGTTGCAAGGCCGGGCCTGAATTCGGTAAGAGCCGCATAAGACGCTGCTGCAACTGGGGTGGCCATGGTTGATTGAGCGCAACTGACAGGCTGCTAAGGAAGTCTTCCTGAATTTTCAGTTGGTTATCTGCAGTGACAAAGTAGCGTTTATCCAACATGATGGAGCTGTCCGCATTGTCCACCAGCCTTACCGACAGGAAGCACTGCTGTGCACGGTAATGGCGTTGATTGACGAACTCAATGGTCAGCGATTTTCCCGAACTGCTTGGTCCGGTGTAGTTGTAGTTGGTCTGATCGTGCACCAGGAAAGTGGAATAAGTATTCAGCGAATCCGTCACCACTTCGCTCAGGCCAACGACGTAAGAGAGCTGCGGCGTCCAGTTACTGCAACTGTTGCCCCCCTGAATACGGATATCAATATCGCGCGGATTCATCAGTACCGGCATGGTGGATTCCGGTATGCGCCGCGACAAGGTAGCAATGGCGACAAATACCACGCAGGCGCTCAATGCCACCAGAAAAGCCAACCACACCCAGAACGGTGATTGACGGTAAAAAGGTACCTTCGACGTAGTCGGTGGCATTTGAGTCACTGAGGGTTTTGGCGGTTCATAGTCTTCACCGTCATCTTCACTGCCATCTTCCGGCTCGTGAGTAATGACCGCCACCCGCGGCAACACCGCATCTTCCCCTTCACACCACATGACCGGGGCAGCCAATTTATAACCGCGCTTAGGCACGGTAATAATGTATTCAGGACTGTTGCTATCGCCGTCTTTCAGGTATTTACGCAGTTCGGAAATACTCTGCGTCACCACATGGTTGGTGACGATGTTGCGCTTCCAAACGTTATCGATCAGCTCATCGCGACTCAGCACCACATCCGGGTGCCGGGCGAAATATTGCAGCATATCGATTAACCGCGGTTCCAACGCCAGTTGGCGCCCATCACGGCTTATTTTGTTGTCTGCGGGAGTAACCAACCACTCACCAACGCGAAAAACGGGTTCTTGCATAGTGAAAATAACTCAAAAGGGGGGTGCGGCAAGCGCGGGATAATACCATATGAGCGCCCGACCTGCGTCGATATACCCCGATTAAGCATTCATACCTCATATAATTCTAGAGGCAACCCATCGGGATCGCTGAAAAAAGTGAACCGGGACTGAGTATAAGGATCGACCCGCACCGGTTCACAAATCACACCGGCATTTTGCAAATGCAGGATAGCCTGTTCGATGTCATTGACGCTGAATGCCAGATGGCGCAGGCCACAGGCCTCTGGGCGACTGACCCGAGCCGGTGGTGACGGGAAGGAAAACAGTTCGATGCTGTATTGGCCATTGAGTGCCAAATCGGCCTTCCAGGAGTCGCGCTCCTCGCGGTAAAACTCGCCGAGTAAGGTAAAACCCAGGATATCGCAATAAAAATGTTTACTGGCCGCATAGTCCGAACCAATGACGGCAATATGATGTATCTGACGAAGTGCCAACATAGTGTGTCTCATTATCAGTGTGATGAGGCACGGTATCTGGCGTTGTTGGTGACGTCAACGACAAAAAGCCCCGCATATAAGACGGGGCCGTCATTCAGAAATCAGCAACGCAACAGGCAGATCAGGCTTTAAGATCTGCCAACGCAGCACCGTAGTTGATGTGCAGTACTTGCCCATCCACCACCAGCGCCGGTACGCTCTGTACCCCGGCTTTTTCTGCTTCGGCGATACGCGCCGGTTTTTCACCCAAATGAACTACATCCACTTGCACATCCTGGCTCAACAGACCCAACAACTGCTGTTCTGCGCTAACGCAAACCGAACAACCGGCATGATAGAAAACGGCCTTGGTCATGATAATTCTCCTTGGTTCTGACTGTGTGTGAAATAAATTCACTTATTTAGTTTCGAATCGAAACCAAATGCACAATAAATCCTCCATCACGACTTGTCAATATAGTTTTTAATCGATACTATTTTCCCACACTAACGAGGATCCCATCTTGAGACTGTTTGATTTATTGGAGCGGCTAAATAGCCTGCAACGCAGCTGGTTGCGCAGCCATGAAGAGCTGGAAAGCCTGCCGCCGGTACAGCTAAGTGCGTTGTACTATCTGGCACGCTGCAACCATTACTCCAACACGCCGATGGCGGTAGCGGAATATCTCGGCCTGACCAAGGGCACGGTATCGCAGTCGCTGAAAAAGCTAGAGAGTAATGGGATGATCGCCCGTACTGCAGACGAGAAAGACCGGCGAAGTGTCAGGCTTAAGCTGACTGATAAATCACGCATGTTGATGGATGCTTTGTTCCCGCCCGCCTATTTGCAAGATGCACAGAATGCCATGCAGCAGGAAGGTGGACAGTTGGTGGAATTGCTAACGCAGTTGCTGCGTCAGCTGCAAAAACAAGACGATAATGTGGCACTCTTTGGTGAGTGCCATAGCTGCCGTTATCATCAGCGGCATGATGGCCTGCCGTTTTGTGGCCTGACTCAGGAACCGCTGCCACAAAGCAGCGTGAACCTGATCTGTCGAGAGTTTGCTTAAACTAATGGCGTCTTCAGCACCTTAACCAAATAACGCCCATCCTCAGTCAATTTTGCACCGTGGATATCGGTTTCAAAGCCTGGGTAATGTTCACCGATCGAGCACAGCATCAGCAGGAAATCCAGCACTGCACGACTCTCCTCGGTAATCATCTCTCCTGGCATTACCAGCGGCACCCCTGGCGGATAAGGCAGAATCATATTAGCCGCCACTTTGCCGACCAACTGATCCAGCTCGCAGGTTTCCACGTTGCCGCGCACTTGCTGTTGGAACATCTGATGTGGCGTCAACTTCATTTCCGGCAGCACGTCGAACGCACGCTGCATCAGACGTGGCAGATCGTGTTGGCAGATTAAGCGGTGGATCCCAGCAGCCAGATCCTGAATACGCATATTCCGGTAAAAATCCGGATCTTCCGCGAACAAGTCCGGCAGCATATTCTTCACTCGCAGGTTAAGATCATAAGCACGTTTGAAATCGGTCAAACCGCGCAGCAGACTCATCGCCTTGGTTTTATCGATGCCAATACTGAACAAGAACAACAGATTATAAGGCCCGGTCTTCTCCACGACGATACCGCGTTCATCCAGGTATTTTGCCACCAGCGCCGCCGGTATACCGTCTTCCTCCAACATGCCAAGCTCGTTCATGCCCGGCGTCAGAATAGTGACTTTGATCGGATCCAGATACATGTGATCGCTGTCGGTGTTGCCGAAACCGTGCCAGTTATCATCAGGATTCAGCGGCCAACACTGCGCCTCGTCTATCTCTTCCGGTTGCCAGATGTCGAAGAACCAGCTATCGCTCTCCTCCCGCAACCGCTGCACTTCGCGGCGGAAATGCAGAGCACGCTCCACTGAACGGTTAATCAATCGACGGCCTGGATTGCCCCTCAGCATCGCGGCAGCCGTTTCCATCGATGCCACAATGCCGTAATTCGGCGAGGTGGTGGTATGCATCATATAGGCTTCGTTAAAGGTGCTTTCGTCGTAGTCACCCTTAATGTGAATCATCGAGGCCTGCGAAAACGCGGCCAGCAGTTTGTGCGTAGACTGGGTTTCGTAGATCACCTTGCCGGGCGTACGTTCGCCGCTCATACCGCTCTTGCCGTCGTAAATGGGATGGAAGTTGGTATAAGGCACCCAAGCGGAATCAAAGTGGATTGAGGGCACATCCAGCGTCTGTTTTATGTAGTCGGTGTTATACAACAAACCATCATAGGTAGAATTGGTGATCACTGCATGCACTGGCCAGCTTGCATTGGCCGTCGTCGCGACCCTAGCGGCAATACTTTCATGGGTGAATTCGTGGCGTGGAATGCCACCAAGAATGCCATAGGCATTGCGCAGTGGACGTAGGTAAATCGGCACGATATCGCTCATCATCAACAGATGACACAGCGATTTGTGGCAATTTCGGTCGATCAAAACAGTGCTGCCACTTGGCGCAGAATACATCCCGACAATTTTATTGGCCGTGGAGGTGCCATTGGTCACCAGATAGCTTTGTTCGGCATTAAAAGTGCGCGCAATATACTCTTCAGCTTCCAAATGCGGGCCAGTGTGATCCAGCAACGATCCCAGTTCAGTGACAGAAATCGATACGTCAGCTTTCAGGGTATTGGCACCGAAAAAGTCGTAAAACAGGCAACCGACCGGGCTTTTTTGGAAGGCCGTACCGGCCATGTGGCCTGGCGTACAGAACGTATATTTCCCCTCTCGCACATAATTGAACAGCGCTTTGGTCAAGGGTGGCGTAATGGTATCGATGTATTCAGCTGTGTATTGCTGGATGCGCTGTGCAATATCATCCGCCGCATTCAGTGCGTATTCAAAGAAATACAAAGCCATACGCATTTCGTGCAGGCTGACGTCAAAGGTGGAGTGAGTATTGATAAAGGCATACAGTGGCAGGTATTCGTTCAGCTCGTTGATGTCGCTGCACAATTCCAGGCTGTAGTCATCCCAGTCAAAGATCACCCCGCAGATGCGCGCATTGGCCTCGACTAACTTCAGCAGATCACCGCTGTTTTTTGGATACACCAGTTGGAAATCCATTGCAGTCAGTGCAGTGTGGAGCTCACGGATCGGCTCGTCTTTGTAATAAACGCCCGCTGGGCTCATGATCGCGATGATGTTCATCGACTGCTCCTGTCAGTTAACTGCCAAACCCTTATAACAACATGAAAATCCGGTGGTGTGTAGCCAAAAAAAACCGCCCGAAGGCGGTTTCTTGCAACGCAGAGCGGAACTCAGCAATAGCCGTAGTTCATCAAGCGCTGATAACGGCGGTTGAGCAACTCTTCGTTGTTCAAGCCGTCGAGATCTTTCAGATCAGCCAGCAGCTGTGCTTTCAACGTCGCAGCCATCGCAGGCACGTCGCGGTGAGCAGAACCCAACGGCTCCGGGATCACCGAATCGATCAGCTTAAGCTCTTTCAGACGTGGTGCGGTGATGCCCATCGCTTCTGCAGCCAGAGGTGCCTTATCAGCGCTCTTCCACAAGATTGATGCACAACCTTCCGGTGAGATCACCGAGTAGGTGCTGTACTGCAGCATATTCACCTTGTCGCCAACGCCGATAGCCAATGCGCCGCCAGAGCCGCCTTCGCCAATTACGGTACAAATCACCGGAATATTCAGACGAGACATTTCACGCAGGTTATGGGCAATCGCTTCTGACTGGCCACGCTCTTCCGCACCCACGCCCGGGTATGCACCTGGGGTGTCGATGAAAGTGATCAACGGCAGCTTAAAGCGAGAAGCCATTTCCATCAGGCGTAATGCTTTACGATAGCCTTCTGGTGCCGGCATACCGAAGTTGCGGCGGATTTTCTCTTTGGTTTCACGGCCTTTCTGGTGACCGATGATCATCACCGGGCGACCATCTAAGCGCGCAATACCACCAACAATCGCTTTATCATCGGCATAGGCACGATCACCCGCCAATTCTTCGAAGTCGGTAAAGATGTGTTTGATATAATCCAGGGTATAAGGACGGCGCGGGTGGCGTGCCAATTGGGCAACTTGCCAAGCCCCAAGATCGGAAAAAATCTTGCGCGTCAGCTCAACGCTCTTTTCACGAAGGCGCTGAACCTCTTCGTCCAGATTAATATCTAATTTTTCGTCTTGACGGCTGACTGCAGTCAGCGAGTCAATTTTCGCTTCCAGCTCTGCAATCGGCTGTTCAAAATCAAGAAAATTCAGACTCATAGCATTCCTATTTTAGTCAAATTCCAGTTCCACCTGCTCATTACCTACCAAAGTCCGCAAATCAATCAATAAGCGGTCGGTTGGCGTCACGCGCCAGGTTGCGCCAAAACGCAGCTTGGCCCGCGCATCTTCCCGTTGATAGTAAAGATGCACTGGAATCGTCCCCGAGCGATGGGGTTCCAAAGACTGACGGAGACGGTTCAAAAGCTGGTCATCAATTTGCCTGTCCGTCAGCGAGATAGCAAGCCCGCGAGCGTATTTTTCACGGGCTTCACTGATGTCCATTAGCTCACGGGCGGTCATTTTAAGCCCACCGCTAAAGTCATCAAAGCTGACCTGTCCACTGGCGATCAGGATACGGTCTTTTTCCAATAAATGCTGGTATTTTTCTAACGCATCGGTGAATAACATCACTTCCAGACGGCCAGAACGGTCATCCAGGGTACAGATTCCGATGCGATTACCGCGCTTGGTGACCATAACCCGCGAGGCAATCACCAGCCCAACAGCGGTCGTCATTTTGCCCCGATCCGTCGGGTGCATATCTTTCAAACGCTGGCCACCGGCATAGCGTTCGATTTCCTTCAGGTACTGGGTGATCGGGTGCCCGGTGAGGTATAACCCCAAGGTTTCCCGCTCACCGTCCAGTACCACCTGCTCCTGCCAGCGAGGCACGTTAGCGTAGGATTGCTCCACTTGCTCTGGCGCTTCCGCCAGTACGCCAAACATGTCCACCTGACCGATAGCTTCGGCTTTGGCATGCTGATCGGCCGCTTTCAACGCATCGCCCAATGAATTCATCAGCGCAGCACGGTGCGGTCCAAGACGGTCGAATGCCCCGGACATGATCAGCTTTTCAAGAATGCGACGGTTCAGTTTTTTGATATCTGAGCGTGCACACAAATCGAAAAGGTCTTTAAAGTAGCCTTGCTCGCCGCTGTTACGTGCTTCAAGAATAGCTTCAATCGGCCCTTCACCCACACCTTTGATGGCGCCGATGCCGTAAACGATCTCACCTTCATCGTTAACGTGGAAATGGTACTGCCCGCTGTTGATATCCGGCGGCAGGATTTTCAGGCCCATACGCCAGCACTCATCCACCAATCCCACCACCTTATCGGTGTTGTCCATATCGGCAGTCATAACCGCCGCCATAAACTCAGCGGGATAGTGTGCTTTCAACCACAATGTTTGGTATGACACCAATGCATAGGCGGCAGAGTGCGATTTGTTGAAACCGTAACCGGCGAATTTCTCCACCAGGTCAAAGATTTTTACCGACAGCTCACCGTCGATCCCGCGCGATTTTGCCCCATCTTCGAAACCGCCACGCTGCTTGGCCATTTCTACCGGGTTCTTTTTACCCATCGCACGACGCAACATGTCCGCGCCGCCCAGCGAGTAGCCAGCCAGCACCTGGGCAATCTGCATAACCTGTTCTTGATACAGGATGATGCCGTACGTTGGCTCCAGCACAGGCTTAAGTGACTCATGCTGCCACTGGATATCCGGATAGGATATCTCTTCTCGGCCGTGTTTACGGTCGATAAAGTTATCAACCATGCCTGACTGCAGCGGCCCTGGGCGGAACAGCGCCACCAATGCGATCATATCTTCGAAGCAGTCGGGCTTCAGGCGTTTGATCAGATCTTTCATGCCGCGTGATTCAAGCTGGAAGACCGCTGTGGTCTCCGAACGCTGGAGCATGTCGAAGCTTTTCTTGTCTTCGAGCGGGATGGCGGCGATATCGATCGGCTCCAGCCCGGTTTTGGCTCGGCGGGCGTTGATCATTGCCAGCGCCCAGTCGATGATCGTCAGAGTACGCAGGCCGAGGAAGTCGAACTTCACCAGACCGGCGTATTCCACGTCGTTCTTGTCAAACTGGGTTACTGGATGTTGGCCTTCGGCATCACAGTACAGTGGGGCAAAGTCAGTGATTTTCGTCGGCGCGATGACCACACCACCGGCGTGCTTACCGGCGTTACGTGTCACCCCTTCCAATTTTCGCGCCATGTCGATCAGCGCTTTGACTTCTTCATCGGCCTCGTATATTTCCGGCAGTTGAGGCTCAGCAGCAAAGGCTTTTTCCAGCGTCATCCCCGGATCAGGTGGCACCAGCTTGGAAATGCGGTCGACGAAGCCATACGGGTGGCCCAACACACGCCCCACGTCGCGAATAACCGCTTTCGCTGCCATGGTACCAAAGGTGATGATCTGTGATACCGCTTCACGACCGTACATTTCCGCCACGTGATCGATCACCAGGTCGCGTTTTTCCATGCAAAAGTCGACGTCAAAGTCGGGCATCGAAACACGTTCCGGATTAAGGAAACGTTCAAATAGCAGATCAAATTCTAACGGGTCGAGATCAGTGATTTTCAGCGCATAGGCGACTAACGAACCGGCACCGGAGCCACGGCCCGGGCCAACCGGCACGTTATTGTCTTTCGACCACTGGATGAACTCCATTACGATCAGGAAGTAACCTGGGAAGCCCATCTGGTTGATCACTTTCAGCTCAATATCCAGACGTTCGTCATATTCAGGGCGGCGCTGAGCACGCACTTCCGGATCAGGGAACAGGAACTCCAACCGGTCTTCCAAGCCCTCCTTCGACTTCAGGATCAGGAAATCCTCGGTGGTCATGTCACCGGTCGGGAACTGCGGCAGGAAGTATTCGCCGAGACGAATGGTCACATTACAGCGTTTGGCAATTTCGACGCTGTTGAGCAACGCTTCTGGAATGTCGGCAAACAGCTCACACATCTCGTCTTCACTCCGCATGTATTGCTGCGGCGTGTAGTTACGCGGGCGTTTGGGATCGTCTAAAGTAAAACCGTCATGGATAGCAACGCGGATCTCATGGGCATCAAAGTCATCCGCGACCAGAAAACGTACGTCGTTAGTGGCAACCACCGGTAGCCCGCGCTCGGTAGCCAGCGCCACCGCGGCATGCAAATAGTTTTCTTCGTCTGGCCGTCCGGTGCGGATCAGCTCGAGATAATAGTTGTCAGGGAAGTACTGTTGGTAGAACTCCAGGCATTGCTCCACCTGAGGCTGGTTGCCGCGCAGTAAAAACTTACCGACATCACCCTGACGTGCGCCAGAGAGCAGGATAAGCCCTTCCCGGTGCTCAATCAGCCAGTCACGATCGATGATCGGGCCAGCGGCACCGTAACCACGCTGGTAAGCGCGGGAGATCAACAGCGTCAGGTTTTGGTAACCCTCATTATTGGCAGCCAGCACAGTGAGCTGTGCCAGCTCATCACCCAGCACGTCGCTTTGCACGTGAAAATCTGCACCGATGATCGGTTTGATCCCGGCGCCGTGCGCGCTGCCATAAAACTTCACCAAACCGCATAGGTTGGTAAAGTCGGTAATTGCCAAAGCAGGCATGGCTAACGCGGCGGCTCTTTTCACCAGCGGTCCGATCTTGGCTAATCCATCAATCATGGAATAGTCACTATGAACGCGCAGGTGAATAAAACGAGGTTCGGCCATATCCAGATACCTGAATCTATGGGCTCAGTGAACTGATGCCCGGGTTAACTCTATCGCGTGCCTGGTCTGGATGCCCAGACCAGCAAATTACAGCGCCAACACCCTTTTTACCGGGGCAAAGCTGCGGCGATGATGCTCGGTCGCACCCAGCGCGGCCAGCCGCTCCAGATGGAAGGCGGTCGGATAACCTTTATGCTGCGCAAAACCGTAGTCCGGGAATACACGATCCAGCTCGGTCATTTCATGGTCACGCGTCACTTTCGCCAGAATGGACGCCGCGCTGATTTCCGCGACACGACTATCACCCTTCACTACCGCCTGCGAACGCATCGGCAATGTCGGGCAACGGTTGCCGTCAATCAATACCATGTCCGGCGCAATATGCAATCCAGCAACAGCACGCTGCATCGCCAGCATGGTGGCATGCAGAATGTTAAGTTGGTCAATCTCATCCGGCTCAGCGCGTCCCAGACTCCAGGACAGAGCCTTTTCAATGATCTCGTCATATAACGCCAATCGGCGCTTTTCACTGAGTTTTTTCGAGTCAGCCAAACCAACGATTGGTCGGGTAGGATCGAGAATCACTGCGGCGGTCACAACCGCGCCCACCAAGGGGCCGCGGCCAACCTCATCCACACCGGCAATCAATGTCGCGGCAGGATAAATGAAAGGTTCAATCATGCTTTTGCCAGCTCCAACACAGCCTGAGCGGCCTGTTCATCAGCACCGCAACGGATGCTTTGGTGCAAAGTAAGGAAAGTCTGTTTCAGTTCATCGGTTTGCGGACTCTCTTCCAACAGAGGCATCACCGCCGCTGCCAGTTTTTCCGGTACGCAATCATGCTGTAACAGTTCAGTGACTATTTCACGGCCCGCTAATAAATTAGGCAATGAAACATAAGGGGTTTTCACCAACCGCTGTGCCAACCAGAAGGTAAATGGCTTCATGCGGTAGCCCACCACCATCGGGCATTTGGCCAACATGCATTCCAGCGCAGCAGTACCAGAGGCCAGTAATGCAGCATCGCTGGCGATCATCGCCTCACGCCCTTGACCGTCCAGCAGATGAACCCGCAGTTCTGGTGCCACTTCAGCCTTGATACGCTCGAACTGCTCACGTCGCTTGGCATTAACCAAGGGTACGACCAATTCTAAATCTGGATAACGCGTACGCAATAACTGTGCAGTCTTCAGGAAATCGGCACTCAGCATCTCGACTTCTGCGCCGCGGCTCCCCGGAAGCAAAGCGAGACAACGTGCATCAGGCGCGATACCTAATGCTGCACGCGCAGTCAGTTTATCCGGCTGAAGAGGCATTGCGTCGGCCATCGTATGGCCAATAAAACGACAAGGAACGTTAAAACGATCGTAAAACGCTTTTTCGAAAGGGAGAAACGCCAGCACCAAATCGGTGGCTTTGCCAATTTTGAAAACGCGCTTTTGACGCCAGGCCCAAACGGACGGGCTGACATAGTGAATGGTGCGGATACCGCGTTGTTTCAGTCGACCTTCCAGAGTGATATTGAAGTCTGGTGCATCAATACCCACAAACACGTCCGGTTTCAGGTCGCTGAACCGGCGGGTAAGATCCTTGCGGATCTTTAACAGGCGTGGCAGGCGCTCAAGCACCTCGACCACGCCCATTACCGCCAGTTCTTCCATTTCATACCAGGTTTCGCAGCCTTCCGCCTGCATCAGCGGGCCAGCGACGCCCACAAAACGCGCGTCAGGAATCTGCGCCTTGAGCGCACGGATCAAACCGGCGCCAAGAATATCACCGGACGTTTCTCCGGCGACCAATCCGATAGTCAATGGGCGATTTAGCATAGGTCAGCGAATAATGCCGCGGGTTGAACGGGTGAAGAAATCGAGATATTGCTGCACCACTGGCTGTTCTTTAGCCAGGGCTTCGATTTCTGTCTTCGCCTCATCCAGCGTTTTTTCACTGCGATAAAGGATCTTGTAGGCATTACGGATCGCCTGCATTTCATCCTTATCAAAACCACGACGCTTCAGACCAACGGCGTTAACGCCGAATGGTGTAGCGTGGTTACCTTGTGCGATGACGAAAGGAGGCACGTCCTGAGCAACCCCGGAGCAACCGCCAACCATCACGTGCGCGCCAATAATGCAAAACTGATGAATAGCCGTCATGCCACCGATAATGGCATGATCATCAACTTCGACATGGCCCGCAAGCGTGGCATTGTTGGCCAGTACGCAAGAGTTACCAACTACGCAGTCATGCGCAACATGCACATTAACCATCAACAGGTTGTCGCTGCCCACTTTAGTCAGGCCAGAGCCCTGCGCAGTGCCGCGATGAATAGTGACGCTCTCGCGGATGCGATTACGGTCGCCAACTTCAACGCGCGTTGGTTCGCCCGCATACTTCAGATCCTGGTTCACTTCACCGATGGATGCGAACTGATAGATCTGATTATCGCGGCCAATCTTGGTAATGCCGTTCACCACAACGTGGGACTTCAGTACCGTACCAGCGCCGATTTCCACCTGGGAGCCGACGTAGCAGAAGGGACCGATATGCGCGCCAGCGCCAATAATGGCGCCTTCTTCAACTATTGCGCTAGGGTGGATAAAGGCGGTTTCGTCAATCACGGATTATGCCTCCCGGCTGCGGGCACACATCATGGTTGCTTCGCAGACAATTTTGCCGTCTACCGTCGCCACGCCTTTGAAACGCGTCAAGCCACGGCGGGTTTTCTCAAAGGTGACTTCCATGATCATCTGATCGCCTGGCACTACCGGGCGTTTGAAGCGGGCTTCGTCAATACCGGCAAAGTAATACAACTCGCCCGGTTCCAGTTTGCCGACGCTTTTAAACGCCAGGATACCGGTGGCTTGCGCCATGGCTTCCAGAATCAATACGCCTGGAAAAATCGGTTTACCAGGGAAGTGTCCCTGGAAAAACGGCTCATTTACAGATACGTTCTTCACCGCACGCAGGAATTTGTGCTCCTCAAACTCGAGGACGCGATCGACCAGCAAGAACGGGTAACGGTGAGGAAGCAGCTCTAAAATTTCTGCAATATCCAGAGTATGAGTGTCAGTAGTCAAAATACTCTTCCTGTCTCTAAAAACTGATGGCATCAACAACACGGCCTGCGCTGCCCCCAATAAGGAGGAAGTCATGCAGGCCGCAAATTAACAACTCTTTGCGCTTTTGGTCTCATGACCAACGCGTTTCGTTTTGTACCCAGTGTGGCGGGCGGCAGTGATTATACCCTACATCGTGCAAACTGCATGTTGTTAGCTGCCTTCACTTATCCCCCAGTAGCATCGTGTTTTAGATGCCAAGGGATTCGCTCAGTTGCCGCCGCAATGCAGCGTACAATTTATCGGGTATCGTCTTTTCCGACTTTTCGTTCGACAGCTTTTAAGCGCTTGCTAATCTCATCGATATTCATCACCAACGCAGCGGTTTTACGCCACACTTTGTTGGGTTGTAACGGAATGCCCGAAGAGTATACCCCAGGTTCGGTGATTGGTCGCATAACCATTCCCATTCCGGTGACAACAACCTTGTCGGCGATCTCCATGTGACCATTGATCACACTGGCTCCACCGATCTGGCAATAGCGGCCGATTTTCAGGCTGCCAGCCATAATCACACCACCGGCGACGGCGGTATTGTCGCCAATCACCACGTTATGTGCAATCTGGCATTGGTTGTCGATGATAACACCATTCCCAATCTGGGTGTTATCCAGCGCGCCGCGGTCAATCGTGGTGCAGGCACCAATCTCGACGCGATCGCCAATAATCACCGTACCCAGCTGAGGGATCTTGATCCACTCGCCGCGTTCGTTGGCATAGCCAAAACCGTCAGCACCAATCACAGTCCCGGACTGGATCAAGCAGCGCTGGCCGATCTCAACTTCATGATAAATCGTTACGTTCGCCCACAGACGCGTACCCGCGCCAATGCGTGCGCTTTTGCCGATAAAACAGCCAGGGCCGATAACCACGTTATCACCCAGTACTGCACCAGACTCGATCACCGCATTTGCCCCGATGGCAACATGCTGCCCCAGCGTAGCGTCAGGGGAGATAACCGCACTTGGGGCGATATCCTGAGCCGGGGATGGCGTCGTATCCATCAGCTGCGCCATACGCGCATAAGTCAGGTAAGGGTTTTTAACCACCAGCGCCGCAGAACGGCAGTGTGGTAAATCCGCTTCGGTAAGCACTACTGCGCTTGCCTGGCAGGAAGACAGCTGCTCTTGATAGCGGCTGTTTGACAAAAACGTGATTTGGCCAGCCTGTGCCGAATGCATAGAAGCAATGCCGGTGATGACGAGATCGCCATCACCGTGCAATTGTGCATCCAACTGCTGCGCTAAATCAGCCAGTCGAATTGAAGGCATGTGTTATTTAACCTGTTTCAGCACGTCAGCAGTGATGTCTTTAGAAGAACCTGCGTAGGCAACAGCGTTAGCATCGATGACTACGTCGTAGCCTTCTTTGCTGGCAACAGATTTCACAGCGTCCTGAATACGGCTCAGGATTTTGTTACGCTCTTCCATCTGACGGCGACGGTTGTCCTGCTCAAAAGCCTGTGCTTTCTGAGAGAACTGCTCGCGCTGTGCCATCACGTCCTTTTCCATCTTGCTACGATCGCTAGCTTTCATGGTAGCGCCATCACGCTGCAAACGTTGCATTTTGGTCTGAAGGCTACGCTCCATGTTCTGAAGCTCACCAGCACGGCCTTTGAACTCGTTTTCCAGCTGTTTGGCAACGGCTTCACGAGCCGGCAACTGTTGGAAAATGCTGGAGACGTTAACTACAGCGATCTTATCTGCTGCCTGAACGCCAGCTGAAGCAGCCATTGCTAAACCGAGGCCTGCGGCACACAACCACTTTTTCACTATAAACTCCTTACCATCACCCATTTGTGTCATATGACACTTGAAGTACACAATCTGCCAGACTTATCCCGCAAAACAATGAGAATCATCTCTCTATGCTCTGACGGGCGCCTGGCATTTGCGATTCTTAATAACTGCTATGCCCAGAAGCGGGACCTGTTACCAGGTCTTGCCAATGTTAAATTGGAACTGTTCGGACTTGTCGCCTTCGTATTTCTTGATCGGGTTGGCATAAGAGAACACCAACGGACCCAAAGGTGACATCCACTGCAAAGCGATACCGGCAGAAACGCGGATATTGCTCGCTTTACTGTAGTCCGGAATATCATACATGCTGGTCTGCGCAGTATTCTGCCAATTGGTATCCCACACGGTACCCGCATCCACGAACAGTGAAGTACGCACTGAGTTGGCGTATTTCTCGCTGATGAATGGCGTTGGTGTGATCAATTCCATACTGGCGACTGCCATGGCGTTACCGCCCACTGCATCGTCCGAGTTACAAATCGTCGTGCCATTGGTGCAGCTATACGAGCTGGAATTGTAGTACACCGCTTTCGGACCAATGGTGTTGGAGCCGAAACCACGCACGGTGCTAGAGCCGCCGGCGTAGAAGTTCTCGTAGAACGGCATCTCTTTGCTGCCAATGCCATCGGCATAGCCCAGACGACCACGACCCAACAGCACCCAGGTACGATCGTCGTTGATCGGAACGTACTGCACGCTGTCTAACGTCAACTTGTAGTATTCGTTATCTGACCCAGGAATGGTGACTTTACCATTAAGCGTTGTGCGGTTACCCGAAGTTGGGAAATAACCACGGTCAAGGTTGTTGTAGGTCCAACCCAGGTTCAACGTGAAGTCATCGGCAGAATAGCTGGCGCGATCGGTGGTGTTAGGGTTCAGACCCATTGAGTCCAGATAACGCCACATAGCAATCTGCGGCTGCATGTTCGACAGGCCGTTATGCACATAACCCAAGCCGGTACGCAACGAGTTGTTTTCGTTGATCGGGAAGCCTAAGGTACCGTCTATACCGTAACTCTTGTTGGTATAATCAGACAGGTCGGCGTCATCTGCTTTAAAGTCGTTGTAGAAGATGCGCCCACCCAAACTCACACCGTCAACGGTGAAGTACGGGTTGGTTACCGACAGCTCGGTATAAGTCTGGTAGTCGTTCTTGGTGCCGCTGATGCCGACGGAATAGCCGGTCCCCAGCCAGTTGTCTTGCTGTACACCAGCCTGGAAGCTAACACCGCTCTCGGTGCCGTAACCGACGCCGAAGTTGAAGGTACCGGTGTTACGCTCTTTCACCTTATAGGTGACGTCAACTTGGTCAGCAGTACCTGGAACGCGCTGGGTTTCAACATCGACCGTCTCAAAGTAACCTAAACGGTTGAGACGTTCTTTACCCTGCTCAACTTGAGCATTACCCAGCCACGCACCTTCCATCTGACGCATTTCACGGCGCAATACGGAGTCTTTACTGGTGTCGTTACCCTCAAACTTGATACGGCGCACGTAGAAACGGTTGCCTGCATCAATATTCAGGTGCAGCTTCACGGTTTTATCCGCGTCGTTGATTTCTGGCTGAGTGGAAACACGTGGGTAGGCATAACCATAACGGCCCAACATCGTTTTGACGTTGTCTTCCATTTTGGTCACTTTACTGCCGTTGTACAGCTCACCTGGCTCAATCTTGGTCAACTGGGCAACTTCCGCCGAGTGACCTGCCAGATTACCATTCACTACCACGCCGGTAAGCTTGTACTGCTCGCCTTCCGTGATATTGATGGTGATGTAAATGCCTTTTTTGTCCGGCGTCAGGCTAACCTGAGTCGAATCAATATTGAAGCGCGCGTAACCGCGGTCCAGATAGAAACTGCGCAGGGTTTCAAGGTCACCCGCCAGTTTTTGCTTCTGGTATTTGCGATCGCCGACCACGTTCCACCACGGCACTTCATCACGCAGTTGGAAGCGCGAAATCAGTTCATCGTTGGTGAAGGCATGATTGCCGACAATGTTGATTTGTTGAATCTTGGCGGAAACCCCTTCCGTGAACACCAGTTTCAGGTCAACACGGTTACGCGGCAACGGCGTAACAACGGCTTTCACCGAGGCACTGTATTTACCGACGCTGTAGTAGAAGTCTTCCAACCCTTTTTCAATGCTGGAAATCGTGGTGCGGTCAAGCGCTTCGCCAACCCGAACGCCAGAGGCTTCCAGGTTTTGCTTGAGCATGTCATCTTTCACCGACTTGTTGCCGGAGAAAGTGATGCTGGCAATGGTAGGACGTTCCTTAACCTGAACAATCAGCGTATTACCATCGCGCAGCACGCGAACGTCCTCGAAGTTGCCAGTGGCAAACAAGGCTCGGATGGTATTACTGATATCATCGTCAGTGACGGTATCGCCTACGCGAACCGGCATGTTGAGTAACGCCGCACCGACGGCGACTCGCTGCAGGCCTTCGAAATGAATATCCTTCACTACGAACCCGTCTGCACCGTATACGGTGGCGCTGCCAAACAGCAGCGACGCTATGAGCAACTTTTTCATCGCCATCGTTGTTATGCGTTCTTCCTAACCTATCCCCGCCCCTAAAGACGAGAAAAATCATTGAAAAGTGCAAGACCCATTAAAAGCACCAACACGATCGAACCAATGCGGTAACTGTAGTCCTGTACTCGCTCGGAAACCGGCCCACCTTTCAGCTTTTCTATCGCCAGGAAAAGGAGATGCCCACCATCTAACACCGGTAATGGGAACAGGTTGATGATACCCAGGTTGACACTTATCAACGCCAGGAACATCAGATAATACACAAACCCGACCCCAGCTGATGCCCCTGCTCCCTGTGCAATCGAAATCGGGCCACTCAGGTTGTTCAGCTTTACATCACCGGTTATTAATTTGCCCAGCATTTTGACCGTAAGGCTCATTAGCTGCCAGGTCTTGTCCCCAGCCTGATACAGCGCTGGGAAAGGTCCATACTGGCGAATCGTTTTATACTCGTCTGGCAGCGGCAGCACTTTCGGAATGATGCCTGCAAAACCCACGGTTTTGTCTTTTCCCACCGGCTTTGTATCCGGTATCAGCGTCAAAGACAAGGGGGCGCCGTTTCTTTCGATCTCTAAAGCCAGTGGTTGTCCTGGACCGTTGTGGATCCGTTTAACCAACGTTTGCCAACGACCCAATAGCTGACCATCGACTTTAACGATCCTGTCCCCTGCTTGTAAACCCGCCTTTTGCGCTGCCGAATTCGGCTGCACTTCGGCAAGGACAGATTCTATCTGCGGGCCACGCGGAATGATACCCAATGCCACCACGGGATCTTGCTTGTCCGGCTCAAAGTTCCATTGGCGTAAATCCAGGGTTTTAGTCACCACCCGAGAAGAACCAAACGGCGCGATACCTACTTCAGTTTGCGCGTCGCCAATCTTTGTCACCAGCGCCAAACGAACTGATTCCCAATCAGGCGTTTCGATACCATCGACAGACTTAAGTTCCATTCCAGGCGAAATTTCAGCGTTGGCCGCGATCGATTGTGGTGAGATTTCACCGATCACAGGACGGAAACTGGGAACGCCGATAATGAATACCAGCCAGTAGGCAAGGATAGCGAACAGGAAATTAGCGATAGGGCCGGCACTGACGATAGCCGCGCGTTGCCACACGGTCTTATTGTTAAATGCCTGATGGCGGAATTCCGGTGCAACCGAGTCAACACGCTCATCAAGCATCTTCACATAGCCGCCCAGCGGGATCAGGGCAATCACATACTCCGTACCCTGGCGATCTGTACGACGCCACAAAGCACGGCCAAAACCAATGGAGAAGCGCTCTACACGGACGCCGCAACGACGAGCAACCCAAAAGTGCCCGAACTCGTGCACGGTGATTAAAACACCGAGCGCAATAAGAAATGCGACTAAGTTCCAGAGCACGCTAACCATAATCCCTTCACTCCCCGCCATTGACGGATTAAAACACTAACAGCATCAGGCAGGCAAATACAGGCACTGCTGCGGTCAGGCTGTCGATACGATCCAGTATACCGCCATGACCCGGTATCAAATGACCACTGTCTTTGATACCTGCTTCGCGTTTGAACATGCTCTCGGTAAGGTCACCCAGCACCGAAGCCAGCGCAGCCACTATCGAACAAATCAGTAAGGTCGCCGGCACCACATTCAACGGGGCGTAACGGCCAAACAGCCAAGATATCAGGGCTGAGGTGATCAGGCCACCAATGAGCCCCTCCCAGGTTTTCCCCGGAGAAACTTTCGGTGCCAGTTTATGCTTGCCAAACAATTTGCCAAACATATAGGCGCCGGAATCCGCGCCCCAAACCAACAACATCACATACAGCAGCCACCAGGCGCCGGTGAAGTGGTTTTGTTCATAACCGAACTGACGCAACGACAGCATGCCCCAGAAGAACGGCACAATGGTCAGCAGACCGAAAACCAGACGTATCGGGCGTGAGTTACGCCACAGTGCTGCCGAACCGGGATAAAACAGGACCAGTAACAACGCTGCCAGCCACCAAACCAGTGACAGCCATAACGGCCCACCGACCTGTGGCAAATGGACCGACTGGTGATAAGCCGGAATGCTGAGCATCATTAACGCCAGCAGGAAGCCGCACAATATCGCCAACCAGATGCGCTGCGAGCGGGAAGTAAAACCGGCCAATTGGCCCCACTCCCAGGCAGCTAACATGCACACAACGAGCGTTACCAGGGCAAAGCCCACCGGCGGCAGCAAAAACAGCGCTGCGATAACAATCGGAATTAAGATCAGAGCAGTTATGAGGCGATACTTCAGCAAAAGTTCCCCCTAGGACGCATTGGCGCCGATAGGTGTTGTTCCCCCGAAGCGACGCTCGCGTTGTGCAAATGCATTCAGCGCACCTTCAAAGACAAGTTCATCAAAATCAGGCCAGAGTACATCAGTAAAGTAAAGTTCGGCATAAGCAATTTGCCACAGCAAAAAGTTACTGATGCGATGTTCACCACCAGTGCGGATCACCAGATCCACCGGTGATAGGTCACTCATACAGACCCGCTCACCCAGTAACTCTTCGCTAATTTGATCCGGATGCAGTACACCATCCTTCACCTGCTCAGCCAGTTCCCTTACTCCCTGAATAATATCCCAACGGCCACCATAGTTGGCAGCAATGTTGAGTGTCAGGCCATCGTTATTTTCTGTCAGTTGCTCAGAGCGATGGATCCGCTCTTGCAAACGCGTACTGAAACGGCTGATGTCGCCGATCACCCGCAGTCTGACGTTATGTTTATGCAGGCTTTTTACTTCGCTATCCAGGGCACGGACAAAAAGCTCCATTAAGGCGGAGACTTCCTGCACCGGACGGTTCCAGTTCTCGCTGCTGAAGGCATAAAGCGTGAGCGCATCTAAATGGTTGTTGGCGGCAAAGCTGACAGCACGCCGAACCGATTTCACCCCTGCTTTATGACCGAAGACACGTAACTTACCCTGACGTTTAGCCCAGCGTCCGTTGCCGTCCATAATAATGGCGACATGTCGTGGCCCCAGAGTGGACGGATTAGCCTCTTGTTGATTTGCGGACGACATAACTCGTACTTATTTCCTCAATAGAAATACAACTGCCCTTCCGGAACATCAGACCCTTACGCGCAAAAAAAGCCGTGTGCCCGACACGGCTTTTCAGTCTGCCCAGCGACAGCAGGTAATATCTGCTGCGCTATCGGCATTCGAGATGTCAATCAGGCCATAATTCAACGGTATAACCGCTGACAGGTGGCGCAGACTATACCACCTCAACCGGGCCTGAACAAACGGCCCCACTGCGGCACGCGCAATTTGCGAACAAAATAGGATAATTGCCGGTATCAGTTACGCAGTGATTTAACGAATCCAACTGCAACCTCACGTGCCTGACGATCTATTTCTAAGACCGCATCAATGCAAGACGGTTCCTGCACTGATAGCCGCTCGACCACTTTTTGGTTCACTGCCGCTATATCGGTAAAGCGAATCTGCTCCTGCAAGAAAGCCGCCACAGCGACTTCGTTGGCTGCATTCAGTGCTGTCGTTGCCGCCTGACCAGCATCAAAGGCTTCAATTGCCAGATACAGGCAGGGATAGCGCTCCCGCTCAGGTTCAGCAAAGGTCAGTGAGCCAATACGGCAGAAATCCAGTGCTTCTACACCTGAACTGATACGCTGAGGATATGCCATCGCGTGGGCAATCGGGGTACGCATATCCGGCGTACCCAACTGAGCCAGCACACTGCCATCAGCGTAGCGCACCATTGAGTGGATCACCGACTGCGGATGCAGAATCACTTCCATTTGTTCGGCCGAGGCATTAAACAGCCAACGGGCCTCAATATATTCCAGTCCTTTATTCATCATGGTGGCGGAATCTACCGAGATCTTGCGCCCCATCGACCAATTAGGATGGGCGCAGGCTTGATCCGGTGTCATCGTGGCGAACTGTTCCATTGGCGTAGTACGGAATGGGCCACCAGAACCGGTAAGCACGATGCGCGAGACACCATGACTGTCTAATGAAGAGTATCCCAACTGACGCTGAATGCTCTCAGGCAAACTCTGAAAAATCGCATTATGCTCGCTATCCAGCGGCAACAACTGCGTCTGGCTCTTTTGAACCGCGTCCATGAACAGGCGTCCGCAGGTCACCAGCGACTCTTTATTCGCCAATAGCACCTGTTTGCCGGCACGAATGGCCGCTAACGTCGGCAGCAGCCCGGCAGCGCCAACTATGGCCGCCGTAACCTGGTCGACATCGTCCAGCGCCGCCAATTCACAGGCAGCCTGTTCACCTGACATCACCTCGGTGGCAATGCCGTTTTCCGCCAGCAGGATGCGCAGTTCACGTGCAGCGCCTTCATCCGCCATCGCAGCATAGGCTGGACGAAATTCTATGCACTGTTGCGCCATGACCGCTACATTACGGCCGGCAACCAGTGCTTTAATCGCGAAACGGTCGGGATTTTCCCTAACCACGGCCAGGGTACTTGTCCCCACTGAACCGGTAGAGCCAAGAATAGTCAGTTGCTTCATGAGCTCACTCTGAATAACTGTCTGATGAGATCGGAGGTGCTCCAGTGTGTAACCTTGGCCACCACTTGTCCATGATCAATCAGTACGATGAAACGGGATCTGCGCCACAAAAAACAAAGCGCCGCCCAGGCGACGCTTTTTTTCTGCGCGATGCTGATTAGAATTCCATCAGCTCTTTTTCTTTATCCGCCAGAGCGGCATCCAGAAGTTTGATGTAGGCATCAGTCAGTTTCTGAACATCGTCCTGTGAACGACGGTCTTCGTCTTCACTGATTTCTTTGTCTTTCAACAGCGCTTTAACTTTATCGTTGGCATCGCGGCGAACGTTACGTACCGCCACACGGCCCTGCTCTGCTTCATTGCGCACGACTTTGATCAGGTCTTTACGACGCTCTTCAGTCAAAGGAGGCAATGGAACGCGGATAACGCTGCCCGCTGAGCTTGGGTTCAGACCCAGATCAGAAGACATGATGGCTTTTTCTACCGCTGAACCCAAAGAGCGATCAAACAGGTTGATTGCCAAGGTACGGGAGTCTTCAACGGTTACGTTAGCCAGCTGACGCAGCGGCGTGGCGGAACCATAGTATTCCACCATGATGCCGTCCAGGATGCTTGGAGAAGCACGGCCAGTACGGATTTTACTGATTTGATTTTTGAATGCTTCTACGCTTTTTTCCATGCGTGAATCAGCATCTTTTCTGATTTCATTAATCACGTTGCGAACCCTTGGAAGCTGGATACTTGGCAGGCTATACCACAGTATAGCCCGTGAATTTTACTCAAGGAGAGCGCACAGCGCATAGCGTTACCCGCTCCCACTAAATTTGGCAGAACAGCCTTATTTGCTGATCAGCGTACCTTCGTTCTCACCCATCACCACCCGGCGCAGCGCACCCGGCTTGTTCATGTTAAATACGCGGATTGGCAGACCGTGATCGCGAGCCAGCGTAAATGCCGCCAGATCCATCACTTTCAGCTCACGCTCCAACACGTCTTGATAGGTAATATGCTCATACAGTGTTGCATCCGGGTTTTTAACCGGGTCAGCGGAGTATACACCATCCACTTTGGTCGCTTTCAATACCACATCCGCTTCGATCTCGATCCCGCGCAGACACGCAGCTGAATCGGTGGTGAAGAACGGGTTACCGGTACCGGCGGAGAAGATCACCACGCGGTTATTACGCAGCAGGCTGATTGCCTCTGCCCAACTGTAGTTATCGCACACGCCGTTCAACGGAATTGCCGACATCAGGCGGGCGTTCACATAGGCACGGTGCAGTGCATCACGCATAGCCAGGCCGTTCATCACGGTAGCCAGCATTCCCATGTGGTCGCCCACTACGCGGTTCATGCCAGCTTGCGCCAGGCCCGCGCCGCGGAACAGGTTACCGCCGCCAATAACTACACCAACCTGAATTCCCAGTTCGACCAGCTCTTTAACTTCCTGAGCCATGCGATCCAAAACGCTAGCGTCGATACCAAAACCTTCTGCGCCTTGCAGGGCTTCGCCACTCAGTTTGAGCAGAATACGCTGATATACGGGTTTTGCATTGGTTGCCATGGAGTTCTGTCCTAAGAAGCAGTGTTTGTATTGGGGATTTCAGCCGATGAAACGCGCCTGTGCTGAGTATAATGCCACAGGGCTTGCCACCGGTGTAATTCTGGCTGGATAAAATGGAACCGCCAGACGGCGGTTCCATTAACAGTCATTAAGACTGTTTGCTCATTGCTGCAACTTCAGCAGCAAAGTCATTCTCAACTTTTTCGATGCCTTCACCCACTTCGAAGCGGATAAAGTTAACAACGTCAGCGTTGTGCTCTTTCAGCACTTGGCCAACGGTTTTGCTTGGATCGATAACGAAAGGCTGACCAGTCAGAGAAACTTCGCCGGTGAATTTCTTCATACGGCCTTCAACCATCTTCTCTGCGATTTCTTTCGGCTTGCCAGACTGCATGGCGATGTCCAACTGAACCTGGTACTCTTTTTCTACCACGTCAGCAGAAACGTCTTCTGGTTTCACGAATTCTGGCTTGCTTGCCGCAACGTGCATAGCAATTTGCTTAACCAGCTCTTCGTTAGCGCCTTTAGCCGCGATCAGAACACCGATACGCGCACCGTGCAGGTAGCTACCCAGAACTTCGCCTTCCAGAGAAGCAACACGACGGATGTTGATGTTCTCACCGATTTTTGCAACCAGCGCTACACGTTCTTCTTCGAACTGTGCTTTCAACACGTCAACATCAGTGATTTTGCCTGCAACAGCAGCGTCCAGCACTTTGTCAGCGAATGCCTGGAAACCAGCATCTTTAGCAACGAAGTCAGTCTGGCAGTTAACTTCCAGAATCACGCCGTAGTTGCCTTCGATCTTGGTTTTGATCACGCCGTCAGCAGCTACGTTGCCTGCTTTTTTCGCCGCTTTGATCGCACCAGATTTACGCATGTTTTCGATTGCCAGCTCGATGTCGCCGTTGGATTCAACCAGCGCTTTCTTACAATCCATCATGCCAGCGCCAGTACGCTCGCGCAGTTCTTTTACCAGAGCAGCGGTAATATCAGCCATTTCTTTTTCCTCGGTTATCTCGTGTAGAGATAGTTCTCATTCAGATAAGCAAAGGGGGCCTATAAAGGCCCCCCTAACCAACATATTCAATACCTGGTTAATAAGGGCTCAGTGACGAGCTTGCCTTATTATTCAGCTTCTACGAAGCTTTCTTCCGCTTGAACGGCCAGATCTTGAGAACGACCTTCACGGACGGCGGCAGCAACGGCAGTCAGGTACAATTTGATTGCACGGATTGCATCGTCGTTACCAGGGATGATGAAGTCAACGCCGTCTGGATCGGAGTTGGTATCAACGATAGAGAATACCGGGATACCCAGGTTGTTGGCTTCTTTGATCGCGATGTGTTCGTGATCAGCATCGATTACGAACAGAGCGTCAGGCAGACCACCCATGTCCTTGATACCACCCAGGGAGTTTTCCAGCTTAGCCAGTTCGCGAGTACGCATCAGCGCCTCTTTCTTGGTCAGCTTGTCAAAGGTGCCATCTTGAGACTGGATTTCCAGATCTTTCAAACGTTTGATTGACTGACGAACGGTTTTCCAGTTAGTCAGCATGCCGCCCAACCAGCGATGGTTCACGAAGAACTGGTCGCAGTTGTTAGCATATTCTTTTACCGCTTCGCTTGCTGCGCGCTTAGTACCAACGAACAGGATCTTACCTTTACGGGAAGAGATCTTGGTCAGTTCAGCCAGTGCTGCGTTGGCCATTGGTACAGTTTTTTCCAGGTTGATGATGTGAACCTTGTTACGTGCGCCGAAGATGAAAGGCTTCATTTTCGGGTTCCAGTAACGAGTCTGGTGACCAAAGTGTACACCAGCCTGGAGCATGTCGCGCATGGAAACAGTTGCCATGATTAAACCTCTATAGAGTTAGTTGGGGTTATGCCTCCACGTATCCCATAACGCCGACCCTGGCGGTGATAAATCACCTCAGGGCACCCCGGCGGATGTGCCGATACGTGTGTGTTATTTACACAAAGTGAGTGCAGTTAAAGTATTTTCGGCCTTTTCCGTCATTATCACAAGGACGAAGAGCGGATCTGCCGGCGCGCTTTATACCATAAACCCGCCCCCGACACCAACTTTTGTTACCGCCCAGAGGCTGGTAAAGAAATCAAATTTGGCAGCCTCTGGCCGGGCTGGTACCATAAGAGACTGCTTCTTATTTCTTTCTGTTGTCGGCGAGCACGACACCTGCGGACGAATTTCATGGCAATCTCAATTAAAACACCTGATGACATCCAAAAAATGCGCGTGGCTGGCCGATTAGCCGCCGAAGTGCTGGAAATCATCGAGCCGCACGTCAAACCTGGCGTGACCACCGGCGAACTTGATCGTATCTGTCACGATCACATCACTAACCAACAGCAGGCCATTTCGGCTTGTCTTGGCTATCACGGTTTCCCAAAATCGGTCTGTATCTCGGTCAACGAAGTGGTCTGCCACGGTATCCCGAGCGATGACAAAGTGTTGAAAGATGGCGACATCGTCAATATCGACGTCACCGTGATCAAAGACGGTTTCCATGGTGATACCTCCAAAATGTTCATTGTTGGTAAGCCAACCATTTTGGGCGAGCGCCTGTGCCGCATCACTCAAGAAAGCCTGTATTTGTCACTGAAAATGGTGAAGCCAGGCATCCGCCTGCGCACGCTGGGCAAAGAGATCCAGAAGTTCGTCGAAGCCGAAAACTTTTCTGTGGTGCGTGAGTACTGCGGCCACGGCATTGGCGAAGTGTTCCATGAAGAACCACAGGTACTGCACTATGACGCCGATGACGGCGGTGTGGTGTTGCAACCCGGTATGGCCTTTACTATTGAACCTATGGTTAACGCCGGTGATTACCGTATCCGTACCATGAAAGACGGTTGGACGGTAAAAACTAAGGATCGCAGCTTGTCGGCACAGTATGAGCATACTATTGTGGTCACAGATAACGGCTGCGAGATAATGACGTTGCGCAAGGATGACACCATCCCCAACATCATTACGCACGAGATGTAAGCGCCGCGGCGTTTTGCCGCGATGCATGATGTCACAGGCCGGCTTTTGCCGGCCTTTTTTATGGGCTGCGTATTATGTCTGAAAACTTTCGCCAACAAGACACCTCGGTCATTCCACAACAGGCCGTGCCGGAACAGCCTGAATATCCCAACGCCTACGGCGATGATGAGATTAACTGCATCGCGCTGAAACAGCGCCTTGAACAGTTTCAACTCTGGCTCGCGGCGGCATTCAATGCCGGCTCCAGCGCCGAAAGCCTGGTTGCCGCCCGTAGCGACTTTATCGATCGCCTGCTACGTCGCCTATGGACCTTCTACGGCTTTAAAGATATTCCTGAAACCGCACTGGTGGCCGTTGGCGGCTATGGCCGTGGCGAACTGCATCCGCTTTCGGACATTGACGTACTGGTGCTGAGTCAGAGCCGTCTGAATGAGCAGCAGTCGCAGCGTGTAGGGGAATTTATCACCCTGCTGTGGGATCTGAAGCTGGAGGTGGGCCACAGCGTACGAACGCTAGAGGAGTGTCTGTTGGAAGGGTTGGCAGACCTGACTGTCGCCACCAACCTGATCGAATCGCGGATGATCTGCGGCGATGTCGCCCTCTTCCTGCAAATGCAGAAGCACATCTTCAGCGATGGTTTCTGGCCATCCCCCAAATTTTTCCACGCGAAAGTGGTTGAGCAACAAGAACGCCATCAGCGTTATCACGGCACCAGCTACAACCTTGAGCCAGACATCAAGAGCAGCCCCGGCGGGCTTCGCGATATTCACACGCTATTGTGGGTCGCTCGTCGTCACTTCGGGGCGACCTCACTGGATGAAATGGTCGGTTTCGGTTTCCTCACGCAGGCAGAGCGCAACGAACTCAACGAGTGCCAGAGCTTCCTGTGGCGTATCCGCTTTGCCCTGCATCTGGTGCTGCCGCGCTATGACAACCGGTTGCTGTTCGATCGCCAACTCAGTGTGGCGCAGCTGCTGCGCTACGAGGGAGAAGGCAACGAGCCCGTTGAGCGCATGATGAAAGATTTTTATCGCATGACGCGCCGCGTGGGCGAATTGAATCACATGCTGCTGCAACTGTTCGACGAAGCTATCCTGGCACTGGACGCGACGGAAAAGCCGCGTCCGCTGAATGATGATTTCCAACTACGCGGCGATCTTATCGACCTGCGTGACGAAACATTGTTTATCCGCCAACCGGAATCCATCATGCGGATGTTCTACCTGATGGTACGCAACCGCGATATCAAAGGCATTTACTCCACTACAGTGCGCCAACTGCGTCACGCGCGCCGGCATCTAAAGCAGCCACTGTGCAACATTCCAGAGGCACGTGAGCTGTTTATGGCCATTTTGCGCCACCCAGGTGCGGTTTCACGGGCGCTGGTGCCGATGCACCGTCACAGCGTGTTGTGGGCCTATATGCCGCAGTGGGGCAAAATTGTAGGGCAAATGCAGTTCGATCTGTTTCATGCCTACACCGTCGACGAACACACCATTCGCGTCCTGCAAAAGTTGGAAAGCTTTGCCGATGCAGAAACTCGGCCACGCCATCCGCTGTGTGTTGAGCTGTATCCGCGCCTACCAAATCCGGAACTGTTGTTACTGGCCGCCTTGTTCCACGATATCGCTAAAGGACGTGGTGGCGACCACTCTATCCTCGGCGCACAAGACGTGTTGGAGTTCGCTGAGCTGCACGGTTTGAATTCCAGAGAGACTCAATTGGTTGTCTGGTTGGTACGCTGCCACCTGTTGATGTCGGTGACCGCACAACGCCGTGACATTCAGGATCCGACAGTTATTCAGCAGTTTAGTGCAGAAGTACAGAGCGAAACCCGTCTGCGTTACCTGGTCTGCCTGACCGTAGCGGATATCTGTGCCACCAACGAAACCCTGTGGAACAGCTGGAAACAGAGCCTGTTGCGTGAACTGTATTTTGCCACCGAAAAACAATTGCGGCGTGGCATGCAAAACAGCCCGGATCTGCGTGAGCGTGTGCGACATCACCGCCTGCAGGCCTTGGCACTGTTGCGTATGGACAATATCGACGAAGAAGCGCTGCACCGTATCTGGAGCCGCTGCCGTGCCGATTACTTCCTCCGCCACTCACCTAATCAGCTGGCCTGGCACGCCCGCCACCTGCTGGCCCATGATTCCACCAAACCGTTGGTACTGGTCAGCAGGCAAGCGACACGTGGAGGCACAGAAATTTTCATCTGGAGCCCGGATCGCCCTTACCTGTTTGCCGCCGTAGCTGGCGAAATGGATCGTCGTAACCTAAGCGTGCATGACGCACAGATCTTCACTAACCGCGACGGCATGGCAATGGATACCTTTATCGTGCTGGAGCCAGATGGCAGCCCGTTAGCCCAGGACCGTCATGCAGCGATCCGTCACGCGCTGGTACAAGCCATTACTCAACGAGAGTATCAGCCGCCGCGCGTGCGCAGGCCGTCCTCCAAACTGCGTCATTTCAGCGTACCGACCGAAGTCAGTTTCTTACCAACCCATACAGACCGTCGTAGCTATCTGGAACTGACCGCACTCGATCAGCCAGGTCTGCTGGCCCGGGTAGGAGAAGTGTTTGCCGATCTCGGTCTGTCTTTACACGGCGCACGCATCTCCACCATTGGCGAGCGGGTTGAGGATTTATTTATTCTGGCCGACAGTGATCGACGCGCTCTTAACCCGGAAACGCGCAGAAAGTTGGAACAACGGTTGACAGAGGCCCTCAATCCAAACGATAAATTGTGATATACCCTAAATAATTGACGTTGCATCATGGCGGCAAAAGTGCGAACCAACACAGATGCAACGTTAAGAATGACAGGTAACAAGTAACTTTTTCGTAGACAACATCAGGACAGAGAACAGCATGCAGCAATTACAGAACGTTATTGAAAGCGCCTTCGAACGCCGTGCAGAAATCACTCCGGCGAACGCAGACACCGTAACGCGCGAAGCGGTAAACCAGGTGATCGGCCTGTTGGACAGCGGCGCCCTGCGCGTTGCCGAGAAGATTGACGGTCAGTGGGTAACGCATCAGTGGCTAAAAAAGGCCGTGCTGCTTTCTTTCCGCATCAATGACAACAAAGTGATGGACGGTGCAGAAACCCGTTATTACGACAAGGTGCCAATGAAGTTCGCCGATTACGATGAAGCGCGCTTCCAGAAAGAAGGCTTCCGCGTTGTACCACCAGCCACAGTTCGCCAAGGTGCATTTATTGCTCGCAACACGGTTCTGATGCCTTCCTACGTGAACATCGGTGCTTATGTTGACGAAGGCAGCATGGTAGATACCTGGGCAACTGTCGGTTCTTGCGCGCAGATCGGTAAAAACGTTCACCTGTCAGGCGGCGTCGGCATCGGTGGCGTACTGGAGCCCCTGCAGGCTAACCCAACCATCATCGAAGACAACTGTTTCATCGGCGCACGTTCAGAAGTGGTTGAGGGCGTGATCGTGGAAGAAGGCTCTGTTATCTCCATGGGCGTATATCTGGGTCAAAGCACCCGCATTTACGACCGTGAAACCGGTGAAGTGCACTACGGCCGTGTACCGGCGGGTTCCGTTGTGGTTTCCGGTAACCTGCCATCCAAAGATGGCTCTTACAGCCTGTATTGCGCGGTTATCGTCAAAAAAGTCGATGCTAAAACGCGCGGTAAAGTCGGTATCAATGAGCTATTACGTACCATCGACTAAAATAGATATGGCGGGTGATTAACCCGCCATTTTTTTGTCTTCATTACGTGAGCTGTCACAGTCTCTGGCATGGTTATTCGCCATAATCCCAGACCGTGGAATAAAGTCTATTTATAAGGTGGCGCTATTATGTATGACAACCTGAAAAGCTTAGGAATCAATCAACCGGAAGATGTCGATCGCTATAGCCTGCGTCAGGAGGCCAATAACGACATTCTTAAGATTTATTTCCGCAAGGATAAAGGCGAGTTCTTCGCCAAGAGCGTGAAATTCAAATATCCGCGCCAACGTAAAACTGTGGTAGCAGACAACGCCGGTCAGGGTTACAAAGAAATCCACGAAATAAACCCGAACCTGCGCTACGTAATTGATGAACTGGATCAGCTATGCCAACGCGATCAGGTGGAAGTGGATCTGAAACGCAAAATTCTTGATGACCTGCGTCATCTGGAAGGTGTGGTTTCCCACAAGATTGCCGAGATCGAATCCGATCTGGAAAAACTGACTCGCGGTAAATAAGGGTTCAGAGAACTGACAGTACAGATTGTAGGGGCGCAGCATACTGCGCCCGTATTAATCGGGGCGAATATATTCGCCCCTTACAAGACGTCGGGTAATTCTATTTCAGCAACGTGCCCCATTTCTCAACCCATGGGCAAGAAACCACTTCTGGTTCAGGCTGCTCCATCGCATCGATTTCCAGCACTTCACCTACGCGGGTGGCCCCTTGTTCCTGCAGCAACGCATCAAACGCACGCCCGGCACCGCAGAAATTGTCGTAGCTACTGTCACCCAGGGCGATCAGCCCATAGCGTAGCTCCGGTTGGTAGCCGACCTGGTCACGGATAGCGTGGAACAGTGGTGCAATGCTGTCCGGCAAATCACCCTGGCCGGTAGTTGAGGTAATCACCAGCGCATAGTGCTGACGGTAAAACTGCCAAGCCTCAAGCGTGCCTTCTTCAAACAGTTTGACCTCATGGCCTTGCTCACTGAGGATAGTTTCAGCCTCTTCCGCCACCAATAATGAGTTGCCGTAGACCGTTCCCACGAAGATTCCAACCTGAGCCATTGCCCCTACTCCCTTCAATATCTTTGAAAATGATCAGTTATCCTGACCGCTAGCCGGGGGAAACTCAACCCTGGCAAGCTCAGGGATACTCTCTGTCCAGCCAAACTGTGACATTACGCCCTGCCAAGGTTCATCCCAACGCGCAGAAAGGTGCAACGGCTCACCGGTCACCGGGTGGTTCAGTTGCAAATGACTGGCGTGAAGCATCAGGCGTGAACAACCGAAATGCTGAGCCATACCACGATTCTGGCGCAGATCGCCATGTTTGCTGTCACCGATGATCGGATGGCGGATATGCACCATATGACGGCGCAGCTGGTGCTTGCGACCATTTTCCGGCGTCAGTTCAACCAAGCTATAACGCGCACTGTCATAACGACCAATGGCCACCGGCATCTCTACCTGCGCCAGCGACCGATAATGAGTCACTGCCGGCTGTGGACCTTTGTCCTTCGAAGCAAACTTGTCCGCAATTTTATCCAGCTCTTCCGTCAACGGATAATCGATAGTATCGCCTTCGGGCACAAAACCACGCACTACCGCATGGTAAGTTTTTTGCAGCTGGTGCTGCTCAAATTGCTGCGATAACAATCGCGCGACGTCGCTGGAAAGTGCCATTAGCAACACTCCAGAGGTAGGACGATCGAGGCGATGTACGGTAAACACATGCTGGCCAATCTGATCACGAACGGTCTGCATGACAAATTGGGTTTCATGACGATCCAGCCAACTGCGGTGAACAAGCCACCCGGAAGGCTTATTCACCGCCACCAAATACTCATCCTGATAAAGGATCTCAAGCATTATTGTGGCTCTTTATTCAGCATGACATCCAAACGCTGCAACTGCACCAGCAGCGGCATGCAGTTAGGCTCATTATCTTTCAGCGCCTCTTCAAAGTAAGGCGTGATAGCGAAACGCGTCGGCAACGGCGCACCTGCATCCAACAGCGCGTACATACGCGGCAAAAAGACCCATTGCAACCACGCTTCCGCCGACATGCTATCTATGCAAAACGGCTCGGGGCTGGCAAAAGCTTCAGGCTCTGGCGGCGTGGCCTGCCACAGCGCCAACTCTCGCATCGACTGTTCAATTGCCTGCAAACTAAGGCGAACCTGATTTTGTATACTCATCTGCATTCTCGATCTGTTTAAACCATGATATTCAGCGGCGCGGCTGAAAGGCCGCAAAGCATAGCATTTTACTTTTTATAGCCCAAATCCAGCTGAGTGGATAACGTTCGAACATTTGAACTGGTGGCCTACAGCGCCACACGGCACAATATACTTACCAAATAAACCACGCAGATTAGACAGATGCCCGCAATTACAACGACAAAAAATCACGCCACGCCTGGCAAAGCCATGCTTGCTTCGGTCACCGGCTACGCGATGGACGGCTTCGATTTGCTGATCCTCGGCTTTATGCTGCCCGCAATCAGTATCGAAATGGGACTAAGTTCTTCCGCCGCCGGCTCACTGGTCACCTGGACGCTGATCGGCGCCGTACTGGGAGGGGTGATTTTCGGCCACCTCAGCGATCGCTTTGGTCGTATTCGGGTATTGACTATCACTATCCTGATGTTTTCATTATTTACGGGTCTGTGCGCCCTGGCGCAAGGCTACTGGGATTTACTCGCCTATCGCACACTGGCGGGGATCGGACTCGGTGGTGAGTTTGGCATCGGTATGGCACTTATCGCCGAAGCCTGGCCTGCGGAAAAACGCAACCGTGCCTCTGCTTATGTTGGCATGGGATGGCAACTTGGGGTGCTGGCAGCGGCGTTTCTCACGCCACTGCTGCTGACTCATATAGGCTGGCGCGGTATGTTCCTGGTTGGCTTACTCCCTGCATTGGTGTCATTCCTGATCCGTCGCACCTTGGGTGAACCGGAAGAGTTCGTCCGCCAACAACGTACCGGTGAGCAATTGTCATTCGCTCAACGTATAAGGTTGCTGTTCAAAGATCGGGCCACCAGCAAGGCCAGCATCGGCATTTTCATCCTGTGTTCGGTGCAGAATTTCGGTTATTACGGACTGATGATTTGGATGCCAACATATCTGGCAAAAAATTTCGGGTTCTCGCTGACCAAGTCCGGCTTATGGACCGCGGTCACAGTGATCGGCATGACATTCGGTATTTGGCTATTTGGCGTATTGGCCGATCGCTTCACTCGCTGGAAGATTTTTATCAGCTATCAGATTGGCGCTGTAGTGATGGTGATAGTCTACGCGCAGCTTAGCGACCCAACGCTAATGCTGTTTGCCGGGGCACTGATGGGATTGTTCGTTAATGGCATGATTGGAGGCTACGGCGCCTTGATCTCGGATACCTACCCCGTTCAGGCACGCGCTACCGCGCAAAACATCCTGTTTAATCTTGGCCGTGGTGTTGGCGGACTCGGGCCATTGGTCATCGGCGCATTGGTGACACAGGTATCCTTCACTGCGGCAATCAGCCTGTTGGCGGCAATTTATCTGCTGGATATTTACGCCACATTATTCCTGCTACCGAAGAAACAGGGTCATGGCGATACGCTGGGGGCGATTGGTTAACAACTGAGATGAATTTGAGCAGGGACAAGCATCTTTGGTGCTTAATGCATAACCAATATAAAAGTTGAGGGCACTGCGCTAACAGTGCCCTCGGTTCGTTTTATAGCAGTCCTGCTACACAGTGTGCTCCCTGCTCAATCCTTGAAAACTTTTCCTACGGCCATCCTGACCAAACCGTCCTGGCGTTATCCTGTAGCATCATCCTGATGCGGTTCCTCAGCCTTCATGGCCCGCCAACCATCCTGTGCCGGCTCTCAATCTCCGTCCTGGAGGTGTCCCTGGTTTCAATCCTGAAACATCCTGAGCATCTCCTGACGCCATCCTTCGCTCTTCACTGAGCGCATCCTTTTCTTCGTCCTGAAGCTGCATCATCCTGATGCTTTCCAGCTCCACAGCGTCCCTTCCGGTAAACATAAGATCGCTTAATTATCTCTGGTTCACAAGGGCTTACTGGTTGGTTGACAGGAAATTAATGCTAAGAGTTATCCTAAAGAAAATCTAACCAATTGATCTGGATAACAATAAAACGCGTCTGAGCCGCTGGCAGGGAAAAATTAAAAGCGATCTCTCACAGCCCGTGTGAGAGATCTCTCACACGGATTACGGTGAAATTAGCGTCAAACATCAAGCTGTGGGCGCAATGCGTCGAGGAAATTGCCCAACGAAGCCGCCAGCAACGTGCGCTTATCACTCCCGAATTGCTCCAGTACCACATTACCGCTCACGTTGCACAATGAGACCATAGTCATTTCTGATTCAGTGGTGGCCAAGAATAACGTCGGTGATAATTTTAGGCGTTTTTGCGTCACAAGATGGCCGATCAGGTTTTCTTGCAGGCGAATAAAATCGTCCTCGCTCCACACCTGCAACAACGTCACATCATGCTCGCCAAACTGGGCGCTCATGTCACCCGCATACTGTTGGGTATAAAACAGGTGGATGTCCGGCTGCAGGCGAAGCTCAAGCGCAGTTTCTACCTTTTCCAGGGTCGCTGATGGGGTAAACGGCTGCGGTAACCACAGCACCTCGTCATCCCGGTTTTCTACGAGACAAGGCGATGGCACGCCGTACAGATCTTGGCTTGCTGGCGCATGACCGCGTTCCTGCTGCCAAAGATCAACATAGCGCTGGGTGAACTCACGCAGAGCGTGCGGTACTTCATGGTCCATATTTTTTCTCGCATACGGTAAACTGGCATCCATTGTACCTATCTATTACCAAGGTGACAGCAGATGTCCTCATATCAAGACCATCACGCCCTGTCGGCATTGACCCTAGGCAAAACTACCGCGTACCGCGATCGCTATGACGCGACATTGCTGCAAGCTGTACCACGCAGCATGAACCGTGAGCCGCTGGGTTTGTATCCGGACAACTTGCCGTTCCACGGTGCCGATATTTGGACGCTGTACGAACTCTCCTGGCTGAATGACAACGGCCTGCCGCAGGTAGCAGTCGGAGAGATTAGCCTCAACGCTGACAGCATCAACCTCATTGAGTCCAAGAGCTTCAAACTTTACCTCAATAGCTTTAACCAAACGCCTTTCAACGACTGGGAGACTGTACGCAGCACCTTGCAGCGCGATCTGTCTGCCTGCGCTCAGGGTGAGGTCAGCGTCTCATTGTTCCGCGTAGATCAACTGGAAGGCAGCCAGATCGCCCGACTGGATGGCGAATGCATCGATAACCAGGACATCCGTATCGATAACTATGAGTTCAATGCTGACTACCTGCAAAATGCGACCGGCACGGAACAGGTAGAAGAGCAGCTTGTCAGTCACCTGTTGAAATCCAATTGCCTGATCACCAACCAGCCAGACTGGGGCTCGGTGCAAATTCATTATCGTGGTGCGCAGATCGATCGTGAGTCACTGCTGCGTTATCTGGTGTCCTTCCGTCACCACAATGAATTCCACGAACAGTGTGTAGAACGTATTTTTAACGATTTGATGCACTATTGTCAGCCGCAGAGCCTGACGGTGTATGCGCGCTACACCCGCCGTGGCGGGCTGGACATCAATCCATGGCGCAGTAACACTGATTTTGTCCCGTCACATGGCCGTCTGGCACGCCAATAGTGCGAAACAGTGCTCAACAACTGAGCTAACGAGCGGTTTCTATTGGTAAAAAACAGGGGACGGCGGTAAGGTTAAATCAGGAGCGCTGGGCATTGCGACTGGCAAACGATGATGTTGCCGTCGTGCGCTAACTATAACGAGATGCTGTTCTGCTGCGTATGGATTACTACTGCCCCTTTCCGGGTGCAAAGGAGTTACCTTGATTACACACATCAGCCCGCTTGGCTCTATGGATTTGCTGTCGCAGCTGGAAGTAGACATGCTGAAGCGCACTGCCAGCAGCGATCTATACCGTTTGTTCCGCAACTGTTCACTGGCAGTTTTGAATTCTGGCAGCCAGACCGACAACAGCAAACAGCTGCTGTCACGCTACGAAAGCTTTGATATTAACGTGTTGCGCCGTGAGCGCGGGGTCAAACTTGAGCTTGTGAATCCACCTGAAGACGCCTTTGTTGATGGCAGGATTATCCGATCGCTGCAAGCCAACCTGTTCGCTGTGCTGCGCGATATCCTGTTCGTTCACGGCCAAATAGACAGCGCTGGCCGTTTTCAGCATCTGAACCTGGAAAACTCAGCCCATATTACCAACCTGGTGTTCTCTATCTTGCGCAACGCCCGTGCGCTGCATCTCGATGAAGATCCTAATATGGTGGTGTGCTGGGGCGGCCATTCAATCAACGAAAACGAATATCTGTACGCACGCAAAGTTGGCAGCCAACTCGGGCTGCGCGAGCTGAACATCTGTACGGGTTGCGGGCCAGGGGCAATGGAAGCACCGATGAAAGGTGCTGCTGTAGGCCATGCGCAACAACGCTACTATAACAGTCGCTTTATCGGCATGACCGAACCGTCGATCATCGCTGCCGAACCGCCTAACCCGCTGGTCAATGAACTGGTGATCATGCCGGACATTGAAAAGCGCCTGGAAGCCTTCGTACGTATCGCTCACGGTATCATCATCTTCCCGGGTGGTGTCGGCACCGCGGAAGAGCTGCTGTATCTTCTGGGTATCTTGATGAACCCTGAAAACAGCGAGCAGGTATTGCCACTGATCCTCACCGGCCCGAAAGAAAGTGCCGACTATTTCCGTGTGCTGGACGAGTTCATCATGAACACGTTGGGGGAAGAAGCTCGCCGCCATTACACCATCATCATCGACGATCCGGCTGAAGTCGCACGTCAGATGAAGAAAGCCATGCCATTGGTGAAAGAGAATCGCCGCAATACCGGTGATGCCTACAGCTTTAACTGGTCAATCCGCATAGCACCAGATCTGCAATTACCGTTTGAGCCAAGCCACGAAAATATGGCGAATCTCAACCTGTATCCGGATCAGCCAGCCGAACAGTTGGCAGCTGCGCTGCGCCGCGCATTTTCCGGTATCGTAGCCGGTAACGTGAAGGAAAATGGCATTCATGCTATCGAGCAGTTTGGCCCGTACAAGCTTCACGGCGAACCGCAAATGATGAAGCAGATGGACAGCCTGCTTCAGGGCTTTGTTGCCCAGCATCGTATGAAGCTACCCGGTACCGCTTATGTTCCCTGCTACGAAATCGTAGCCTGACCATCTCCGGGCGGCGCTAAAGCCGCCCTTCTTTTTTCTGACTTTATCAAGTCACAATACTGCAGCTTGAAAGACAACGCGTAAATGCCTATACACCTACTGATCGTTGATGCTCTGAACCTCATCCGCCGCATACACGCCGTGCAGGGTTCTCCCTGTGTGAATGCTTGCCAGCACGCGCTGCAGCAGTTGATTCAGCACAGTCGGCCAACGCACGCCGTGGCGGTATTTGACGAAGATGACCGTAGTGAAAGCTGGCGTCATCAAATTCTGCCCGATTACAAAGCCGGGCGTTCTCCAATGCCAGAAAATTTACAGCAGGAAATGCCGCAGCTCCGACAGGCGTTTGAAGCGCTCGGTGTGGCCTGTTGGCATTCTCCGGGCAATGAAGCGGACGATCTGGCGGCAACGCTGACCGCGAAGGTCACAGGTGGCGGCCATCAGGTGACCATTGTGTCCACCGACAAAGGCTATTGCCAACTGTTAGCACCCAGCGTACAGATCCGCGATTACTTTCAAAAACGCTGGTTGGATATGCCCTTTGTACAGCAAGAGTTTGGGGTATCACCACAGCAGTTGGCGGATTACTGGGGGTTGGCGGGAATAAGCAGCAGCAAAATCCCTGGCGTGGCAGGTATTGGACCGAAGACGGCAGTATTGCTGTTACAGCAGGCAGGTTCGCTGGATGGGTTGTATCAGGATTTGGAACATGTGCCGGAGAAATGGCGCGGTAAACTGCAACAGCACCGCGAAATGGCTTATATCAGTAAAAAAGTGGCGACATTACGAACTGATCTGACGTTAACCGGCAACCTACAACAACTGCGGTTACCGCTTTAACGATACCCGACAGACTTCAAGTTGCAGGGGCATTGGTGCCTTTACTCACCCGAATCACTTATTTTGAGTAAACTCATCGGGACTCGCTCAGTTACCGCCTGCCTGCAACTCGAATTATTTAAGGTTTAAGGTTACTGCCGACAGCGTTTTTATTCACGCTCGTCGCGACGACCTGCCACAGCCGACCACATACGGCGAACGTGCACGGTAACTTCTTCACGATCGTGGTACAGCTGCTTGGCATGAATCTCTGAGCTGATACCCGCCGAATCCAACGCTTCCTTGATAGACAACAGGTTCTGAGAAACCTCTTCGTAGCGCTTTTTCATCGGCAGTTTAAGGTTAAAGATCGCCTCACGGCACCAGCCCTTCACCAGCCATTGAATCATCAAGCTAGTCACCTTCGCCGGCTTCTCCACCATGTCACACACCAGCCAGTAAATCTTGCTGCTGGAAGGTTCATATCTGAAGCCATCGGCACGGTGATGCGTTACCTGGCCGGTATCCATCAGGCTCGGTGCCATTGGGCCATTATCTACCGCATGTACCATCATGCTGCGCTGGACCAATTGATAGGTCCAGCCGCCCGGGCAAGCGCCCAGATCAACCGCATGCATACCGCTCGCCAAACGTTCGTCCCACTCATCGGCAGGAATGAATACGTGGAATGCCTCTTCCAGTTTCAGCGTAGAACGGCTTGGGGCATCGGATGGGAACTTAAGACGCGGAATCCCCATGTAGAACGGCGAGTTGTTATTGCTGAAGGAATAACCGACATAGCAGCAACCCGGCGCGATAAAGAACACGTGAACCACTGGGCGGGTCGCGTTCTCACGCGCCATCAACACCTTCTGTTCGCGCATTGCAGAACGCAACGGCACCGTCAGCTTACGACAGAACTTCAACAGTTCTTTGCTTTCATTAGTGTCCGGTACTTCCACGCGTAGCTCACCACCACGATCAACCACGCCTATCAGCATGCCAACAATCGGTGATACACGGTCTTCCGGCGGCAAATCACGCAGCAACTCACCAACCACCAACATCTGGCGGGCAAAGATTAGTTCACGGAACGGGATTTCCCGAGCCAGGCGATCAGCATCATCCGGTTGATAACATTCGAACAACACGTAGCCGCTGTTATCCTTCACTCTGGCAAAGCCGAACACTTCCAGTTCAGCAGCCTTTGCAGTAATTTCCGCCGCACACTCTTTTTCAAAGCCTTGACGGCAATACAACGCAAGTCTATTCATGGCGCTCGGCCTTTTTCCTCAGACGCAAAGCGCCAATCAACATCAATGCCCATCCGATCAGGAAACACACACCGCCAACCGGCGTGATATAAACCCAAACCTTCAGGTGTGACAGCGCCAGACAGTACAGGCTGCCGCTGAACAGTACAGTGCCGAGCGCCAAGAGCGCCCCGCTCCAATAAAACCACAGGCTAACGCGGCGTTGCATCGCCACGGCCAACGCCAGGATCGCCAGGGTATGGAACCCTTGGTAGTCCAGACCAGTACGGATCCAAACCATCTCGTTAGCACCTAGCGTGCCACTTAATACGTGTGCGCCAAACGCGCCCAGAGCAACAAATACAAAGCCGCTGATAGCAGCAAAAATCAGCATTGAACGACTGCTCATCGTTATTTACCTTTATTAAAGAGAGCCGGTTGCGATAAAACGGCGACCGACCTTATTGTTCGTAGCGAAAGCGGAACTTTTCTTGTTCGCTGGCTGCTCGTGCCAGGATCCACTGACGAAAGGCGGCTATTTTACCCAGTTCTGCCTGGCTGTCATGACATACCAGATAAAAAGCATTTTTACTGACCAAAACATCGTTAAACGGGCAGACCAACCGTCCGGCTTCAATTTCGGTCTGCGCCATCACGTTATTCACCAGTGCAATCCCCTGCCCATGCACCGCAGCCTGAACGACCATGGCGCTGTGACTGAAAATCGGGCCTTGCTGCACATTAATGTGTTGTAACCCCAATTGACGTGTATAGGCCAACCAGTCGCGGCGGGAAGTATCATGCAGTAGCGTGTGATAAGCCAGATCGCTCGTCACTTTTAATGCATGTTCCCCGGTCAGCAAGCTCGGTGAACACACCGGCAACAGATATTCCGCGTATAAACGCTCGGCACGTAAACCTGTCCAGTTACCACGACCATAGAAAATCGCCACATCGACATCATCCGCCAACTTGTCTTCTTCACGGTCCACCGCCTGGATTCGCACATCGATTCCCGGATAAGCTGAGTTAAAGCCTGACAGTCGTGGCACCAACCACTGAATAGCAAAACTCGGGGGCAAACTGACGGTTAATGCACCCTTGGCGCTACGCGCCTGCAGCTTACGCGTGGCCTCATTGATCGAGGAGAAGATTTCCTTGATATCCAGGTAATAACTTTGCCCTTCTTCCGTCAGTAACAGAGAGCGATTACGACGCCGAAACAACTTCAGGCCAAGGAAGTCCTCCAGCGACTTGATCTGGTGGCTCACCGCGGCCTGGGTGACAAACAGCTCTTCTGCCGCTTTGGTAAAACTCAGGTGACGGGCAGCCGCGTCAAAGACCCGCAGCGCATTAAGAGGTGGTAAGCGTTTAGACATTTATTAGCTACTTTTGTGTAACAATATTCCGAATGATTCGGCATAAAAAATCAAGCGGCGTTGTCTGCCGTGCAATAGGCACAGGACAGCAAAACGCTACCATTAGTTTTTTTAATCCGAGCCATTATAAATTGTCCGTTGAGCATGCGCCAGCAAATACCTATAGTGGCGGCACTTCCCGGGCCGGAACGAAAAGGAATTGGGTGTCGAGGACATCGATGAACTTTTGGCTTGTGGTTGTGATGTTGTGTTTGCAAATTGTCTGGCAATCCAGACGTGGTAGCTAAGCTACTGTTTTTTCACTTCCTGTACATTTACCCTGTCTGTCCATAGTGATTTTATGCAGCACCGCAATCTTTGCGGTGCTTTTTTTTGCCTGACGTTTACTGGTTGCTTTCAACCATTTCTTTCACGTCGGAACGGTTGATCTGCTGCTCAACGCCGTTAGCATCTTTATAGCTGATCATACCGGTGTCGTTGTCCACTTTTGGCTTGCCGTCAGCGACAATAGTGCGCCCATCATTGGTGTGCATCACGTAGTTGCTGGAACAGGCTGCCAGGGTGAACGTAAGCATCAGAGCAGAGATAATTGCGGCTGTCTTCTTCATTGTGGACTCCTTGTAGTTTTAAATGCTGTAAAAAACCCTTTATGTTATTCAACGCCATTATTTAGCGCGTACTTATTAGCATAACAAACTTATCCATAATTTCCAGCCGATGAATCCTAATATGCGGGATAGCTTGTCTCTGGCGATAAAATAGGACAGGATCAACCATTGACTCAAGCCAGTGACAATCAGGGTATGACACCTTTTAACCCCATCGTTTTTCGTAATCAGTTTCCTGCTTTGCAACAAGCAGGCATTTATCTCGATAGCGCCGCCACCGCGTTGAAACCGTTGGCGGTCATCAACGCTACGCAGCAGTTTTACCGTGACGACGCTGCCACCGTGCACCGCAGCCAACACCGCGCGGCGCAAGATCTGACCCTGCGTTTCGAACAGGCACGTCAGCAGGTCGCTAAACTTGTTAATGCTCCGTCAGCCGATGACATTATTTGGACCCGTGGTACGACTGAAGCCATCAACTTAGTGGCACAAAGTTATGCGCGTCCCCGCTTGCAACCGGGTGACGAAATCCTGGTGAGCGAGGCCGAGCACCACGCCAATCTGATCCCCTGGCTAATGGTGGCAGAACAAACCGGCGCACGCGTGGTGAAATTGCCGCTTGGTGCAGACCACCTGCCGGACCTGACACAGTTACCAAGCCTGCTGAGCGAGAAAACCCGCCTGCTGGCACTGGGACAAATGTCCAACGTCACTGGTGGTTGCCCAGATCTGGCGTACGCCATCGATTTGGCCCATCGCGTCGGGGCGCGCGTGATGATCGACGGCGCGCAGGGTATCGTGCACTGCCCGGCAGACGTTCAGCAGCTTAACATTGATTTTTACGCCTTCTCTGGGCATAAACTCTATGGTCCGACCGGCATTGGTGCACTGTACGGCAAAAGTGAATTATTGGCGCAGATGGCACCGTGGCAAGGTGGCGGCAAGATGTTGACTCAGGCGTCATTCGACGGTTTCACGCCGCAAAAACCCCCACACTGTTTTGAAGCCGGTACGCCAAATATTGCTGGCGTGTTAGGGCTGGCTGCTGCGCTGGAATGGCTGAGCAAACAGGATATGACGGCAGCAGAGCACTATAGCCGCGATCTGGCCGATCAGGCAGAGCAACGATTGGCGCAACTGCCAGGATTCCGCAGCTTCCGGTGTTCTGGCTCCAGCTTGTTGGCGTTTGATATTGCCGATATCCATCACAGCGATATCGTTACCCTGCTGGCAGAACAAGGCATCGCAGTACGTGCCGGTCAGCATTGTGCTCAGCCGCTCATGGCAGCATTGGGTGTCAGTGGTACGCTACGTGCCTCTTTCGCACCTTACAACACCCAGGAAGACGTCGATGCCCTGGTGGCCGCACTGCAGAGCGCCATCGACCTGCTGGCCGACTAGATGACTCCCGGAGAGACTATGCTTGCCCCCCACCCCTTTGGTCATGAAATAACTGCCGAGGCGTTGATCGAGAAATTTACCGCGCTGAAACAGTGGGAAGATCGCTATCGCCAACTGATCATGCTGGCGAAACAATTACCGCCACTGCCAGAAGCGTTACGTGCAGCAGAAATGGAGTTGAGTGGCTGTGAGAACCGGGTCTGGTTGGGGCATCAGTTATTGGCGGACGGCACGCTGCACTTTTATGGCGACAGCGAAGGCCGCATCGTACGCGGCCTGCTGGCGGTGTTGCTGACGGCAGTCGAAGGAAAAACGCCGCAGCAGGTTGTGGCAATGGATCCCTTGGCGCTGTTTGAAAAGCTCGCACTGCGTGCCCAGCTCAGCGCCACTCGCGCCAGCGGGTTGGAAGCCTTAGCGAGTGCAGTGAAGATGATAGCCGCTCGCTACGCCTGACGCGCGGCTTTCGCTACCATCTTCTTCAGAGCATGGGAAACAGCGACAAAGCCAAAGGTGGCGGTAACCATGGTTGCCGCGCCAAACCCCGCACTGCAATCCATTCTTTTTGGCCCTTCTGCGGTACTGCGTGATGCACAAACGCTGCCATCAGGCTGCGGATAAACCAGCGGTTCACTGGAAAATACGCAGTCAATACCCAGTTTACCTTTGCTGTTCTTCACCACGTTGAAATCATTTTTCAGCCGCTCCCGCAGCTTGGCGGCTAACGGATCCTGAATGGTTTTCGCCAGGTCGACCACCGCAATCTGGGTGGGATCTATCTGGCCACCAGCACCACCGGTAGTGACTACGGGGATCTTGTAACGGCGACAATAGGCCAGCAACGCCGCCTTCGGCCGTACGCTGTCAATCGCATCGATGACATAGCTAAAATTATTATTCAGTAGCTCTGCGACATTATCGGCAGTAATAAAGTCGTCAATGCACGTCACCCGGCACTCTGGGTTGATCGCCAGAATACGCTCCGCCATCACCTCAGTTTTTGACTGGCCAACATGTTGGCGTAGCGCATGGATCTGGCGGTTAGTGTTAGTGACGCAGACATCATCCATATCAATCAGCGTAATGGCACCGATTCCGGTACGCGCCAGTGCCTCAGCAGCCCAAGAACCCACGCCGCCGATGCCAATAACGCAAATATGCGCCTGGGAAAACAGCGCCAATGCTTGCTGACCGTACAAACGTGCTGTGCCGCCAAAACGTTGCAGGTAGGCTTCAGAATAGGCTGTGTTCATAACGCTTTAATACCTTAACATTGCAAATGATAAGGGCCGGAATGTCCGGCCCTTGCGGGTCAATATCGATATGACTATGGCCGTTAGCGGGTAACCAACAGCGAACCGCCGGACGTGGAATTATTCTGGCTGGTAAACAACGGCGCGTTAACGTTGGCGCCTTTCAATACCCAAACGCGACCATAGTGGTTGTAAAAACCTGCCGAGTGACCGGCATCCGGCCCAATGCCCTGGTACATGTCGAAGTGCTGGCCTTTAATCGCCCCACCCACATCCAGAGCCACCATCAGGCGCATCTCATATTTTCCCGTGAATTTACCCTTGTTGTCCAGCAGCGGCACTTCTGCCAGCAGCGTGGTACCCGCCGGGATCAACGAACGATCGGAAGCCACCGAGGCTTTGGCAATCAGTGGCACTGCACTGGCGCCCCGCACCGGTGCAAAGGACTCCGGACGGAAGAAGACAAAGGAAGGGTTTTGCTCCAGTAGCTCACGCACTTCTGCTGCGCTGTGGGTATCAGCCCACTGACGAATTGCCTGCATCGACATATCCGCCTTTGCCACTTCGCCACGGTCGATCAGCACTTTACCAATGCTACGGTAAGCATGGCCGTTCTTGCCACCATAGCCGAAGAACACCAACGGCTGACCATTGCCATAATCCACATAACCACTGCCCTGGACTTCCATCATAAAGTTGTCCATCAGTGAGTTGGTGTACGCCACAATATAGCGGTCATCCAGCGCACCGGAATAAATGCCTGCGCGATCGGGTAAACGACCTTTTCCTTTTGGCGGCATGCGGTACAGCGGGTAGCGGAACTCACCCTGTTGGGTATAACGCGCCTGCAACACCGGCGTGTAGTAACCGGTAAACTGCACATTGCCGTAGTTGTCCACGCCTTCCATTTGGTAGGCACTGAGGCCGTATTGATTCAGGTTGCGCGTGTCAGCGCCTGAGGCCATCCAACTTTGTACGGCCTGAAACGTCGTGTTGTTGCGATTAAAAAGTGAAGGAGAGGCGTTTTTAATCTCCATCAGTTGATCCGCGTAATCCCTGGCATTAACCGGTACGCCTTTGGCGTTAGGTTGGTTAACCAGCTCCAGCGACTGCTCCAGACGGCCATCTTTATATTGCTGTCCCCGGTCAGTCGGCTTAGATGAACAGCCTGCCAGTACCGCTACCACTAACCCGCCCAGCAGGTATTTGCCCCAACGTCCTTTCATCACGCACACTCTCAACTGATATGATCTACCGGCGAACGATAACAAACGCCCATAGATAAAGGAATCGCTGCAAATAAAAAAAGCCACAGGGCGGATAACGATGAAAAAGACCGCAAATTGCGGACTAATCCACCAGAAAGGCTGTTTTAGTTCAATTAAATGCAAAAAGGGTTGCAACAAAATGCACGGAGAGTATAGTGCGCTTCCATCGGACGCGGGGTGGAGCAGCCTGGTAGCTCGTCGGGCTCATAACCCGAAGGTCGTCGGTTCAAATCCGGCCTCCGCAACCAACCGATACTGCAAGAGCAGTATCAAGTAAGTGTTGGATTCGATGAAAAAGTATTATACGGACGCGGGGTGGAGCAGCCTGGTAGCTCGTCGGGCTCATAACCCGAAGGTCGTCGGTTCAAATCCGGCCCCCGCAACCAACAGATACTGTACCAGCGGTATCTTATGAAATGTTGGTTTCGATAATACAAGCATTAAGACGGACGCGGGGTGGAGCAGCCTGGTAGCTCGTCGGGCTCATAACCCGAAGGTCGTCGGTTCAAATCCGGCCTCCGCAACCAATCTTAATGGCTACAGATAAGCACCTTAACGGGTGTTTTTTTGTATCTAAAATCCGCCAAAAACCGACCGGGCATCTGCCCAGCCGCTTCTGTTGTTACATTATCCTCTGCGCGCTACCGCACCACCGTTGGCAAAATAGGCCTTGATACCCGCAAGAATAGATTCCGCCACCTGCTGCTGGAAATGGGTGGTACGTAATTTACGCTCTTCTTCTATGTTGCTGATAAACGCGGTCTCAACCAGAATCGATGGGATATCCGGTGCCTTTAATACGGCAAAACCGGCCTGATCGACACGATTCTTATGCAAACGGTTAATTTTCCCCATCCGGTTCAGCACTTCCTTGCCGAATTTCAAACTGTCATTGATGGTCGCGGTTTGTATCAGATCAAACATGGTGTGATCCAGATAACGGTCACCGCTTTTACTTACTCCACCGATTTGGTCCGATTCATTCTGGGTTTGTGCCAGGAACTTCGCCGCCGAGCTGGTTGCCCCCTTGGTCGACAGTGCAAAGACCGACGAGCCTCGCGCGGCGCGGCTCGTAAAGGCATCAGCGTGGATCGATACAAACAGGTCGGCACGTTGCTTACGCGCCTTCGCCACCCTCACCTTCAACGGAATAAAGACATCTTCATTGCGCGTCATATAGACTTTCATATTCGGTTCGCGCTTGATTAACGTGCTCAGCCGGCGCGCAATCTGCAACACGATGTCTTTTTCGCGCGTTTTAAATTTGCCAATGGCACCGGGATCTTCACCCCCGTGCCCAGGATCCAGCATGATGACAATCGGTCGGTCACGTCCTGCCTTACCGGCCTGTGGTGCCTCTGCCGGCAAAGTACGCTCAAGATCCCCCTTGTTGTAATCTTCCAGTAACGCCAGCAGTGGATCATAGTCTTCACCGCTCCCCCCCTTGCTCGGGTACAAATCCATCACCAGACGATTACGATATTCCGGTACCGGTGCCAGCGTAAACATATGTGGGCTTACACTCTGTTTGAGCTCCAGCACCAAGCGAACGGTATTTTGATCAAACTGACCAACACGCGCTTGCTTCAGGTAGGGATCGTCGTCCCGCACCTGGCCGACAATGCCCTTCAACACGCTGTTGAGTTGCACGCCTTCGATATCCACCACCACGCGATCGGGATTGGTCAGCGCAAATTGTTTGTATTTCAACTCAACGTTAGATTCGAGCGTCACCCGGGTATAGGTGGAGGAAGGCCAGACGCGGACGGCAATGACGTGCGATGAAGCAGCGACACCTACGCGACTCACACTCAGCAACCAGCTTGCGGCAACCCCCTGTAATAAACGACGGCGGCCCAGATTGTGATTTGAGTTTGGCATGCGACTCCAGCAGTCATAACAGATTAAAACAGATGAATAAAACACCAGTAAAACGGGAATGCCGAAAACTTTAACCAATCATTCCGGCGCTGTCATCAGAAAATCTTTTTATGGTTTTTCAATTTATTAACGATTCAGAGCCCTTAGCAAAGAAATAGAGACAATTTCGTACTTGCCATCAGGACCAGAAAAGAATAAAAATACAAAAATATCGTATAAATATGCAAAAGAGGTTTGGCCGTGAAGGAACGTAGTACAGAGCTGGTTCAAGGATTCCGTCACTCAGTTCCCTATATCAACGCCCACCGCGGCAAGACGTTTGTCGTTATGCTTGGCGGGGAAGCCATAGAACATGAGAACTTTGCCAACATCGTTAACGATATCGGGCTGCTGCATAGTCTGGGGATTCGTTTGGTGGTGGTCTATGGCGCGCGGCCACAGATTGATGTCAATCTGGCGCAGCATAATTACCAACCGATTTATCACAAGCACACCCGCGTCACCGATGCACATACGCTTGAACTGGTTAAGCAAGCTGCGGGTCTGCTGCAACTGGATATCACCGCCCGGCTGTCAATGAGCCTCAACAACACCCCATTGCAGGGCGCGCATATCAACGTCGTCAGCGGTAACTTTATCATTGCCCAACCGCTGGGTATTGATGATGGCGTGGATTACTGCCACAGCGGCCGCATCCGCCGTATTGATGAAGAAGCCATCCACCGTCAGCTCGACAGCAACGCCATCGTGCTAATTGGCCCGGTTGCCGTTTCCGTCACCGGCGAAAGCTTTAATCTGACGTCAGAAGAAGTGGCAACCCAGTTAGCCATCAAACTGAAGGCAGAGAAAATGATCGGCTTCTGTTCGTCACAAGGGGTTACCAATCAGGAAGGGACGATCATTTCTGAACTGTTCCCTAACGATGCACAGAAACGTATCGAGGAACTGGAAGAGCAAGGAGATTACCATTCCGGCACAGTGCGCTTCCTGCGTGGCGCAGTAAAAGCCTGCCGCAGCGGTGTGCGCCGCAGCCACCTGATCAGTTATCAGGAAGACGGTGCGCTGGTGCAAGAACTGTTCTCACGCGACGGTATCGGTACCCAGATAGTCATGGAGAGTGCTGAACAGGTGCGCCGGGCGACGATTAATGATATCGGCGGCATCCTCGAACTGATTCGTCCGCTTGAGCAGCAAGGTATTTTGGTACGTCGCTCGCGTGAGCAATTAGAGATGGAAATCGACAAGTTCACCATTATTGAGCGCGATAACCTGACCATCGCTTGCGCAGCACTGTATCCGTTCCCGGAAGAAAAAATCGGTGAGATGGCCTGCGTTGCGGTTCACCCCGATTATCGCAGCTCATCACGGGGTGAAATGTTACTACAGCGAGTAGAAAGCCAGGCGCGGCAAATGGGCTTACGCAAACTGTTTGTGCTGACCACTCGCAGTATTCACTGGTTCCAGGAGAGAGGCTTCACGCCGGCAGAGGTCGACGTGCTGCCCGTCGAGAAACAGGCGCTGTATAACTACCAGCGGCGCTCTAAAATTCTGCTGGCAGACCTGTAGCCCTTTGGGGGCGCAGCATGCTGCGCCCCGCTTACACAGTGATTTGCAACCGCTCTGCTAACCCACTGCGGCGCTGTGTTGGCGTACGGATCGCTCGTATCAAAACCGCATCAGTGGCATACAACGAAAGCTGCTTGCGTGCGCGGGTGATCGCGGTATAGACCAATTCGCGAGTCAATACCGGCATGAAGTGATTGGGCAGCACCAGCACTGTGTGGTCAAACTCTGAGCCCTGAGACTTATGCACCGTCATCGCATAAGCGGTTTCATGCGCCGGTAAACGGCTCGGTTGCACCGACTTAATACTGCCGTCTGGCAGTTGAAAGTGAACGCGCAGTTCGCCGCTCTCGTCCCGTAAGGCAATACCGATATCGCCGTTAAACAGCCCCAACGCACTGTCATTGCGACCAATCATCACCGGACGACCGGAATACCAGCGCCCCGCAGCACCAGGCTTACGACGGATAAGACCGGAACGTTGCAACCCCGTCTCAATACGCTCGTTCAACCCGGCAATACCAAATGGACCTTCTCGCAACGCGCACAGCACCTGAAAACGGCCAAATGCTGCAAGCACTGCCGTGGCATCCGCACCTTCGGCGACCTGCCGCAGGTAATCGCGATAACCCGTCACACAAGAATCCAATAACACTTGGTAGTCTTGCGTTTCCGCCAACGGATAGCCCGTAACATCGCTGAAACTGCCGTTGAGCGCCGCCAAGGCACGTTTAGCGTCACCAGCATTCACGGCAAAAGCCAATTGACCAATGCCTGAATTGGCATCAAAGCGATAGCTTTTGCGCAGCAGGCACAAGCTGTCGCGCACTGCCGCCTCCGCTTGAGCACGTTGTCCCTGTAATAAACAGCCGGTCAGACGCGAAAGTTGCTCGGCTCGCGGAACGCTGTAGCCTTGTTCGGCAAAGCGGCAAATATCCCCCAATACAGCCCCAGCCTCTACCGAAGCCAGTTGGTCACGGTCTCCCAGAAAAATCACCCGAGCCTGAGCAGGCAAAGCGGCTATCAAACGCGCCATCATTGGCAAGTCGACCATTGAGGCCTCATCGACTACCAGCACGTCCAGATGCAGCCGATTGCCACTGTGATAACGCATACGCTGACTGTTGGGCTGAGCGCCCAGCAGGCGATGCAACGTGGAAGCTTCTGTGGGGAACAGCGCACGCTGCTCCGGGGTTAACGCCAGTTGTTTGCTGGCACTGCCCAGAGATTCGGTTAAACGCGCCGCCGCTTTGCCGGTGGGCGCTGCCAGTTGAATACGCAACCGACGCCCCTCAGCAAGTTGCACCAGTGCCGCCAGCAATTTGGCGACCGTGGTGGTCTTACCGGTGCCCGGTCCGCCGGAAATGACCGCTATACGCCGCGTTGCCGCCACGGCTGCCGCAATTTTCTGCCAGTCCGCTTCATCTGTCGCCTCGCCGAATAGGCGGTCAAGAATAGCGCGTAGCTCCGCTTCTTCAACGGACTGATGGAGGCTATCGCTGCTGATAAATGCAGCAACCTCCCCTTCGTTCTGCCACATTCGCTGTAGGTACAAACGCTGCTGTTGCAAAACCATCGGCATTGCAGTCGTGCCATCACCCACTGCCCCGCAGGCAGAAAGGCGCCGTTGCCAACCGGCCACATCCAACTGCCCTGCAGCCAACCATGCAGCCTGTGCCAGCTCCGGCTGACGTCCGTCAAAAAGGTTTTCCGGCAGCAGCTGCTCCAACATCAGACAAACATGGCCAGCACCAGCCTCTGCGCTGAGACAGGCCGCAGCCAACAGAATATCCGGCTCATCGGCCCTTGCAACTACTCGTGCGAACTGTAGGTCAAGCGGGCGTAACACGCCGAGCGCCTGCGCCTGCTCCAATAGCGTGATCATGATGCATCCTCCGCCGCAATGGTTTCGCCGCGGAATAACAGGTCCATACCTTCCACCAATTTCGCTTCCGGGCGGCAGGCAAAAATGCCGTTGCCAGGATGCTGTGCATCCACTCCGCGCAGGAACAGATAAATCACTCCGCCGAAGTGCCGCTGATAATCATAATCTGGCAACCTATGACGCAGATAGCGGTGCAGGGCCAGTGTGTAGAGCTGGTACTGCAAATCGTAACGATGTTCTGCCATCGCCTGCTCCATCGCCGGTTGGGTATAAGCACTGCTGTCTTCGCCCAACCAGTTTGATTTATAGTCCAGCAGGTAATATTTCCCCTGCCAGCAGAACACCAGGTCGATAAATCCTTTCAGCATTCCCTGCACCTGCTGGAAATCCAACTCAGGGCAGCGGGCAGAAAGCGGATCGTAACGTTTTACCAGCTTATCCAACTCACGCGCCTGCAACAGCTGCTCGATCGGCAGATAAAACTGCAGTTCGGCCTGTTTATGCTGCAGCGCAAGCGACGACAGCGCGACACCGGCATCATTAAGTGGAGTGTTCAACAACACTTGCATCCACGCCAGCAGTACCGGCTGCCAATGCTCGGCAAAACCCTGCTGCTGCAACTGATCCAGTAACCACGCCTCATCGAGCGGTTGGGTAAAATCGATCGTTTCAAACAGGCTGTGCAGGAAAGTCCCCGGACCAGCGCCACGAGGAAAGGTATGCGGTGTAAGCGCTGGCTCACTGTCCTGCGCTAACTCGCCTGCGGCATCAACATCCAGCCGTGGTAACAAATCTTGCATCAGGCCCGCACCGTGCTGTTGCAGGCCTGTATAACTGGTCACACGCCAAAAATCCTGTACCTGACGCGAGAAATGTTTTACTGCCAGTTCGGTTAGCGCCGGGCTATGTGGTTGCCAGGGTTCTTCATCCAGCGTGTTAACTGGCGACAGCGCGATCCCCGCACCGACCAGCCGTTGCAAACATTGCTGTAAATAGTCCGCATCGCCGGTCTGGCCAGCTTGTACCAGATAGCCTAGCGCACTGCGGTGTAAATCGGTGTCACCCTGTTTCTTACGTGTACCCTGAATCAACGGTGCAATACCGATGCTACAGTGGTAGACCGAACGAGTCAGCGCTACATATAGCAAGCGCAAATCCTCCGCCAGCCGCTCTTCCTCCGCCCATTCGATACTTTCTTCGTTGGCATTGAGGTCAAGCAAGGCCTGGAAGCTTTGGCGATCGTGGTACAACACCTGCTGCTGTTGGCGAAAATTACCGACAAACGGCAACCACACCAAATCAAACTCTAACCCTTTAGACTTATGGATGGTGATCACTTGAACCAGGTGACGGTCGCTTTCCAGCCGCAACTGCTGGTTGTCGGATTGGCGATTGGGTTGAGCAATCTGCTGCGCCAGCCAGCGCACCAACGCATGCTCGCTGTCGAGCTGCGCTGAGGCTTCCTGCAACAGTTCCCCCAGATGCATAACGTCGGTCAACCGGCGCTCACCACCAAAGCTGGCCAGTAAGTTTTCTGCCAAATGACGCCGTTTCATCACCTCACGCAGCATCGGCAATACGCCACGGCGTAGCCAATGCGTACGGTACTCATCAAACTCGTCAACCAACATATCCCAGGCGCGCTCGTCATGGTTCAAACCGTCGAGCTCCGGAGCATCCAGCCCCATCAGCCCTGTCGCCATAGCGCTGCGCAGTGTACGCTCCTGTTCCGGAGCCAACACAGCTTGCAACAGCCACAGCAAATCTTTGGCCTCTGGTGTATCAAACACGCTGTCTCGATTGGACAAATAGACGGAGGGGATCGCCAGCGCACTGAGCGCATCACGTACTAACGCCGCCTCATTGCGGCTACGTACCAACACAGTAATATCCGATGCCTGCACCGCACGCCGTTTATCACCGTTCACCAACCAGGCCTGCTGGTTTTGCCCAGCGCTGAGCCAGTCACGGATTTGCGTAGCGCACAAGCGTGCCATCAATTGTTGGTACTCACTAACGCCCACACCTTCCCCCGGTTGCAACCAGAACTGCATCGCCGGTTGCAACTGGTTTTGTAGCTCAAATGCCAACCCCCTATTTTTCTCGGCGGCGGCAACCTCAATAAAGGGAATTTGGCCAAACAGGAAAGGTTTTTCCACCTGTGCAAACAGATGGTTAACACTGTTTACCATCGCCGGTGACGAGCGCCAGTTGGTTTCAAGCGTATAGTGGGCGCTTACCTCTGAACGAGCGCGCATATAGGTAAAAATGTCGGCGCCACGGAAGGCATAAATCGCCTGCTTGGGATCACCTATTAGCAGCAGGCCGCATTCCGGTCTGCCAACATAGAGTTTTTGGAAGATGCGGTATTGCTGTGGGTCTGTATCCTGGAACTCATCGATCATCGCTACCGGGTAACGCTGGCGGATTGCTTGCGCTAGCCGATCACCGCCTTCGCTGCACAATGCGCTATCCAGGCGGCTTAGCAAGTCGTCGAAACCCAGCTCCGCACGCTGGCGTTTTTCTTGCTGGATAGACTGGCGTATCTCACTCAGCGCCCGTGCCATGATCAAGTCACGCAGCGTCAAGGGTTCATCAAACAGTTCGTCGATCGCCACGAACAATGCATGGCGTGGCGGTTCGCCTTTTTTGGTTTTTTCCAGCAGTACCGACTGGCGGAATTTATCCAGCTCTTTCGGCAGTTGATAGTCCTGGGTTTCCAGCACGACCCATTCACCGACTTTGTGCAACCAGTTAGGCAGGTGTTTGCTGCTGTAACTGCGTTTATCAACCCCGGACTGGCTGATCAGCGTTTCCAGCTCGCCCGCGACCGCCAGCCACTGCGCTTTGATGGCATCAATACGCGCGACAATTTGTTCATGGCGCACCAGCACCGTTTCATCATCTTTCGGCGGTCGACGCAGCATTGGCGCTTCGCCATGCAAATAGCCGGAAAGATCGGCCAACAGCGCTTCCGGGCCGCTCCACTCCTGACTCACCGCACGGGCAACACCAATCGGCAATGGATAACAATGACGACGCCAGAAGTCCGCACAGGCCTGACGGCGTAGAGGCAGCTCATCCTGCACCAACGTCTGTTCAAACAGAATGCCAGATTCGAAGGCATTGTGAGTCAGCATCCGTTGGCAAAAACCGTGGATGGTATAAATCGCCGCTTCGTCCATCTGCCGTTCGGCGGCCAGCAATTGCGCGGCGGCATCCGGAAGATTTTCAATTTCTTCCATCAATGAGACAAACAATGGGTTGTCACATTTAGCGCCTTTACCGCGCACACAGGCTATACGCAGCCCATGAATGTTATTACGAATACGTCCGCGTAATTCCTCGGTGGCAGCCTCGGTAAAGGTCACCACCAGGATTTCTTCCACCGTCAGTGGCCGGGGAAAGGCCGCTGCCTGGCCAAGGCCAAGCAGCAGGCGCAGATACAGCGCACCAATGGTAAAGGTTTTGCCGGTCCCCGCCGACGCTTCTATCAGCCGCTCGCCAAACAGCGGCAATGTGAGTGGATCAAGCCGCTGCGGGGCCGTTTCTGTCATGGTGTCGCCACCTTACGCGGTAAGGTTTTCTGCAAAGCAGACGCATTGGGATAAGTTACCCAACCCGGTTGCACAGCGTAATCCGCTTTTTCTTGACCACTGCCGCTGACCTGCGACAGCACAGCCAGCCCTTGTGGCTGGATCACCGCCTGATGGAAATAATCTGCCAGTTTGGTCGGCGTCAACTGCTTGATCTGCTCAATTAGCTTGTGACGGGTATCAAATGCGAAGTTGCCACGGTCGAAGTCATTGGCAAAACGGCCAGCCTCTTCGCTCAGCGTTTGCGGGCGCTGCTTCAGTTCGTTGATCATCGCCTGCTTATACTGCTCGAAATCCGCTTCTTTCATCTCACGCAGACGTTTCTCCGTTTTCGGGTAGAAATCCTGGTAGCGCTGATACAAGTACGCCGGTTGCTTGCTGTTACTTTGCAGCAAGAAACCGATCCCCCATTGCCGGCCCACTGACGTTGGGAAAGCAAATACGGCATAACCCAGTTGCTCCTGAGTGCGCAGTTGGCTGTAGAACCAAGGTTGTATAATCTGGCCTAACAGTGAACTGTATGCCATGCCTGTCACTTCATCGTAGCCCGTCGGCACATACACCGCTGCCAGCGCTGAGTCGGTGCTGCTGCCCGCACGTTGCAGATTGGCCAACTGTTTTTTAGCCACTTCAACGTCTTCGCCATGCCACCACTCAATACCGGTACAGCCCAGACGGTGTTTCAGCGTGGAGGCCAGAGTATCCACCTGTTGTTTGCTCATGTTGCCCACCACCAACAGTTCTGGCGTCGCATCAGCCAACAGGCTGTCGCGGTAAGCCAATACGTCCTTCAGCGTTAGGGTTTTCAGCACTTCACGGCGCTCGCTGCGTTCGGAATAAGGCACGCGGGATATCATTTGCACCGGCTGGATCGCCAGTTCAAACGCTTTACCCTTCTCGGCAGAGTCCAACTGCTCCAGATACCAAGATTTGGCCTGCGTCAGTTGGTCTTCCGTCGGCGTAAAGCTTGAATACCCCTCAATCAATGAAGTCAGCAATTGTGGCAACCGCTGGGTAAAACCGTTGGCGTTGAATACCAGACCGTTGTTCGGGGACGTGGAAAAACTCAGCCCGCCAACCGAAGCCTGATAACTCAACTGATCCAGTGAAATCCCCGCCAGATAGTCGGTCAAAGAGAACAATACCTGATTGCGTGCAGAATCCATGGTTTTTGCATTGCGGAACGCCACTGTGACGTCAGCCTTTGGCTCGTCGGCAAAGTAACGACTCGGCATATACAACACACGCAAACCTGGTTGGTCGACGACCATCTCCGGTTTTTTAAACTCGTGCGAAGGTTTGGTCAGGCTGAAATCATCCGGAATATACGGATTGAGCGCAGGTAACGACAGGCTGATGCCTTTACCCAATTGCTGCCATTGTTCAAAACGCTGCGGGGTGATTTTATCAACCTGATATGGCGCATTGACGAAGTAAGCCATCTTGTTATGCGGCTCATTCGGGCTAACAAACCAGATGCGCGCATTTTGCGGCGTCATGGCGTCTAGACGCTCAGCTATCGCCTTGGCGTCATAGCGATCAGCCAAATAAGGGGCATCCAGCGTATGCTCTACCGGTACACGCAGCATGGTATCCACCAGCCATTCGATATAATCCATATCACGAGTGATCGACGGGTAGCGGAAGTCCAGGTTCAGTACGTGGGAGATCTCATCAAAATAGCTTTGCTTGATGCCTTCAGTACGCAACATTTTCAAGTAGTTGAAAATAGCGGCTACGACTTCGTCACGCTTGGCCAAGCCTTTATCCGTCAGCGAGACACTGATCGAGAATACACCGCCATTGCGATCCACCATCGGATCAGCCCCGGCGTTGATTGCATCCGCCAACCCCTGCTTTTGCAGCCAGTCGGACAAAGTATTCTGACTGCGGTTACCAATCAGATAGCTGATATAGGTGTCGGTCTTACTGCGGAATTCAGCGCTGTTATTGTCGATGCGGAATTCTACTTTCAACTGCTTACGCGGTTGAGCCGGCACATAGTGAATAATGATGCCCTGCTGTTCAGGGGTGACTGCCGGGACGTCTATCGGCGGTACAGTCGCATCACGGTCAGGCACGCGGCCAAAGGTTTTGGCGGCCAGCTCAGCCAACTCTGGCAATGGCTGGTTGCTGTAAAGCACCCCCATCATCAGGTTAGCGGAATAATAGCGTTGGTAGAATGCCGTCAGCTCATCGTGCAATTTGCTACCCGGCTTATCTTTCAAGGTATCGAGGTTACCACCGGAGAAACGCGCGCTCGGGTGAGCCGGGTTCAATGTCTCTGCCCCGACCTGTGCCATGCGCATGCCGTCGCGTGAACGTGCCATGGTCAACTCGGCATTGACTGCATTACGCTCGCGATCGGCATTGCCCGGATCCAGCAGCGGCTCAGCGATAGCGTCTGCCATGCGGTCTACCGCCGGGGCCAACGCGTCGTTTTCCACTTCCAGATAGAATGCGGTGCGATAAGATGCAGTGCTGGCGTTATGGCTGCCGCCATGCTTCTTCAGAAACTCCGAGAGGTTTTCTGGCTGCGGGTAACGCTTTGACCCCATGAGCACCATGTGCTCCAGGTAATGCGCTAACCCCAGCTGGCTATTCGGATCTTCCAACGATCCCACTGGCAATGCCAACGCCGCCAGCGATTTAGGTGCCTGAGGATCGGAAACCAGCAGCACGGTCATACCGTTCGCCAACTTGATCGCCTGATACTGGCGTGGATCGTGATCGCTTTTGTTGATCTTCTCCGCCAGCGGTTGCCATCCCTGTGCAGCCCAACTCAACGGTGCCCAAAACATAACCAATAATACTAACCCGGTGATGCGGGCCAACTGTCTGCGTATATCCAAAATGAACCCCTATTCTGACGCCGTCGCGCCACATCCCTGACGTTGACGGCGTACATCAAAACGACACAATCAAAATCTGTACCCTGTGAATTTCAAGCTGCAGCTTGAAAGGCAACGGGTCTATATGCCTGTACGTTATGTAAGACCGAGGCTAACCCCGATAGTTGAATATAACCCTGATTATTTTTACCACCACAAGGCCATCAGTACCACTGGGGGATTGTTACCCAAGGTTATGCCGTGCCACCGGCAACAGATAACGTTCTGTTTCGGCCAGAATTTGCGCTAAATAAATATTATCCAATTGGCGGAACACCCGCTGTATATAAGGATCCTCGCCTTCGCCAGGAATACGCTGATCGCCCTGCCAGGCTTGCAGCAGTTTAGCCCGAGCCTTGATTTGTACTTCGTCATCCCAATCAATCTGCTGCGTTTCAGGCTGGTAGCACTGGCTCAGCCACGCCCAACCACTTTTATTCAGCAAGAGTAACGGTTGGCACAGGCCACGCTGGTAACCCGTTACCAGCTCAGCCAAGTGGTCGCGAGCCTCTTCCGCGCTTAACGCGGCAAAACGCCAGGCGGCACCTTTGCGTCCATAAATGCGGCTTTCTCCAGTACCACCGACACAGCAGTACACCAGATGTTCCAGCCACAGCAATATCCCATCAACAGCCGACAACGTTGACGGCCGCCAGCGCAATAGCCCATCGTCTTGTACCTGATGCAACCACCCGCTGATGTTCACCCCAGCAATATCGATATCCAGTTCCAGGCTATGTCCTTCCCCTCGTTCAGCGCGCACCTGTTCGGCAAGTTCGGTCATCTCTTCCTGCTGCTTCTGCCAATAAATTTCGCCGAAGGGGCCAAAAGGCAAACCGCCAGCAGCACGTACCCGCTGAAACAGGCGCGTAGCGTCCTCGCCATCGATTAAAGTGTTCAGCAATTGGCTGTTGAACTGATAGCGGCTGAGATTATCTAGCGTGAAGGGTTCTTCATCCGGCAGTTCGGTTTCTTCCAGAATGAAACTGACGCCCAGCCTCAGTTGGAAGAAAGCACGGACAGGATGACGGTAGAAGCGCAGCAAATCATCCAGCGAGACCTGCGTTTGCGCCTCCGGCAATAATGGCTGATTAAACGGTGGATGTGCCGCACCACGCCTATCGGCAGCGGGCAACCATTCAGCCGCATAGCTTTGATCCTCGCGACCAGGCAGAAAATTCTCGGCAGCAAACGGCATGCGCGAATGCCAGTTAAGCAAGTGTTGGCCCACGCGGTGAGCACTGCCATCAGCGTCCAGATGTTCATCGCCCGGCAAACAATAGCTTTGTTCCAGGTACTCCAACAGTTCAGTCACCAAAACAGAAGGGTAACGCTCACTGTTATCCTGGATAGAGCGGCCAATAAAGCTGATATAGAGCCGTTTCTGTGCCGACAGAATCGCTTCAAGGAAAAGATAGCGGTCATCATCACGACGACTGCGATCGCCACGCTTCATCTGTTGTGCCATCAAATCAAAACCCAGCGGCGGCAAAGTACGCGGGTAAACCCCATCGTTCATGCCCAGCAGGCAAACCACGTCGAATGGAATGGAACGCATCGGCATCAGCGTACAGAAGTTGATTTGCCCAGCGAGGAAGCGTTGGCTGATACGTTCCTGATCCAGACGTGCCGCCAGCTCGTCACGCAAAATAGACAACGGCACCTCATCGGGATAGCGCGCCGCCAAGCCGTATTCGAACAGCTTGTTCCATTGCTGTTCAATCAGCGCCAACACGACTTCTGTTTCGACGTCCTGTTCAAAGAAGGTATCAAGTAGTTGACGACACAGTGGCTGCCATTCTGCCAGGGAGCGTGCCTGCCCCAGACGTTGCCGCCAACGACTCAGCGCCGCCAGCAGCTCCGCCAGTTGGCCAGCCAGTTCAGCAACTAACCCACTAGATTCGTCGTATGGCAATACGCCCTGCCAATCACCGGCGTTGCTGTCCATGGCGTAACCCAGCAGCATACGCGTAATACCGAATTGCCAGGTGTGCTGGCCGGTCGCGGGCAAATCCAATTCGCGTACGTTGTCGTCATCCAACCCCCAGCGAACACCAGACTCTCCAACCCAGTGGCGCAGCAGGCGCAACCCTTCCTCACGAATGGAGAAACGCGCAGCCAATGCAGGGACTTCCAACAGTGCCAGCACCTGTTCTGACGTAAAGCGACTCTGCGGTAGATCCAACAGCGAAATAAACGCCTGCAACGCCGGATGTGCCTGGCTGGCCTTTCGGTCAGAGATGGCAAACGGCAAATAGCGTTCAGGTGAAGCATTGCCGAATACCGCCTGAATATAAGGCGTGTAGCTGTCGATATCCGCCACCATCACGATGATGTCACGCGGCGTCAGCTCAGGATCGTTTGCCAGCATGCTCAACAACTGGTCGTGCAATATTTCAACTTCACGCTGTGGGCTGTGGCAGGCATGTAGACTAATTGAGCGATCGTCAGGATCGAGTTGGCGTTTAGTGGCGCTACTTTCCAACGTTTCTGGCGTGGTGCCGATCACTGCACTGTTCTTCAACTCCAGCATATCGTGCTGAATGCTATGCAGCAGATTGTCCGCAGGGACATCAACGAAAGCAAAAACCTCTTGAGAGGATTCGATCTGCGAAAGTAAAAAGTGATGGTCCCGTCCCAGCTTGCCCCATGAGGCCAACAACGGGTTCGGCAAGTCTTGTTCACCCTCTTCATTGAACAGTGAAGCGGCATTATCCGGATCCCTGAATAATGCATATTCCATTTTGTCGCGATAGTGCTGCCGTTTACGGCTCTGTAACTTCGCCAGGAATGATGGGCTCTGAATGTCGCCCCAATAGTAGCGACATGGATTGGTGAACATCAGGTGAATATCGATATGCTTCCCCAATGCCTGCAGCGCTTCCAGGTATACCGGCGGCAAGGCGGAAATGCCGCAGATAAATACCCGCGGCGGTAATCCCGCCGGCGGTTGTTCTGCTTTTTCCAGTGCGCTGATAAAGCGACGATACAGATTGGCACGGTGCCATTCCGGTTGCCCCAACTCCTGGGTGTATTCGACCAGTCGCGCCCATAGTGGAGCCTGCCATTGTTGTGCTTCCGCCAGTCCGTCAATGCGCTCGCCTTTCTGCCAGCTTTCCAGCCATTGCGGGCGATACACCAGATATTGGTCGAACAGGTCAGCTACCCGGCCGGCAAGCTGGTGAATTTTGCGTTTGTCGCCGTCGTCGGTGAGATAATGCTGCAACGGGGAAAATTCAGGTTGGGTGAGCAGATCGGGCAGCAGCCACATCAGCTTCCAGGTCATGGCGTCTTTGCTGAAGGCGCTCTCTTTTGGGATCCCCGGCAAAACTCGCGTAAACATGTCCCAGATGAAGGTGGCCGGCAGCGGGAAAGCGATGTTAGCAGCAATGCCAAACTGTTCAGCCAGTTGCATCTGTAGCCACTGCGCCATACCGGGGCTCTGCACCAATACCACTTCCTGTTGAAAAGGATCGGCCAATGGCTCTCTGGCTATCAACGCGCTGGTCAACGTTTTCAGCAAATCCAACTGGTTGGAATGATAAACCCTAAACATTGGGAGCTCCCTTAAAACAAAATTTCTGCCGGTTCACTGGCGTTTGCAGTACCAACGACTGAGTTTCGCCCACTGTCGCTGGGGCGTTTGTATTTTTACCGTCAGCCGTTGGCAGAAGGGCTGCGGGGTACTCAGCTCTGTATCAAGCAGCCACCCCAGCGTAGGTAACGATAGCCCTGCATCCACGCGTCCAGTTGCGGCGAAAACCTCTAATTGCTGATGCGCTAACGACCAAGCCTGTCGATACTGCCACTGACGCTGGAACGACTGCAACAGCACCTGATGATACTGTAACAATCCCAGCAGCGACACCGCGAACAGCAACGCAGCAATCATCACCTCCGGCAGACTGAAGCCTTGCTGCTTACTCTGCACAATCCACCTGTTTTTTTTCAGGGCAAAAATCCAGCCAGCCCCCCGCTTCTGCAACCAGTCCGATCGAACTTTCCGTCCCGTCAGGCTTCGTCCGTTGATATATCCGCAGCGGCTCCCCATGATTCATCTCGGCTTCACCGCGCACCAGCACAATGCCCGTCTGAGCAGACAATTTTGCGCAGGCACGCAATGCATCAGTTTTCTGACACCACCAATCAGTGGTGACAAGACGATCGCGCGGCCAGGATTGTGCCACGCCCCAACTGAGTGCCGAAACAGCCTGATTGTAGGCCTGTAGGTAGTGCTTCTCGTCGGACGACAGCAGTAAGGCACTGTCCAGTTGGCGATGCTGAGCATTCAGTAACATCAACCCTAGCACCAACAACATCATCACTGCTGCCAGGGTGCTGCCACCTCGTTGCTTGCCCAGACTCATGGTAGCGAAGCCATATTAATTGCCCAATGCAAACTGCGCCGTATACCGCTATTGGCTTTCGAGCGACCAGTCAATGCCAGCGCAACCCAGGTTTTACCTCTGTCGCCCGTGTTGACCTTGAGGTTAAAGGTTTCAATGCGTACCTCGTCGTTATCGAGTAGACGTTCCCAGCCCGTGCCGCTGCAGTGCTTTACACCACGTTGCCCTTCCAGCATGCCCTGTCGAAGACGGTAGCCGAAGTAGCTGGCATCAGCGCCGGAGGCTTCCCAGCGACCGTTGCGAGCGATGTCGTAGGCAACGATCACGCAACTGTCCGCAGCCTCACCGCTGGCATGACTAATCAGCATGGGCTTTCCCCGGCACTGACCCGCACAGAAACCGGCACGGCGTAGATCTTTCTCTATGCCAAAAGCCAGCTGCCGCAGCACCGATTCCAGCCGATAATGCCGGCCAACATCGACACTGTGCTGACGCAAGACCGGATAAGTTTTAGCCGCCGCCAACGCAATCAGGCTGCCGAATGTGAGTGCCAACATTACCTCTGGCAAGGTAAAACCGCGCTCTAAGGCTGACATGTGGCAATCCCTCTTATGCTCACGCCTTCACTGCATAACCGCAGTCGCCCCTTGGCAGATAACACCATCCGAAGGCTACCGGCACCGTTACTCAGTACGATATGCCCAGCTTGTGCATTGTTACGCAGACCATAGAAGCCCATCTCTTTTTGGGTATAACCTGCCAGCTGCACATCCGTGTAATGCGGAATGAAGACATCATCGCCGCTCGCTTTGCAATCCGACGGGGCAAGGCCGTTGCGAATGCACCAGCGCGCACCGGTTTTAACACCCAGCAACGCCGTGCGATTACGCCAGTTAGCGTCCGCTTGCATGCGTGTGAGAAAAGCCAGCAACTGTTGTGCGGTATGTTCCAACCGCAAGGCCTGCTGGTAATCACGCCAATGGCTGATTCCCCAACCGGTTAACAGACCTGCCAAGGTCATAACCACCAACAGTTCAATGAGCGTCATGCCACATTGGCCAGCAGAGTTAAACATCGTTTCGTTATTCATAGCGGCCAGTGTAAGCAAGCATGCCTCAGGAGAAAGGGTGCTTTAGCCGACATGAATTACGCCACGCAACCTTTTGATGTAACGGGAGGAAAAACATAGAAAAATGAGAAACAGAGCGCAGAGATAATCGAGGCGTATGCAGGAAAAAGTAAGGGCGCAACCAGTGCGCCCTTGGGGATAAATTATGCCGAGAAAATCAAATGGCAACCGGTGCCTTGATGGCTGGGTGCGGATCGTAACCTTCGATTTCAAAATCCTCGAAGCGGTAATCGAACAGCGATGCCGGTTTGCGTTTGATCACCAGCTTAGGCAACGCGCGCGGTTCGCGGGTCAATTGTAGTTGGGTTTGTTCCATATGATTGCTGTACAGATGTGTGTCGCCGCCCGTCCAAACGAAATCACCCACTTCCAGATCGCATTGCTGCGCCATCATATGCACCAGCAACGCATAGCTGGCAATGTTGAACGGCAAGCCGAGGAACACATCGCAGGAACGCTGGTACAGCTGGCAGGACAATTTGCCGTCTGCCACATAGAACTGGAAGAACGCGTGGCATGGTGCCAACGCCATCTGATCCAGCTCACCTACATTCCAGGCAGAAACGATGATACGACGCGAGTCCGGATCCTGTTTCAGTTGGTTCAGCACGGTGGTCAACTGGTCGATCTGACGACCGTCCGCAGCCCCCCAGGCGCGCCATTGTTTGCCGTACACCGGGCCAAGATCGCCGTTTTCGTCAGCCCATTCGTCCCAGATGCTGACGTTGTTTTCCCGCAAGTAAGCCACGTTGGTGTCACCGTTCAAGAACCACAGCAATTCATGAATAATTGAACGCAGGTGGCATTTTTTGGTGGTGACCAGCGGGAACCCTTCCTGCAAATTGAAACGCATCTGGTGGCCGAAAATCGACAACGTGCCAGTGCCGGTACGGTCGGCTTTAGGGGTGCCCTCGGCGAGCACTTTGTTCATCAAATCCAGATACTGTTTCATTTGTTCCTCACGACAGTTGTTGCTGCGGGCGACGACGGTACGCCCAAATCATCATAATAATACCGGCCACCACCATTGGAACGGACAGGATCTGCCCCATGCTGACGACGCCGTCGAACAGGCCGAGCTGAGCATCCGGCTGGCGGAAAGCTTCGACGATAATGCGGAATGCGCCATAACCAATCAGGAACAGGCCGGAGACAGCCCCCATCGGCCGTGGTTTGCGGATAAACAGGTTCAGAATGATAAACAGCACCACACCTTCCAACAGCAATTCATACAGCTGGGATGGGTGACGCGGCAGCACACCGTATTGATTCAGGATTGGCAACAGCTGCGGGTCGGCGGCGGCAATCGCCACGTCCTCGCTGCGCGAACCAGGGAACAGCATGGCCCATGGAGTGTCCGTGGTGACACGCCCCCAGAGCTCGCCGTTGATAAAGTTGCCTAAACGGCCAGCACCCAAACCGAATGGGATCAGCGGGGCAATAAAATCAGAAACCTGGAAGAAGGTGCGTTTGGTGCGACGAGCGAACCAGAACATCACCAGGATCACCCCCATCAAACCGCCGTGGAACGACATGCCGCCATCCCAGACCTTAAACAAATAGAGCGGGTTATCCAGGAACAGCGGCAGGTTGTAAAACAGCACATAGCCAACGCGGCCACCGACGAACACACCGAGGAAACCGGCATACAGCAGGTTCTCTACTTCATCCTTGGTCCAACCGCTGCCCGGCTTGTTAGCACGGCGTACCGCCAACCACATGGCAAATACAAAGCCAACCAGGTACATCAGACCGTACCAATGCAGAGAGACCGGGCCGATAGAGAAAATCACCGGATCAAATTTAGGAAACGCCAGATAGCTATTGGTCATCTATCACCACAACATGTCTATTATTCTTCCCCATCCGGGGGCGGCAGGTGCCAAACGCGGTAAAACACAGCAGAAACACTACTTTTCCGCTGCTTTCAACGCAGTTGAGGAGGCGGATAATAGCATAAGCTTAACCCCCTCCGGGCTGGCCTGCTGGGAAAAGTTCTGTAAAAAAATCAGTCAGTCCGTGACCTTACTTACCGCCGCGGATCAAACCGCCCATGCCACGCCGTTCCATAAACGCCGCGACCTGATGGCGCACTTCGGTGGTCATTTGCGCGTTCAGTACCCGTTGCGTCAGCACTTCGGCGTCAGATAACTCAATATGTCGCAGCAGATATTTGATGCGTGCCACGCTGCGGCCGTTCATGCTCAGATTACGATAACCCATGCCCACCAGCAGCAATGCGCCCATAGGGTCACCGGCCAATTCACCACACAAGCTGACCTGCAGCCCGACGGCCTTGGCTTGAACGGCGATCAATTTAAGCACCTGCAACATGGAAGGATGCAGGCTGTCATACAGCGATGCCACCCGGGTATTGTTGCGATCTACCGCCAACAGGTATTGGGTCAGATCGTTGGTGCCCACCGAAATAAACTCAACACGCCTGGCCAGATGCGGGATCATGAAGATCATCGACGGCACTTCTAGCATGATGCCAAGTTTCGGTTTCGGGATTTCATACCCGAGTACCTCTTCAACCTCCCGTCCTGCGCGGTCGATCAAACGTCGAGCCTCGTCGATCTCTTCCAGGCTGGTGATCATCGGCAGAAGAATACCCAGATTGCCCGTGCCTGCATTGGCACGCAGCATGGCCCGCACCTGAATCAAGAATATTTCCGGCTGATCCAGTGTGATACGGATACCGCGCCAGCCCAAACATGGGTTTTCTTCGCTGATCGGCATATACGGCAGTTGCTTATCGGCGCCGATATCCAGCGTACGCAGCGTCACTGGCTTGTTCGGATACAGCTGGAGCATGCCTTGATACTGCGCGACTTGTTCTTCCTCTGAAGGAAAACCGCTTTGCAGCATGAATGGTATTTCAGTGCGATACAGGCCAACGCCGTCGACCCGCCCACCCAGCAATTGTTCGTGTTCCGGGCTAAGACCCGCGTTAAGCATTACCTGAACTCGTTCACCACTTTTGAGTTGGGCCGGCTGCTCAACGTCGTCTTCAGCCAGCTTGCTTAATTCCTGCTCTTCGCTGATCAGCCGCTGGTATTCCTGAACAAGTACCGGTTCAGGATCAACCAGCAGTTCACCGCGATAACCATCGACAATCAGCAGCCGCTGGCTGAGCAGCGCAGGCTGAATATCGGCCCCCATCACCGTCGGCACGCCCATCGCGCGAACCAATATCGCCGCATGGGAGTTGGCAGCACCGTCACGCACGACGACACCTACCAGTCTGTCCTGCGGCATTTCGGCCAACAGGGTGGCGGTCAGTTCATCTGCCACCAACACAAAACGCGCAGGCCACTGAGTGGCGCCTTGGGTGGTGTCGTCGAGGTGGAACAATAGGCGTTGGCCAAGTGCACGCAGATCGCTCGCACGCTCGCGCATGTAGGTGTCTTGTAAACTGGCGAACTGCGCAGCAAAGACTTCAATCACCTGTTTAACCGCCCATTCAGCCACAGAGCCGGCATCAATTTCGGCAAAGAGTTCGCGCTTAAGACGGGCGTCGTTCAACAGGTGAGAGTAAAGATCGAAGATCGCCGCGCTCTCTTTTTGCGAGCTGGCGGCAAAGCGCTTGCTGAAGCGACGGAATTCCGCCCCAGCTTCTTCAAGCGCCTGAGTCAGACGTTCCCGTTCGCTCGCGGTATCGAGTGTCGAGGCCTTATAAACTTGATCGAGAGATGGCTGGCTGCTGTCTTGCCAGCCTTCCGCTACCGCCACGCCCGGCGATGCCGCCAGTGCACGAATACGCGTCTGACGATATTGACCAAAAATAGCGTTAAGCTGTGACTGCGAGAGGATCCCGGCCATCTGCGTGGCAAGCGTCACCATGAAGGATTCTTCGCTTTCGTCAAACTGACGTAGCTCACGCTGCTGCACTACCAGCACGCCCAGCAACTGACGGCGATGAATGATAGGCACGCCGAGGAAGGATCGGAAACGATCCTCCTTCACCTGAGGAATGTATTTGAAGCTGGGGTGACTTTGCGCGTCTGCCAGGTTAATCGGCTCCGCACGACGCCCGACCAACCCGACTATACCTTCATCAAATGCCAACGCGATGGCACGCCCACGCGGTTTTTTTAACCCGCGTGTCGCCATCAGGTAATAGCAACGGCGGTCGTTGTCCGCCAGATAGATGGAACAGACTTCCGTATCCATTGCCAGACAGGTTTCATTAACCAAAAGATCCAGCGCATCTGTCAGACTGGCCGCCGCGGCCACCTTCTCAACAATTTCTCGCAAGCGCGTGAGCATAGTCGGCTTAACTTAACCTCTCTTCCGGCGATAAGCGGGGGTCTGCCGCTGTGCTGCCTGCTCCTGCATTGGCATCACGGTCACGGCGAATTCTTTCATCACCCGGCGGTATACGTCACGTTTGAACGACACCACCTGGCGCACCGGATACCAAAAACTCACCCAGCGCCAGCCGTCAAACTCCGGCGTGCTGCTGCGTTGCATATTGATATCAGCGTCATTGCACATTAACTGCAACAGAAACCATTTCTGCTTTTGGCCGATACAAACCGGCTTTGTGTCCCAACGCACCAAACGTTTTGGCAATTTATAGCGCAACCAGTTGCGGGTTGAGGCCAGGATACGCACATCCTTTTTACTCAGCCCCACTTCTTCGAACAGCTCACGGTACATTGCCTGTTCTGCGGTTTCACCAGGGTTAATCCCACCTTGGGGAAACTGCCAGGAGTGTTGACCGTAACGGCGAGCCCACAGGACTTGCCCCTGACGATTACAGATTACGATACCAACATTCGGGCGGTAGCCATCATCATCGATCACCGGACTACCTCGATAAGCTTAAATTCGCATAGATACCCTGATTGTTTCACACAAGCTACAGGCGGTAAACCACTGCTTTGCGGCCCTGCAAACCGGATAACATTGGGATAACTCACAGATAATGGCAAAGTTATAAACATGTGGGGCCATTTCACCCCGGTTTTATTCACTTTTTCTGTGGATAGGTGTGTGAAGAACTCAAGGGATAAGCCGGTAAAACTCTGGGGAGCTCAAAAACCAAGAAAAAATAAAAATCACATTAATCGTTTTAAAATAAGCAATTACAGCCTTATCAACAGACATGTATAGAGTAAAAATGTGATCTATGTCCGCTTAGGATCCGACGCTGGCGAAAGATCCACCAACGTCGTTTTTATCCACAGATTATTCGCGTAAGTTACGCACAAAACGGACAATTTCGCAAAAAAGTGCCCACGTCAAGGCTGTAAATCGAACCAGTGATCGGCAAAAATTTGGGTTATCCCATAAATCTGTGGATAAATAGGTGTAAGATCCTGTTTATTGTCGGTGGCTTCTGGTGCACAAGCGTCGTCAGGAATTTTTCCCCCGCCATGCGTCAGAAAAAAAGTCATGAAAAATCATGCTACTATTATTCTTTTCCCCAGCCGTTTCCGACAAAAGTTATCTGTGTACAAATGCAGTACGTTTTTCAACCAAATCTAACAGGCTTGTATTATGGCGTTTTTATCTCCTCTGCCCCCTCCTCCAGAAAATGAGCAACAGCTGTTTGAACGGGCGCAGCAGCTAGCCGGTTGTAGTCTGGGTGAACTGGCCGAGCGTGCACAGCTGGCTATCCCCAATGACCTAAAGCGTGATAAAGGTTGGGTTGGCATGCTATTGGAGCAATACCTTGGTGCCATGGCTGGCAGCAAACCAGAGCAGGATTTCCCCGAGTTGGGTATTGAGTTAAAAACGATCCCGATAGATGCCACCGGTAAACCACTGGAGACCACCTTCGTCTGCGTTGCCCCTTTAACCGGCAATAGCGGTGTAACCTGGGCCAGCAGCCACGTACGCTATAAACTGGCGCGCGTATTGTGGATCCCGGTTGAAGGTGAACGGCAAATCCCGCTGGCACAACGTCGCATCGGTTCACCCTTGTTATGGAGCCCGAATGCTGCTGAAGAAGAGATGCTACGCCGTGACTGGGAAGAACTGATGGATTTGATCGTGCTCGGCCACGTTGAACGGATCACGGCCCGGCACGGGGAAGTACTGCAACTGCGGCCCAAGGCAGCCAACAGTAAAGCGCTAACCGAAGCCATCGGCGAGCACGGTCAGCCGATCCTCACCTTGCCGCGCGGCTTTTATCTGAAAAAAAGCTTTACCGGCGCATTATTGGCAAGACATTTTTTCATCTGATCACTTTTGTTTAGACCGCGTTTAGCTAACGGTGTCGCCGTATCAATAAACGGGTATAATTCAGCCTTGGCTTTTTATTAAGGTGTGCTGGGCAATGTTCGAGTGGATTGTGGATCCCAATGCCTGGTTAGCGTTAGGTACGCTGACCATTCTTGAGATCGTTCTGGGTATTGATAACATTATTTTCCTTTCCCTGGTGGTGTCCAAACTGCCTAAAGCGCAACAGAACAAAGCGCGCCGTATCGGCTTGGCGGGTGCAATGTTAATGCGACTGGGGCTGCTGGCCTCTATCGCTTGGGTGATCCGTCTGACCCATCCGCTGTTTACCGTGATGGAACACAGTATCTCGGCACGCGATCTGATCCTGCTTCTGGGCGGGCTGTTCCTGATTTGGAAAGCCAGTAAAGAGATTCATGAAACCATCGAAGGCTCAGAGGAAGAACACAACACGAAAGTGCACGGTTTCCTCGGTGCCATCGTACAAATTATGCTGTTGGATATCATTTTCAGTCTGGACTCGGTGATCACCGCAGTGGGTCTGTCTGACCACCTGTTTATCATGATGGCGGCAGTGGTCATTGCTGTTGGCGTCATGATGTTTGCCGCCCGCCCGATTGGCGAGTTTGTTAACCGCCACCCTTCGGTGAAAATGCTGGCGCTGGCATTCCTGATCCTGGTCGGCTTCACGCTGATGCTGGAAAGTTTCCAGATACATGTGCCTAAAGGCTACATTTACTTTGCGATGTTCTTCTCAATGTCGGTCGAAGCGCTCAATTTGATGCGCAGCAAGAAAAAGCAGGTATCTGAGTAATTCCTCTGCGGGAGCGTGCAAAAGCCGCTCCCGCAATACTGTCTGCCTTCCTCCCTACCGTTCCACCCTACTTTCTCTTACAGAGATAAGGACTTATCCGAAACACGGCACATCTATAGTTTGCTAATCTAAGAAGAGACTTCTTTTCTGCATACATAAACGAGGATCGGCAGGATGAAAAAGTGGGTAATGGCAGTTTCTGCACTGGTTATCGCCGCCGGGTTGGCGGGATGTTCCAGCGATTACGTCATGGCAACTAAAGACGGCAATATGATCCTGACCCAGGGTAAACCGGAAATCGACAAAGATACCGGCCTGATCAGCTATAAAGATGAAAAAGGTAACCACCGCCAAATCAACGGTGATCAGGTTTCACAGGTTATTGAGCGTTAATTCCCTCGCTATCTCTTAAATTATTGGCGCTGCATCAAGGCTGCCAACAGCCAATACAGATGCAGCGTCAAGAATGTACGGTCTGTCCCCCTATGGTGCGCGATAGCCTCCCCTCGCGCTGAATCCACTTCCCCCATCTTCTCCGCTTGGTTATAGTCGAGAAAGGCGGTATACCGCCTTGCAGGTTGTTTGCCACAGCCTGCCCTTTGGCTCCTGTTTCACCGGGCGGTACAGCCCGTAAGCGCTAACATGAAAGGAAGGCCGTTAATGCAATACCACCGTATTCCCCACAGTTCTTTAGAAGTGAGCGTGCTGGGACTGGGCACCATGACCTTTGGCGAACAGAACAGTGAAGCCGATGCCCATGCGCAACTCGACTATGCATTAGCCGCTGGCGTCAACCTGATCGACACCGCAGAGATGTATCCGGTACCGCCCCGTCCAGAAACCCAGGGGCTGACTGAGCAATATATCGGCAGTTGGATCAAGGCACGCGGCAATCGTGAGAAAATCGTGCTGGCCAGCAAGATCGCCGGGCCGGTGCGTGGCACCGATAGCAGCATTCGCCCACAGCAGGCATTAGACCGAAAAAACATCCGCGCCGCGCTGGATGCCAGCCTGAAGCGACTAAACACCGATTATCTCGATCTCTACCAATTACATTGGCCGCAACGTGCGACCAATTTCTTCGGTAAGCTCAATTACCAATACACCGACGATAAAGCCAGCGTTACCTTGCTGGAAACGCTGGAAGCCCTGACCGAACAGGTGCGTGCCGGTAAAATCCGCTATATCGGGGTGTCTAATGAAACGCCATGGGGCGTGATGCGTTATCTGCAATTGGCTGAAAAGCACGAGTTACCGCGCATCGTCTCTATTCAGAACCCCTACAGCTTGCTGAACCGCAGTTTTGAGATAGCCCTGGCCGAGATCAGCCAGCATGAGGGCGTCGAACTGCTGGCCTATTCCAGCCTGGCGTTCGGTACACTCAGCGGCAAATATCTGAACGGCGCCAAGCCGGCTGGAGCGCGTAATACGCTATTTAGTCGCTTTAACCGCTATTCTGCGCCGCAAACGCAGGGGGCAATTGCCGAGTATGTCGCATTAGCCAAAAAGCATGGGCTGGATCCGTCGCAAATGGCGCTGGCATTTGTACGTCAGCAACCCTTTGTTGCCAGCACCCTGCTGGGTGCCACCACGCTGGAACAATTGAAAACCAACATCGACAGTTTCGACGTGGTGTTGAATGAAGACGTTCTTCAAGGGCTGGAAGAAATCCATACCCGCTTTACTATTCCTGCACCATAAATCATGTGGGGCGCGTAAACCGCGCCCCATCTGTTATTTTGCCCGCCGTTGCGACAACCACAACGCACTTATCGCCAGCGCAAACACCACGCCAAAACCTATTCCTACGCCAACCACCGGCACACTAACTTTCACCGCCAGAGAATACAGGCCGAGCATCAGCAACATTGCGGTGTTTTCCCCTAAATTCTGTACCGCGATCGCATTGCCTGCGCCCACCGAGTTTTTGCCCCGCTCCTGTAATAGCGCATTCAGCGGCACCACAAAGAAGCCGCCCAAAACGCCGATAATCAACAGTACCGCATAGGCGTTAAACAGCGTCGTTTGCAGTGCAAATATCGCTACAGCGACACCGATCAGGATCCCGGCAGGCATGCAGCGTTTCACCGTTTCCAGTGTGACAAAGCGTGCAGCCGCACCGGCCCCTATCACTATCCCGACCGCCACCATCGCATTGAGCAACGTCGGCGTAGCGTTGTCGGCGATACCGAGTGCCACCGGCACCCACAGCACTAACAGGAAGCGCAGCGTGACGCCGGCCCCCCAAAACAGGCTGGTACCGATCAAAGAGAAACGTGTCTGACCGTCGCGCCACAACACCACACAGGCGTTGAAGAAAGCCTGTGTCATGGCACGCGGCGTCCAGGAAACCGCCGGATGTGCCGCCGGCAAGCGAGGAATATACAGATTGGCGATCACCGCCGCCGCGTAGACCACCGCACACACCGCCAGCGCCGCCACAATGTGCCAGTCGGCCAATATGCCGCCGGCCACTGAGCCAGTCAGGATGGCTGCGATGGTAGAAGCCTCCATCAGGCCGTTGGCCTTGACCAACTTTTCGCCGCTGGTGATCTCCCCCAGAATGCCGTATTTGGCCGGCGAATAAGCTGCGGCACCTACACCCACCAGGGTATAGCCGAGGAACGGATTAAGCCCAAAACAGATGACCAGTGCGCCGGCCAGCTTCAATCCATTGGCCACCATCATCACCCGGCCCTTGGCGAAACTGTCTGCGACTTGACCAACAAAAGGAGCCAAGACGATGTAGGTCGCGACAAATGCCATCTGCAAAATCGGCTGGCTCCAGTCGGGGTAAAGCTGTTGCTTGATCAACGCCAGCGTGGCGAACAGCAACGCATTGTCGCCAAAAGCGGACAGAAACTGGGCGCAAATCACAGCAATCATACTGCGCGAAAGCAAGGGTGAATCAGTATTCAACGTCGGGTTCATCAGACAGTCTCCGGCTGTTCAGCCATGTTACGCAGAGTCACAAAATCCGGCTTACCGCTGCCCAGCACCGGTAAGGTTTTCAAAATACGGATATCACGCGGTACCGTCAGTTCAGGGCTGCCCAATTCACGTGCCACCCGCAGCAAAGCTTCGCGGGTCATGCCAGTTGCTGTGGTAAACAGAACCAGCGCTTCACCCTTGCTGCTGTCGCTTTTCACCGTGGCAGCGTGCTGCCCTTCTGGCGCGACGCGTTGTGCCAACAGTTCAACGCTCTCTAGCGAAACCATTTCGCCCGCCAGTTTGGCAAAACGCTTCACCCGGCCACGGATCACGCAGTAACCTTGGTCGTCTAATGTGACGATATCGCCGGTATCGTACCAACCCGGTTGCAGGTTACCCTGTTCATCTTCTGCCGCTGGCGGCTCCAACTCACCCGGACGCTCCACCCGCAGATAGCCTTTCATGATATTCGGCCCCTTCAACTGTAGACGCCCGCCGTTATCAATACCTGGCACCTTTATCAGCCGCGCCTCCATGTTCGGCATAATGCGACCCACAGTACCTACCTTGGCCGCCAGCGGTACGTTGATCGACACCACAGGTGCGCATTCCGTCACGCCATAGCCTTCCAGAATGCGGATGCCGTACTTGTCCTGATAAATCTGTTTGGTGCTGTCCGCCAGCTTTTCCGCACCGGCAACCACATAGCGCAAACGAGCAAAATCATACGGGTGAGCGAAACGCGCATAGTTATTGAGGAAGGTCGCCGTACCGAACAACACGGTGCAGTTGCGGTCATACACCAACTCAGGAACCACGCGGTAATGCAGCGGGCTGGGATAGAGGAAAATACGGCTGCCGGTCATCAGCGGCGTCAACAGCCCAACCGTCAGGCCAAATGAGTGGAACAACGGCAACGATGACATAAAACGGTCACGCGGTGTGAAATCAGCGATGGTGCGGATCTGCTCAACGTTGGCCAATAAACTGGCGTGAGAATGCACCACGCCTTTTGGATTGCCTTCCGACCCCGAGGTAAACAGGATCAGCGCTGCATCATTCGGTTGCTGCGGCAGCATGGCCCGTGCCGGTTGGAACAGATGACGCAGGATCCACAGCTTGTCTGTCAGAGTAACGGTGTCTTTCAGATCCTCCAGGTACACCCAGTTAGCTTCAGGTACCTGCTGCGGCAAATGTGTCAGTTTGCCCTTCTCCAGAAACTGGCGCGAAGTGACAATAGTTTTGATATTGGCGGCGGTCATGGCGCTTTTCAGGCCATTGGATCCGGCGGTGTAATTGAGCATCGCCGGAATGCGGTTACGCAGCGAAGCGCCAAAAATCGCCGCGACGGTGATAGTGGCATTCGGCAATAACATGCCGACATGCTCAGCCTCGGCTGTAAAGCGTTGCAGGATACGGCTGACACCCAGTGCCTTTTTGATCAAAGTCTGGTAGCTGTCTTCCTTAAAGTTAATATCCTCGATGCACGGCTTGCCCCTACCGTAGCGGTGTTGTGCCGCCAGCAGGGCCTGAAACAAAGTCTGTGGTTCACGGGTATCCATGCGCGCCTGCATCATAATCTGATGCAAACGGTCTCCAGCTAGCGCACGGCGATCGCGGGCACGTGGTGCAACCGGCATCGGCAGCGACGTTGGGGGTAAGATACGGATGCTTATCTGTGGGAACCAACGAATCTTAAACACCCCAGCCATACGACCAAAGGGGCTGAACTCAGCGCCATCGAGCCGAATGGGCACCAGGGTCGCCCCCGATTTGGCGGCAATAAAGGCCGCACCATCGTAAACCTTCATCAACGAGCCGGTAACGGTAATTCGCCCTTCAGGAAAAACCACAATCGGCCGTCCCTGTTCCACCATGCGCACCAACTGTTTGATAGCCATAGGTTTGGTAGGATCGAGCGAGACAAAATCGATATAAGGTCGCAGCCAGCGCATAAACCAGCGATCGCCAATGCTGGCATAAACAGCAAACACCGGTTTGATCGGTAAGAACAACGCCAACAAAATGCCATCAAGGAAGGAGATATGATTGGGCGTAATCAGCAGTTTTTGCTGATCAAAATGCCGGACGTCACCCTCGACGCGTACCCGGTACAACAGGCGGAACAACACCCGCAGCATAGAAAAAATCATGCCCTTCTCCCTTTGGCCAAGATGAGCGTAAATGGTTGTAGGGAAAAGAATACTATATGGCAGGCAAAAAAAAACCTACGCATCCGCGTAGGTTGGTGCAATTGAAAATGGCTTCAACATACAGAGTATGCTGATTTCTCACCAATCAATACCTCTGGGATCACCTACTCTAGAGAGGTGCCGATTAAGAAACTACCGATCAATCGCAAGAGTTTTGCTCTAAATGCAACCAGCTGTAAATTTCCCGCGTTCAGTGGAAATAACTCAATGAAAGCTAAACAATCCTGTGCGAGAAAAATACAAAATAGGATTTTGTGTAGGTGGGTGGGTTGAGCTTCAGGCAAAAAAAAACCTACGCATCTGCGTAGGTTGGTGCAAATTAATATGGGTTCAACAAACAAGTTGCTGAGACTCACCAATCAATACCTCTGGGACGTTCAATTTACCCTGTGCTGCCAAATACCAGCCAGCAGGCAATCGCAACATTAAGGCGCAAAGTGTAAGCAGCTGTTTATACCCGTCGCCTTTCAAGCCGCAGCGTTGTTATCTGCTTTACAAGATCCATCCATGGGTCTTGCCCCTTCGGGGCCACTGCAAGCAGCGTTCAAATCTGTTCCCGACAGATTTGTCGCTCATCCCCAGTTACTTACTCAAGTAAGCGCCTGGGAATGAGCGAGCTGGTCGCCTAGCTGTGCTGTACAGGGATGTACAAATGCCGCGAGCGCATGGACGCGCTAAAGCGGCCAACTCGAAATTCATAGAGTATATTGCCTAACGAACGCTCACCTCGACCAGGCAGCTCATGGCATTCGGCCCCTGAGTTAACGGCGAGGTGCCGATATCCAGCGTTAATACGTTGGGATTGCCAGACTGTTCTACCTGCAACTGTTGGGCACCAAACCCCGGATCAAACCAGGCACCCGTAGCCATCAATACCACGCCACGCGTGACACCATCAGTAATAGCAACACCCGCCAGACAACTGCCACGCGCATTGCTGACCTGCACTTCAGTGCCATTGGCAATACCTCGTTTTTCTGCATCCTCAGGGTGCATATACAGTGTCTCGCGGCCGGCGGTTTTATTGCCCTGAGCCAGTGGTGCAGGATCCATCTGGCTATGCAAGCGGTCGCTCGGCTGGATAGAAATCAGGTGCAGTGGCCACTCTTTGGCCTGCGGCGACCCCAGCCATTCAACCGGTGGTTGCCACTGTGGATGCGGTGCAAAATCAGCATAGCGATAACCGGCGATTTTCTCGCTGAACAGCTCGATCTTGCCGCTCGGCGTTTGCAGCGGGTTAGCTTTTGGATCGGCACGGAAGTCGTCAAAGAACACAAATTCCTTCGCCGGTGCCGGCAGCTCGACGTAACCTTTATGCCAGAAATCGTCGAATTCGGGCCATTCCACACCGGTCCCTGCCTGTGCCTGCCCGCACTGTTGATAAATAGATTCGATCCAGGCCCGTTCATCACGATTTTCAGTAAATTGCTCGCGATAACCTAATCGCTCCGCCAAATCGGCAAAAATATCAAAATCGTTGCGCGCCTGATGCTGTGGTGCAATGGCCTGATGCATCGCCAACACGTAGCGATCGCGCGATGAACCGCCAATATCGTTACGTTCCAGCGAAGTCGTGACCGGCAGGACGATATCTGCCATCTTTGCCGCTGGCGTCCACCAGATATCTTGTACAATCACCGTATCCGGCTTCTGCCAGCCCTCCACCAGTCGGTTTAACTGCTGGTGGTGATGGAACGGATTGCCACCGGCCCAGTGCACCAAATGAATATCCGGATAGTGCAACGTTTCACCACGGAACTGATAGGATTCGCCGGGTTGCAACAGCATGTCGCAGATACGCGCAACCGGGATCGCCAACCCGCAGGGATTCGCCCCCACCGGCATCATTGGCCCCGGCGTATCCACTCGCGGGTTGCCAACGCCGTTCATGGAGCCATGCCCAAACGAGAAGCCACCGCCGGGCAGCCCAACCTGACCAAGCATCGCCGACAGCGCTATCATCATCCAGTAGGGCTGTTCGCCGCGGTGGGCTCGCTGCACTGAATAAGAACAAGTGATAAAACTGCGCACACCAATCAATTGCTGCGCCAGCAACGCTATGCGCGCCGCCGGAATGCCGGTGATGGCGCTGGCCCATTCTGGCGTTTTCGCCACGCCGTCATCCACGCCCCGCAGATAATTCGCCAGTTGGTCGTAACCGGCACAGTGGCTATAAAGGAATGCTTCATCCTGCGCCCCTCGACGCTGAATTTCATACGCCAACGCCAACATTAACGCCACGTCAGTGTTCGGGCGGATAGGGATCCACTCGGCATTAACAAATGCTGGGCAGTCATCACGCATCGGGCTGATGTTGATCACTGGGGTACCTTTCTGTACCAGCTTCTGCAACCACGGTTTGAGTGAATGTTCCGCAGCGCCGCCAGAGGACACTTGGGCATTCTTTAACGCCAGCCCGCCGAAGGCGACAAACAGCTCGCAGTGCTCGACCACACTGGGCCAACTGGTCACACGCCCGGTCAATGGGGTGAAGGTGCCAATCACATACGGCAGGAAAAACTGCGCCGAACCCCAGCTGTAATTACCCAACTGATCAACGCCACCACCGCCGCTGAAATAAAAGCGCCGCACCAACGAACGCGCATGATGCAAACGACCGGCGGATGACCAACCGTAGGAACCGGTAAACAGGCCTGAAGGGCCATAGCGATCGCGCACACGGCGATTTTCTTCCGCCACCAGATCGAGTGCCAGATCCCAGTCAACCTCAACAAAATCCTCACGACCACGCAACGTGCGATCACTGCCTTCACGCTTTTGCAGCCAGGAACGGCGCACTGCCGGCTTGCGGATACGTTTATCGGAATAGGCCATTGGCGCAATGGAGTCGAGCAGCGGGGAAGGATCCGGATCATCGGCAAAAGGCTCACAACGGATAAGCCTGCCGTCTTCAACCACGGCGGTATATGCCCCCCAATGCGCAAGTTGCGGATAACGTTTAATCGACATGCGGTTCTCAAACAAGAATAGATGCACAAAAGTAACATTAGCCGGTACGCGGATCCAAAGCACAAATTGCGCTATTAATGCGCCCCGTAAGCCTAAGCGCACGATAAATCGCACATATCTGCAACAGCCACCACAAGTTGCGATCGCCAGCGCTTGCAGCACCGGACTTTTTCCGCAAAACTGAGGAATGTAAGCGATTACCCAGGATGTATGACAGATATGGCTACCATAAAGGATGTTGCCAGGCTGGCGGGTGTTTCCGTGGCCACGGTATCCCGTGTAATAAACAATTCCCCAAAAGCCAGCGAAGGCTCACGCACTGCCGTGCAAGCCGCGATGGAACAATTGCAATACCACCCAAACGCTAACGCCCGTGCACTGGCGCAGCAATCGACAGAAACGCTCGGGTTGATTGTCTCTGATGTATCGGATCCTTTCTTTGGCGCCATGGTCAAAGCGGTAGAACAGGTGGCCTACGCGACCCACAATTTCCTGCTGATAGGCAACGGCTATCACGATGCTGAAAAAGAACGTCAGGCGATCGAACAACTGGTGCGCCATCGCTGTGCTGCGCTGGTGGTACATGCGAAAAAACTGACCGATCGTGAATTAAGCGGTTGGATGCAGCAAATCCCGGGCATGGTGCTGATTAACCGTACACTCCCGGGTTTTGAAGCCCGTTGCGTCGCACTCGACGACCGCTACGGTGCCTGGCTGGCAACCCGCCACTTGATCCAGCAGGGGCATCAGCGTATTGCCATCATTTGTTCCACCCACCAGATTTCTGACGCAGCCGACCGTCTGCAAGGCTATCTCGATGCATTGCAGGAACATGGCATCCCGGTGGATGAAAAGCTGATTGCCTACGGTGAACCTGACGAAATTGGTGGTGAGCAAGCCATGACCGAGTTGCTTGGTCGGGGTAAAAACTTTACCGCGGTGACCTGCTATAACGATTCGATGGCTGCGGGTGCGCTATCGGTGCTCAGCGACAACAGCGTCGACGTGCCGGGCCAGATGTCATTGATTGGCTTTGATGACGTGCTGATTTCACGCTACCTGCGACCACGCCTGACCACCATTCGCTACCCTGTCGTGGCCATGGCGACCCAGGCGGCTGAATTAGCCCTGGCGCTGGCCAATAATCTGCCGCTGCCGGAGATTACCAACATGTTTAGTCCGACGCTGGTGCGCCGCCACTCGGTGTCCAGCATCAATAACGTGTACGAGCAAAACTAACCCAACGCCCGGTGATACAACCGTACCGGGCGGTCGGGATAATCCAGCGCGTCGCCGATATAATGCCAGCCGTGGCGTTCGTAATAACCGCTGAAGTCACTGTAGAGATACAGCTTGCTGAAACCGAGCTGCTGGCTGTAATCCTGCACGTGTTGCTGTAACCGCAGACCCAGACCACTGCCGCGCTGGTTTTCGTCTACGTACAACGCCGCCAGCCAAGGCGTTAAATCTTGGCGGCTAATCAGATCGCAGCGCCATAAACCGACAGTGCCAACCAGTTTCCCCTCCAGCAGAGCGATAAAAGTGACGGGCAAATCTGCCCCACGCAGGCTGCTGTCTACCACACTGGCGAAAAATGCTCGACTGCTCTCACTGCCGAACGCCCGCCATTGCCAGTCAATCACCTGCTCACGGTACTGAGGAAAGTCAGCCAAAAGCACAATACTCGTCATTGCGTCCGCTTTTTTCATTGCCTGATTCTCATTTACACACGTTTAACTGCCACACTATCACCACGATAAAAAGCCACACAGCCAACAGCTAACCCTATGCTAGACTGAGCATTATTTGCCGCCAGCGGATGTTGAAAGGGGTAAGCCACTGATGATCACCATGTTGGATGTTTCCATTCGCGCGGGGGTATCTAAAGCCACAGTTTCACGCGTGTTAAATGGCACCGGCCAGGTGAAAGGGAGTACCCGAGAAGCCGTGTTCAAAGCGATGGACGAATTGGGTTACCGCCCAAATTTTCTCGCCCAGTCGTTGGCGAATAAAAGCTCTAATAGCATCGGGTTGGTCGTGTCCAACTTCGATGGCCCCTACTTCGGCCGCCTGCTCCGTCGTGCCGCTAAGTTGATTGAAGCCAGCGGCAAGCACCTGATTGTCACCGACGGCCACGATACACCGGAAGATGAACTCCAGGCAGTGCAGTTGCTGGCCGATCGGCGCTGTGATGCCATTATTCTCTATACCCGCTTTATGTCCGAATCTGCACTGATGGATTTACTGGACAGGCTGCCAGTCCCGATCATGGTGATCAACCGCGATTTGCCGCAAGCACGAGCACGCTGCGTGTTCTTCGAACAACAAAAAGCCGCCTTTCATGCTGTTGATTATCTGATTCAACAAGGGCATCGCGAGATCGCCTGTATTACCGGCCCCATCAGAACACCTACCGCTCAAGCGCGACTGGCAGGTTATCAACAGGCGCTTGAGCATCACAAGATTGCCTTCGATGCCTCTCGTGTCGCCTATGGCGACAGCAGCGTACAAAGTGGTTATCAAGGGGTGCGCCGGTTACTGGATGAAAATAGCAATTTCAGTGCGCTGTTTGCCTGTAACGATGACATGGCGGTGGGGGCGATGAAAGCATTGCACGATGCGGGCAAACGCCTGCCGCAGGATGTCTCACTGTTCGGCTTCGACGACGAACCCAGCGCCGCTTATTTACAACCTGCGTTATCTACCGTTTATCTGCCGATCGACGTCATGATTGAAGCCGCTATCAGCCAGGCTTTCCGCTTGATTAACAGAGAAAACATTCAGCCGCTCTCACCTTTTACCGGTGAACTTCGGCTGCGGGAATCCGTGGTACCCGGCCCCTACGCCAACTGACTTATCTGGGCGCAGCACTGAACTGCGCCCAAGTCATCAGATCAATTCCAGCGCAATCAACTCTTCAATAGTCTGGCGACGGCGAATCAAGCGCGGCTCACCGTTCTCAAACAGCACTTCCGGCAACAGCGGACGGCTATTGTAGTTCGAAGACATTGATGCGCCATAAGCCCCCGTATCATGGAATACCAGATAGTCGCCGACCTGTACCGGCGGCAGTTCACGGGTTTCAATCCCCCCCCCGGCCTGCTGGGTAAAGACGTCGCCGGACTCACAGAGCGGCCCGGCAATCACAGTATCGCGTAGCGGCTGGTTGGCAGTATCGCGGCCATCAGCCGGCAACAGAGAAATATGGTGGTAGCTGCCGTACATCGCCGGGCGCATCAAGTCGTTAAAACCGGCGTCTACCAGCACGAAGTGACGGCTGCCCATGTCTTTCACCGCCCGTACTTCAGCGACCAGCACCCCAGCTTCCGCCATCAAGAAACGGCCAGGCTCAATCTCTAGGCTTATCGGGTGACCAAGATGGGCGGCAATACGCTCACGGGCGCGGTTCCACAGGCCAAAATAGTGTTCGGTATCAATCGCCTCTTCGCCGTATTGATACGGGATCGACAGACCGCCGCCAGCGGAAATAGCGCTGATATCCTGACCGAGATCGACCACCTGCTGCACCATGGCGTCACACACGCGTTCCAGATGTTGATAATCTACGCCAGAGCCAATATGCATATGCACGCCGATCAGTTTCAGGCCGTACTGTTGAATTTTTGCCACTGCCTGCGGTAAATCGGCATACCAAATGCCGTGCTTGCTGTTCTCTCCGCCGGTATTGGTTTTCTGGCTATGACCATGCCCAAAGCCTGGGTTGATACGCAGCCACACCGGGTGCTCTACAGACACCTGACCTAGTTGCTCCAACATGTCGATCGAACCGACATTGACTGGGATTTTCAATTCACTGACGCGCGCCAGCGTCGCATGATCCAGCACGTCAGCAGTAAACACGATCTCACTTGGCTCACCACCCGGCTGAAAACCGGCCTGCAATGCACGCTCAATCTCTCCCAATGACACCGAGTCCACCTTGACGCCCTGCTCACGCATCAGACGCAGAATATGAATATTCGAGCAGGCCTTCTGGGCAAAACGAATCACATCAAAATGACGCAATTGGCCAATGCGTTCGCTAATGATAGTGGCGTCATAGGCCCATACCGGGCAACCAAAACGCCCAGGCAAGGCCAATAGGTTAGCGGCATTAAGGGCGGTCGTTGTGTCGTGTAAAGCGCGTGGCATGGTGGTATCCCCGAATCAAAATTTGCTTACCTGTCGTATTTCAAGTCGCAGATTTGTCGCTCACCCCAGCTACTTAAGTAAGCGCCTGGGGATGAGCGAGCTGGTCGCCTAGCTGCAACTTGAAATCCATAGGGTATGGTTGAATACCCCAATATTGCCGCACGCTTTCTTGGATGGAAAATATCTATTTAGTCTTAGTCTATTCATCTATGATATGGATTTGCTCATTATGGAACCTGTCGATGCACGCAATAACCCTGCGCCAGATTGAAATCTTCTATGCGGTGATGACTACCGGCAATCTGACCGAGGCCGCTGCGCTGTTGCAGACCTCGCAACCCACCGTCAGCCGCGAGCTGGCACGCTTCGAAAAACTGATTCAATTGCAATTATTCGAGCGGGTGCGAGGTCGTTTATCCCCGACGGTTCAAGGCTTGAGGTTGTTGGAGGAAGTTCAGCGTTCTTATTATGGCCTGGAGCGCATCGTCAACGCCGCCGCAGGCATCCGCCAGTTTCAGCAAGCACAGCTTTCGATCGCCTGCCTGCCGGTGTTCTCGCAGTCACTGCTGCCCGCCGTGTGCAAACCCTTTATTGATCGCTATCCAGAAGTGAGCTTCAGCGTAATCCCGCAGGAATCACCGTTACTGGAAGAGTGGTTATCGGCACAGCGTCACGATTTAGGCCTGACGGAAAATACGCTGACACCGGCGGGAACCGAGCGCATGACGTTGATGACGTTGAACGAAGTGTGCGTGCTACCGGCGGGGCATCCCTTGTTGGCAAAATCGGTGCTGACACCGCAGGACTTTGCTGGGCAACACTTTATCAGCCTGTCAAATACCGACAGTTATCGCCAACTGCTGGACTCGCTGTTCAGTGAGGAGGGTGTTAATCGCCGTCTGGTGATGGAAACCCACAGCGCCGCATCGGTCTGCGCTATGGTTAAAGCAGGTGTAGGCGTGTCGATCGTGAACCCGCTAACGGCGCTTGATTATGCCCACAACGGCGTTCACGTTCGCCCATTCAGCGTTGAAGTCCCCTTCACCGTCAGTTTGATCCGGCCGCTGCATCGTCCTGCCTCGGCGCTGGTCACCGCCTTTACCGAGCATTTGCAACAGCAGGCGGAGTCTCTCCCCGCCCGCTTGGCCGCGGTAATTACACGCTAGCCGGGCGCTTGGCACGGCTAAAGGTGACCAGACACAGTACCAACCCCAGTAGTGCGATCCCCGCAGCAGCCAGAGGGACACTGGTCAAGCCTAGTCCTTGAGCGATCACCACGCCTCCCACCCAGGCACCAATGGCATTGCCGACGTTAAACGCGGCAATATTCAACGTAGACACCAGGTTGGGGGCTTTTTTACCGTAAGTCACTACGTTGATCTGCAATGCAGGCACTGCGGCAAATGCCGCCGCCGCCCACAGGAACAGCGTGATTTCTGCCTGCACCATCGAATGGCTGGTCCAGCTAAATAGCGCAGCGAAGCAAGCAATCACCAGGAAAGTACAGGTCAGCGTCAACGGCAAACGCCAGTCTGCCAGACGGCCGCCCAAGATATTGCCCAGCGTCAGACCCACGCCCATCAACAGCAGCGTCCAACTCACGCCGTGCGACGAAACGCCGGTCACTTCAGTCAACAACGGCGCAATATAGGTAAACAGCGCGAACATCGATGCGGCAAAGGCCACAGTCATCAGTAGCGAAAGCCAGATACCGCCGCCGCGCAGTGCCGCCAACTCTTTTTTCAGATCGGTGGGTGTTTCATCCTTCACCGTTGGCAACTTGCTGTACAGCGCCATCAGAGATAACACACCGATCACCGCCACCGCCCAGAACGTTGAGCGCCAGCCCAACGCCTGCCCCAAGGCAGTACCTAGCGGCACACCCAACACGTTAGCCAACGTCAGGCCGGTGAACATCAGTGCGACAGCAGAGGCACGGCGATTGGGTGCCACCAGATTAGCCGCCACAACCGCCCCGATACCGAAGAACGCACCGTGGCACAATGCAGTGATAATGCGCGCCAGCATCAGGAAATCGTAGCTGTAACCCAAGGCGCACATAATATTGCCGAAGATGAAAATCACCATCAGCAGCAACAAGGTCTTTTTACGCGGCAACCTGGCGGTCAGCAATGCCATAATCGGCGCGCCGATAGCCACGCCAAGCGCATAACCACTGATCAACCAGCCAGCAGAAGGAATAGAGACCTGCAGATCCCTGGCAACTTCTGGCAGCAACCCCATAATAACGAATTCGGTCGTGCCGATAGCAAATGCACTTAATGCCAGTGCGAGCAGAGAAACAGGCATGTGTAACGCTCCCAATCAACAAAGCCCCGGCGGCAGTCGCACGAGGCAGATAAAAACACAAAAAATCGCCGGGCAACCTGGCAGGCTACCCGTGAAAAATCAGAAGTGGAGTGCAAAGAGCCAGGGAATCTGCTTAACCCTATAATTATTAAGTCTTATTCACCCTTCTCACAGGACAGAAATAACATGACGTTCAGTATAAGAACCAGTGACAAGGCCGTGACAGCGCACAAAAAGATCCCATGAACCGTCTAACCGCTTGAATGCGCTGACGATGAAAAATGTGTACAAATATTACGGCCGTGTTAACGATATCAGCGCAGCGTCGCTCGCCAACCGACATCGTTGGCAAACCACTCCACCAGAAAGTCCAACATGGTGCGTAAAGTGGCAGGCATCTGTCGGCGTGAGGTGTAAATACCGTAAATCCCCATGGATTGGGGCTGATAATCTGGCATCAGCTCAATCAGCTCACCACTGGCCAGCAACGGCGCTGCTGAATAGTAAGGCTGCATGGAAATACCGGCACCCTGTACGGTACCCGCCATTAACACCACAGACTCGTTTGCGCTGAGGTTGCCGCTGACCGCAACCGCCGATTTCACCCCTTGGTGATCAAAATGCCACAGGCTTTTACCGAAGTAGGAATACGTCAGGCAGTTGTGCAATGCCAAATCTTGTGGATGACGTGGTGTACCGTGCGCCGCCAGATAAGCCGGTGATGCACAGACTACAGATGCACACGATGACAAGGGCCGAGCGATTAAATTGGGATCCAGTTCATTCGTGATACGCAGCGCCAAATCAATACGTTCCTCCACCAAATTCACCGTGCGATTATTCATTTGCAGATCCACTGCAACCTGCGGATGGCGCTTTAGGTATTGCGCTACCGCCCCCACCAATGCCGTCTGGCCCAAAGACTGCGAACAAGTGATACGCAACAGACCACGCAGTTCGTCGCTCTGTTCACCTTCAACCAAATCAATCTCACCTGCCAGCGCCAACATCTGTCGGCAACGCTCCAATGTGCGCTCTCCAGCGTCAGTCAGACTAAGCTTACGGGTAGTACGGTGCAGTAAACGTGCGCCGGCCCATTGCTCCATTTGGGCCAGATAACGCGTCACCATAGCTCGCGACATTTCCAACGTTTCCGCTGCGGCAATCATGCTGCCACGGTCAACAATGGTGATAAAAACCTCAGCTGCGGTAATGCGATCCATGATTCGTCCGATTTACGCAATGAATAATTGCTTATTATCCGGTTTTTCTATCGCTTTATGCAACCTAACATCTATACAACATTAATCGCTACTCAAGGACCTCTACCCATGTTTAACAAATCATTATTGACTCTGGCCTTCGCCGGCATCACTACCTTCAGCGCTTACGCCACTGCGGCCAATACCCTGACCATGGAAGTGTACAATCCAGGCGAGAAAAGCGTGTTCCCGGTGTCATCTGAGATCATCAGTGGCAAACACGAAGTAGCGTTGATCGATGCTCAGTTCCAGCGCAATGACGCTGAAGAACTGGTGAAAAAGATTAAAGCAACCGGCAAAAAGCTGACCACCGTCTACATCAGCCATTCAGACCCTGATTTCTACTTCGGTCTGGACGTCATTAAAGCCGCTTTCCCACAGGCGAAAATCATCGCGTCACCAGGCACTATCGAAGAAATCAATGCAACCAAAGACGGCAAAGTCGCGTACTGGGGCCCGATCCTGAAAGATAACGCACCAAAAGCGGTCGTTGTACCTCAGGCGCTACAGGGTGACAGCTTCACCGTTGACGGTCAGAAAGTGGAAGTGAAAGGTTTGACGGGTCCAACACCAGAACGCACCTATGTGTGGATCCCAGCACTGAAAGCCGTCGTGGGCGGTGTTCCAGTGGCCGGTGACAATATCCATCCGTGGGTAGCCGATAACCAGACCGTTGAATCACGCGCACACTGGCAACAAACGCTGGAAGGCATCAAGGCATTGAAGCCAAAAGTCGTTGTTCCGGGTCACTTCCTGCCAGGTGCCGATCAGACGCTTAAGTCCGTCACCTTTACCCAGAATTATCTGACCACGCTGGAAGCCGAGCTGCCGAAGACCAAAAATTCTGCAGAACTGATTGCGGCAATGAAAAAGCATTACCCGAACCTGAAAGACGAATCGAGCCTGGAACTGAGCGCCAAGGTGCTGAAGGGCGAAATGAAGTGGCCTCAATAAGCGTGCAGCAAAAAGCAGGCTAAGGCGTTACTGAGATTGCACAGTGAAGTACCCAAACTCCTTCAGGCGGCAATGCTGTCGCCTGAAGGACAGTAGGTATAACGAGGAATAAACATGACCGGCACGACTCTGCATTACATTTTCGATCCGCTGTGTGGCTGGTGCTATGGCGCTGCCCCACTGGTAAAAGCGGCCAAAACTATTCCAGGGCTGACCATCGCCCTGCACGCTGGCGGCATGATGACCGGCAACAATCGCCGTCAGATCACGGATGAATGGCGCAACTATGTCATTCCGCACGATAAACGTATTGCGGAGTTAACCGGGCAGACTTTTGGTGAAGCCTATTTCAATGGGCTACTGCGTGATACCACCGCAGTCATGGATTCTGAGCCGCCAATCACTGCAATACTGGCAGCCCAGGCACTGGGTGGTCGTGGGCTGGATATGCTGCACCGCATTCAAGAGGCGCATTATAAGGAAGGCCGCCGCATTGCCGATACGCCAGTACTGGAAGCATTGGCAAAAGAGCTGGGCCTGCCTTCTGCCCCATTCATCGCCGAAATGCGCTTTAATGCTGGCGCACCGACCGCACAGCACATTGCTCAAAGCCGGGCACTTCTTGCCAAAATTCACGGGCAAGGGTTCCCAACCTTTGCGTTGGAAGACAGCGAAGGCCACCTGCGCCAGATTCCTGCGGGTAACTATCTGGGTAACGTTGAGGCCTGGAAAGAGTTGCTGAGTGGTGCCGCCACCTGGGCTTAAACCTGCAACAGCACCGGGCATTCATTCTGTTGAATGCCCGAGGCTAACTATTCAACCCGCACAAAGCGCCCTTCAGCCCGTACGTTAAAACCAAAACCGCAGTCACCATGGGTGTGCATGTCCAACGAGTCAGCCCTGAACTGCATAGACACATCACATGCCATTGCGTCCTCCGGTTCCCGCTGATGGTATACCGCTTTGCCATGCTCAATCGGCAGCACCTCGGCGAATTCCCCCATATTCGGTCCGTAATACAGCCCCATCTGTGGCATGTAATACCCGGAATAGTTAATCAACCAGTGTCCATCCTGCGGTTTGATGTCCACTTCACTCCAGACGCCACGCCCGGCGTATTGCCAGTAGACACCACCAGGCCCATCCAACGGCGGCTGCTTCGCTAACCGCTGTTGCAACAGCTTTAGGTTATGTTGGGATTTACTGTCTTGCGGTGCCAGTTCTAAATAAGCGCGGGCCTTGAGCAGTTCACCGGCATGCATCAGTGCCAATGCCACGTTATTGTAGGCCGTGGCCGTCGCCTGATCGTCCAGACCACAAAACTCGCTCCAGGCAGCCTGATCGCGGAAAATATCAGCGGCACGCGAATAATCGCCACGCTTATACGCGCTTTTCCCAAGTTCAGCGTAGCTCGCCACCTTGTGACAATCGGCATTAATATCCGGCTCATCAATCTGTGCCATAGCCTGATCGCTGGCAAGCACGCCATAGGCCAATAGCAGGGGAACCAACGCCTTCATCACTTATCCTTTCCGCAATAAACAACCCAAATTTCGGCGCCAGTATAACCGTCATCGTGCATGGCATCACCCTTGACGATTCAGTCGCAATATTTCAAACGGTTAGCTGCGTTAAAACTGCTTACAGTCCAGGTTTGTTTGTTACTTGCCCCCGGCCCATGCTGAAGAAAATGCATAATTTATGGGATCCCATGAACACTACCCCTACCTCTAAACATGCCGTCTGGCAATTGATAAAGCCATTCTGGATTTCGGAAGAAAAATGGCGGGCCTGGTCGATGCTGATCGCCATCATCGTCCTGTCGCTCGGGTTGGTGTATATCAGCGTATTGATCAACCAATGGAACCAAGTGTTCTATGACGCGCTTCAAAACAAAAACTACCCGGTGTTCAAGGCACAGCTTTGGCGCTTTACCTATCTGGCGCTCATTTTCATCGTACTGGCGGTGTATAAAATTTATCTGACGCAAGGCCTGCAAATGCGCTGGCGGCGCTGGATGACAGAGAAGTTCATGGGAAAATGGTTGGCACATCAGGCCTATTACCATACCGAGCAACAGCAGATCGTTGATAACCCCGACCAGCGTATCGCCGAGGATCTCAACGTCCTGACACAATACACACTGTCGTTGTCTCTCGGGCTGCTTTCCAGTCTGGTGACCCTGTTTTCTTTTATCACCATTCTCTGGCATGTCAGTGGGCCAATGACCTTTATCATTCACCAGCATGCCATTACCCTGCCTGGTTACATGGTGTGGTTTGCCCTCTTGTATGCGGTGCTGGGTTCACTATTAATCTGGTGGGTCGGCAAACCATTGGTCCAACTCGGATTTAATCAGGAGCGTTATGAGGCAAACTTTCGTTTCGGCCTGATCCGCATCCGTGAAAACAACGATGCGATTGCACTGTATCAGGGTGAACCGCGCGAAGCACAGCAGCTGGGCGACCGCTTTGACACCATCCGTGCCAACTGGTGGTCAATTATGCGCATCACCCGACGGCTCAATATCGCCTCTAACTTCTACAGCCAATTCGCCATTGTTTTCCCTATGTTAGTAGCCGCTCCGCGCTATTTCTCCGGGGCCATCCAAATGGGTGGCATGATGCAGATCGCCTCCGCCTTTGGTCAGGTCCAGGGAGCGTTGTCGTGGTTTATTGATGCCTTCAGCGATTTGGCAACCTGGAAAGCCTGTGTTAACCGTCTTGCTGGTTTTAACGCTGCGGTGGAACAGGTGCACCATCAGCAACGTGGCATCCAATTGCAGCAGGAAAACGGTCAACCGGTGATCCTCGATCGTCTCAGTCTACAGTTGCCAGACGGCCAGAGTTTACTGGAGCCAACCTCGATGACACTGAAACGCGGCGAGCGCGTACTGATCGTCGGTCCATCGGGCTGCGGTAAATCCACGCTGCTGCGCGCTATCGCCGGTATCTGGCCATATGGCTCCGGTGCGATTGGTCGCGACGCCGCCAGTAGTACCCTATTTCTGCCACAGCGCAGTTATATTCCGATCGGTACGCTGCGGGAAGCACTGAGTTATCCGCACCTTGCAGCCGAATACAGTGATGAGCAATTGTTGAAAGTCTTGGAAAATTGCCGTCTGAAGCATCTGCAACGCTGGCTGGATACCAGCGCTAACTGGAGTCACCGCCTGTCGCCGGGTGAACAACAACGGCTGGCATTCGCCCGCGCCATTCTGACTCGTCCAAACATTTTATTCCTCGACGAAGCCACCAGCGCGCTAGACGATGAGACAGAACAACTGATGTATTGTTTACTGGTGGATGAGTTACCGCAGGTGACACTGGTCAGCGTGGCGCACCGCAACAGCGTGGCGAAATATCATCAAAGCTGTTGGCGTTTTAGCCGCGCAGAAGAAAACCAACCGGCCCGCATGTCACTGAGCCCACTGCCTGTGGCGGGTTAACCTACGGGACGCCGCCCACTGGCGGCGTCCCGTTTTCCTCAGATGCCGTCGGTTTGCACGTCTTCGCATTTTACCCGGCGTCTTTCATGCCATAGGCTGGTCAGGCCGCGCTTGCCGCATGCCAGTGCCACTTCACGAAACTCATCCAGACTCAACCCTTCCCGTTCCAGCATCATTTCTGCCGCCAACTGCATATTCACTCCCGTCAACACCTCACAATCCCCGTGCACGTCAGCCAGTTCACTGGCACAGCGGAATGGTGAACCGCCGAGCATGTCAGTGAGAAATACCACACCGTCCGGTTGCATCACCTCAGCCAGCGCGGCGCTCAGCGCCGCTTTTAACTGGGTGGTGTTCATCTGTTCGGGAAAATTGACCGCGACGCAGTTCTCCTGCGGCCCCACCACTTGCTCAACCGCCTGCAACAGCCCGCTGGCGAAGCCGCCATGGCCGGTAATCACAATGCCTGGCATAACCCTTTCCTCACAATAAACCGATAAACTTGCCCACAACCCCAATCACCACCGTCACACCAATCAATTTGACGGGTGAAAAACCACGTTTCATCAGGAAGAAAATCAGCAGCGTAAAGCACAGAGGCAACAGGTTGGGCATCAGCTTGTCCAGCACGTCAGTCTGTAACGCCACACTGGCCTTGCCGGCATGCATCACCAGCGGGGTGGAAAGATGAACGTATGAGGCCACCAACGCACCGATCACCGTCATGCCGACAATCGAAGCGGCGTGGGATATTCGTCGGGTGTGCGTTTTCAGCAGCGCCAACGCACTGGTACCAGCCTGATAACCGTAATGCGCAAGCCCGAAGCGCAAACCGAAATGGAAAACGTTAAACAACAGGAGGAATACGATCGGCCCGAACAGGCTCCCCTCCAGCGCCAGTGAGGCACCAATCCCGGCACAGATCGGCAGTAGCGTCAGCCAAAACAGCGCGTCGCCAATGCCCCCCAGTGGCCCCATCAGCGCCACTTTTACTGCGCGAATGGTGGAAATTTTCTCCTTATTTTGTTCCATTGCCAACACCAATCCGGAGAGAAAGGTGACGTCAAACGGGTGCACATTGATAAACTCCATGTGCATTTTCATCGAGTTGGACAGATCCTGCGGATTGCGGTGAATCTTGCGCAACGCCGGGATCAACTGATACAGCCAGCCACCGGCCTGCATACGTTCATAGTTAAACGACGCCTGCAACAGCAACGAACGCCAAGCCATGCGGTTGATATCTCCACGGGTCAACGCCTCCGCGGGTTGACTATCGACGTAGTCATCCTGCTCGACCTGGCTGGTGGCCAGTGCCTGTGCTAAACGCTTCTCCGCTTTTTGTGCCAGCACGTCGTCGGAATCATTAAATGCCATCTTCAGCATCCTCCTGTTGTACAGGCTGTTTGGGCGAATCCGCACCGGCCCGTTGACTGTTAAAGAAATCGATCAATGCGATCGCCAGCGCGCCCAGCGCTACTGCCAGAATGGGCAATTTCAGGAAGGTGACGGAAATAAAACCAAGGATGAAGTAGGCCACGTAGGTTTTTTTCATCATCACTTTCATCAGTAATGAGAAACCAATCGCCGGCATCATACCGCCCGCTACCGCCAGGCCATCCAACAGCCAAACCGGCGCCTTTTGCACCATGGCGCTGGCCGCGTCGGCACCGAAATAAATCGGCAAAAACGCCACCACAAAATAGAACGTAAACAGGATGGCAATACCGAGATAATTCACCCGTTCGATACCGCGCCAGTTCAGTTCTTTCACCATACGGTCGCAACGGTGCATCATTGGCGAAAACAAGGTGAACAACAGCGTAATACAGCCCTGTACTGCAATCGAAAACGGCACTGCAACGCCGATCGCTACCTTAGGGTCTGCCTTGGTCAGAATGGCGAATGCTGTGCCAATCACCCCGCCAATCACCACATTCGGGGGCTGAGCTCCCGCCAGCGGCACCATACCCATCCACACCAATTCCAACGTGCCCCCGACCAACAGGCCGGTGTAAACGTCCCCCAGAATCAGACCGACCAGCGGCCCCAGCACTACCGGACGATGGAAGTGGGTCAGACCATCAAACAGATCGACCCCTGCCAATCCTGCCAATAGCGCAATCAATAATGCATCAGTCAACATGATTACCCCCGACCTCAAAACAACAGTTTGCCGATCGCCTCACCCGCTTCATCCGGCACCCGGCGTACCTCACACTCGACACCAAGCGCAGCCAACTCGCGAAAAGCGGCAACGTCATCGTCATCCAGTGAGACCGTTTTATGCACCTGTCGCTTACCCTCGGCGAAATGCATGTTGCCGACGTTCACGAAACGGATCGGCACCCCACCCTGCACCAGTTGCAAAACATCCTGCGGCGTTTTACATACCAAAAAGATTTTCTGCCGATCTGCCGCTTTGTGGATCACGTCGATGGTTTTCTGCAGCGTGAAATAGCGCGTCTGCACCCCTTCAGCCACCACCATGTCCATCAGGTTTTGTTGCACGGGATCGGCGGCAGCTTCATCGTTGGCGACAACCACCAGATTGGCACCCAAGGTATTGGTCCAGGTCACGCCGACCTGGCCGTGCACCAGGCGGTTATCGATACGCGTCATCAGGATATTTGGCATTTCAATGCACCTCCGGATAACAGGCGGCATGGTAATCAACGAGCACCTGCGTCACCTTGTGCATCACCCAATCCTGGGGATCCTCGCTTAGCTCACCTGCATTCATTGCACGGGCCTGATCGGGTAGATATTGACTCAACAGCGCCAACGGGACGGGATGACTACGCAAATTGTCTACCAGCTTTTCCACTGCCTGCTGGACCTGCGGTTGCGGCCAGTAGTAACGTACCCGGTCACTCAGACTGTAGTGGCGATCGAGATATTGTTGATGCGGATTGCCGTGGTAATAACGGCTCCACTGCTGTGGTTGCTCGCGCATCACCTGTTCCAGCGTGGCACACAGCTGTGCCGACTGATGCTCGCCCAACCATTCACGTTCAATATGATCCAGGGCGAACAGCGCCTCGCGCAGGGCAAAAGTCAGCGCAGGGCCGACTTTCAGGATGGCGAAATGGTCGCTCACCAGCTGCCGGTAGGCCTGTGGGGGTTGGTAATCCGTTGAGTGTGCCTCGTAAACCATACCCGGTTGCCGTTCGATAAAACGGCTTAGCGCATGGGCACGCTGCGGTTGGTAGTGTTCCACGCTGTGATGATCAAACTCGACACCCGGCTGCACCACCAGCGCAATGGTTCGCGTCCAGGCATCGACCAATTCTGCCTGTTGCCAAGCCTGCCGGTGAACGTCAAGCGTTTGCTGTACGGCTTGTGGCGTAGTGACCTGCATACCTTCCAGCGCTTCCTGTGCGCCACCTGGCACCGGTACTTCAGTGCCGATGACATACACCGGTGCCTCACCGCCGCTTTCCTGCCAGGCACGTTCTGCGACGGCACACAATCGCGCTGCGCGAGTGGCCACCGTTTCATCATTCAAAGGGAAAGGATCGCCAGCGCAAGACATGGAGCAATCAAGGTGAATTTTACGAAAGCCGGCACGGACATAATCATCGATTAGTGTTTCTGCCAGCATCATCGCCTCTTCTGCCGGGCGATCCTGCCAGGCATTCGGGCCGAGATGGTCGCCCCCTAACCAGAGACGATCACGCGCCAGCCCTACATCATCTGCCAACAGCCACAGGGCATCGCGGAATTGCTCCGCGGTTTGGCCAGTGTAGCCGCCAAATTGATTCACCTGATTCGATGTGGCCTCAACCAGCACTGGCGTACCACGCTCTTTGGCCTGCCGCAGGGCTGCTTTCAGCACCCAGGGGTGAGCGGAACAAACGGAAAATATCCCAACCGGTTTTCCGGCCTTGTGCTGCTCAATAAGCTGTAACAACTGCTGCATGAATCCCCCACGCAGGCGCCGTACTACCGATCGGCGATGACAACCTCCACGCCCAACTCGGTTAACGCCCGCTCGTAATCGTCCGGAAGAAGGCTGTCGGTAATCAGCCGATGAATTTGTCCAGCTTCACGAATCATGCAAAAGCTCTTGCGACCAAACTTGCTGGCATCCGCCACGGCGATGATCTCGCGCGCCACCTCACACATCACACGGTTAAGGTGTGCCTCACCGGGGTGAGGCGTGGTAATACCGGCAGCCAGATCGAAACCGTCGACCCCCAAAAACAATTTGTCGAAACGGTACTGGCGCAATTGCTGCTCGGCAGCTGGACCGTAGAGCGAGTAGGAGTTACGGCGCACACTGCCACCCAGCACCATCACCTCCACCCCATCGTTACCTGAAAGCTCATAAGCAATGTTCAGCGCATTGGTCATCACCACCAAATCGCGTCGCCCTTTCAGGAACGGCACTATCTGAGTGGTGGTGGAACCGGAATCGAGGATCAGCGCATCACCATCACGCACATAGCTTGCTGCTACGCTCGCGATCTGCGACTTCACGTCGCGGTTTAACCGCCCCTTGTCATGTAACGGACGATCGAAGGCGAATTGTTGATTGAGCATCGCGCCGCCGTAAGCCCGTAGCGCACACCCTTTTCGTTCCAGAAAGCGCAGATCGTTGCGGATCGTCACCGTGGATACTGCAAATTGTTTGCTGAGCTGCTCCACGCGCACGCTTCCGTGTTCGCATAACAGATCAATAATGTGTTCACGTCGTTTTGCGGTATTCACTGGCATGAGCTGCGGTCCTCAGGTTTCCGGCCGGGCCGGGGAGAAGATGGCTTTCGCTCTACTGCGCTGGCATTACAGCAAAGCGAAAGCAATGAAATTGTGATCGGGGCTACAGCGCTGTTTTAGCAGAAAAATTGGCTAAAAACCTTTCGAATCGAAATGAAGTGAAAATTTTTAAGGACAGAGAAAGGCAAAGTGAAATATCAGAGCGGGCGCAGTTGCCGGGATGAAGAGCCCGATGATATGCAGAAAACGAAAGCGGTGGTGTAGCCGTCTACCTGGCTGACTTTTAATTCATCAGGTGATCGGGATCACATAATAGCAATTATGCTTCCTTAACCTTTCCTCGCAAACACCAGAATTGCGTCTCTGCCGTTTCAGCGCCCCCTTGTCAGGCCGGGGGATCTTCCCCTACACTTGCGCGCAGATATCGGCCAACTGTCGGTACGTAAGCGTTAACGTCAATCAACGCATCATGCCGTGCAGCATTGATTGACTGCATGCCCTGGTGCGAGGAACTCATGCCCCATTCTGCCTTACCCCAAACGTCTGCCGCTATAAAACGCAGCCGGTTACGCCATCCCTTATTACTGATCTGCGGCATTATGTTGGTTGCGGCCAACCTGCGGGCCGCACTGACCAGCGTTGGCCCATTACTGGAACAAATCCAACAGCAGCTGGCCCTATCCGCTACCTCGGCTGGCCTGCTTAACTCATTGCCGCTGATCCTGTTCGCTGTGTTATCACCAGTGACACCCGGTCTGGCCAAACGTATGGGTATTGAACGCACTCTGGGTATGGCGCTATTACTGTTGGTTACCGGCATTGTGCTACGTTCCCTGCCGCAAACCGGCATGCTGTGGCTGGGCAGTGTTTTGATTGGCGCCGCTATCGCATTTGCCAACGTGGTGTTGCCGACACTGGTGAAACGCGACTTCCCGCAACGGGCCGCCGCGATGATTGCAGGCTATGCCGCCGTGATGTCGCTGGTCGCGGCTACCGCTTCTGGCCTGGCCGTACCGCTGGCAGCACTGAACAATCTAGGCTGGCGTTTTTCCTTGCTGTGTTGGAGCCTACCGGCTTTATTGGCGTTGATTGTCTGGCTGCCGCAACTGCGCCGCCCCGCCACGTCCATGCGCAGCACCACTCCCGTCGTTCAACCTGTGCCATCCCGCTCCCCTTGGGGCAGTGCGCTTGGTTGGCAAGTCGCGCTGTTTATGGGCTTACAGTCCATTACCTTCTACACCATTATCGGTTGGTTCAGTGCCTTTGCCGCCAGCCACGGCACCTCGCCGCAACAGGCGGGTTTTGAGCTGTTTATTTATCAACTGGTGGCGATCGTCGCTAACTTCGTCATGGTATTTATTCTGCCGCGTGCACGGGATCAGCGGGCTATCGCACTGTGCAGTTCGCTGCTGATTTTTATCGGCGTTGCCGGTCTGTTATTGAGGCCGGAAAATTCGCTGGTGTGGTTGATTTTTGCCGGATTGGGGGCGGGAAGCTCTCTGGTGCTGGCACTGTCCTTCTTTGGCCTACGCAGTAGCCATCATCACCAGGCCACACAATTGTCGGGTATGGCGCAATCGGTAGGCTATCTTCTGGCGGCACTGGGGCCAACGTTGTTCGGTCTGCTGCACGATCTAACACAAGGCTGGCGGTTACCGCTGGCCATTTTGCTGGGGTTGACGCTGCTGCAAATGCTGTTCGGCATGTTGGCCGGACGCAATCGGGTTATTCATTAACATCGGGCCGTGCAGGCTGCTCCGATGTAGACTCTACGGCGTCGTCTTGCCATAGGTCGTTGATAAACGCCCGTTGCTCACGAGTCAACTGCCAGGAAGGGGGGATCTTGGCCGGGCTATCATCCCGGGCGCCCCCCGTATTCTTTACGCGTTTTTTGTCCATCGACACATTTCCTAAATAAGCAGCCAATAAATCACAGCGGCGACGGCCAACCAAAACACCCCGCAGCCGATAAACACGCACAGCCAAGCTTTACGTTTGATATCCGCGTCATCCTTGCTTATCACAGCCGCCTCGCATAATAGATTAAATCAATTAAAATCCAATTATTGATCTATTTAAACGATCGATAAAGTGTTTTGTTACCCTAGTAATTTAAAAAATAACTGCTACCCAGACACCTGAGGCGAGGTAGCTACAGAGAAACAGTCTGGACGGTGCGTCATAGGCGATGAATGCATGCTGTATTGGTGAACGATGGCGCAGTGTGACACAACACAACAGATCAAAATTAAACCACCAGTAAATAAATCAATACTCAATTAATTGACTTTAGGTAAGAGGAATTGGCGGCAGGTTTGACTGGAGATTTGCGGGAGAGGTGACGTGATATGTTGTATTTATCGGATAGTACCCTGCGCTCACACACAGTTATTCGGACCGCCGATGCGGCCCGAATGACAAGGGTCAGTCAATCTGCGAAATCGAGTCCCGACTGGCACGCTCACGGTCATTGCCGGTCAATTCGCTCAGATGCCCATCACGCATTTGCAACAGCCTATCGGCATGTTCAAAGTAATGGTCATCATGGCTGATGGCGAAAACCGTTTTTCCCAGTGCGCGTAGCTGCGGTAGCAACTCACGATAGAAGATACGCCGAAATTGCGGATCCTGATCCGCCGCCCATTCGTCCAATAGCAGGACATCCCGCTTTTCAGCCACTGCCAGCAGTAACGCCAGACGTTTACGCTGTCCTTGCGATAGCTGCGGATTGGTCACTCGTAGGCCATCGAACTTCAGCTTGTCTTTCATGTTCAATCGGTTAAGCCAGCTTTCTACCAGCGCAGTATCTGGCTGCTCCCCCTCAGGCCCTTGCAGATGGTGGAACGGGTGAAAATCGGTAAAAATAGCGGAGAACAAACGGCGATAATCATGCATATCTGCCGGAGTCTGTGGCACACCATCCAGCATAATTTGCCCACTAACCGGCTGATATAACCCAGTTAACAGCATCGCGAGCGTTGATTTTCCACTGCCGTTGCCGCCAATCAGGAAGACCAGTTCACCACGGCGCAGCGTCAGGTTAATAGGCCCAACTGCGAACCCGGCTTTTTGCTCCGCCGCGCCATAGTGGAACATCACATCACGCAGCTCCAGGGTTTGCCAGGCTTTGGCGCTTACCGCAGGAAACGTGGGTTGATAATCTGCAAGCTGCAACGCTTTGACCTTGCCGAAAGCCACCTCAGCGCTAATCAGCGTCGGGAATGCCCCTACCGCCTGCAACAATGGCGTACGCAGGAACAACAACGTCAGTGAATACGTCGCCGCAACAGCGGTATCGGCCCAGCCCAGGCTATTTGCCATATAAAACACCAAACCAATCGCACCCAACATCATGATATTCGACCAATTGACGGCACTGAGATGGTAGGTATCCGCGCGGATAATGTGATGTCGATAATCTTCAGCATCGGGTTGGTAGGCCTGCTGGTACAACGCCTTGGCACGATCGCGGTTCAGCGCTAACTCTTTACGGCCATCAATCGCAGATTGGTAATGTTCATACAGACGTTCTTCCGCTTCACGCACACGGGTCAGATGGCGATAAACACGAGACACCAAACAACCGCTACCCACCACTGTGATGGCAACCCAAATCGCGGTTACCACCAGCATCTGCGGTGACAGCCAACCCAGATAGGCCGCCGATCCTACAGTTAATATCACCCCTTGCACCAGCTCCGGCAAGCGCACAAAAGCAACCGTGATATTACGAATATCACTGGACAGACTTGCCAGCAGCGAAGCGCTGCCCAATTGTTCTATTCGCTCAATATGCGTATCCAGGATGCGCTTAACCAGTTGGCCACGTAGCCGGAACACAAAATGATGGCCGAGCGTGGTCAGCGCTAACTGTGAGCCCAGCGTTACCGCCATCAGCAATGCCAACAGCCCGAGGAATTCGGGTAATACGGCCAGAGGGTTGCCCGCTACCGTCATCAGCCGCAAATTTATAAAGGCGATGATACCTATGCCCAACGCCGCGCTGGCCATGGTTAACGCCATTACCGCCAAAAACGGCCAGCGATACTGGTGGTACACCACCCGTAGCAACTCCATGAAGAACCCTTACCCTAAATCTTGAGATGGCAGGCATTGTAAGCGGCCTAAAAGTGATATCAATAACAATTCTCATTTTGGCACTGGTGATGGCTCTCTGGCCGCGAAATTTTCGCCCAACCGCAGCGGATGAGTTTCAGGGGCATAGATAGCGCGTCGACCAAGGCGCACAAACTTGCCAACAAAGATGCAGCTTGCAGTATGACGGGTATACACTGACGGTTGCTCTGGGACGAGGAAAACACCAACTGATGCTGCCCACACATGAATATGCCAACGACCTGATCCTGTTTGCCCTGATTGTTGATTGCGGTTCCTTCAGCAAAGCCGCTGAAACAGCCGGAATTACCAGTTCGGTGGTCAGTAAACGTATCGGCCGACTGGAGAAATCCCTTGGCGCACGCCTGCTGTACCGCACCACCCGTAGCCTGACGCTGACTGAAAACGGCCAAAGCCTATACCACCAGGCCAAGGAGATTGGCGCTCAAATTCAGCAAGCCCTGAACGTTGTCAGTGAAAAAAGCGATGAACTGACCGGCGTGATCCGTATGTCAGTCCCGACCATTTCAGGCGAATTGCTGCTAAGTGAGAGCGTGGCAGAATTCTGCGCCCGCCATCCCAACCTGAAGGTTGAGATGCGGCTCGAAAATCGCTTCGTCGATCTGGTCAATGAAGGGATTGATTTGGCAATCCGTACCGGTACCCTGCCAGACTCAAGCCTGATTGCCCGACCGATTCTGGATTCGCGCTGGGTGATCGTCTGCTCGCCAGGCTATTTGCAGCAACATCCCGAGCCTCACTCAGCCGATGACCTACTCCAGCATAATTGCCTGACCTACACCTATCAGGAAAGCGGTACCGACAACTGGTTGATGAAACAGCCAGGCAGCAGCAAAATTTATGAGTTGCAGGTTAATGGCAACCTGTCTGCCAATAATGCCAGAGCAATCCGTAAGGCCGTGATCGGCGGTTATGGTATTGCTATGGTGCCACGCTGCATGGTGTATGAGGATTTACAGGATGGAAAGCTGGTGGAAATTTTGGCTGGTCACTGCGGCAAAGTATTAGGCATTTACGCAGTCTATCCCTATACCCGTAATTTACCGCTAAAAACCCGACTGCTGATTGAACATATCATCGCGTCCTACCAAAGTATCAGCCACTATTTTTGAACCAGATCACATTATTATTCCGAACGGGCCCGTAGCGCCCGTCAGGGATTACGCCACTTTTGAATATAATCTATTGATGATTATTGTGTAATTAATGTGACCCAACACATTTATCATATAAAAAATAAAATTATCACTTTGATTTTTAATCAAATAATCAACCCATCAATACGAACACCGCCGCCAACAAAGTGACGATACCGCCCTACTTTTCAATACCGGATAATTGCCGAATGGAACATCGGCCAAGGTTGTGATTAGAATGAAAATGTTGCGGTAATTAACCTTTCGGCTACATACCTCTACAAATAACAATAATAACCCTGAGGCTTTTATGTCCCTGCTTTTCAGTATTGCGCCCATCGTCCTGCTGATCTGGATGATGACCAAAAAGAACGGTGTTCCTTCCTATATCGCGCTCCCGCTGACAGCGGCTGCCGTGTATGCCGTACAAATGTTTTGGTTCAATGGCCTGCCACTGTTGTTGCACGCCAATATCATTACCGCATTGGTTTCAGTTTTCACGCCAATTACCATCATCGCTGGCGCTATTTTGCTCAATAAACTGATGCAGATCAGCGGAGCAGAAAACGTTGTACGGAACTGGCTGGAAAATATCAGCCCTAACCCAGTCGCACAGTTGATGATCATCGGATGGGCATTTGCCTTTATGATTGAGGGAGCCAGTGGTTTTGGTACTCCCGCCGCCATTGCGGCCCCCATCCTCGTCGGGTTAGGTTTTAACCCACTGCGCGTGGCTCTGCTAACGCTGGTCATGAACTCTGTACCTGTGTCATTCGGTGCCGTCGGCACGCCCACCTGGTTCGGCTTCGCCAATCTGGGGCTTCCCGATGTCGACTTGCTGGACATTGGTCGTCAAACCGCGTTGATCCACTTTGTCGCTGGATTTGTTATTCCATTACTGGCACTCCGTTTTATCGTGTCCTGGCATGAGATTCGTCGCAACCTGCCCTTTATTTTGCTCAGCGTCTTGAGCTGCACTCTGCCTTACTTGCTGTTGGCACAGGTTAACTATGAATTTCCCGCTCTGGTTGGCGGTGCCATTGGCCTGATGCTGTCAGTACTCTTGGCACGCGCCGGAGTTGGTCTGACACGCAGCGAAAGCAAAACATCCTCTCAACCGGTGCCATTCGTTCACGTGATCAAAGCAATGACCCCAACTCTGCTGCTGATTGCTATTTTGATAGTAACGCGTATTCATCAACTGGGTATTAAAGCGCTGCTCAACAGCAATGCACCTTTATGGAATGGCAAACTCGGTGGTCTGGGCGAGCTGCGCATCAGTGATGCCCTGATCATTGAATTACAGCAGGTATTAGGCACGTCTGCTGCTGCGAGCTACAAAACGTTGTATGTGCCCGCACTGATCCCTTTTTTACTGGTGGTCTTGCTGTGTATTCCCCTGTTTCAGCTAAACCGCAAACAGGTAAAGCAGATGTTTACAGAAACCGGAGGGCGCATAGCTAAACCCTTTATCGCCCTTTTTGGCGCTTTAGTGATGGTCAATCTGATGATGCAAGGTGGCGACAATGCTCCGGTGATCCTCATTGGCAAAGCGCTGGCATCGCTCACCGGGGAAAGCTGGCTGCTGTTCTCTTCGTTCCTCGGTGCACTGGGTTCGTTCTTTTCAGGATCCAATACCGTTTCCAATCTGACATTTGGCGGCATTCAGCATTCTATCGCCTTGAGCAGCGGGCTAAACGTCAACCTGACGCTGGCTCTGCAATCCGTGGGCGGGGCCATGGGCAATATGGTGTGCCTGAATAATATTATCGCCGTCTGCTCAATCCTTGGGATCAGCAATGCTGAAGGAAAAATTATAAGAAAGACCGTGTTGCCCTTGCTGGTGTACGGGGGGATCGCCGCCGTTATGGCGCAGATCCTGACTTTATGAATGTAAAAGCACGTTATCGAAATAAGGTAAAAATATGATCATCTCCGCATCAACCGATTACCGGGCCGCAGCACAGGCTAAGCTTCCGCCTTTTCTGTTCCATTACATTGACGGCGGGGCCTACGCGGAGCATACGCTACGACGCAATACAGAAGATCTGGCAGGTATTGCCCTGCGCCAGCGCATACTGCGTAATATGTCAGACCTCAGCCTGGAAACCAGTCTGTTCGGTGAAAAACTGGCAATGCCAGTGATCCTCGGTCCCGTCGGTCTGACGGGGATGTACGCCCGCCGCGGTGAAGTGCAGGCAGCCAAAGCCGCTGCGCAGAAAGGCATCCCTTTTACCTTGTCTACGGTTTCAGTCTGCCCAATTGAAGAAGTGGCACCGGCAATCGATCGACCGATGTGGTTCCAGTTGTACGTACTGAAAGACCGGGGGTTTATGCGTAACGCGTTAGAACGCGCTAAAGCCGCTGGGGTAAAAACCTTGGTATTCACTGTCGATATGCCCGTGCCCGGTGCACGTTACCGTGATGCACACTCAGGTATGAGTGGCCCTAACGCTGCCGTGCGACGCATACTGCAAGCCGTGACACATCCACAATGGGCTTGGGACGTCGGGTTGTGCGGCAAACCGCATGATTTGGGCAATGTCTCGGCGTACCGTGGCAAACCGACCAACCTTGAAGATTATATTGGCTGGTTGGGCACCAACTTCGATCCCTCTATCTCTTGGAAAGATTTGGATTGGATCCGTGAATTCTGGCAAGGCCCAATGATCATCAAAGGCATTCTGGATCCGGAAGATGCCAAGGATGCGGTGCGATTCGGTGCCGATGGCATTGTGGTCTCCAACCACGGTGGCCGGCAACTCGACGGCGTGTTATCAACCGCCCATGCATTGCCGGCGATTGCCGACGCGGTGAAAGGTGACATTACCCTCCTCGCCGACTCTGGCATTCGCAATGGGCTGGACGTGGTGCGTATGATTGCGCTGGGTGCAGACGGTGTATTGCTGGGACGCGCCTTTGCCTATGCGCTCGCGGCAGCCGGGCAGGCTGGCGTCGCCAACCTGCTCGAACTGATTGATAAAGAAATGCGCGTCGCCATGACGCTGATCGGTGCGAAAACTATCGCGGACATCACCACCGACGCTCTGGTTAATAACCGCTGATTACAGGGGGTGTACCCCGTCGGGATAGGTGTTGTAACTCATCTTGTGAATGAAAGCGCCGGCGGGGGACACTAACACCTTGCCGGCAGCATCCAGTCCAAGAAATATCCCTGTACAGCGGCCAAGGGTAAAGTCGAAAAAGAACACCGAGCAAACCGGGATAATCTTTTCCCGGAAGGTGAATAAATACTGGTCCTCCGCAAATTTATAGTATGTGGCGTAATCCATATCACCGTGGCCAAACTGCTCACCGCGCAGGTTCTGCCAGGCATAACGTTCGGTATTAACGTAGAAATGTTCGTAATAATGATTAGGGCTGTAAATATTCAACGTGCGGTAGCCCAGCAGCTCACGGGTCAAGTGAGGAGCCAAGCCGCTCGGCGTAATACCCACCCTCTGACCAACATTGAATGTTTGCCCCAGGCGGGAGCCATTCGTCACCTGTTGTTCAGGCAACAGCGTGCTACGCACCATCAGTACTCGTCCGCTATCCACGTTGAGCACGAATGTCAGGCATTCATTGCCTGGTATCTGCAAAGGAATATTAAAGAAGTATTGTGAAGGAGAAGTACGGACCTCCTCGTACGCGTCTTCCCCCTGCTCTCCCTGCCAAGTCCAGTGCAGCCGTTGCTGATCAGCACTGAAACGCAACGTCATCTCTTCACCATGTTCAAACACCATCTGCAACGTTTTTCCGCGCCAGTCCTGGGTCGGCGGCAGGCGGTTAGTATCAATCCCCCTGGCAAAATCGTCATAGTTCTTCCACTCTGGCTCGGCGTTCTGATTCAATACTGACGGATTTAAAGACATGCTCGTTCTCCTTGAGTACATAGGGGTAAAAAACCGTTTCAGACGTCGGCGATACCCTGACTTTTCAACGTTTTTCGGCTAACCACTGCGGGGGCCGTTTCATCGAGAAAACAACTTAATACCACGGCACAAGCAGCTCCAATGGCTGCCAGCCACATCACACTGACCAAGCCGTAACGATCGGCGATAAAACCTGCGGTAAAAGGTGCCAGGCAGCCACCAATGACTTCACCAATGCCCATCACCAGTCCCAGCGCAGTGGCGATGCGGGCCTTCGATACGGTTTCTGAAGGAATTGTCGCCATAAACAATGTGAAACATCCCAAACCGGTATAAGACAGAAACACCAACCCGCCCAAAAGCCACAGGTTTTCGACGTAACTCAGAAACAGTGGGCAGCAAATCGCCAGCAGTGAGAAAAAAATCAATGTCGGTTTACGACCGATGCGATCTGAAATTGCCGGTACCGCAACCCCCCAGAAAACCCACGCCACACCTATAGCGCTCATGATGCCGCCCATTGACCGTTCGCTGAAGCCACGAGCGGTCACCAAAAAACTCGGTGTAAAGGTAATAATGACCATAAACCAGGTGACGAATACGCAAGAAATCAGGATGCAAAGCACCACATTTTTAATTTTGAATAGCTCGGTGTAAGCGGCCTTTTCCGACTGATTCTTTGCTGTTGGTTCCGCCGTAAAAGACGGATTCTTTTTGCCATCAACATATTTATAAATTAACCAGGCCAAAATAATCCCCGGTAAGGCTGTCAGATGGAAAGCCATGCTCCATCCCCACTTTTGTGCCAAGTAAATAATAAGCGGCGGCGCAATAATGCCCCCCAATAACCCTGGTGCGGCGCCTTGAATCAAGCCCATATTGAATCCACGCCGTTGTGGTTGCGATTTTTCCACCATTAATGACTGTGCAATCGGCAATACAGGCCCTTCAGCAATCCCCATCAACGCGCGGAATATCAGCAACATGGCGAAACCATTGACCCACCCCGACAAGGCAGAAAATAGAGAAAACACCACAATAGAGGCAATGAGCATGGGTTTACGGATATTAAAACGGTCGGCAATTGCCCCTAATCCTGCCCCCGACAATGCCCAGGTTAGCGCCAAGACGGCAGACAAGGTGCCAAGATGCACATTACTCAGTTGCAAATCGGCAGCTATCATGGGGAATAAGAAAGATATGGTTAAACGATCAACAAAAACGCAGCCAAAAACGAAAAAGAGAATCACCAGTAATCTGTTTTCCTCATTTACTGCCGAACCATATCCCGCCGATTTTTTCATAGTGTGATCTGCCTGTTAGTAAGCTCATCAATGACGATATCCTTGTTCACAACCCCTGGATGACAAGCCAAATTAGCGAGCCTTTCATTTCACCAGGATGTTATTAACATGTTAACGATTTAAATTTATCGTAAGCGAACAGGCTGTCAACTGGGCCGTAGCGGTCACCAGGAAATCTTGACATCGGGTACATTACAGGTGGGTTATTATTAACACTGCTTATTTTACTGCGCTGTTATTTATATATTAACTTCTTTCGCCAGGTACTCTTTACGCCATCAAATTGCTTTAATTTGTCATTTTCATAAATATATTAACGTTTCACATGTTAGATTTATTTATTATTGTATTTAACATATCGATATTTTGAAGCATTTTTATCCATTGAATTTATGCCATTTATCCAGAAATAACGTTACTTATTAACTCCATTGGGGAAGTCACTCTCTGACAATTACATTAACGCGACTGAATCGTAAAAATACGTGTAGCGTGATGTGAATCACAGCAATACACCAGACCACCCTGCTTTGAATAACGATCGGGACGGTTTATCGCGCCCTATAAATATTCAACCACCCGCAAAACCGCAAATCGTGGTTAGATTATCAACTCAGGAAAAGCCGTCGGCAAAAACACCACGCAAATAGTGACTGAACTCCGTCACCACGCGCGAAACCTGGGGCGCATAGGGCCTTACGACATAAAGACTGTCAGCAAAGGAATCGACCGGCCGCCAATCCGGCAGTACTTCGATCAACCTTCCGTCTGCAAGCGCCTGCTGTGCACTGAAGTCAGGCAGCAAGGCAATCCCCAAGCCTTCAGTAGCCGCATCCCTTATCGATTCACTGTTATTGGTCGCAAACGGGCCACTGACAGGCACGTGAACCTTTTCCCCGTTGCCTTGTTGCACATGTTTGGTGACAAAACTCCAGCCGGGCTGTTCCCCCTGACGAGGGTAGTAAAGGCATTGATGTTCTTGCAGATCGCTCGGCGATAGCGGCATCCCATGACGTTTCACATAGTCTGCCGACGCCACCGCCAGTGTTTCAGTCTGGCAAAGCCGCCAGGCGACATGTGTTTCGGGCAGGTTATCACTGTGGCGGATAGCCAAATCAAACCCTTCGGTGGTTAATGACACCAGCCGATCAGAAACCTCAAGCTGCACCCGCACCTCCGGATTCGCGCGTAGAAAACCGGTAATACGCGGTACCAGTTGCTGGCGAGAAAATGCCACGGGCGCTGTCACGCGTACAGTGCCACGCAGCGGCCCACCTGAATCACAAATACCAGAGAAACTCTGCTTTATTTGCGCAAAAGGCTGACGCAACTCCTCTACCAACCTCAATCCCGCCTCGGTCAGTCTGACACTGCGCGTGGTGCGCTGTACCAATGGCACCCCGGCTAACGTTTCGATCTCTTTAATTTTTTGGCTCATTGCGGCTTTGCTGACATCCAGCCGCTCTGCCGCACGTGTAAAGCTCCCCTGTTCAGCCAACACGGTGAGCCAGTGCAAATGGGTCCACAAGGTATCTATTCTGGGATTTTTCATCATGACTGTTCATTTATATAAACAATGAATTCAAGTATAGCGCTTCTTCCCACACGGGAGCATGGCTAAGATAGAACCTAAAAGGCGATGACAAAACGCTGCCCTGCACATCCATGAAATCATTAACTCACTGACAGGATTATGAAAATGCCATTACTTATCTTTGACGTTATCGAGGGTCGCAACGAAGCCGAACTGAAAACGCTGCTCGACGCAGCCCATCGTGCAGTACTCAGCGCCTTTAAGGTGCCGCAGCGTGATCGCTACCAGATTGTTCATGAAAACAAAGCCCACCATATGGTGATAGAAGACACTGGCCTTGATCTGATCCGCACTCGCAATCTGGTGGTCGTCCGGGTGATTACCAGCCCGCGGCCTGAAGAACAGAAACAGCAATTTTATGCTGAACTCAGCCGTGAGCTACAGGAAAGCTGCGGGATTGAAGGCAGTGATTTGATGGTGTCGATTATCACTAACGGTAAAGGTGACTGGAGTTTCGGTAACGGCGTGGCACAGTACCTGACCGGCGATCTTTAACTGCGTGACTCCCCAGGCGGGACCGCCTGGGGATGTGTATCGTCAGGACGGCTGTTCGTCGTTATATTGGTTTTGCCACATGGCAGCATAGCGGCCATTGCTGGCCAGCAAGGTCTCATGGCGCCCACGCTCCACGATTTCCCCCGCCTCTAACACGATAATTTCATCAGCATCGACGACCGTTGACAGGCGGTGCGCAATAACCAACGTCGTATGATCACGGCTCACCTCGCGCAAGTGCGACTGAATTTCGCGTTCGGTCTGGGTATCCAGTGCACTGGTTGCCTCATCAAACACCAGAATCGCCGGGTTTTTCAGGATAGTGCGTGCAATCGCCACCCGCTGCTTTTCACCACCCGACAGCTTAAGCCCACGCTCGCCCACGCGGGTTTCATACCCGTCAGGCAGACTGACGATAAAGTCGTGAATATGCGCTAACCTGGCTGCCCGTTCGATCTCTTCCTGGCTTGAGCCCGTTTTACCATACCCGATGTTGTAGCCCAGAGTATCGTTGAATAGCACAGTGTCCTGCGGCACGATACCAATCGCCCCACGTAGGCTGGCCTGCTTCAAACTGCGGATATCCTGACCGTCAATCGAGATAGTCCCGCTGTTCACATCATAGAAGCGAAACAGTAACCGGGACAGCGTAGACTTGCCGGCACCCGAGGCTCCCACGACGGCTACCGTGTTGCCCGCCGGAATGGTAAAGCTGACATTTTTCAGGATGGGTCGGCGCGCATCATAGCCAAAACTGACCGAATCAAAGCACACTTCACCGGCTTTCAATTGCAGCGTCACCGCATCTGGCTTATCGACAATTTCCTGCTCTTCCTGTAGCAAATCGAACATGTTTTCCATGTCGATCAACGCCTGCCTGACTTCAGCATAAATAAAGCCGAAGAAATTGAGCGGCTGGTAGAGTTGTAATAGATAGGCATTCACCAACACAAAGTCACCGACCGTCATCCGCCCCTGTACGATGCCCTGCGCTGCCATCGCCATCATCACGATCAACCCGATAGAGATAATGGCGGTTTGCCCGAGGTTGAGGGCGGTAAAACTGAACTGGTTCTTAATCGCGGCATATTCATACAAGCGGCGTGACATGTTGAAACGGTCAGCCTCAAAGTCTTCGTTACCGAAGTATTTAACCGTCTCATAATTCAACAGGCTGTCGATAGATTTGGTATTGGCGTCAGCATTGGCTTGGTTGAGTTCGCGTCTAAAGCGAGTACGCCAACTGACCGCCATCACGGTGAACAGAATATAGCAGCCGACCGTTGCTAAAATTGCCAGAGCAAACCAGCCGTTTAACAGATGCCACATAATCACCGACACCAAGGTGATTTCGAACAGGATGGGGAAAATAGAAAATAACAGCCGTGAAAGTACCGTCGCAACGGCCTGAGTACCACGCTCAATCGATAAAGATAACCCACCAGTCTGGCGCTCCAGATGGAAGCGTAGGCTCAGCGCATGTAATTGCCTAAACACACGCAGCCCTAACAACCGGGTAGCATTCTGGCTGACGTGCACAAACATCACGTTGCGCAGTTCTTCAAATAACGCCGCACCGACGCGCGCAACGCCATAAGCCAGGATCAAACCAATGGGTATCGCCAGCATTTTGGCTGTTTCACCGCTCAAAGCGTCGATCATAGCTTTGTACGCCAGCGGCACTAACGTCGTACTTACCTTAGATATCACCATGAAAATAAAGGCGATAACCAAGTAGTAACGTAACTTAGGGTTATCTTTGGGCCAGAGATAAGGCAGCAAAAATTTCAGTAAGCGGGAGCGGTCTATCATTGGGTATCTATTATCTCAGTCAACATAGCCGCATTGGCTTTTATCTATTCTGGCACGTCTGCCATGAAAAACCTTATGTAATCCACCTGCACAGCTCTTTTGGATACCGACAAAAAATACGCCGCATCGAAGCATCATCCCCAAAGTGGAGTGTTCCACTATAATAGTCAGTGAAACTGTACAGGACATTCAAAACAAGGGAGTTATATCATGCTAAATATGGGCCATCGTCATTCGTTGATTATCGACGAACAGAGCTTAAAGAAACAACGCACCCCGCTGTTAATCATCTCAATATTGTTGCTATTGGGCGGTCTTTTCTGTCTGTTCAGCCCCTTTGCCTCCGGCGCGGCAATCAGCATGGTCGTGGGCATTTTCTTGCTACTGAGCGGCGTCGCGCTTATTTTCGGTATGATTGCCAACCGAGTGCAAAATACCTGGCCAATGATCGGCGGTATTCTGCTCGGGGTGGCTTACCTTATTATCGGCTATGTATTTATCACCAACCCTGCAGTCGGCATTTTCGCCATGGCGGTTTATCTCGCGGTCTTGTTTGCACTGGGAGGGATTGTACGCCTGGTCGCCGGATATAAACTGCGCGATGTTCCAGGAAGCTGGTTGCAATTTGTGATTGGTATTTTGGATCTGGCCATTGCCTGGCTGTTGTTCAGCGCTGACCCAATGACATCCGTGGTGCTGGTGACCACCATCGTTGGTATCGAAATGCTGTTCAGCTCGTTCAGCTTATTCCAGGTTGCCCGTCAGCTGAAACGCGCATGACCTATCAGCGGAGCTACCCCGCTCCGCTTTCTCTGACATTTGGCTGCCAGGCCACACAATTAGGCCGGTACTTCGGCAGCCAACTGCCCTACTATAAGTAAAGTTTCACCCAATGTAGGCTCAACGATTTCCCCTGACGAAAAATTGAAGTGAGATGATAACGCTATGGAATTCAAGGACTACTATGCCATTTTAGGGGTTAAGCCGTCAGACGATCTTAAGGCAATCAAAACCGCCTATCGCCGGCTGGCGCGAAAGTATCACCCCGACGTCAGCACCGAATCAGATGCCGAAGAACAATTCAAACAGGTCGCCGAAGCCTATGAAGTTCTGAAAGACGACGAACGACGCGCTGAATACGATCAACTTCTGCAACACCGTAACGACCCCAACTTTGGCCGCCAGACACAACATAGTCATGGCAATGCCCATAGTGCTGAAGATTTTTCCGATATCTTTTCCTCTATGTTCGGTGAACATGCACGTGCTCAGCAACATCGCCAAAGGCGCCAAGGCATGCGCGGCCAAGATATTGAAATGGAAGTCGCCATCTTCCTGGAAGAAACACAAGCGGAGCAAACCCGTACTATTCGCTATAGCCTACCGGTGTATAACGCTTTCGGCATGGTAGAGCAGGAAATTCCTAAAACCCTTAATGTGAAAATCCCCGCCGGCGTTGGCGATGGTGAGCGTATTCGCCTGAAGGGCCAGGGTGCGCCAGGCACTGACGGCGGCGCTAACGGTGATCTCTACCTGATTATCCGCATTGCTCCCCATCCGCTGTTCGACATTGTCGGCCACAACCTTGAGATCGTTCTGCCAGTAACGCCTTGGGAAGCGGCGTTAGGTGCCAAGGTCCCCGTACCGACCCTGAAAGACAGTATTCTGTTGACCATCCCTGCCGGGAGCCAAACCGGACAGCGTTTACGCATCAAGGGAAAAGGCCTGGTCGGAAAAAAAGAAACCGGGGATTTATACGCAGTGATCAAAGTCATGATGCCACCAAAACCGGACGAGAAAAGCGCTGCACTGTGGCAACAGCTGGCAGAGGCGCAGAAGACCTTTGATCCACGTAAAGAGTGGAGTAAGCAAAATGGCTAACGTAAAAGTAACTTTCACCATTACCGAGTTTTGCCTGCATACCGGCGTTTCACAAGAAGAACTCACGGAAATCGTGGGGTTAGGCATGATTCAACCGCGTGATCTCACAACTGAAGAGTGGATCTTCGACGATCGCGCACTGATCACTTTCCATCGTGCAGAGCAATTGCATCGCGAGCTGGCGCTCGACTGGCCCGGTATTGCGGTTACGCTGACACTGTTGGAAGAGATCGAACATTTACGTAAAGATAACAACCAGTTGCATCAACGGCTGGCGCGGTTTATCACCAAGCCCTGATGTGGTGAAACAGCCCATTGCACCTGCAATGGGCTGCCTCAGGCACCAACAGCTTACGTCTTCGAAACATATCGCTCCCCAATGGCCCTCTCACTTCCACCGTCATCATTTTGCCTCACTAAGGAAACAGAAAAACGCCCCTACGACTGCCCCCTTCCGCACAGAAAACCAGCATAATAAATACCATCGGAACAGATACTATTGATAAAAAATATGCACTCAGCGACGCTTAACTGATGATTACTATAGATACTGTTAATAAAGACATGTCATTAAAAACATGTTATTAAAAACAGTATTGACACCCATTCGAAAACAAGTAGATTAGTAATCATCAGCAGCGAAACAATAGCTTGCTGTTAATAGTGAAAGTATTAAAGTTAAGTTGATAAAGTTATTTTTGCGATAAAGGCCACGAAGTGATTTTTGTATGGGCCATTAATGTAGAGAAAACAATACTCTCATTTTATGACGCTTTAAGGCCACGTAGTCAGTATCTACAATCGCAGGGTGTGAACCAAAACGCGATGATGTAAGGCCATGTTTTAATTGTTATTTGTTTGCGATCATTTTTCAAGTTAGTGCAACAGGATCGCAACGGAAGTGAGGCCACGCATCAAAGAGTCTATATCGCGAGGGGAGATGTACTTGTTTAATATGCCAAATCTTCGAGTATTGAGATTGGCCGAGAATCTAAACTGGTAAATAGAGGGAGGATTGAGTTAACCCAATATTATCTGTGTTAAACGTGTACATTTAACGATAGAACCTTAGCAGTAAGAAATTAGTAAGTTTATTAATGTTAAATTTGAAGTCAATAGTACCATAAAAGCCCTGGCAGCAATTGTCAGGGCTTTTATCTTTTATATCGATACACCAATCACATGGCGATGAAGGCCGTACCCTGAGCAGAGAACACCCCGTGCCCTCACCCCACGATCTCATCGACCGTGAGGTTCTCCCCACATAACCAATCGCTGCGACAGATCCGTTATAGGAACCCGTATGCAGCAGCCAAGACCCACCCCATTACGCACGATACAGACACCCCGATGAGGCCTACCATGATGAAACTGTGGTTAATCACAAACCGTCCGATATTTGTCGTTCCCGAACGGTCGAACTGAATGGCGGCCAGATCGCTTGGGTAGGTCGGTAAAATGTAGTAACCATAACAAGCCGGTGCAGAAGCAACGATGTAAGCAGGATCAACACCGATGGCCAGTGCTACAGGAACAATCGCAGCAAGTGCAGCAGCCTGCGAATTAACAAACTTGGAAACGATAAGTAAAACGATGGCATAGGCCCAAGGATATTCTTTGACGATGGTGCCCAGCACCGACTCAATTTCTTTCAAATGGGCGCCAAACATTGTTTCTGCCATCCAGGCGATACCATAAACAGCCACTATGGCAATCATCCCTGAACGGAAAACCTCGTTTTTAGAGATAGTCGCGGGGTTTGTTTTAGTAGCAATAATGATTACTGCACCTGAACACAACATAAACATCTGGATAACCAACACCATAGAGAGTGGTTTTCCATTAATTAATGGACGCAGTTCAGAGAAAGCACCTAATAGCGCGACAATAACGATGGTAGCCAAGAAAATCCACATCGCCACCCAGTTACTGGTCGGGAGTTTTTTATCCAATAAGGTTGCTGTATCACCGTATACGTATTTGTAGTTTTCCGGATCAGAAATGAAGCTCTGGAATTTCTCATCTTTATCCAGATCTTTACCCCGGAACCAACTGAAGATACCAATAGCAAGAATGCCGCACAGGGTAGATGGTATCGTAATCGCCAACAGATCAAGGAACTCCAGATGTTTACCATTAAAGGTAAAATTGCCCAACATGGCAACCAGCGATACAACGGCCACTGACACCGGGCTGGCAATAATCCCCATCTGCGCACCAATAGAACTGGCAGCCATCGGCCTTTCCGGGCGAATGTTGTTTTTGATTGCCACGTCATAGATGATGGGCAATATCGTGTATACCACGTGTCCTGTACCACAGAGAATGGTCAAAATGCAGGTAACAAACGGCGCAACAATGGAGACATACTTAGGGTTACGTCGCAGTAAACGCTCTGCAATTTGCAACATCACATCAAGTCCCCCTGATGCTTGTAGCGTCGCTGACGCAGCCACCACAGCGATGATAACCAGCATCACATCAACCGGTGGTTTCCCTGGGGGCAAATGAAAAAAGAAAACCAGTATGATTAATCCAATACCGCCGAGTAACCCCAGTGCAATCCCACCCTTTCTGGCTCCGTAAAAGAGGCAGATCAGTATGACAATAAGTTGAATCGTAAATAACATGTGAACCTCATTTTTATTGTTAAGATGATTAATAATTCACTTCTTTTCATTTTCATTGAGGGATTAGGATCACAGATAGTTAGTTTTTATAATTAAAAAAGCCCAACAAAATCAGGTGGAAACCAGATTGTTTTAATAAAGTTATCATTATGTTTACCATGTGAAAGAACGGATGCAAAAACCTATACCACTCTGTAAAAACACATCAGCATCAGGCCCGATAAAAGTATTAATGCAGCGTAACGTCGGTGATTGAATAAATAATAAAAATGACACCAGGCATGTATTTTACACACAATAATTTAAAAAATAGACAGCATTAATTTAACAGGTGCGATCACTCAGTGTGAACGAACATGGAGAAAAAGGTTTTCAATCTATTGAGACAAAAAGCACTACATTGATAATGCAACGATAATTATCGCAGCCTTATGTCGACATCTACCCTCGACTAGACCATTTTATCGTCACCCACCATTAGGATTTTTACCCAAAAAAGCAGATTCGATTCAATCACGTTAAGAATTATCTTAAAATAAATGCGAAGTGTTTATGGATGTAGGATCCCAAGGAATAGGATGAATAATAAGGATCGTAAACCCGGTTATCAGGTTGAGTATGGTGAGGAGTGGAAACCGGAAAAAACCTCTAAATGGTTTTGGGTCGTGATAATCAGCATCATCGGTATTCTGATCGCAATATCGTGAACGTTATACACTCACCGTACAAAGCGATGTCCGACCATAACGTCATAGATAAGATGTTAGCGAAAATAAGCATGGCGGATACTCAGAAGCTGATCAGTGGGAAGAAATAAAATCAGAAGGCGTAACCGGCGCAGGCAATGAAAAATTCTGTTTCATTCGCGCCACTTCACTGATCGGCGTTAGCCCGAACAAACGTTTAAATTCACGATTGAATTGCGAAACACTTTCATACCCAACCCGTGCACTTGCCGCTGAAGCGGTGAGGTTATTGCGCAGCATCAGCAATCTGGCCTGATGCAGTCGCGTGGATTTAAGGTACTGCATGGGCGACGTTTCCGTAATGGTTTTAAAGTGACTATGAAACGTGGCCAGGCTCATGCCCGCCTCTTTCGCCAATGCATTCACATCCAGATACGAGTCATACTCCGCATGCAACTTGCGCAACGCTTTTGCCACTTTCCCAAATTGCCCCTGCAAGGTCAGTGCACTGCGTAGCGTCTGTCCCTGTACGCCCGTCAGAACACGGTAATAGATTTCCCGCACCATTGCCTGCCCTAATATTTCCGCATCCAGCGGTGAAGCCATTATCTGCAAGAAACGTAAAACTGAATGGCTCATGGCATCATCCATCGGACTCGACACCATACTGCGTGGCGGTACACTGGCACTCTGCCCACGATCGGCAAGGTGCAACAGCAGATCAGCTGCGACAGTGAAGTCCAATCGCATATAAATTGCCAGCATAGGCTCTAAAGCGCTGGCATCCGTTTCCATCGTAAACGGCACCGGAATTGAGACCATCAGATAATGTTGCGCATCATATAAATAGACATCATTTCCCAAAAAACCGCGCTTTCTTCCCTGCACGACAATGACGATCCCCGGCTCATATAATACTGGCGTGCGCATCAACGGACGATTGGAACGCAAAAAACGCACGTCAGCCAACGCCGTGAGATTATAGCCTTCATGCGGTGTCAGCCTATCCAAGAGCTCGACCATCTGGTCGGTAACGACAGAAGAAGAGATTGTCATACACACCTATAAAGAGATGCAGAGGGTGATTTAAGTGTGACACTCAGTGTCGGGACCGTCCAGAGCACTCAGAGGAATAGGCAAACATCACAGAGGATCATGTCTACGGATTTTGTCCTGCCCGCCCTATGCTGCTTATCCCCCCTACTGAGGATAATGTCATGCACACATCAAAATTATTTTTTATCACCGGTGTCAGCAGCGGATTTGGCCGTGCGCTGGCAGAAGAGGCACTGAAAGCGGGTCACCGCGTGGTGGGAACACTGCGCAATCAGCAAGACAAGGATGAATTCGACGCTTTGGCACCAGGCCGTTGTTTCGGTCGTATTCTTGATGTCACAAATTTTACCGCAGTTGGGCCGCTGGTTGATGCCGTAGAACAAGAGATTGGCGCCATTGACGTGCTGGTAAATAATGCCGGTTATGGTCATGAAGGGATTATGGAAGAATCCCCCATGAGTGACGCCATCCACCAATTTGAAGTCAACGTGTTTGGTGCAGTGGCCGTCATTAAGGCTTTCCTGCCCTATTTCCGCGCACGTCGCGCCGGCCATATTCTCAATATCACCTCAATGGGTGGATTCATTACCTTACCGGGGATCAGCTACTATTGTGGCAGTAAATTCGCCTTGCAAGGTATATCCGAAACCCTAACCAAAGAGCTTAAACCCTTTAATATTGCAGTCACCGCTATTCAACCGGGCTCTTTCCGGACGGACTGGGCCGGGCGTTCAATGGTTCGCTCGCCACGCAGCATCAGTGATTACGATCAGAGTTTTGCGCCGATTCGTGAGACACGTGAGAAACGCAGTGGCTATCAACCTGGTAATCCGGTTAAGGCCGCCAGAGTCATTCTGCAACTCCTCGATAGCCCTGCGCCACCGGCATCATTACTGCTTGGCAGCGACGCCGTTATGTATGTCAGAGAAAAACTGCATCAGATGAATACCGATATCGATGCCTGGGAAGATGTCAGTCGCTCAACCGATGGATAACACCGCGATTCCCTACCTTATGAGAGCAACGTTGGTATCACTGCCGGTATCGCCGGCAGTAGGTACTAACTTGGTTGATTGATACTGCGGACGTCATCCGCGGCTCGTACGAGCGGTTTGAGGACACCTGATGGCAGAGCGCTAGATGCTTAGGCTGTAGTAATGTTCATCTTTGTCTATTTTGCCGGTAAAGGTGAACCCGAAAGTGAGATACATCTTTTTCGCAACCCGGTTGTGCTCATCAATCATCAGCGTTATCTGCTTTACGCCACTCTTTCTGAAGTAGCTCAGCATTGCCTCGAAGGAAGCGCGCCCCAGCCCCTGACCGATAAATTTGTGGTCGAGCATATAGCGACAGATCTCAACCTCGGCCAGTTGGTGCTCCCAGCGCTTGTACAGAAAAAAACCGATTAACTCCCCGTCACGGTATAACGCTCTGGGGTGACATTCAGGAAAATAAGCCGCCTCAGAAATGGAAATCGCATTGCAGCAAATAAACGCCTCAAATAGCGTACCGACACCATCTTTATTCGACGTCAGCTCACAGACATCAAAAACATTTTCACGATCTATCTCGCGTATCTCAATCATATGACCGTCTCAAATTTATCATTTTGTGAAGCTGAGCAAGCCACTCTGCCCCCACTCTTCCCTGATTATACCCATCTTGTGTTCACCGCTGTTTACAGCTGCAACAGTACGGCCACGATCAGCACCGCCTAAAAATTGCGCTAGCTATAGTGTCGACTACAATTCAATCGAAATACCTCCCTACAAAAACAATATTTATTCATATTAGAGGTGATTATGTTGCAGAAACACGAAAACGTAATAAGTATGACTATGCTTAGCCATCAAGCCACCCGACAATTAATGCCTTCGTTTTCCACATTGCCCCACACACAACACGCTGACGGCAAGTACCGCTTACGACGCTACTCCGTAGTCAAGCATGCCAATGGCCAGGTGAGCGAGATTGGGCCACGCAATTTCGTTCAGTCTGATGAGATCAACCATTTCCAGGGTAACGTTGTACGCCACTTCGAGCCGATTGACAGTGCCGTGCTGCAAAGCGCCGGGATGGAGGAAATGTGCAATCTGTTCGCAGAAAGCAACGATCTACCAGAAGGTGCCGAGATTGAAATTCATCAGATGCGTGTTGTTGCCATTCATAAGGAAACGCAGGTGGCGCCGGAAGGTATTCATCAGGATGGTTTTGATCATATCGCGATGATTGCTATCCACAGGCAGAATATTGTCGGCGGCGAAATCATGCTATACGCCGATAGTCACCAGCCCCCGTTCTTCAAAAAAGTCCTGGCAGATGGCGAAGCCGTTTTACTGGCGGACAGCAAACTATGGCATAACGCTACGCCGATCAGCGCTATTGTCCCGGACGAAGACGGATATCTTGATCTCTTTGTCCTGACAGCGCGGGGAGAAAAAGCATGACCTTTACGCCCGAACTCGCCCGAGCCCAGTTTAGTGCGCTATCCCAGCGTCATAATGATAAGCCCGTGATCTTTTTCGATGGGCCGGGAGGTTCCCAGGTTTCGCAAACCGTGCTGGAAAAAATGACGGATTATCTGGGGAAATATAACGCCAATCTGGGCGGGCACTATTTCTCCAGCCATAAGACAACCGAGGTGATGAACCAGGCGCGAGAATCAGTACGCGCTTTTTTAAATGCGCCCTCGCCTGACAATATCGTTTTTGGCATGAACATGACCTCGCTGACGTTTCACCTCAGCCGCATCATTAGCCGTAATTGGCAAGCCGGTGATGAAATTATCGTCACTGCGTTAGATCACTACGCCAACGTCTCTAGCTGGCAGCAGGCTGCCGCTGACAAACAGGTCATCGTGCATCAAATACCGCTGGAGAGCGCGGATTGTTCGTTGAGCGCTGCCCGGCTGTGTGAACGCATCACCGCCAAGACCAGGCTGGTAGCGGTCAGCTATGCGTCCAACGTGACCGGCAGCATCGCCGACATTAAAACCATCACCGAAGCCGCCCACCGTGTCGGCGCGCAGGTTTATGTCGACGCAGTGCACTACGCCCCGCATAACCTGATCGATGTGCAAGCGCTTGGCTGTGACTTTTTAGTCTGTTCCGCCTATAAATTCTTCGGCCCGCATATCGGCATGGCCTATATCGCACCGCAGTGGTTGCAGCACCTACAACCGTATAAAGTCGAGCCGGCTACCGACATCGGGCCTGGACGTTTTGAAACGGGGACACAGAGCTTCGAAGGGCTCGCCGGTGTGACGGCAGCCATTGACTACCTGGCACAATGGGGCACGTCGGGCGCGCCACTAAGGCAACGTTTACAGGAAAGCTTTGCCGGTTATCACCAACATGAAGAGAGTTTGTGCCGGTATTTTTTGCAGCGCTTACAACACATAGACACTATCCAACTCTATGGTTCACCTTTCGCTGATACCCAACGCCGCACGCCGACCTTTGCGTTAACCTTCAAGGAACACGCCCCGGAACAGGTTGCTCGCCGCTTAGGCCAACATAATATCTGCGTCGGCAGCGGGCACTTCTATGCTCTGGGTTTAATTCAACAGTTGGGGCTGCAGGACAGCGGCGGCGTGCTGCGCGTCGGGATGATGCATTACAATACTCAGCAAGAAATTGACATGCTGTTTGAAGTGCTCGCTAGCGCAGGGTAACGGAGAATCGCACACAAAGAGACTTCTGGGTTATAAGTACCTGAATATCCTAAATCCAGAAAATCAACGTATTGTCATCACAAGCCCCTGGAAACAGGGGCTTTTACGACGAGATGGATGCGTATAAAGGCTCAGGGCACTTACTGCACAGCACCTGCTGACCAAATATAAACCGAGTGGCTCATCATCAGGGCGTTAATAATTTAACCAGCGATTTGGCTAAATGTTCGCTTTTGGCGGTTAATAAATTACCGCTTTTTAATATCCCACGCTGATTGCCATTCAGATCCATAACGGTTAACCCCGCCTCTCTGGCACAGATAATGATAGCTGCGCTATCCCAAGGTTTCATTATCGTATCAATAGCCGCATCTGACGCCCCATTTAACACTGAGACGTGTTGAATACAATCGGCAGAGAATTTAAACAGCTTTGCTCTCTCGAGAACAGAAATAAGACTCCACGGCGTATCGCCATTTTCAATCCATGTAGAGGTACCATGCATCCCTGAAGCGGTTATGGTCGCTTGCTCTACACACATTGGTGCTGTTTGAACAGGCTTACTCAACAGCTGCCTACCATTATTTTTGCCAGAATGTATAAAACAGCCAAGGTCCTTTCCTGCATACACCAACGTATTTATTGCTGGAAGACCAATTGAACCCAGTATTGGCTCACCGTTTTGGATTAAAGCAATAAGGGACCCGTATACTGGCATACCTAATTTGTACCATGTAGTGCCATCAATGGGATCTATCAACCAGTATAATTGGCAATCATCAGCAATATCACAACCTAACTCTTCGCCATAAACAGGAATGTCAGGCGTCAGCGCCTGTAAACTATCCCTGATATATTTTTCAGTTTCAATATCGGCTTCACTAACAATGCTTAAGTCTTTTTTTTCAAAAAACGTTACTTCATTTTTTCTGCCCTCTATGATAGCGAAGGAAGATAACGCAATCTGTTTAACTTCCTGCAATAAACTACTTAATTCCATTTCGCTCATTGTTAATACCCGCATCAATTACACTAAATTTTCAAGATAAAAAATACCCCATAGATTTTATAACATCATATCTGTTGAAAACTCAGAGTATGTCACATCAATCAGTTAAAGGTACCGCATGCCCCTATGATATCCCTATGAAAATGGCCAAGCCGGGATCCAGTCAATGGTGCATTCCTTGGATAAGGTGTTCTAAACATGTACGATCCCCTCCCGTAGAGGCGTTAAAACGCCTCACGATCGTCTCCCTAACACCTGTATATCCATGACACGACGAAGAACCATTCTCTCGATAACGATAACAATTAAAATAATTGCAGCGTTTTCTCAGCCATGCGTATAACGGCAAGATCATCTGTGATATCTTTAACTTTATTGATTGGGATCCATTCCAATTTTTTTGATTCTTTAGACATGTTTATTTCGGCATTCTGACCGACGATAAAACACATTGTTATATCATAATGGAGATGTGCAGATGCTTTCGGATTTTCAGGTATTTTATGTATATCGACATCAATCACAAAAGAATTGTCTGCACTAATATTTTTGATACCGCTTTCCTCTTGTGCTTCTCTTAAGCAGGCATCTAAAAACGTCGCATCTGTCGGTTCAATGTGGCCTCCAAGTTGAAACCATCTATTTAATTTCGCATGAAGTGTCAGAAGCACTTTAGTTTTATCATAGTTCAGTACCCACGCGGATGCTGTGAAGTGCCCTTGCTTTGACTCCTCATAGAAAACACCGTCTTGCTCATAAAGGACATTCAACATATTGCATTTATGTTCTTCTTCTTTTTCATAGCTTGTTTTATAATTTTCTAACAAACTGGAAACTTCATTTTTCATGACGTCATACTCACTTTGCGTTATAAAATAGATCTTAAAATTAAAATATTAAATCGTATCACCAGGAGATATTTTAAATCATAAATATGATTCTGTGCACAAGTTCCAAAAATCCAACGACAGATACCATCCATATGCATGATGTATTTCATGAACTACATCGCTTCAACCCAGCTTTTTGCCGCTGAATAAGTTAATCCAAACAACTCATCATGATTTAGATCACTATGAGCAAGGCTCACGAAGGAGTTGTGCCCTTCCATAATCAACAAACCGTTTTTCAAAAGCTCAGCCTTAAGGCGGCTTCTTAACGTGTAATTATTGACAATCTCTTGGCTACAGACTAAATCAAATAAGGCATTATCAAAAAGCGATTTAGCATTCACATATTTATCAGCACCGGCTTCTTTAAATGCTAAGTTCAACGTCATTACAATAGCCTTCCCTGCCTGTGAAACCACGTTGTAACCATCACAATTGCCCATGATCTCTGCTACCGCAATGGCTGCGTGCGGGGAAAGTATTTCTTTAGTGTGAGTACCGCCAATGCGTGCTTCACGGTACACAGAAAGAATATCGGGTTTACCCATAAGGATAGCAAGCGGCAAACCATTACCGATGGCCTTGCCTAAAACCACATAGTCAGGATCGAAAGAGGTGTTATTTGCCAGATAGCCGCCAGGGTTAGTCCTCCCTGCAGTCTTAGTTTCATCTAAAAGTAGCTTCACCCCATAGGTCTTACACATGGCGACCGCCGCCTTAATCTTCTCTTCTGAGAAGAAAGCCAGCTGATATACGTCTAATGCGAATATAGCAATTTCATTCCCATGTTCTTGCAGAAGACTTTCTAGCTCAGATAAGTCACCATTTACCCAATTGAACACAGCTTCTTCACCGCTAACGCCTCGCATTCCGTTCAAATAACGCAAGTCGTTTCTTTTATCACTGCCTAATATTTCATGCCAGCTCGGTGACATATAGAGTTGAGCATCATGCCACCCCAAAAAACCACATCTTAAGATCTTTTTACGCTCGGTTTGCATCATCGCACATCTAAATGATGCTGTAACAGCCTCTGAGCTGGTTTTGAATAGAGAAACAACTTTATAGCCGGAATATATTTCTTCAAATATATCAGAAACCTGACTGTGCACTTCTCCAAAACCGGGGAACGACAGCCCCAAACTTAAGGCATCAGTCAACCGTTTATTAAACTCTGGATGACTGTGGCCTAGAATAACTGGCCCTATGCCCAAAACGAAATCCAGATACTGGTTTCCGTTACTATCCTCTATCCGATACCCCTGCCCCTTCCTAAATTGAATAGGTTGTCCATTTGCATCCAAAACTCTGTCGCTACCTACTAATGGTGAAAACATGTTTATCATCCTTGTTAATTAAGCCAAAACAATATGTTGTTTTTCTGGAAGGTGTTTTAATTTCTTCCAAGAGTTATGAGAAAAACCATACATTCTAATCAACCAGCGATCGTTGCCATCATAATTTGCAGAGCTTGAAAGATTATCTCTGCCATGCAAAGCAATCCTATTATTTATGATGAGAACATCGCCAGGCTGTAAAACAACTCTGTTGATATATTTCGGATCGGAAAGGTGTGCTTTTAGTTTTTCTAATGCTTCATTTGCTTCGTCATTGATCCCTGTCAGTTTAGAGTGGCTGTATCTTATGACTAGTCGGCCATTGATATCACCAATCACACTAACATTTTCTATTTTTGAATCAACATCAAAGCTGGATTGGCTGCTGGCAATATATTCTGGCTTCATCAGCTGCTCTATCGTTGAATAACTTAAATTATTCAAAATATCGTCCAATGACCAAACTGTTGTCGCTGCCTGAATCGGGTTTCTTAAACATGCCAGAGCAAAAACTTCTGGTGCAATGACTTGATTTCTTGTGTCATCAGGAAGCATTTCCGACCAATGACCATTAACGACTTCTGTATGCGGAGAAAGGGATTTTGTCGAGCGGGACCATGACTTTTCATTGTTCTTGGCGGGCATGACCATATGTGCCAATCGGCCTTGCATCTCATTTAGATAAGAGGAAACAGTGTGTCCTGTTACACCTAGCATAGCCATTAGCGTTGAAGCTGGTTCAATCCATAAACTCGCATCAGGTGCTTCATCATTGCAAGGCGTTGGCGGCAATCTATCAGTCGAAAAACAATTCCTCATTAATAGATAACCATATTTCTGTCTTTCTGAGAACCATGATAACTCAGAGTAAACGTCAACATCGTTGGCTAACAGCTTGCGAATATTTTCTTCCGCGATACTTTTAACGATATACGGGCTCACCTCTTGATTGTAAAGAGTGAATTTATTTCTAGTGATAATATCTTTAAGATTAAAGTCAGATAAGTCAATTGATAGTCCTAGTGATGACAACTTAACATTCCGTGATAAATGCCTCACACGTTATCTCCTTTGAGGTTAATTAATAACAAAATAATTTCGTATATTACTATTACGCTCCATATCAAGAATAATTTGATATAAGCTGTAAAAACCCAGGACACGTTATATTTAATTTCAATTTTTCATGCGGTGACGCATCATGATTGAGGATGCATGAAAGCTGTATCTTGAAGTGCACATGTCAAAATTTTAAAAACATGTACTTAGTGTGAACAATAGATGCACTGGGGGATAATGCTCCCTATCAACTTATTAAAGTCACTATCCGTGTTGTAATTACAAGATTTCATTCAATAACGGACAGTAAAAAACCAAACAACTCATCACATTACGTTACAAATTCCGAACAAAGTATACAAATACGCAACTTAATGTAAAGTTATTTTTTTATTTTATATTGAAACTATGATAATAATAATTATTTGCTTGTTATATATATTCATGATCACTTAAAAAAACCTTGATCTATCTATAAATTAGAACCATGCTCAGCGTCATTAAGCATTAATACGCAAAGAAAAAGGCTATTTTTGAAATTAATTAAGTAAATTATCTTATGTGACAATCGATAACCCCGGCGGCCTTCGTGCCGACGGATACATAAGGTATTCGCAAGCTTCTATGTGAATGATTTTTAAGCATGTAGTTTGTGTTAATTAGGCGTTTTTATCACTTTATGATCTGAACTCTGCAGGAAGCTCGTATGTTCAAATACCTCGCATGTTGCTTTATGTTAGTACTCATTTATCCCTTGGGAGTGGACTTATATCTTGTTGGCTTACCCGATATTGCCAAAGACTTAAATGCCACAGCCGTAGACCTTCATACTGCTTTTTCTATTTATTTGGCCGGCATGGCGTCGACCATGATTATCGCAGGACTTGTCTCTGACCGATTTGGCCGGAAGCCCATCGCATTATTAGGTGCATTAATTTTTGTTTGTGCTTCATATGGTGCCGCATTGACTGTTTCTGCCGAGCAATTTCTTTTTGCGCGGTTCTGGCAAGGTGTCGGCGCCGGCTTCTGCTATGTTGTTACCTTTGCCATTCTGAGGGATACTCTGGATGACGATAAACGCTCAAAAGTGTTATCAGTGATTAATGGTATTACCTGCATCGTTCCTGTTATTGCGCCAGTTCTTGGCTATTTACTATTAATGAAGTTTGAATGGCCAAGCCTCTTCACCGGCATGGCTATCTTCGCAGGAATTTCATGCTTAGTTTGTATATTCTGGCTTGATGAAACGTACCATAATAATAAAGAGACACATCCAAATAGAGAAATAAGCGACAATGAAAGTTTACTCTCACCATTATTCATCAGCCGCTTATTCATTACCTGTTTGTCTATCACAGCAATATTGACCTATGTAAATACCTCGCCAATCATCTTAATGAGTCAAATGGGGTTATCTACGGGACAGTATTCAATATCGATGACCGGTCTGGCTAGTTTTAGCATGATCACTTCATTTTTAACGCCCTACCTCCTGTCAAAACTTGGGCAAAAAACGGTTCTCCTGTTATCACAGATTCTATTTTTATCCTGCGCAATTATATTTGCACTCACACAAACACTGGGCCTAAATGCGTATTTAAACCTCGTAGGGTTCGCTATGATAGGTGTCGGTTTTGCTATGGGGTTCGGGATACTGATGAGCCAAGCCTTGAACCCGTTTAAGCAAAATGCCGGCTTGGCAAGTTCCGTGCTTGCCATTTGCCAGATCGCGTTCTCTGCCGGTTATATCTGGATAATGGGGATGCTCGGTGTGAGCGCAGTGAATATGCTGATTATCCTGCTGCTGTTTTCCAGCATCGCTAACACCATCGTGCTGGTCTCTGTGCCCAATCAGCGGGAATGTCTTCAGGAGTAAACGCCCCAACCCCTGCCAGGCAAACGTCACCTATCCCAGTAACCAAAACGCCTTCATAGCAGTATGAAGGCGAAAAAATACCAAACTGCAAGACGGACGGTCTTTCCCACAATGCTGTTGTCGGCATATACACGTTCAAATACGTCGTGACTTGTGATTTGTTAGCGAAAGGTACTTAAGGAACAGATTGGTTTGGTTTGGTTTGGTTTGGTTTGGTTTGGTTTGGTTTGGTTTGGTTTGGTTTGGTTTGGTTTGGTTTGGTTTGGTTTGGTTTGGTTTGGTTTGGTTTGGTTTGGTTTGGTTTGGTTTGGTTTGGTTTGGTTTGGTTTGGAACAGATTGGATTGGAGCGGGTGAAGGGAATCGAACCCTCGTATGCAGCTTGGGAAGCTGCCGTTCTACCATTGAACTACACCCGCATCGGTGTGCGGCTGTCATTATAACCGGTTATCCCCGCTGGGCAAGCGGAGATAACGTGTAACTGCTGATGTTTTAGGCAGTTAGCTATCGCTTTCCTCTCTGCTCACCCATCAGGCAAAAAAAAACCGGCACAGTGACCTGTGCCGGTTGATATGAATACCCTTTCTCTTTCAAGCCACAGGGGCGTTGGTTATGCCTTCCTGCGGTTGGAAGTTTCTTCGATATGTGATCTTATTTCTGCGGGCGCATTGCCGGGAACAGGATCACATCACGAATAGTATGGCTGTTGGTGAACAGCATGACCATACGGTCGATACCGATACCCAGACCTGCGGTCGGTGGCAGACCGTGTTCCAGTGCAGTCACGTAGTCTTCGTCGTAGAACATCGCTTCGTCATCGCCAGCGTCTTTCGCATTAGCCTGGTCAGCAAAGCGCTGTGCCTGGTCTTCTGCATCATTCAGCTCGGAGAAGCCGTTACCGATTTCGCGACCACCGATGAAGAACTCGAAGCGGTCAGTGATCTCTGGGTTAACGTCGTTGCGGCGCGCCAGTGGAGATACTTCCGCCGGATATTCAGTAATGAAGGTCGGCTGAATCAGATGACTTTCGGCCACTTCTTCGAAGATCTCGGTCACTACACGGCCCAGACCCCAGCTCTTCTCAATCTTGATACCGATGGATTCAGCGATCGCAACCGCTTTATCCATATCAGCCAGATCGGCCAGATCGGTTTCAGGACGATACTTTTTGATCGCCTCGGTCATGGTCAGCTTCACAAACGGCTTGCCGAAATCGAACACTTCATCACCGTACTGCACCTGAGTATTGCCCAGTACGTTCTGGGTCAGGGTGCGGAACAGTGACTCGGTCAGTTCAATCAGATCTTTGTAATCCGCGTAAGCCATATAGAGTTCCATCATGGTGAACTCTGGGTTATGACGCGGAGAAACGCCTTCGTTACGGAAGTTACGGTTGATTTCGAACACACGCTCGAACCCACCAACGACCAGACGCTTCAGGTACAGCTCTGGTGCAATACGCAGGTACATATCAATGTCCAGCGCATTGTGGTGAGTCACGAATGGACGCGCGGAAGCCCCACCCGGAATCACCTGCATCATTGGTGTTTCGACTTCCATGAAGCCGCGCTCTACCATGAAGTTACGCATTGCCGCCATGATCTGAGAACGCACTTTAAAAGTCTTGCGCGATTCTTCGTTAGCGATCAAATCCAGGTAGCGCTGACGATAACGGGTTTCCTGATCCGCCAGACCGTGGAACTTGTCCGGCAACGGGCGCAGAGCCTTAGTCAGCAGACGCAGTTCGGTACAGTGGATAGACAATTCGCCGGTCTTGGTTTTGAACAGCTTACCGCGTGCACCCAGGATGTCACCCAGGTCCCACTTCTTGAATTCTTCGTTATAAACGCCTTCCGCCAGATCGTCGCGCGCAACGTACAGCTGAATACGGCCGCCAACGTCCTGCAGCGTAACAAATGACGCTTTACCCATGATACGGCGGGTCATCATACGGCCGGCAACGGTGACTTCTACACCCAGCGCTTCCAGCTCTTCATTGTCTTTATCGCCGTATGCAGCGTGCAGCTTGTCGGACGTGGTGTCACGACGGAAATCATTCGGGAACGCAATACCGTTCTCGCGCAGCGCGGCCAATTTCTCACGGCGTGACTGCAACTCGTTATTGAGATCCAGCGCCTGATCGGCGCCTTGTGGTTGTTGCTCAGACATTTCTGTTCCTTATAACCCGGCTTTCAAACTTGCCTCAATGAATTTATCCAGGTCGCCATCTAATACGGCCTGCGTGTTGCGCGTTTCAACGTTAGTGCGCAAATCCTTGATACGGGAGTCATCCAGCACGTAAGAGCGGATTTGGCTGCCCCAACCGATATCGGACTTGTTGTCTTCCATCATCTGTTTATCAGCATTTTTCTTTTGCATCTCAAACTCGTACAGCTTGGCTCGCAGCTGTTTAAACGCTTGATCCTTGTTCTTATGCTGAGAACGGTCGTTCTGGCACTGCACTACGATGTTGGTCGGTAAGTGGGTAATACGCACCGCCGACTCAGTTTTGTTCACGTGCTGACCACCCGCACCCGAGGCGCGGTAAACGTCGATACGCAGGTCCGCCGGGTTGATATCGATATCAATATCATCGTCCACTTCCGGGTAGATAAACACCGAACTGAACGAAGTATGACGACGACCGCCGGAGTCGAATGGGCTCTTGCGCACCAGGCGATGTACGCCGGTTTCAGTACGCAACCAGCCAAACGCGTAGTCGCCGATGATCTTGATGGTGGCGGATTTCAGCCCAGCCACATCGCCGTCGGACTCTTCAATGACTTCGGTCTTGAAGCCTTTGGCTTCGGCCCAGCGCAGGTACATGCGCAGCAACATGCTCGCCCAGTCCTGTGCCTCTGTACCGCCGGAACCGGCCTGGATATCAAGGTAGCAATCAGCACTGTCGTATTCACCAGAGAACATACGACGAAATTCTAATTGCTCCAGCTTGGCAGACAGTTGATCAAGCTCAACGACCGCTTCGTTAAAGGTTTCTTCATCGTCGGCTTCAATCGCCAATTCCAATAGGCCAGTGACGTCTTCGCCGCCCTGTACCAGTTGGTCAATGGTTTCAACGATGGCTTCGAGCGCAGCGCGCTCTTTACCCAGCGCCTGTGCGCGCTCAGGTTCGTTCCAAACGTCAGGCTGTTCCAGCTCTGCGTTGACTTCTTCTAGGCGTTCTTTCTTGGCATCATAGTCAAAGATACCCCCTAAGAACGGCAGTCCGCGCGGACAGGTCCTGAATTCGGTTTTTTACCGGGTTAATTTCAAACATGTTTTTAGCGTTCTTTTTCGTTGATGGCGTCGATGGCAAAATGCCATTAGAACCGGTAATTCTAGCGGATCCAGCCGTCAGTTTATAGCGAGTTGGTTAGTTTTTGTGGGGGAAGAAAACATGCCGGGGTTTGGCAGAGCAAACCCCGGATTAGGACCGCCGTATATTAACGTGGCCAGAGGTGTTGGATCAGTAACTGCACGTTGCGGTTACCGCGGAACTCGTTAACGTCCAGTTTGTATGCCAGTTCCACTTCACGCACGCTGCTGTCGGGCCACAGAGTGGTATCTACATTGAAAGCGATGCCGTCCAACAGCGGGCCGCCACCGAGCGGTTCCACCATCAGCTTCAGGTGTTTCTCACCCACCAACCGCTGCTGTAAAATACGGAATGTTCCGTCAAACGTCGGCTCAGGGAATGCTTGTCCCCAGGGCCCGCCTTCCCGCAACAGTTCAGCCGTTTCCAATGAGAGTTCCTGCTGCGCCAATTCGCCGTCAGACCAGAGCACCCCTTCCAGCATCGCCGGATCGAGCCATTCGCCCACCAGTTCGCCAAAGCGCTGGCGAAACTCGTCGAATTTTGCCTCTTCCAGCGACAGGCCAGCGGCCATCGCATGGCCACCAAACTTCATCATCAACCCCGGATTCAGCGTATCCAGCCGTTCCAGCGCATCACGCATGTGCAAACCGGCTATCGAACGCCCGGAGCCTTTCAGTATGCCATCGCCCGCCGGCGCAAATGCGATCACCGGTCGGTGGAAACGTTCTTTAATACGCGACGCCAGAATACCCACGACCCCCTGATGCCACTCAGGGTGATACATTGCCAACCCATACGGCAACGTGGTGCTACTGCGTTCAAGCTCGTCACACAGTTGCAGCGCTTCAACCTGCATACCCTGTTCAATCTCACGTCGCGTCAGATTGAGCGCATCAAGATCATTGGCCAGCATACGTGCCTGCGCAATGTCATCGCTCAGCAATAACGCTACACCGATCGACATATCATCCAATCGTCCGGCAGCATTGAGGCGCGGTCCCAGCGCAAAGCCGAGATCGTTAGCCGCCAATTGACGCGCGTCGCGATTAGCCACTTCCAACAGTGCCCGGATGCCAGGCCGACACTTGCCGGCGCGAATACGGTTCAGGCCCTGATACACCAAAATGCGGTTGTTTGCGTCGAGCGGTACCACGTCAGCAACCGTACCGAGCGCCACCAGATCCAACAGCTCTGCCAAATTCGGCATCGCCAGTGCACGTTGTTCAAACCAGCCACTTTCACGTAGCCGTGCACGCAGTGCCAGCATCAAATAGAAAGCCACACCGACCCCCGCCAAAGACTTGGACGGGAATGCGCAGCCACGTAGGTTAGGGTTGACGATCGCTTCCGCCGCCGGCAGGGTTTCCCCTGGCAGGTGGTGATCGGTCACCAGCACCTGCATCCCCTTGGCGTGTGCCACATCGACGCCCGCATGAGAAGAGATGCCGTTATCCACGGTCAAGATCAATTCCGCACCACGTGCATCCGCCTGCTCCACGACTTCAGGGCTCAGGCCGTAGCCATCTTCGAAACGGTTCGGTACCAGGTAGTCGACCGCACTGCCACCCATACTGCGTAATGCCAGCACTGTCAGCGCGGTACTGGTGGCACCATCAGCATCGAAATCGCCTACCACCATGATGCGACGATGATCAGCCAGCGCTTGCTGCAGAATGCCAACAGCGTCATCAATGCCATCCAACTGCTGCCAGGGCAGCATACCTTTGACGCTGCGCTCCAACTCCTGCTCGGCCTGAACGCCGCGCAGCGCATATAAACGGCGCAGCAGCGGGTGCAGGCTGGCAGGCAAATGGCTATCGTCCGTCACCGCACGGCGGCGTAGTTGTGTTTTGATGCTCACCGGCGATTAACCACCGGTTTTGGTTGCAGTCTGATGTGCGTCCAGCATAGCGGCCATCTCTTTCGGCCCCTGATAGCCAGGGATCATCATGCCATTTTCCAGAATGATGGCGGGGGTGCCCTGAATACCGAACTGCACGCCAAGCGCATAGTGTTTGCTAATGTCGGTCTTACAGGTCGCAGGTGAAACTGCGTCGCCTTTCATTGCCAAGTCAAAGGCCTTGGCTTTGTCAGCGGTACACCAGATTGATTGCATGTCTTTCTCGGCCTGGGAATTCAGTCCCTGGCGCGGGAAGGCCAGATAACGAACGGTGATACCCAGATCGTTATACTCTTTAATCTGTTGATGCAGCTTGTGGCAGTAGCCGCAAGTGATGTCGGTAAACACGGTGATCACGTGTTTTTGCTTCGGCGCTTTGTAAACGATCATTTGATCTTTCAACGCTTCCAGCTTGGTGGTCAGCAGCTGGTTGGTGACGTTCACTGGCTCTTTGCCACTAACGTCGTACAGCGGGCCTTGCAGAATGTGTTTGCCGTCTTCTGTCACGTACAATACGCCGTTATCGGTCAGCACGGTTTTCAGGCCATTGACCGGTGAAGGCTGTACGTCTGCCTGCTGAATACCCAGGCTGCCGAGTGCTTTTTGGATTGCCGCATCGTCGGCATGGGCCGCGCCAGTCACAGACGCCACCAGCAGGGAGAGCAGCATTAAACCTTTCTTCATTCTTCCAATCCTTTTGAACCCGGCGTGTCAGGCACGCGGGTGGTGCTGTTGATGTAGCTGTTTCAGTCTTTCAGTCGCTACATGCGTATAAATTTGTGTTGTTGAGAGGTCGCTATGCCCCAATAACATCTGTACGACACGGAGATCGGCACCATGGTTCAGCAAATGGGTGGCAAACGCATGACGCAACACGTGCGGCGACAGTCTCTCGCTATCAATGCCCGCTAGGATCGCATAGTGTTTGATGCGATGCCAGAATGTCTGTCGAGTCATTTGCTGACAACGGTTGCTCGGGAACAAAACATCCAGTGCCTGGCCGTTTACCATCCACGGACGCCCATGTTCCAGGTAATTTTCTATCCAGTACACCGCCTCTTCGCCCAGTGGGACTAGTCGTTCCTTGTTACCTTTACCAATCACACGCACCACGCCTTGGCGCAGACTGACGTCACTGATGGTCAACCCAACCAACTCAGAAACACGAAGGCCAGTGGCATACAGCACTTCCAGCATCGCTTTGTCACGCAGTTCCAGCGGTTGATCAACACATGGCGCCTGCAGTAACGCATCAACCTGCGCTTCACTCAGATCTTTCGGCAGCCGTTGCGGTAACTTCGGCGAGGCGAGTAGCGCAGTGGGATCGTCGTTGCGTATATTTTCGCGGTACAGGTATTGGAACAAACGGCGCATGGCGCTCAGCAAACGCGCAGAACTGGTGGCCTTGTAGCCCCCCTCTACTCGCTCGGCGAGAAATGCCTGCAGATCCAACGCTTGCGCCTGTAGCAGAGGGATATTTTGTTGGTTCAGCCAGGCGACCAGCGCCTGCAGATCCAGCCGATAAGAGGCCAGCGTATTTTCTGCCAGATTGCGTTCGAGCCACAGCGCATCCAGGAATTGCTCAATCAATGCATGATCTTGCTGTTGCACGCGGTCCTCTCTTTGTTACGTTTATGCCACAGGCATTATGCCTTAAGCCGATACAAATCGGGTATACTCGCTGCAATTCTACCTACGGCTATATAAACGGTTTACACATGAAGATTGGTCTGTTTTACGGCTCCAGCACCTGCTACACAGAAATGGCGGCAGAAAAAATCCGTGAGATTCTGGGAGAAGACCTGGTCGATCTGCACAACCTGAAAGATGTCTCCCCCAAGCTAATGGAAGAGTATTCCATCCTGATCCTCGGCATGCCAACCTGGGACTTCGGTGAATTGCAGGAAGATTGGGAAGCGATCTGGCCGCAACTGACCACATTGGATTTGCAGGGGAAAATTGTCGCCATGTATGGCATGGGCGATCAACTCGGTTATGGCGAATGGTTCCTCGATGCGCTCGGTATGCTGCACGATCACATTGCCCCGCTCGGCGTACAGTTTATTGGTTTCTGGCCGATCGACGGTTTCGAATTTACCAGCCCGAAACCGCTTAGCGCTGACGGCAAACACTTTGTCGGTCTGGCACTGGATGATGTGAACCAATACGACATGAGTGAAGAGCGTCTGCAACAATGGTGTGAACAAATCCTATTGGAGATGGAACCACTGTTGTAATGCCAATGGGCGCGGTAACCGCGCCCACTCCACTGTTATTTCCACAACCGGAAGCGGCCTTCTCCCTCATCAGCCGGTGTTTCACCGTTCAACCGTGCCGGATCAGCCACCTGATACCAGTCTAATTTACGCGTCAGCAACATGATTCCCGCCAAAATAGCGAACAGCAACCCAGCCCCGAGTACCAATGCGTTATCTTCCGATTGCAGCAGCAGATACAGCACGCCGTACAACATCAACAAACTGACAGCAAATATCCCCCCTCGCAGCCTGCCGCGCAGCACCGCACTGAGGTAAAAGGCAATCAATCCACTGCAGGCGATACTGGCCAACAGATAGGCCATACCGAAACCGAAATGCTCGGAAAATGCCAACAAGATCAGATAGAAAAGTACCAACGCGGCACCAACCAGCAGATATTGGATGGGATGTACTCGCAGGCCGGTCAAAGTTTCGAATAAGAAGAACGCCATAAACGTCAGGCCGATAAACAACACTGCATATTTCACTGCGCGTTCGGTCAGTTGGTAGTGATCCACCGGTTCTATCAGGCTGGTACTAAAGGTCGGCAGTTTTTCTTCGCCGATGATTTCGTCATCGTAATGGAAAGCACTGTTGATATTGTTGGCAAACCAAGTGCTGCGCCAACGAGCGCTGAAGCCTCTCTCCGTCACTTTACGCTCATCCGGCAGGAAGTTGCCGAGGAAATTCGGATGCGGCCAATTGCTCTGCAATGTCAATTCACTGCTACGCCCAAGCGGTACCAATGACAAACTGCTGGTACCCGCCAGTGTGAGGGTAAATTCGGCATCCAGCCCCATTTTTTGCAGTGTGGGCAGCGTCAGCGGCGCATGAACCCCTTGATGCAGCACACTGACCTGAGTACCCGGCTCAAAGGTCGTCTGTGACTGTTCACTGATAAGAGGTGAGATACTTTTGATGCCGCGTGAATCGCTAAGTGATACCAGTAAGAATGGCTGACCAATAATCACATTGCTGCGCTGCAAGTCGGCCAGATCAGGCTGGCCAAACTTCACCTTAAAATTTAATGGCCCTTGATACACCTGAGTCTGATAGATGCCCAACTTACGCACGTCGACATTGGGTTTGCCACTGACCTGTAAAGTCTCCGGCAGGAGATAACGGTGGTGGCGAATCATTTGCACCACCTTCTGCCCCTTGTCATCCGTCTTCTCTTCCCGTTCGCTATAAGGAATGACAATCAGCGGCCCCAAGATGCGCTGTGCCCGGCTGGTGCTTTCGCTAACCTGCCCCACCACGCTCTGGCGGTAGCCGCTACGCTCCTCAATCACATTCATTAACTGTGTCACAGGAATGATCATTAAGATCATCAATCCCAGCAGAGTGGTTATCTTCCAAAACAATACCGATTTCATCATCGCCGCGCGCTCCTTGTAGGTTATTGCGCCACGATAAAGGCCTCTGGTGAAAACAGGATGTGGTTATGTGAAGGGACGGTGAAGTCAGAGAGATAAAGTGAAAATAGCCGCCACACCGTGCGGTTGACGGTTAAGCAAGCGAATGCCGCCACGGTGCAACCGCGCGACCTCCTGCACGAAACTCAACCCCAGACCGCTGCTTTTAGGCTTATCGGCCCGGGCCAGTGAATAAAAACGTTCGAACACCTTGTCCAGTGCATAATCGGGAATGCCCGTGCCGTCGTCACTGATGGTGATGCTATAGTGGTTGTCCTGCCGTTCGCCACGCACACTGATGGCACCGCCCGTAGGGGTGAAATCCAATGCATTGTCGAGCAAGTTGGTCAACGCCTGGCTGATCAGCAACCCATCGCCGGTCAAGGTAATCTCCTCAACCGCCTCAATCTGTAGCAAAACGCCACGCTGCGCTGCTTGCGCCTCTTTACCTGCCACGGCCTGACGTACCAACACCGCCATCGCCAAAGGTGCCAATTCCAAACCGGGCCGACTTTCCAGCCGCGCCTGCACCAACAGTTTATCCACCAGTTGTTGAATGCGTGCACTCTGCTGTTCGATATTGGTCAGAAAACGCTGAGCCGTGGCCGGCGGAGGCAATTCCTGAAGCAGCTCGGCTGCACCACGGATCGCCGCCAGTGGGCTCTTCAGCTCATGGGTTAGGGTATGCACATACTGTTCGATGTAAGCCTTGCCTTCCAGCTTCACGCGCATGCTTTCCAGCGATTGCGCTAATTGCTTTAGTTCATGGCCGCCCATTTTCGGCAGCGGCGTGCTTTCGCCCTGCGCCACGCCGTCAGCGTAACGCACCAACCGCCCAATCGAACGGTTTATCCACCAAACAAAACCCAGGCCAATCAGCAGTGCAATGCCCAATAACAGCGCGCCAGCCCATAGAATGCGCCGCTCGCTGCGCTTGATTACCGGTGCCATAGTGCTGTTTGGTTTGCCAACACTGAGCACACCGATAATTTTTCCTTGCTCCAACACCGGTGCGGCGACGTACATAACTGAACTGTTTTCATCTTGCGGATTACTGCGCGTACTGCGCGCACCGTATTGACCGCGCAACGTCAAATAGACGTCATTCCAGCGTGAGTAATCCTGCCCGAGCGCCTGCCCGCTGGAATCAAAAATGACCTTGCCCTGTTGATCCGTCAGATAGACATGGTATTCGCTGCGATCCTTACGGATACCGGCAATATTGGCGCCAATAGGCCGTTGATTAAGCTGGGCAAACGCCTGCGCCAGTTGCCCGTGCGCCACGTCGGCACGCTGCATGTCCAAACGTGCGATCTGCGCCAGCAGATTGGCGGTATCGACCAATGTGCCTTCGGTTGCTCGCCGCACACCGGGTTTCACTTCCTGTACAAAAATGCTCAACACGAAATAGCCCGCGACGGCCACAATCAGGAAATATCCCAACAGCAGACGCAAACCTATTCTCATGGCTGACGGCTCACGCTGTAACCCAACCCACGATGGGTGTGGATTGGTGGTTCACCGGGATCAACCGCGCGCAATTTGGCACGCAGCGTTTTGATATGAGTGTCGACGGTACGATCCAGACTTTCTTCCGCCTGAGCCCAGACACTTTCCATTAACTGCTGACGTGAAAATACCCGGCCAGGTGCCAGCAGTAAGGTTTTCAACAACAAAAATTCGTAGCGGGTTAGCGGCAGTGGTTGCTGATGGTAATAGATGGCCGCGGCCTGTTCATCCATCCCAAAAGGACCAAAGCTGTACAGTGCGGGCTGTTGCAGACGCTGTTGTTTTTGCAAGCGGCGTAGAATGGTGCGCACGCGGGCACTGACTTCTCGTGGTGAAAAGGGTTTGGCAACGTAATCGTCGGCACCAATTTCTAACCCAATCAGGCGATCAACTTCATCGCTGCGGGCTGTGAGAAACAGGATGGGTAAATCCGCCGACTGCGATAGCAACCGGCGGCACAGTTCAAAACCGTTGATATCTGGCAAGCCGACATCGAGGATAGCCAGCGCTGGAGGCCCCTGCGCCAACGCTTGCAATGCCGGCTCACCGCGCTCGAACCAGCGCACCTGAAAGCCTTCGCTTTCCAGGGTATAAATCAGCGTGTCGGCAATGCTGGGCTCATCTTCCACCAGCCAGAGCGTCGGCTTCATCAGGATTCCTCGTCATCACTGGCGGACGGATACAGCAGCGCCTGACGCAAATGCCGCCATTCGGCTTTGCCCATAGAATCCGAAGCCAGCCACAACCGACGACGTTTTTTCCCCTGCGTCGGCTGCAACGTCAACAAGATGCCATAACGCGGCATCCAAGGCTGTTTTACCAGTTGCCATTCCTGCCCGTGCCAACCCAAGCGTTGATTCGGCAGCAGCTGTAGCTCACCCTGCCGCGACGCAATGCGCTTCTGGCTACGAATACATTCAAACACCACCAGCGTTAGCAGGACCAGCCAGATTGGGCCGTAACCCTCCGGCCAGGGTGAAATCAGAATCAGTAGAATCAGTACGCCGTGTGTCAGCAGCGAAAGTAACTGGGTGCGCCAGGAAATACGGACGTCACATCGCCACTGGGCCACGGTCTTTATTTCGCGTCTGGATCAGTGTCACCATTCTCTGCAGTTCACTGTCCTGCGGAGCGCCATGATTCATCAGCCAATTGAAGAGATCGGGATCATCAGATTCCAGCAGGCGGATAAACAGCGCTTTGTCTGTGTCATTCAACTGGTCGTATTCATACTCGAAGAACGGCATGATGGAGATGTCCAGTTCGCGCATACCACGGCGACAAGCCCAGTGGATACGTGCTTTGTTATTAATATCCATGTTGTTATGACTAACCTCTTTTCAGCGTGGCAACGCCATCGCAGGGTTCAACTGACACACTGTATGGCAACACCGGCGCGATATAATTCCATCAGCCAAAGATCTGTCTGCAAGGGTTACCCTTGGCCGCAAGCCTATAGAGTAACAATTTGACATACTCGCCGGGAAGAAGGTTCTCTGCGTAAAACGCAATTAAGCGCTAAATGTCAAAAAAAGCGCTGCCGGGGAGGCAAGCGTGAATAACAGTTTGCAAAGCCCGCCGCCTCTTTTACCATGGAGTCAACACACCTGAGAACCTGTCCCAATAGGCATAATAGTTGTAGGCAGTTTGGGCACCGACTGCGCGCAAGAGCCGGACGTACACAGAGTACATGACGGTTACGAGCACCGCCCTGGCGTAAAAGGGCAAATAAAATAGCCTATTGGGATAGGTTCTAAGCCAAACGTTAAGCAGGAACTTATTATGGCGTATAAAATTCCATTTCCACCCCGTCAGCCTTCCGCTTCCTCCCATCTACCTCTGACTCTGATCTCACTGGAAGATTGGGCATTGGTGACGTTGAACGGGCCGGACACAGTGAAATACCTTCAAGGCCAGGTGACCGCCGATATCGAAGCGCTGCCCGCCGATCGGCACGTGTTGTGTGGCCATTGTGATGCCAAGGGCAAAATGTGGAGCAACCTGCGTCTATTCCATCGCGGTGAAGGCTTTGCCTATCTGGAACGCCGCAGCGTGCTGGACAGTCAATTGGCTGAAATCAAAAAATACGCGGTATTTTCCAAACTCACCATTGCCGCCGACAGCGAAGCAGTGTTGCTAGGCGTGGCCGGTTTTCAGGCACGCGCGGCGCTGGCGGACGTTTTCAGCACCCTACCGGATGCTGAACATCAAGTCGTGCAAGACGGGGAAACTACCCTGCTGCATTTCGCTCTGCCAGCAGAACGTTTTCTGTTGGTTACTACCGCTGCCATTGCTGAACAGCTCGTGAGTAAACTGCACGAACAAGCAGAACTGAACGACAGCCAACAGTGGCTAACGCTGGATATTGAAGCCGGCTATCCGGTCATTGACAGCGCCAACAGCGGGCAGCTAATTCCTCAGGCCACCAATCTACAGGCATTGGAAGGCATTAGCTTCAGCAAGGGCTGCTATACCGGCCAGGAAATGGTCGCACGTGCCAAGTTCCGCGGCGCCAATAAGCGAGCGCTGTACTGGTTAGAAGGCAAAGCCGGGCGAGTGCCGGAGGCCGCTGAGGACGTGGAATTACAACTGGGTGAGAACTGGCGTCGTACTGGCACGGTACTGAGCGCAGCCAAACTGACCGACGGTACACTGTGGGTACAGGTTGTCCTGAACAACGATCTGGACGCCGACAGCACATTGCGGGTGCGCGACGACGCCACCAGCCAACTGGTTATCAAACCGCTGCCATACTCATTGGCGGAAGAGAAGTAGTACCCAGGCAGCAGGCGTGAGCCTGCTGCCTGATGCCTTACTCGTCCAGTTCGCCGTCCCGCTGCACCAGATAGATCAGCACCAAAATGAGGGTGACAAAGAACCGGAAAGCATCAGGTACCCCGTTCCATTGCTTAGACATCCACATGCCGAACCACTCGCCGCCCACCGACATAAAACCCACCTGCCAGGTCAGAAAACCCAGTGTCAAACCAGCCACCGCCAATGTTTTCTTTCTATTGAAGGCCACCGCAGGCAGTTTCAAGCCGCACAGAAGACGCAACCCCCCCATCCAACACAACAGTGCAGTCAGACTTTCCAGCGTAATGATGCCAATGTAGCCGGCGTGATGCAGCCATGGAGTCTGTATTGAACGGTAGGTGATAGTGGCGTCAGGGAAAATAGTGTCCATCATAAATACATGACGCACAAAGGCGAAGTTGGAGCCGTAATCCGTGATATTGCCAAATGCCACCAACGTGGCGAATAGCGCCATCGCGCACACCAGCAACGCTTTGGATAAACGAACGATCATAGTGATGAGTCCTGAAAAAATTAACGTAGGCACCGAAGGTGCAGTTCGCGGGCTCAGGAATGAAAAAAATGGGCTTGCTGGATACCCGAAAGAAACAAGCGCTTCTTTTCTAACCTAAAAGAAACGCTTGATCAACATGATATTAACGCCCATCAGGCGGCAATCAGACGTACAGATAAATCGCCATAAAGTGACACAGGCTGCCACCGAGTACGAAACCATGCCAGATAGCATGGCCAAAGCGGAAACGCTTAGAGGCATAGAAAATCACCCCCAGGGTATAAACCACACCACCAACCGCCAGCAACGTCACACCGCCAATAGCCAGACGGGTCGCCAGTTGGTAAATCACAATCAGCGACAACCACCCCATCGTCAGATAAGTCACCAGCGATAAGGCTTCAAAACGGTGTGCAAACGCGAGTTTGAACAACACGCCCAGTAACGCCAAGCCCCAGATTACTGCCATCAGTCCCTTGGCGAGCGGTGAATCCAGCCCCACGAGCAGAAACGGCGTGTAGGTACCGGCAATCAAAAGGTAAATGGCACAGTGGTCAAATTTTTTCAGCCAGTGCTTGGCCTTTTGATGGGGGATTGCATGGTAGAGCGTGGAAGCAAGAAACAGCAGTATCATACTGCCGCCATAGAGACTGTAACTGGCGATGGCCGTTGCGCCAGCGCCGCTATCAACGGCCTGTACCAGCAGCAATACCAAGCCGACGATGCCGAAAACCAATCCGATACCGTGGCTGATACTGTTGGCGATTTCTTCCGCCCACGGATAGGCCGCAACGGCAACGTTGTCGGTACTGACTTTCACTACGCCCGTTTTTCCCATAAAGCACAACCCCTCAAAACGCCCAATATTGTTCGAAATTACCGCAAAGCAGCTTAACTGAGAATAATTTCAGTGTACACGTGTACGCCAAAATAAAACTGTGTACGCGTGTAACCATCGAAATCCCTCTCCCACTGGTCTACAATCGATCGGCTTCAACCCATCTACCTTGAGGTTTACACCATGTCATCCGCTGTACCCGCGTTAGATTTCGGCTCCATGACCCAGGTCATCCAGTTCCTGATGGAAATCGACAAGTTGAAAAGCGTGCAACGCCGCACTAAAGTGCTGGGCACCCAACGCCAGGAGAACTCCGCCGAACATAGCTGGCATTTTGCTATTGCCGCCCTGAGCCTGGCACCCTATGCCGGTGAAGGCGTAGATATCCAGCGGGTGATCCAGATGGCGCTGCTGCATGACATCGTTGAGATCGACGCCGGTGATGTACTGGTCTACGATCTGGCAGCACGTGCAGCAATCCATGATGTAGAAGTGGCTGCAGCGCGCCGGCTTTTCGGTATGCTGCCAGACACTCAGCGCGAGTATTTCACCGCTTTATGGCAGGAATATGAAGATGGCGAAAGCGCCGACGCGCGCTTTGCGCTGGTGCTGGACCGCACGATGCCGATGCTGATGAACCTGCACAATGGCGGCCAAAGCTGGGTCGAGAACGGCATCAGTCTTGAGCAAGTACTGGCGCGCAACACGACCATCGCTGATGTCCAACCGGAGTTGTGGAAATACCTGCTGCAGCACTTACAGGACGCACAACGTAAAGGCTGGCTGAAGTAACACGCTGGCTACCGTAGCAAGCCGGGTGGCTCCATCACCCGGCACGCCACTCATAACGGCTTGTGCGCTTCACTGAGAATACTATGAAACCTCAGCGGCCGCCGGACGCTTCGATAAAGCTGCCGGTGACGTAAGAAGCTGCATCAGACAGCAACCAAGTAATGGCTTCCGCGACCTCTTCCGGGGTGCCGCCACGCTGCATCGGCAGATTGCCCTTAACCCGATCAACACGTCCCGGCTCGCCGCCGCTGGCGTGCATTTCGGTGTAAATGCACCCCGGTCGCACAGAATTGACACGAATACCCTGAGCCGCCACTTCCAGCGCCAGTCCGGTGGTTAACGTGTCTACCGCCCCCTTCGATGCGGCATAGTCGACATACTCCCAGGGGGCTCCTAAACGGGCTGCGGCTGAAGAGACGTTGACGATTGAGCCGCCCTGCCCACCATGACGATGCGCCATCCGTTTCACCGCCTCACGACAGCAAAGGAAATAGCCGGTGACGTTGGTGCTCAGCACCTTGTTAATTCGCTCTGCCGTGAGGTGTTCAATGCTTGTCTGTTGAAACAGAATGCCGGCGTTGTTGACCAGCGCACTGATTGGGCCAAGGGTTGCGTCCAGTTCGATAAACATCGCTACCACCTGGCTTTCATCGGCAATATCCGCCCGCAGCGGCAGCGCCTGACCCCCCTGTGATTCAATCTCCGTCACAACCTGCTGTGCCGCGACCTCATCTTTCAAATAGTTAACGCCCACCGCATAGCCCTTCTGGGCCAAAAGCAGGGCTGTGGCGCGGCCAATACCCCGGCTGGCGCCGGTGACCAATGCAACTTTCGTCATGCTATTCCTTCTCTGGTTGGGAAATCAGAAACTGTAGCTGGCGCTCAGGAAAGCCACCCCAGCGGCCTCTTTCTCGACGATCGGGCTGTTCGCCGCATCACCCAACAGAGTATAGATACCGACGCCGCCCTGGAAGGCGATTTCCCGCGTCAATTGATAATTCAACGCGGTATTGAGCATCACCTGCTTAAAGCCGCTTCCTGGGCGATAGGCATCAAAAGCGCTATGCTGCGCTTGCTGCTGGGTGACACCGAAGTAGCCACGCTGATAACCCTTGTTGGCCCACGTGGTAGTCAGATCGGCTGAAAGACTAAGCGCATCGCTTAACGGGTACAACGCCGCCACCCCCACATCGATATAGGCAGTATGCCCCAAGTCTTCACCGCCATACTGACGCGCCTTGGTCGCCTGCATTCCCCTGATATAGGTGCGGAAGGGTTCGAATTTATAACTCAGTTCAATACCCGCCTCAAACGCGCCATCCAAATCCCCCATGCCTTTGAGCCGATTTTTACGCCCCCCCAACGTTTTGATGTTTTCGTCTCGTCCACCATCATAACCCGCCAATAAGGCGATACCGAATGGTCCCGACAACGGCAACTGCCAACTGGCCCCCCCCAGTCCCAGACTAAAATCTCCCCATGTCGGATTGTCATAACCTGCCTGAAGATCATACAGCGGTACCGCGCTATAAATAGACGCCCCTTGATATAACGGCGCCACCGCAATGCCCCCGCTAAGCGTCAACGACGCTTTTTCTTCCTCCTGCGCAGATCCCTGCAAGGGAAATATCATCAGCAGCGTCATCGCAGAATAACCCAGGGTATTTTTCACCGTATTTGCCTTATATTTAATGAGGTTTATAGCGCCACCAGGCGCCGCAATTGTTTTTTTATTCGCGGTTTGAAACGACTACAGACATCTGAAACCACCGTCTGCAATTGGGGCTGCAAGGTTGATGAATGTGCTATTGGATTATTTATACCCTGCGCGTCAGCGTGAAAATGCACCATGAACAGCACGACAAATAAGATCGCGCACAAGCGAATAAATCCGCCAGTGATAGCTAAATTTGAAGCATTGCTGATATGCATTGTGCTTACTCTGCGGTAATGACTGTGCTGTGAAGCCTACCCGAATCAAAGCGCTGCTCCCTTAACGTGAAATTAACGGCAGATTAAGGTTTGCTTAAGAAGGTATGAGCGAAAAGCCGTGCGGCGTTGTCTTCCCCCGACGGTTGTAGTTATATAGCCGCCAGCGTAGTGATATAAACCGGATACCACGTGAATATATTGTTAGTGGAAGACGATCTGCAATTGGGCAAAGCCCTGTGCCGTGCATTAGAGCTGGCTGGGTTTGAGCTGTGCTGGGTGCGGTTGGTCCATGATGCACAACATAAATTAACGCAAGGCAGTTTCGATTTAATGCTGTTGGATCTGACTCTGCCCGACGGTGACGGATTACAAAAGCTGATCGAATGGCGCGCCGCCGGACAAAACATTCCGATCATTATTCTGACTGCCCGAGATCGCATTGAAAGCCTGGTCAATAGTCTGGACTCCGGCGCGGATGACTTCCTGGCTAAGCCCTTTGCACTACCGGAATTAATCTCGCGCGTGAAGGCAGTGAACCGTCGCATGGCGGGGTTTGCCTCCCAAACCTGGAGCCTGGGCAATCTGTATCTGGATCCGATGAACCACCAGGTCACGCTGGATGACGAACTGCTGCTACTATCGAAAAAAGAGTACCGCTTACTGCATGAGCTCATGCGTTGTGCCGGTACAGTGGTACGTAAGGCCGCATTGGAACAGAGTTTATTCGGTAACGGCGACAGCGTGGAAAGCAACTCCCTCGAGGTGCATATGCATAATTTAAGACGCAAAATCGGTAAGGAAAGAATTATTACCGTGCGTGGCATCGGCTATTTATTAAAAAAAGAGAGCCAAGGATGATCAGTTTTAAATCCTTTTTTATGCGCACCATCATTTTTCAGGTATTGGCAATATTATTACTCTGGGGGATTTTGATTGGCTGGGTAAAATATCTCTATTACCCCGATGCAGAAAAATATCTGGATAATCAGCAACGCATTGTTGCACGTGGCATTGCCAATATTCTTGATAAATCCGACATTACCGATCTCAATTATCTTGATGTTATTAAAGATATCGAAGTCATGTATATCGACTCCATTAAAAACGGTATGCAGGATGAAATAGACTATCGCCCGTTACTTGTGGTTTACGACCACAATAATAAGATGCTTTACGCCTCCCCTTCCCAAGAAAAACCCTTGATTCTACCGCCTTCGGTGCTATCCGGCACCATCAGCTATGCCAACGTGAAGTGGCATATCGCCGGCAGTTGGAGCGATAAGCAGCAATTTAGGGTGATTGTCGGTGAATCCTTTGACAACCGCACCACTATTTTCGGCAATCCGGCTGAAAGCACGGCGATCCCGCTGCTGGTCATTCTGGCAGCAATCATTGTCGCCCTGCTGGTTACGGCCTATTTCAGCCTGCGACCACTGCGGCAAATCGCCAGAATGATCTCTGACCGCAAGCCGGGTAACTTATCGCCGATCAATGTGCGTGCGCAATATCAGGAAATTCGCCCGATCGTTTTAGAAATTAATAAGTTGATGGCTCGTATCGACGCCGCCAACCAGCGTGAAAAGCGCTTTATGGCCGATGCGGCGCATGAACTACGTACCCCAATCGCTGCCGTGCTGGCACAGTTGCACCTGCTGACCCAGGTAGCTGATAAATCCGAACGCCAGGAGATCATTGAAGACATGCAACACGGGCTGGACCGCGCCGCATCGCTGTCACGCCAACTGATTGACTTGGCCAAACTGGAATCGGAAGACTTCCCACTGAAGATTGAAGCGGTAAATATCCACGCAGAGATCAGCAAATGCATTGCCCAACATGTCCCCTATGCGCTGGAGAAGAACGTCGAACTCTCTCTGGATGGTAGTGAAAATGTGATGATTGAGACCGATCGCCATTCGCTGATTACGATATTCACCAACCTGCTGGAGAACGCCATTAAATATGCGCCAAACGGTGGGCGAATCGAAGCTAACATCCGGTCACTGTCGCCGCTGGGCTGCTATATTACATTGCGTGATAATGGCCCCGGTATCCGTCGGGAGTACCACAAACGACTGTTCGAGCGCTTTTATCGCGTACCCGGTACGCAACAGAGCGGCAGCGGTCTCGGGCTCGCCATTGCGAAAAACCTGGCCGATAAAATTGGCGCACAACTGCGGATAACCGAAGGGCTTGATGAGCACGGCATCGGTTTTATCATCGATCTGCCCGAAAATTACCTTGCACCACGAGAGAATTAACCGACGATGACTCAACCCATTTTGCTGCAACAACATCAACTTGATTTGCTATGGCAGATTGACCGCAGTGAAGTGATCGACACGTTCTACCGCATGCAGAATGGCAAATTACAGCCCTATACCGCCCATTACGATCTGCAGGGTTGGGATCCGCACGATCGCGAAACCTATAGCGCGATCCATGAACACTGCTTTGCGCGTGGGGGCCGCTTTCTCGCCCTGTTCGAAGAGAAGAAAATCCTTGCAGCTGCGGTGCTCGATACCCTGCCGCGCGGGCCGCGGCAGGACTTACATCAGTTGCTGTTTTTCTATGTCAGCGCCAGCCAGCGTGGCAAGGGGCTGGGCAAACGTCTGTTCAGCCATTGCCTACATCAAGCCAGCCAAGACGGTGCTCTCGGGCTGTATGTTTCTTCTATCCCAAGTAAAAACACCGTGGATTTTTATCTGTCTCAGGGTTGCCAGTTGATGACCCAACCCGATACCGAACTGTTTGTCCGTGAACCGGAAGATATTCATCTGGCCTGCTATTACCGCGAGTAGTTGGCTGTTTATCTGGCGATTCGGATCACCGAACGCACGTCGCTTTTCTTATTAAGATCCCACACGTCGGCGATCTCGGATAAATCGTGTTCCTGAGTCTCAACCGAGATCTCCCCGGCTGCTGCCAGCGCCAGGATCTCACTGGCATATCTCTGCATGTCAGCCACCGGAGGGAAATTGCCTGTACCGCTGCCCATAATCTGCAATTGATTACTGCGCAGGACCGCCGCGGGCAACCGAATGTCCGGCCCCGCCATCGAGCCAACATTGACCAAGCGAATGCCGCGTCCACCGGCGTAAGAGGACAAGTCGTGGTTGTTCAGTGTCGCAAGCAGTGCTTCTGTGGCCGCACCCCAGATGTAATCGACAATAACCTGATACCCATTTGGACCTGCCGCTGCGGCGAAAGCCTGCACCAGTTCCGCACCTTCCAGTGAAAGATCGACCGTGGCATCCACACCCAATGCATCCAGCACGCTCTGACGACGGCCGGCAGCGACAATACGACCCGCCCCTGCCTGACGCGCAGCAGCCACTGCCAGTTTGCCTGAAGTCCCTGTAGCACCAATGATCAGCACCGTTTCCCCTGCCTGAACCTCAGCGCGCCAGTGCAGCGGCAGCCAGGCAGCGAACGCCGGATTGATCAATGCGGCTGCGGTAGCGTCATCCACGCCCTTCGGCACAGGTACGGTCCAGGAAGCAACAGTGCGTTCGGCTAACGCACCGTGTGGCTGGCGGAAAGAGGCAAAATAAACCCGCTGACCGTCTGGCGCATAGCCCACACCGTCGGTACCCGGCACGATCGGCAAGCTCTTCGGACTGGAGTAATGGGTTCCTGCCACCATGGCACGATCCAGCTGTTTTATGCCAGCGACACTCACCGTAATCAGCGTTTCACCTTCGCGCGCGGTCGGTTCATCCACATTACCGGCCACAGGTGCCTGGCCCAGGACGTTTACAATAGCTGCTTTCATCATTGCTCCTTATTCCGTTCGAGTTATCCTGCGACGACAATAAAAAAGGGACACTGCATCATGCAGTGTCCCTTGATCATCCGCTTTGCCGAATGTGTTATTCGTATTCGCTCATCGGCACGCAAGAACAGAACAAGTTACGATCGCCGTACACGTCATCCAGACGCTTCACGCTCGGCCAGTATTTGTTCTCACGCACACCGGCGATAGGGAACACGGCCAGTTCGCGGCTATAGGCATGCTGCCAGTCGCTGACCAGCTCAGCCTGAATGTGTGGCGCGTTCACCAGTGGGTTGTCTTCCAATGGCCATTCACCTTTCGCTACACGATCGATTTCGCTGCGGATAGCCAGCATCGCGTCGATAAAGCGATCCAGTTCCACCTTGCTTTCTGATTCGGTTGGCTCAACCATCAACGTACCCGCAACCGGGAACGACATGGTCGGTGCATGGAAACCGTAGTCAATCAGACGTTTGGCAATATCCATTTCGCTGATGCCGGTCTCTTCCTTCAGTGGACGAATGTCGAGAATACATTCATGCGCCACACGGTGATCACGGCCGGTATACAGCACCGGATAAGCGTCTTTCAGGCGAGTCGCAATGTAGTTAGCATTCAGAATCGCGACCTGGCTTGCTTGCTTCAACCCTTCCGCGCCCATCATGCGGATATACATCCAGCTGATTGGCAGAATAGAGGCGCTGCCGAACGGTGCTGCAGAAACCGCGCCCTGTTGGGTTGTGACACCGTCAATTTGCACCACACTGTGGCCCGGAACAAACGGTGCCAGGTGTGCTTTAACGCCGATTGGCCCCATACCTGGGCCACCGCCGCCGTGCGGGATACAGAAGGTTTTATGCAGGTTAAGGTGAGAAACATCCGCACCGATATAACCAGGGGTAGTGATACCCACCTGAGCATTCATGTTGGCGCCGTCGAGGTAAACCTGGCCGCCAAACTGATGGACGATCTGGCACACTTCACGGATGGTTTCTTCATACACGCCGTGGGTCGACGGGTAAGTCACCATAATACAAGACAGCTCTTCACCCGCTTGTTCTGCCTTAATGCGCAGATCGTGCAGATCGATGTTGCCATTCTTGTCGCACGCCACCACGACCACACTCATGCCTGCCATCTGAGCAGAAGCCGGGTTGGTACCATGGGCAGAGCTTGGGATCAGACAGATATGACGGCCCGCTTCGTTACGGCTTTCATGGTAACGACGGATTGCCAGCAGACCGGCGTATTCACCCTGCGCACCTGAGTTCGGTTGCATGCAAACCGCATCGTAACCGGTTAATTGCACCAACCATTGTGACAGCTGACCGATCATCTGCTGATAACCTGCCGCCTGCTCTGGTGGGCAGAACGGATGCAGCTCGGAGAACTCAGGCCAGGTAATCGGGATCATTTCCGCAGCGGCATTCAGTTTCATGGTGCATGAACCCAATGGGATCATCGCCTGATTGAGTGCCAGATCTTTACGTTCCAGACGATGCATATAACGCATCATCTCGGTTTCGCTGTGGTAGCGGTTAAATACGGGGTGAGTCAGGATAGGTTCCTGACGCAGCATACCGGCAGGGATCGACTGGCTGTTTTTGCTCACTGCCGCGTCCAGTGCGTCAATGTTCAGACCGTGGTTGTCACCGGCCAGCAAGGCGAACAGGGTCTGTACGTCTTCACGTGAGGTGGCTTCGTCCAGCGTGATGCCCACTGCGCCATGAATATCGGTGCGCAGGTTGATACCGAAGCTCAACGCGCGTTCCAGTACCGCAGCCTTGTCTTTCACTTCCACCGTCAGGGTGTCAAACCAGGTTTTGTGGCGCAGTTGCAGGCCAGCCTGTTGCAACCCAGCGGCCAGAATGTCGGTCAGACGATGAATGCGCCCAGCGATACGCTGTAGGCCCTGTGGACCATGGTACACCGCATACAGGCTGGCGATATTGGCCAGCAGTACCTGCGAGGTACAGATATTCGAGTTAGCCTTTTCACGGCGAATATGTTGCTCACGGGTTTGCATCGCCATACGCAGTGCGGTGTTACCGGCAGCATCGCGAGAAACCCCAATGATACGGCCCGGCATTGAGCGTTTGAATTCATCACGGCAAGAGAAGAAGGCAGCATGCGGACCGCCGTAGCCCATCGGTACGCCAAAGCGCTGTGCGGAACCGAATACGACGTCTGCGCCCTGTTTGCCCGGTGCAGTCAGCAGCACCAACGCCATAATGTCAGCAGCCACGCTGGTGACAATTTTACGGTTTTTCAGTTCGGCCAGCAGTGCGCTGTAATCGTGCAGCTCACCCGTGGTGCCGACCTGTTGCAGCAGCACGCCAAACACGCCCTGCAGCTCCAATACTTTTTCAGCTTTATCGACGATGACTTCAAAGCCAAACGTTTCAGCACGGGTGCGTACAACGTCCAGCGTCTGAGGATGTACATCATCAGCGACGAAGAAACGGTTAGCATCTTTCAGCTTGCTGGCGCGCTTGGCCAACGCCATCGCTTCGGCTGCGGCTGTGGCTTCGTCCAGCAATGAAGCGGATGCCAGATCCAGACCGGTCAGATCAAGGGTCACTGTCTGGAAGTTCAACAGCGCCTCAAGACGGCCCTGTGATACTTCTGGCTGATAAGGGGTATAAGCGGTGTACCAGCCTGGGTTTTCCAGCATATTACGCAGGATCACCGGAGGCGTCAGCACCGCGCTGTAACCCATACCGATATAGGATTTGTAGCGCTGATTCTGCGAGGCAATCGCCTTCAGTTCGGCCAGCGCCTGATGTTCAGTAGCCGCATCGCCCACCGGCGGCGGCGCAGGCAGTTGAATATCTGCCGGCACAATCTGTTGGATCAGCGCGTTGAGCGAGCGTGCGCCCACCGCTTCCAGCAACTGCTGCTGTTGTTCTGCAGAAGAGCCGATGTGACGTTCGATAAACGCTTCGCTGTGTTCAAGTTGGCTGAGTGTCTGAGTCATTGCTACAAATTCCTGAATTCTTACGTGGTACGGGATTACGGGATATAGCTTGATCTATAACTAAAACGCCCCGGCCAAAAGGCCCGGGGCGTTGCAACGGTTACTCGTCGATCGAGGCCCGGTAAGCTGCGGCATCCAGCAGGTTGCCAAGCTCGGCAGGGTCGGAAGCCTTAATGCGGAACAACCAACCTTCGCCGTACGGATCGCTGTTGACCAGCTCCGGAGAGCTCTCCAGCGCATCGTTGGCCGCGATGATTTCACCGCTGATAGGGGCATAAATGTCGGAGGCGGCTTTCACCGACTCGGCAACCGCACAGTCTTCACCAGCGGAAACGGTCGCGCCCACATCTGGCAGGTCGACAAACACCATGTCACCCAGCAGTTCTTGCGCGTGTTCGGTAATGCCTACAACATATTCGCCATTGCCTGCGTCACGCACCCACTCATGGGATGTTGCATACTTCAATTCAGTTGGCACATTGCTCATCGCCCAATACTCCTTCGAAGAAATAATTTCCCTGCGTCTTTCACACCGTAGCGTTGTTGGCTACTGCACAAAATCCTTGGGGAATAACCAATAAAAAGTTAATTAGTCAGCGGCTTGCCGGCACGCACGAATCCAGGCTTGGTGACCTTAACCGGCATTTCGCGGTTGCGGATCTGTACGATAGCCTGTTCGCCAATACCAGCAGGCACGCGAGCCAGGGCAATGCTGAACCCCAGAGTCGGTGAGAATGAACCGCTGGTGATCACCCCTTCTTGCGTTTGGCCTGCTGCATCAGTGAAACGTACTGGCAGCTCATTACGTAATACGCCTTTTTCCGTCATGATCAAGCCGACCAGTTGCTCTGTGCCTAATTCACGCTGTTTTTCCAGCGCGTCGCGGCCAATGAACTGACGATCTTCCGGCTGCCAGGCAATAGTCCAGCCCATATTGGCAGCCAATGGCGAAATACCTTCATCCATCTCTTGCCCGTACAGATTCATGCCCGCTTCCAGACGCAATGTGTCGCGCGCGCCCAGGCCCGCAGGCTTAACGCCAGCAGCCAGCAGTTTCTGCCAGAAATCCACGACCTGCTCTTTTGGCAGCGCAATTTCATAACCCGCTTCGCCGGTATAACCGGTGGTCGCGATAAACAGATCTCCGGCCTGTACGCCGAAGAACGGCTTCATACCTTCAACCGCATTTTTTTGTTCTGGGGTAAATAAGGTACCGGCACGCTCTTTGGCCTGTGGGCCTTGCACCGCAACCAGCGCCAGATCGTCACGCACAGTCAGGGCTACGCCGTACGGAGCTGCATGCTCTTCGATCCAGGCCAGGTCTTTGTCACGCGTGGCGGAGTTCACCACCAGGCGGAAATAATCTTCAGTAAGGAAGTAAACGATCAGGTCGTCGATCACGCCGCCGGACGCATTCAACATGCCGGTATACAGCGCTTTACCCGGCTGAGTGAGCTTGGCGACATCGTTCGCCAGCAGGTAACGCAGGAACTCACGGGTACGGGCGCCGTGCAGATCCACAATGGTCATATGGGAGACATCGAACATACCGGCATCCTGACGCACGGCGTGGTGCTCATCGATCTGGGAGCCGTAATGCAGTGGCATCATCCAGCCATGAAAATCTACCATACGCGCACCGCACGCCACGTGCTGGTCGTACAATGGGGTTTGCTTTGCCATCTTTTCCCTCACTCCACAAATCCCCGTCATAATTCAAGCCGCCTCTTTGTTGGCTGCTCTTCTCACCCGAATCACTTACTTATATAAGCTCATCGTGCTCGATCGGTTGCCGCCGCGTTGCAACTCGAATTATTTAGGGTATTTAACATTACGATGATAGCGCCCAAAGACGGCTAACCGCCGCGACGCAAACGATACCTTTGTTCTGACGTTATCACCGAACGACCACATTAACCATAAGTTAAAATAGGCTTAACGCCGTTCAGGGCCAGTAAAAATCCGGGTTAGTGTGCAGAGTTTTTAACTGTAAAACTGCGCTTTAAGGCACAAAACCAACAATTAAAGCACCAAAAATCCGAAGTTATATAACAAATATACGGCCTGGTGCGGGATTTAGACTTTTGATAACTCATTATGGGATTAGAAAAAGTAATGGGAAAATTGACCTGAAATTAGATTATTTCAAATGAAGGGTTATATAGGAAAAAGCGATGAATATGAGGCGCAGGCCTGCACTGTTGGCGAGTGTGATCATACAAAGATAGGAGACAGAGAGGCCTGACGGCCTCTCTCAGGCTGTCGTCAGGCCAGCCACTCTGGCAGATCGTTCAGGCCCATCGCCTGACGTACCAATTTTGGCTTCACGCCAGGCAGGCTGTCAGCCAACCGTAGTCCAACATCACGCAGGAGTTTCTTCGCAGGATGGTTGCCATCGAACAGCTCGCGGAACCCCTGCATACTGGCCAGCATGACCGCGGCACCGTGCTTACGGCGGCGCTCATAGCGACGCAAATACAGATGCTGACCAATGTCTTTGCCCTGACGTTGCAAACGACGCAGCTCAGCAATCAACTCCGCGGCATCCATAAAGCCCAGGTTGACCCCTTGGCCAGCCAGCGGATGCACGGTATGTGCCGCATCCCCTACCAATGCCAAACGGTGTGCGGCAAAACTACGGGCGTAACGCCCGGTCAACGGGAAGGTCTGACGTTCACTTTCCACGGTACAGGTGCCAAGGCGTAAATCAAACGCCATCGCCAGCTCACGGTTGAACTGCTCTGGTTCCAATTGTTTCAGGCGTTCAGCCTCTTCCGGCGACACTGACCACACGATCGAGCTTAAATGCGGATCGTTGAACGGCAGAAACGCCAGAATGCCATCGCCATGAAACACCTGCCGCGCCGTCGCCAAATGTGGCTCTTCGGTACGGATGGTGGCAACTAACGCATGATGACGGTAGTCCCAGAAGGTCAATGGGATATCAGCATGCTGGCGCAACCAGGAATGGGCACCGTCGGCTCCAATCACTAACCGGGCGGTCAGCATACGGCCATCCTCCAGCGTGATAAAAGCGTCGTTTTCGCCCCAGGCGACTTGCTTAAGCTTCGCCGGAGTGATCAACGTGACATCACTCAAACTCTCCGCCCGCTTCCACAAGGCTTGCTGGATCACTGAGTTTTCAATGATATGGCCGAGGTGGCTGAAGCCACACTCGTCGCCGCGGAAGGCAATCTTGCCGAAGCTGTCGCGATCCCACACTTCCATCGCGTTATAGGCACTGGCACGCAGGTTGAGGATCTCGTCCCACACGCCAATGTGTTGCAGCAAACGCTCGCTCGCGGCGTTGATAGCGGATACACGCAGTGCTGGCTGTGGCTGCGGCGGCGTCATATCTGGCTGCTGATGCTCCAGCACGGCAACGCGCAGGCCACTGCCCTGCAAACCGCAGGCCATTGCCAGCCCCACCATACCGCCACCGGCGATAACCACGTCAAATGATTGCATGCTGCTTAATTTCCTTAAATGACTCGCTATGCAGCCATTGCACAGCAATTTGGGCGCAGCACGCTGCGCCCTGACTTAGAAACCGCTTAGCGATCTACCCAGCCCAAGGTTCGCTTGGCAAAGGCATCACGCACCGTCGGTAACTGGGCCATCGCCATCAGGCCCAGATTGCGGCCAACCACCAAGGGACCGTAACGATTGGCAAACAACCGGATCAAACCGTCCGTCACACCAATGGTCGCCTGCTGATCTTGCTGCCGCCGTTGCTGATAACGGCTCAGCAACGCATAACCGCCAGGGTCTTCCCCAGCATGCTGCGCTTCTGCCAACGTTTCTGCCAGCGACATCACGTCCCGCAGGCCAAGATTGAAGCCCTGACCGGCGATCGGATGCAACGTCTGTGCGGCGTTCCCCACCAGTGCCAGCCGATGGCTGACATGTTGGTTGGCCGTCAGCAGACTGAGCGGATAGCTGTGGCGTTTACCGGCACGAAGGATGCGTCCCAAGCGCCAGCCAAATGCCTGCTGTAATTCACCGATAAAACGCTCATCGTCCCACGCATCGACCTGTTCGCGATCTTCACGCGCGTGGCACCACACCAGAGAACTGCGCCCCTGCGACATGGGTAACAGCGCCAAAGGCCCGTAGCGGGTGAAACGTTCAAAGGCACGCCCCTGCGGATGCTCGGCGGTGGTGACATTGGCTATGGTAGCAAACTGCGGATAGTCACTTTGCTGCCACTGCACATTACAGGCCTGCGCCAGTGCCGAGCGCGACCCATCTGCCGCTACCAGCAGTTTCCCGCTGATACGCTGACCGTTATCCAGCAGCACCTCGGCTTGCTCTGCCGTGCGTACAACATCGACCACTCGGGCCGGACAGTGCAGCGTAACACCAGGCGCCTTGGCCAGCAGCGCAAACAGCCGTTGGCCTGCATCGTGCAGCTCAATCACCTGCCCCAACGCGTCGACCTGATAATCCTCCGCGTGCAAATTAACGAACCCGGCGTGGCCGCGATCGCTAACGTGCACCTGGGTGATGGCCGTCGCACAGTCACGCAACGCCGGCCAAACGCCGATGCGCGTCAACTGCTGACAAGTGCCCTGCGCCAAGGCAATGGCACGGGCGTCAAATCCCGGATGGCTGCGGTCGTCTGGCCGGGTCGCTTCGACCAAATCAACCGCCAATCGTCCCTGAGTAAGTGACGAGATAGCCAGCGCCAACGTTGCGCCCGCCATACCGCCACCAACGATGATTACACTCATGCTATTACCTTGCCGCCGCCATCAGTGCTTCTATGGCCTCAGCGTCTTTCACTACGCTGGCAGTCAGGTTCTCAATGCCGGTCGCGGTGATTAAAATGTCGTCTTCAATACGAATGCCCATGCCACGATATTCCTCTGGCACATCTGCGTCCGGCGCAATATACAGCCCCGGCTCAACAGTCAGCACCATGCCCGGCTCCAGCGTACGGTCACGGTCTGGCGTGCCATAATGGCCGACATCATGCACATCCAGCCCCAGCCAGTGCCCCAGACCATGCATATAGAATTGGCGATGCGCCTGCTCGGCAATCAACTGCTCCACTTCGCCTTTCAAGATCCCCAGCTCAACCAGCCCGGTAATCATGATACGTACCACTTCGTCGTTCACGACACGGATACTGATACCCGGCTTGAACATCTCCAATGCCCGCGTCAGTGACGCCAGCACGATGTCATACACCGCGCGCTGCGGTCGGCTGAATTTGCCGTTGACCGGGAAGGTACGGGTGATATCACCTGCATAACCTTTATACTCACAGCCTGCGTCGATCAGCACCAGGTCTCCATCGCGCAATTCACTTTCGTTCTCGGTGTAGTGCAGAATGCAGGCGTTCTCACCCCCACCGACGATGGTGTTGTAAGACGGATAGCGGGCGCCGGAGCGGGTGAATTCATGATGAATCTCCGCCTCAAGCTGATATTCGAACATACCGGGACGGCATTTCTGCATCGCACGGGTATGTGCCAATGCACTGATCTCACCAGCGCGGCGCATTATCACCATCTCTTCAGACGACTTGAACAGACGCATTTCATGCAGCCATGGACGCCAGTCCGTCATAGTCGCCGGTGCCTGCAGGTTTTGGCGGAACCCCTTGCGTAGCTTGTCTAGCGCCGAGAACAGGATCAGATCGGCATAAGCATATTGGCCCTGCGCGTGGTAAACCACGTCCAGACCGTTGAGCAGCAGGGGTAATTGCTCGTTGATTTCATCAAACGACAGCGCACGATCCACGCCCAGTTTCGCCGGGGCAGCATCTTGTCCCAGGCGGCGGCCAAACCAGATTTCTGCCGTCAGATCACGCACCCGGTTAAACAGTACGCTGTGGTTATGCGTCTCGTCGCTCTTCACCAGAATCAACACCGCTTCCGGCTCGTTGAAACCAGTCAGATACCAGAAATCGCTGTTCTGACGGTAAGGGTATTCTGTGTCTGCACTGCGCGTTGCTTCCGGCGCAGAGAAAATAATTGCCGCGCTGGCCGGAGCCATTTTCGCCAACAGCGCCTGACGGCGGCTGTTGAATTCCTGCTGAGTCATCACCTTCTCCTGAAATCAATCTGCCTGTGCTCACGGCCATCTAAGGACGTGAATTCGGATGTTTAGTGCAAGGTCGGCTTGGCATTTTCCGGCGCCGTTGGTTTGCGACGGGTAAATTCGGTATGGCATAAAATGGCGGCAACACGAACATACTCCACCACTTCCTCCAGAGAGTGCTCAAGCTCTTCCTGGTCTTCGTCTTCGTCATAACCGAGCTGGGCGATATTGCGCAAATCGTCGATCGCCTCACCCACTTCGTCTTTCACCTGAGCCAATTTCGGCTGCATCATGCCGAGCCCGAGGAGAAAATGATTCACCCAACCGGCCAGAGCATCCGCGCGGTCGAACACGCTGACCGTTTCGCCTTCCGGCATCATCAGTTGGAACATGAAATCGTCGTCTTCCAACGTTTCACGCGTAATCTCATGAAGTTGCTGCAATGGCAGGCTCAGCGCCTGCGGGAAGGCCACGCCTTCATTCGTCAGATCATAGACCAGCGATTGCCAGCCGGCGTCACGGCTGCCACCGCACAGCAGGCCGCTGATCAGGCCGTGCATTTCTGCTGCGGTTAATGCCACCGCTTGCTGGTTAAGGGCAACGGTCAAAGATTGGTAACTTGGAAATGTATTCTGTATAGACATGCGCATTCGTCATCGTTGGCAGGATAAGTTCGTGTTATGCTACCACCAAGGTCCGTCGCTGTACCAGATAAGCGCGACACCTCAGTGGCTAGTTATAATCGTGATGTGTCAGATCTCACACACTGCCGGCAAGGATCAAAATGACGCTAAATACGCATTTTGAAACCCTTTTTTGACTGGTAATGTCTGTCACAGTAGATTACAACCAGGTACTGAAAAAGGGGTTGTATCTTGGTACCTAGGTATATATAGTGGCGCCCGCTTTGGTTGGCCCGGTAAGGGTAGGCTGGGGCTGGCGCGAAATTTAGGCAGGAAGGTGGCATGTCTGCACAACCAGTAGATATTCAAATTTTTGGTCGCTCTTTAAGAGTCAATTGCCCGCCAGAACAACAAGATGCGTTGAACATGGCAGCGGTCGATCTTAACGAACGGTTGCAAGATCTTAAAGTTCGCACTAGAGTCACAAATACTGAGCAGCTCGTTTTCATCGCAGCATTGAACGTTTGTCACGAACTTGCTCAAGAACGGTTGAAAACCCGTGATTATGCGTCCAATATGGAACAACGCATTCGTATGCTGCAACAGACCATTGAACAAGCGTTGCTTGAACAAGGTCGCATCTCTGAACGTCAGGATGCACAATTCGAATAACTTAATTTGCTGAAATCCAAGGTTTCGGCAACGAGTAAAAAATTTCTCTGAGATGTTCGCCAGCGGGCCAGTCCCCTGAGCCGATATTTAGTACCAACAGAATGTGATGATCCGCGATCGGTGTGCATGCTCGGCCCGCCGAGAAGCCTTAAGATTGCGACAGCACGTTCACCTTGAACCATGGGTTCAAGGGTTACAGCCTGCGACGGCATCTCGGAGATTCCCCTTCCTCAGCGGTATGTGTGCTGACTATGTCTTTTCAAGCCCAATATGCCCAACAGCGGCAAGATATCCGACATCAAATCCGCCAGCGTCGACGCGCTTTAACGCCTGAACAACAACACACCTTTGCATTGCAGACGGCTGAACGCATTGCGGTACATCCACGTATTCTGGCAGCACAAAGCATTGCGGTATTTTTGTCGTTTGATGGCGAGCTAGACACCCGCCCGCTGATTGAACGGCTATGGCGACAAGGTTTACATGTTTACCTGCCGGTCTTGCATCCATTTAGCCCAGGGAATCTGTTATTTCTGCGCTATACCCCGGAAACACCACTGATTAGCAACCGCTTCAATATCCTTGAGCCACAGCTCGATGTGCGTAACGTCGTGCCGGTAGGGTCACTCGACGTGGTGTTGACGCCATTGGTGGCGTTTGACAGCTCGGGCCAGCGTTTAGGTATGGGCGGCGGATTCTATGATCGAACCCTGCAAAACTGGCAGCAAACAGGTCCTTACCCCATCGGGTTAGCTCATGATTGCCAACAAGTGGAACAGATACCGGCGGAACATTGGGATATCCCGCTGCCGGAGATCGTGACCCCGTCGCAGAATTGGGTTTGGCAGATAGCTAAATAGCAAAAGGCCGGAGTAATCCGGCCTTTTTGTCAAAACGCTTTCAATCAGAGCAGCAAGCGAGCACGGATGGTGCCGGCAATCGCCTTCATACGTTGCAGTGCAGCGTCGGCACGTTCAGTTTCTGCGTCAATGTCGATGACCACATAACCGATTTCCGGGCCAGTTTGCAGATACTGCGCAGCAATGTTCACCCCTTCTTCCGCGAAAATCTGGTTAATTTGCGTCAGTATGCCAGGGCGGTTTTCATGAATATGCAGCAAGCGGCTTGCGTTAGCACTGTGTGCAGGCAGCGACACTTCCGGGAAGTTGACCGCAGACAGTGTCGACCCGTTGTCGGAGTATTTCGCCAGTTTTCCAGCCACTTCATCACCGATATTTTCCTGCGCTTCCTGCGTAGAACCACCAATGTGCGGGGTCAGAATCACATTATCGAACTCGCACAGCGGTGAGTTAAACGGCTCGCTGTTAGTTGCAGGCTCTTCCGGGAATACGTCGATCGCCGCGCCGGCTAAATGTTTGCTGGCCAGTACGTTACACAGCGCAGGGATATCAACCACAGTGCCGCGTGAAGCGTTGATCAGAATAGAACCTGGCTTCATTAGCGCCAACTCTTCTGCGCCCATCATGTTCTTGGTCGACAGGGTTTCCGGCACATGCAGCGTCACCACATCGCTCATGTTGAGCAGATCAGACAGGTGACGTACCTGCTGGGCATTGCCTAATGGCAGCTTGTTCTCAATATCGTAAAAGAACACTTTCATGCCCAAGCCTTCGGCCAGAATGCCCAACTGGGTGCCGATATGGCCGTAGCCAATAATCCCCAACTTCTTGCCGCGTGCCTCAAACGAGCCAACGGCCAGTTTCTGCCATTCACCGCGGTGCGCCTTGGCGTTAGCGGACGGAATACCACGCAACAGCAGCAGCAGTTCGCCCAGCACCATTTCGGCCACGGATCGGGTATTAGAGAAAGGTGCGTTAAACACCGGAACGCCGCGTTTGGTCGCCGCCTTCAGATCAACCTGGTTAGTACCGATACAGAAACAGCCCACCGCCACCAGCTTTTCTGCGGCAGCGAAAACCTCTTCGGTCAGATGCGTACGCGATCGGATGCCGACGAAGTGAGCATCGCGAATGGATGCCTTAAGCGATTCGGTGTCTAACGCACCTTTGTGATATTCAATGTTGGTATATCCGGCTGCCAGCAGATTATCTACCGTGCTCTGATGAACCCCTTCCACCAACAGGAATTTAATCCTGTCTTTCTCCAATGATACTTTTGCCATTTACCCGACCCTATGTTCAGACTTCAGAAGCGGCTGTTGTTAAACAGCACCCATCCAACATAACAAAAATAACGCAGGCGGCAATACAAACGATTGCCCGCCCGTCAGTACAAGGCTCAGCGTTGTCGGTGGTTTCTGGCAGAAAATGCCAAAGGGAAAGAATTAGACAGGAGCTTCGTGGAGCTAACGCCCGTAATGTGACATATGTCACCAAATTTAGCGCTTTTAATAAAAGATGTTTTAGCCAGTGAATTATGCGGTCCGGTAGGATCCAAGACCGCATACAAAGGTGCGATGCAGGGGACGCCCCAAAGGCACCTTCGGTTATTGGACGACCTTCACACCCTCAGGTGTCCCAACCAGCGCCACATCAGCACCACGGTTGGCGAACAGACCGACGGTGACAACACCAGCGATACCGTTAATTTTGTTTTCTAACGCAATGGCATCGACGATGCTCAGGTTATGTACATCGAGGATCACGTTGCCGTTATCGGTCAACACATTCTGGCGATACTCCGGCAGACCGCCCAGTTTCACCAGCTCACGTGCGACGTAGGAGCGCGCCATCGGGATCACTTCCACCGGCAATGGGAATTTGCCCAGCACGTCGACCTGCTTGGTCGAATCGACGATACAGATAAACTTGCGCGCAATGGCGGCAATGATTTTTTCACGCGTCAGCGCAGCACCGCCGCCTTTGATCATCTGCATCTGACGGTTGATTTCATCCGCACCGTCGACATAGATATCCAGTGAATCTACTTCATTGCTGTCGAACACGTGGATGCCAAGGCTTTTCAACTTGGCCGTGGAAGCGTCAGAGCTGGACACCGCCCCTTCAATTTGGTGCTTGATCGAGCCGAGCGCATCAATAAAATGGGCGGCGGTCGAGCCAGTGCCAACACCGACGATGGTGCCTGGGGTAACGTAATCCAACGCTGCCCAGCCAACCGCTTTTTTCAGTTCATCCTGCGTCATAATATGTCCCTTGCCTCTGTACGAAAACGTGTGCGTATTATAGGGTAAATCACTCTTTTTCACTCAGGCAGGATCACACTTCTTTGCCTTAAGCCGCATTTTTAGGCGCATCGCGGCAATATAGCCCGATGATTTTCCACCTGTAAAACACCAGAGATGTGGCATAGTGCCTGTATCAATTTACTTTAAGGGATATCTTTCCGATGAAACGCCCAGACTATCGAACGCTACAAGCGCTGGACGCGGTGATCCGTGAGCGTGGCTTTGAGCGCGCCGCGCAAAAACTTTGTATCACCCAATCGGCAGTATCCCAGCGCATCAAGCAGTTGGAAAACCTGTTCGGCCAACCGCTGTTGGTGCGCACCGTGCCACCACGACCGACCGAACAGGGCCAGAAACTGTTGGCGTTGCTGCATCAGGTTGAGTTACTGGAAGAAGAATGGTTGGGTAACGACACCGGCATTGATACGCCGCTGCTGCTGTCGCTGGCGGTCAACGCCGACAGCCTGGCAACCTGGCTGCTGCCGGCCCTAAAACCGGTACTGACCGACTCTCCTATCCGTCTCAATCTCCAGGTAGAAGACGAAACACGTACTCAGGAACGCCTGAGGCGCGGCGAAGTGGTGGGCGCAGTGAGTATTCAGCCACAGCCGCTGCCAAGCTGTCTGGTAGATCAACTGGGTGCACTGGATTATCTGTTTGTCGCCTCAAAAGGCTTTGCCGAGCGTTACTTCCCGAATGGCGTTACGCGCTCCGCGCTGCTAAAAGCGCCTGCGGTCGCGTTCGATCATCTCGACGATATGCATCAGGCCTTCCTACAGCAAAACTTTGATCTGTCGCCGGGCAGCGTCCCCTGCCATATCGTGAACTCATCGGAAGCCTTCGTGCAGTTGGCACGCCAGGGCACCACCTGCTGCATGATTCCGCATTTGCAGATTGAGAAAGAGTTGGATTCAGGCGAGCTTATCGATCTGACACCGGGCTTGTTCCAGCGCCGCATGCTGTTCTGGCACCGCTTCGCGCCGGAAAGCCGCATGATGCGTAAAGTGACAGATGCCCTGCTTGAGCACGGCCGCCAGGTTCTGCGACAGGATTAAATAGAAAAGGTTGTGCGGTTATTTCATGGTAGGGGCGCAGCATGCTGCGCCCTATTGCATAATCAATAGGTCAAATCAGGTCGAACATGTTCGACCCCTACAGGTTTAGCCCTTACGCGGCTTAATCCGTCGTCTGAAAAACCAATCTTATACCCTAAATAATTGGAGTTGCATCACAACAAAACCACAGTTTTGTTGAACAGCGCTTGCGCTGGCCCCAACGGGGCGAGGCTTTGCCGAGTAACGCGGCCAAGGCAGGAGTCCCCAGGAGCTTACTCAAGTAAGTGACTGGGGTGACTGCCTGCAGCCAACACAGATGCTGCTTCAAGTATGACGGGTATATTATTGTGCTGCGTTACGCTGCAGCTCAAACACCACATCCACCTGATCATCAAAGTGAATGCTCTGCTGTTCGTAGGTTTGCGCTGCGTCAGATTCCGCTGCTGCACCCGCAGATTTATACATACGCGCTACTGGCATCGGCTGGTAGTTAGCGACATGGTAACGAATGCTGTAGACCGGCCCCAGTTTAGCGTTAAAGCCTTTTGCCAATGAAGCTGCCTGTTGCGTCGCGTTCTCGATAGCTTTTTGACGTGCTTGCTCGCGGTACACATCCGGTTTTGCCACACCCAATTCCACGGCGCGGATCTCATTCAGGCCAGATTTCAGTGCACCGTCCAGCAGCTCATTCAACTTATCCAACTGGCGTAGCGTCACCTGCACCTGGCGTACCGCACGGTAGCCTTTCAGCACTGACTCACCGGTTTTCAGGTAATCATATTCTGGCTGAGTGCGCAGGTTAGCAGCACTGATGTCTTTCTTTTCAATGTTGTTTTTTTGCAGGAAATCAAAGTACTGCGCGACACGCTCATCGACCTGCTTTTTCGCCTGTGCAGCGTCTTTGGAGGATACGCTGACTTCGATCGCCAGAGTGGCGATGTCTGGTGTCGCATCAACGCTAGATGTGCCTGAGGTCACCACGTGCGGCCCTTCCGGCACTTCAGCCGCTTGCAGCGCCAGAGGTAATGTCCCTAATCCAATCATTGCGGCCATAGCCAATGCTTTAAGCTTCACAGTGTCTCCTTGATGACAGGCTGTAACTGATTACCGACCTTTCTCTACCGAGAGCAGCCGGTTCCTTGGCATCAAACGTAGCATAACGCACGGGCTTTTGAATTCGGATTAGTGACAAATTCTTATAAACTTGCCCCCTGCCAGGCCAACTGCAAGGCGATGCCCCACATCACCACGCCGACCAGCGTATTGATGACACGTTGCGCCATTTGAGTTTTCAGCCACGGTGCCAGCCAAGAGGCCAGCAACGCCAGCGCGAAAAACCAAACGATGGAAGCACTCACCGCCCCCAGTGCAAACCAGGAACGCACATCCGGTGCCAGTTGTCCCCCAAGGCTGCCCAGCACAACAAAAGTATCAAGGTAAACATGTGGGTTCAGCCAGGTCACCGCCAACATGGTGACTACCAGTCGCCAACGGCTCTGCTTCAACTCCTCCGCCGTCGCCAGCGTCAAGTGACGACTGAATGCGGTGCGAAATGCGCCCCAGCCGTACCATAAAAGAAAGGCCACGCCGCCCCAGGTGACCAATGCCAGCAGCAACGGCGAACGGCTCAGTAAGGCGCTACCGCCAAAAATACCGCCGCAGATCAACACAATGTCGCTCAATGCGCACAGTGACGCGATCATCAAATGATACTGACGGCGTATCCCCTGATTCATCACAAAAACGTTTTGCGGGCCCAGCGGCAGGATCATCGCCGCGCTCAGGGCAAAACCCTGCAAAAAGACAGCTAACATGGAATTCCTCACAGAAAAAAACGCCATTCAGCGGCGCGTGTCGGTCAACACGCGCATCATATGAGGAAAAAATTATTAGGTGAAATTGATATTTCTAATCAACTATCAGAAATACTAATACTAGGCAGGAATGACAAACCCCAGCTCTTGAGAAATGCGTTGGGCGGTCGCCAACACGGGTTTAATCAAGGCATTAACACCAATCTGTTGCAGTTTGGCGGTGGGTAACGAAACGGATACGGCGTAGGGAACCCGTTGCTGGATATCGAACACCGGTGCCGCCACGCAGGATACACCCAGCTCATTCTCTTCACGATCCATTGCCATGCCGCGCAGGCGAATATCGGCCAGTTCGTCATACATCTTTGGCAGTTCGGTGATGGTATTGCGCGTTAGCGTCTGGATTTCATGCTGATGTGTCTGCCAATAGTGATCGGGATAATCACTGTTGCCGTAGGCCATAAAAATCTTGCCCATCGCCGAGCAATACAGCGGCATATGCTGGCCAATATAGGCACGGGTACGCATCATGCCGGTCGTCGGCTCCAGCTTGTAGATCAAAATGACATGATCATCTTCGCGGCTGGAGAAGTTTACCGTCTCCCCGACTTCCAGATTGAGCTGTTCCAGATGGGGCGCAGCAACATGGATGATATTCAGCGAAGAAAGCGCCTTTTGCCCGACAGAAATAAACTTGGTGGTCAGTCGATAACTGCCGGGCGAAGGTGCCTGGGTGACATAACCGCTGGTATGCAGCCCTTGCAGCAAACGATGGACAGTGCTTTTGTTCATGCCGGCCAGCTCAGACAGGTGCGCCAGTGGGCAGCCGTTAGGGAAGTTGCTCAGGATCTCAATCAGTTGCAAACCACGGAACAGGCTTTGGCTACCCAAGGGTTTGTCTTTCTTGTCATCTTTCTCGTCGACAGCTTTCAGGCTCATAGCGCAATTTCTCCAGTATCGAGCCGCCAGCCAACGCCACGGCGTAGTAAACGGGCTCTTTGCCAAGAATGTTACCCCAAGGCCCGCATCAGGTGAAGACGGAACGCCGTTTCATTGTCCGTAGCGGGTTGAAAATGCGCAACATTTCGCTAACTTCCGAAGTGAGTTATACGTCACAATTCCGCAAAGAGATAAATAACCATTTGTTTTAAAACAATAATTAAAACACCTCTGGCTTTGCTTTAGATCGGCGTTCGGCATATTATTTTTGAAATTGAATTTCGCATGTTGAAATTTAATGATGATATAAACACCAATTCGCACACGCCGATCGCGTATGCAGGTACCAGGGACGCATCACATGACAACACCAGATAATGCGGAACAACCCATCCTTACCCTCAGCCATATTGTTAAACGCTTTGGCGGCAACGTCGCCGTGAATGACGTGAGCCTGCAGGTGATGCCAGGTGAAGTGCTGGCCCTGCTGGGCGAAAATGGCGCAGGCAAATCGACACTGATCAAAGTGCTGGCCGGGGTTTACCCACGCGATAGCGGCGACATCCAGTTTCAAGGGGCCAGCATAGCCTCCGCCGCAGCGATAAAAAGTGACAGCCGCCAGCCTATTGCCTTTATCCATCAGGATCTTGGGCTGATCGAATGGATGACGGTAGCGGAAAACATGGCGCTGGTGATGGGTTTTCCACGCCGCTTCGGCCTGATCGACTGGCGTGCTATCCGCCGCCGTGCTGTTCAGGCACTTCAGGATGTCGGCATAGCGTTGGATCCCGATGCCAGAGTATTCGAGCTGTCGCGCACTGAAAAATCGTTGCTGGCGATAGCCCGTGCCGTGGCGGTTAACGCCGAACTGCTGGTGCTGGATGAACCCACCGCCTCGCTGCCCGCCAACGACGTACGCCACTTGTTCGCAGTGATTAACCGGCTGCGTGACAAAAAGGTCGGCATGATTTACGTCACCCACCGACTGGACGAAGTGATCGAAATTGCCGACCGGGTCTGTGTCATGCGTGACGGGCGCTACGTAGCAGGTGGCAATACCGCCGACTACTCACTGCGTGATCTGGTGCAGATGATCGTAGGTGAAGCCATGGCGGACGATCAGCGCGAACCCTTGCCAGAAAATCGACCACCTGTATTGCAGCTCAATAAGGTAACGGTGGGCGATATCGGCCCGGTCAGCTTCAATCTGCAACCTGGCGAAATGCTGGCACTGGCAGGCCTACGCGGCGCCGGGCAGGAAGAAATTGGCCGGTTGCTGTTCGGCCTGCGCCACGCTGATGAGGGCGAAATCCGTTTTCGCAACCAAAGCTACACCGCCAGCAGCCCCCAACAAGCCATGGCCTGCGGCGTATCGCTGGTCGCGGGCGATCGCACCGGCGAGAGCCTGGTGATGTCGATGAGCGTGCGTGAAAACCTGTTTATCAACCCCTGTGCCAGCGGCCACAAGCTGCTGTCACGCTACAGTCGCCGGGCCGAGATCGGCGCCAGCTGGTGGAAAGTACAGTTGTTCGACGTGCGACCCAAGGACGTCAATATCGATATCAGCGCCCTGTCCGGCGGTAACCAACAAAAGGTAGTGATGGCGCGCTGGATGCACCTGAGCGCTCCGTTGCTGATCCTGGAAGACCCTACTGCTGGCGTAGACGTTGGTGCACGGGCTGAAATCTATCATCTGTTAAATAAATCCCTGGAGGAAGGCGTGGCTGTATTGGTGATCTCCAACGACTTTGAGGAGATCGCCCATATCTGCAACCGCGCACTGGTGTTTAACCGGGGAGAAGTGGTCGGCGAGCTGAAAAATCAGCAGGTGTCATTCGCCAATTTATTGGAACTGGCTTCTGCCAGCGCCGGGGAAATTCTCGAGACAAGATTAGAATCTGAGGTGGGTCATGTCTAAAACATCGGTTAAATCAACAGCACTGGAGCAAAGGGTCAGCCTGTCACAAGACGGTACCGGCCCTTGGCTGATGCAGGTCCTTACCCGCTACGGCCTGCTGCTGCTGTGCATTGCGCTGGTGATCTTGTTTTCACTGATCACACCTTCGTTCGCGTCGATGCTAACACTGCAAGCGATCCTCTCCAGTAAGGCCAAGATCGCTCTGTTGGCACTGGCGGCAACCATCCCGATGATCGTCGGGAAAATTGACCTTAATGTCGGCTTTGGCATCGTGCTGTGGCATATCCTGGCTATTACATTACAGGTGGAATACGGTTTTTCATGGCAGATGGCGGTGCTAACCGTACTCGCGATCTCTGCTTTGTACGGCCTGTTGAACGGGATTCTGGTCGCACTCGCGGATATTGACAGCTTTGTTGCGACTCTCGGATCCGGCACCGTGCTGTATGCCATAGCCCTGTGGCATTCCGGCGGCCGGCAGATCGTCGGCGATCTACCCGACGCCTTTATCGCTCTGCACCATACCGAGATCGGCGGGATCCCGATCGTGGCATTCTACGTACTGATCGTCGCCATCGTACTGTGGTTGATCACTGAACACACTCCGCTGGGTCGTTGTATGTACGCTGTCGGTGGCAACCCGGCAGCAGCGCGGCTGAACGGTATTTCGGTCAATCGCTTTACCATCGGTGCCTTTATTGCCTCCAGCGTACTGACCGGTTTTAGCGGTGTACTGATCGCCGCCGAACAGGGCGTGGGTCAAGCCAGCGTCGGTATGGATTACCTGTTACCGGCGCTGGTCGGCGCTTTCCTCGGCAGCACCACCATCCGCCCCGGTCGGGTTAACGTCTGGGGCACCGTGGTCGGCATCGCCATTCTTGCCATCGGCATTGCCGGTATTCAGCAGTTCGGCGGTGAATTCTGGGTCGAACCGCTGTTCAACGGCGCAACACTGCTGCTGTCCATCACTCTGGCGGGCTATGCCCAGCGCCGCCGGTTGCTCAACCAAAAAGCGGTACAACGCACTCCAGCCACCACGGCTGATAAAAATAACCAAAAAGCGATCAATCCTTAACCAGGAGCTCACCGAATGAAACGTCTTTGGATATTACCCACAACCCTGCTGCTGGCCAGCACCGTCTCCCCCGCCTGGGCCGATGCCTATCTCGATCAGGCCACGGCGGCCGTTGCCAAAGCCACCGCCAGCGTAACCCAGTGGGATGGACCCACCAGCGGGCCAAAATTGCAGGCCAATAAGAAAATCATCTTTATTGCATCAGACATGAAAAACGGCGGTGTGCAGGGAGTGCAGGAAGGACTGAGTGAAGCGGCAAAAGCGGCCGGGTGGAAACTGGAAACCCTGGATGGCGGCGGCTCGGTGAAAGATCAGTTGGCGTCACTGAATCAGGCAATCGCCCAGAAACCGGATGGCATCGTGATCGGTGGTTGGAACCCCAACGTGGCCAAGATCCCGCTGAAAAAGGCTATTCAGCAGGGCATCATACTCACCGCCTGGCACGCAGTACCGGAACCGGGGCCGATCGCCAAATATAACGTGTTTTATAACGTCACTTCTGACTCCAACGACGTGGCACGTATTGCTGCCCAATATGCCGTTGTCCAGTCCGGCGGTAAGGCCAATGTGTTGATCTTTACCGATTCGCTATACCAAATCGCGCTGGACAAGGCCAACGTGATGAAAGAGGAAATCGGTAAATGCAGCGGTTGTAAGGTGGTCGAGTTTATCGACACCCCGCTGGCGGATACCGCCAACCGTATGCCGGCCATGACCTTCAGCCTGCTGCAAAAATACGGCGATCAGTTCCAGTACGCACTGGCCATTAACGATCTGTATTTTGATTTTATGGCGCCCGCCCTGAAAACTGCCGGTAAAGGCGGCAAAAATGCCCCCTACAGTATTTCTGCTGGTGATGGCTCTATTTCCGCCTATCAACGCATCCGCTCCGGCGGCAGCCAGTCAGCCACGGTGCCGGAACCGCTCAAATTGCACGGCTGGCAACTGCTGGATGAATTTAACCGCGCCTTTGCCAAGCAACCGCCTTCCGGTTATGTCACTCCGGCGCATCTGGTAACCCGCGACAATATTACTGCCGATGGTGGCAGCAACAACCTGTATGACCCGCAGAATGATTATCAGGGTCACTACAAAGCCATCTGGGGTGTGAAGTAAGCGGAGGTCAGCATGAATGAACTGATGGCAGGCCATCAGCTTGAACGCCTGTGCTCACCGGCCATCTGGGCCGAGGGGCCGGTGTGGCTGCCGAAACAGGATGCCATGGTGTTCAGCGATGTGAAGGGCAACCGCATGTTCCGCTGGTCGCGACAGGGGGAGCTCAGCCTGTGGCGTTCCCCTTCTCACTATGCCAACGGCAATGCACGTGATGCTGAAGGCCGAGTGATCAGTTGCGAGCACGGTCGGCGCGGCATCAGCCGAACCGACCATAACGGCGAAGTGCAGATGCTGATCGATCGGGTCGACGGCAAGCGTTTCAACTCCCCCAATGATCTGGCGGTGCGTTCCGACGGCACAATCTGGTTTACCGATCCCCCCTACGGCATTACCGGTGACGAAGAGGGCTATAAGTCGGAAAGCCAGGTGATTGGCTGCTACCTCTACTGCTTTGATCCGCGTGACGGCTCACTGAACATTGCCGCCAGTGATCTACAGCGACCAAATGGCCTGGCGTTCTCACCGGATGAGTCTCTGCTGTATGTGGCAGACATGTCGATTGTCGACTTCCCCACGCTTGGACGCAGTGAACTGCGAGTGTATTCGGTCAACGGGCGTGAACTGGATGCCGGTCAGCGCTTTACCTGCGTGACACCAGGCTTCCCGGACGGCTTCTGTGTCGATAAAGCCGGTAATTTGTTTTGCAGCTGTGCAGACGGAGTGCTGATCTTCGACAGCCAAGGAAAACAGCTCGGTAAGATTGAGGTGCCAGAACGCGTCTCTAACTGCACTTTCGGCGGGCCGGGCGGTAATGAGTTGTACATTACCGCCACCACTTCGTTATACCGCATCGTACTGAATACTCGCGGATAACGGGGAAAATGATGTTCGCAGAGCGGGCCTGTTCCGCTCTGCTTTGCCACGTCTGAAGCACGCCAACGGCCCAAAACGTGCCGTCGATCACAAATTCATCAAGTTAATTTAACACACTGTTTTATATAAATAACTTTCTCTCCCATCGCTTTGACTTCGTTTAAACGCAGGTATAGCATTTATTTGAAATGTGATTTCGTATAGTGAAATTTAAAGAACACAAAACAAACAAATGCGCCGTAGCGGAGAATCAGCATGAGAGTGAGTTACACCGATCTAAAGCAGCAATTCAAACGTGTGCTACTGGCGCGGGGCGTGACGGAAGGCACTGCCGATGACTGTGCCGGTATGTTCGCCGACACCTCCGCCAGCGGCGTTTACTCCCACGGTGTTAACCGTTTCCCGCGTTTTATTCAGCAGTTGGATGCCGGTGATATCGTGCCGGACGCCGAGCCCAGTAAGCTGTTGTCATTGGGGGCTATTGAGCAGTGGAACGCGCATCAGGGCATTGGCAACCTTACCGCCCGCAAGATGATGGATCGCGCCATGCAATTAGCCGATCAACACGGCATCGGCCTGGTGGCACTGCGTAATGCCAATCACTGGATGCGCGGCGGCGGTTATGGCTGGCAAGCTGCGGAGAAAGGCTATATCGGTATCTGCTGGACCAACTCAATCGCTGTGATGCCGCCTTGGGGGGCCAAAGAGTGCCGTATCGGTACCAACCCGCTGATCGTCGCGGTGCCGGGCAATCCGATCACCATGGTGGATATGTCGATGTCGATGTTCTCCTATGGCGCACTGGAGCTGAACCGCCTGGCGGGTAAAACCCTGCCGGTGGACGGCGGCTTCGATAACGACGGGCAGCTGACGCGCGATCCGGCCACCATTGAAGAAAACCGACGTATTTTGCCAATGGGCTACTGGAAAGGATCTGCACTGTCGATCGTGCTGGATATGATCGCCACCCTGCTTTCCGGCGGATCGTCCGTGGCGGACGTCACTGAAGACAACCGCGACGAGTACGGCGTGTCGCAAGTGTTCATTGCCATTGAGATTGAACGCTTGATCGACGGCGCGACCCGCGATGCCAAACTGCAACGCATCATGGATTACATCACCCACGCTGAACGCGATAACCCAGAGGTGGCTATCCGTCTGCCAGGGCATAAATTCCCGCGCATTCATGCAGAAAACATGCGTGATGGTATCCCGGTAGATGAGCGCATCTGGGCGCGCATTCAGGCGCTGTAACAGGAGAAAAACCATGATCTTCGGCCATATCGCCAATACTTCGCAGGAACACTACCCGGCACCGGTGGCCCACGCCATCGCCTATTTGCAAGGCACGGATTTTAGCGCCCTGCCCGCCGGACGTTATCAAGATCCCGCTACCGGTTACGTGGTGCAGGTACTGGATCTACACACCCAGCAACCGAGCGATCTGCGGCCCGAAGTGCACCGCCAAAATGTCGACGTGCAGTTTCTGGTCAGCGGTACTGAATTGATCGGTGTGGCGGCAGATCGCGGTAATAACCGGATCCACCAAGAGTTACTGGCGCAGCGCGACATTATTTTTTATCAGGACGTCGCGGATGAATCCTGGTTAACCATGCAGCCCGGTAATTTTGCGGTATTTTTCCCGCAGGATGTGCATCGCCCGGCCTGTATTAATCAGCAACCCAGCGCTATTCGCAAAGTGGTGGTGAAAATACCGTTGGAATTATTTAACCACCAATAAGCAACGCTGATTTTATAACGATCAACAACATGGGCCTTCGGGCCTGTGCGGGCGCCCCTGCGCCTTAAACCACCAAAACAATAAAATCTGACCCTACAGGTGTATATATGAATATTGCCTCTGTTTCCGTTAGCCAAAACCAGGCGATCCCCAAATTACGCTGGTTGCGAATCGTGCCGCCGATTCTTATTACCTGCATCATTTCCTATATGGACCGGGTAAATATCGCCTTCGCCATGCCTGGTGGTATGGATGCCGAACTGGGTATCACCGCTTCGATGGCCGGTCTGGCCGGCGGCATCTTCTTTATTGGTTATCTGTTCCTACAGGTGCCCGGCGGCAAGCTGGCAGTGTACGGCAACGGCAAAAAATTCATCGGCTGGTCACTGCTGGCCTGGGCGGTGATTTCAGTGCTGACCGGGTTGGTCAGCAACCAGTACCAACTGCTGTTCCTGCGCTTTGCCTTGGGCGTCTCCGAGGGCGGCATGCTGCCGGTGGTGCTGACCATGATCAGCAACTGGTTCCCGGACAAGGAGCGCGGCCGCGCCAACGCCATCGTCATCATGTTCGTCCCCATCGCCGGGATTCTCACCGCCCCGCTGTCCGGCTGGATCATCACCGTCTGGGACTGGCGCATGTTGTTCCTGGTGGAAGGCGCGCTGTCGCTGGTGGTGATGGTGCTGTGGTACTTCACCATCAGCAACCGCCCGCAGGAAGCCAAGTGGATTTCAGCAGCGGAAAGGGACTATCTGATCAAAACACTGCATGACGAACAACTGCTGATCAAGGGCAAAACGGTGCGCAATGCCTCGCTACGCCGGGTGCTGGGCGACAAGATCATGTGGCAGCTGATCCTGGTGAACTTCTTCTACCAGACCGGAATTTACGGCTACACCTTGTGGCTGCCAACCATCCTCAAGGGGCTGACCAACGGCAATATGGAACAGGTGGGGATGCTGGCGATCCTGCCCTACATCGGCGCCATCTTCGGCATGCTGGTGATTTCCTCACTCTCCGATCGTACCGGTAAACGCAAAATCTTCGTCGCGCTGCCGCTGGCCTGCTTCGCCATCTGCATGGCGTTGTCGGTGCTGTTGAAAGATCACATCTGGTGGTCCTATGCCGCGTTGGTCGGCTGTGGGGTCTTCATTCAGGCCGCCGCCGGGGTGTTCTGGACCATTCCGCCCAAACTTTTCAATGCTGAAGTGGCCGGTGGTGCACGCGGTGTGATCAACGCGCTGGGCAACCTGGGGGGGTTCTGCGGCCCTTATATGGTCGGCGTATTGATCAGCCTGTTCAGCAAAGATGTCGGCGTTTACAGCCTGGCGGTATCACTGGCCATTGCGTCGGTGTTGGCGCTGATGCTGCCGAATAAATGCGACCAAAGCACGAGGGCCGAATAATGGACTATTGGCTGGGGCTGGACTGCGGCGGCACCTTTATCAAGGCCGGGCTGTATGACCGTCAGGGAACTGAGTTGGGTATCGCCCGGCGCAACATGGAAATTATCTCGCCCCAACCGGGTTGGGCGGAACGGGATATGCCAGCTCTATGGCATACCGCTGCCGAGGTGATCCGCGAGTTGCTGGCTCGCAACAACATTGCTGCCGGTGATATTCAGGCCGTCGGCATCTCGGCGCAGGGCAAAGGCGCGTTTCTGCTGGACAAGCAAGGGCAGCCACTGGGCAATGCCATGCTGTCTTCTGATCAGCGCGCACTGACGCTGGTACAGGAATGGCAAAAACAGGGCGTGCCACAGCGGCTGTATCCGCAGACCCGGCAAACATTGTGGACAGGTCACCCGGTGTCGCTGCTGCGCTGGGTTCGGCAACACCAGCCGGAACGTTATCGCCAGATCGGCAGCGTGCTGATGGCGCACGATTACCTGCGCTACTGCCTGACCGGTGAGTTGGCCTGTGAAGAAACCAATATCTCCGAATCCAATCTTTATCACATGGCAGACGGTCGCTATGACCCGGCCCTGGCGCAACTGCTAGGCATCGGCGACATCATGCCAGCACTGCCACCCATTGTTGGCTCGGTCGACATCGCCGGGCGGATCAATGCCGCCGCTGCGACGGTAACAGGGCTATTAGCGGGTACGCCAGTAGTCGGCGGGCTGTTCGATGTGGTGTCCACCGCACTGTGCGCCGGGTTACACGACGAGACGCGGCTCAATGCGGTGATGGGCACCTGGTCGGTTACCAGCGGCATTACCGACAAAATCACCGAAGGTTGCGACCACCCGTTTGTTTATGGTCGCCACGCCGAAGCCGGCAAATACATTGTGCACGAAGCCAGCCCAACCTCTGCCGCCAATCTGGAGTGGTTCTGCCGTCAATGGGGGCTTCAGGACTACGCCCAGCTCAATGACTGGGTAACAACGCTGCGGAAGGCCGACAGCAGCCTGCTGTTTGTTCCCTTCCTGTACGGCTCCAACGCAGGGCTGGGCCTAAGCGCCAGCTTCCACGGCATGCAGGCCTTCCACCAGCGCGAACATCTGGTGCAGGCGATCTACGAAGGCGTGGTGTTCTGCCATATGACTCACCTTAACCGAATGCGGCAACGCTTCCCTGCGGCCACCGCCCTACGCGTCACCGGCGGCCCGGCAAAATCCGTTCCATGGATGCAAATGTTCGCCGACGTCAGCGGCCTGCCGGTGGAACTGCCGCAGGTAGAAGAAACCGGCTGCTTAGGTGCAGCCATGGCAGCGATGGTCGGCAGCGGCGCATTCAGCGATTTCACAGCCGCCCAGCGGGCGCTGGCACCGCGCATCGAACGGGTACTGCCGGATGCCACCGCCGCTGAAGCTTACGGTAAGAAATATCACCGTTATCAGGCACTGGTGGCGACGTTACAAACGCTGCAATCCACCGAAAAGGAGGCCCTATGAGTCATAAACCACGTCTGCAACTGGCGCTCGATCACACCCGGCTGGACACCGCACTGCAAACGGCGGAACGCCTGCAACCGCACGTCGACATCATCGAGGCTGGCACCATTTTATGCATCAGCGCCGGTATTCAGGCGGTGCGCGCGCTGCGTGAACGCTGCCCACAACATACGCTGGTGGCCGATCTGAAAGTAGCCGATGCCGGTGGCACGCTGGCGCAGCAGGCCTTCAGCCACGGTGCCAACTGGATGACGGTGATCTGCGCCGCGCCGTTAGCCACCATGGCCAGCGCGCAGGAGGTAGCGCAACAGTATCAGGGCGAGATCCAGATTGAGCTATTCGGCCGCTGGACGCTGGACGATGCCAGGCAGTGGCGCGAACTCGGCATCCGCCAGGCCATCTACCACCGTGGCCGCGACGCGCAGGCCAGCGGACAAACCTGGGGCCAACAAGATTTGGATCTGATGAAAGCACTGTCGGATCTGGGCATTGAGCTGTCGATCACCGGCGGCATCACACCGACTGACCTATCGCTGTTTAAAGACATCGCCGTCACCGCTTTTATCGTCGGCCGGGCGCTGGCGGAGGCTACCGATCCACTGGCCGCCGCCGGTCAGTTCCGCACCGTCATTGATGACATCTGGAGAAGTTGATATGCGCCAGCACCCACTGGGAATTTATGAAAAAGCCTTGCCGAAACACCTGACCTGGCCCGAGCGTCTGGCACTGGCCAAGGCCTGCGGTTTTGATTTTGTCGAAATGTCGGTGGATGAAAGCGACGATCGGCTGGCACGCCTGAGCTGGAGCAAAGAACAGCGGCTGTCGCTGGTCAGCGCCATGCTGGAAACCGGCATCAGCATCCCGTCGATGTGCCTGTCCGGCCACCGCCGCTTTCCGTTCGGCAGCCATGACGATGCGCTGCGCCAACGCGCCTTTGAGGTGATGGAACAGGCGATCCAACTGGCAAAAGATGTGGGTATACGCACCATCCAGCTCGCCGGTTATGACGTCTATTACGAACAACAGGACGAAAGCACCCTCGCCCGTTTCACCGAGGGTATGCAATGGGCCGTCGAACGCGCCGCCGCCGCCCAGGTGATGCTGGCGGTGGAAATCATGGACACCGCATTTATGAACTCGATCAGCAAATGGAAGGCCTGGGACGCCTGCCTGGCATCGCCGTGGTTCACGGTCTATCCGGACGTCGGCAATCTCAGCGCCTGGGGCAATGACGTGGCGCAGGAGCTGGCGCTGGGTATTGACCGCATCGCCGCCATCCATCTGAAAGACACCTATCCGGTCACTGAAAGCTCACCGGGACAGTTCCGCGATGTGCCCTTTGGCGAAGGCTGCGTCGACTTCGTCGCGGTATTCCGCACGCTGAAACAGCTTAACTATCGCGGCGCTTTCCTGATCGAGATGTGGACCGAGAAAGCCGAAGAACCGGTGGCCGAAATCGTACAGGCACGCCGTTGGATCGAACAAAAAATGCAACAAGGGGGTATGACATGCTAACGCTGCCGCAACTGAAACAGCAGGTACTGGAAGCCAACCTCGACCTGCCGCGCCACAATCTGGTGACCTTCACCTGGGGCAATGTGAGCGCAGTGGATCGCGAACGCCGGCTGGTGGTGATCAAGCCTTCCGGCGTGGAATATGAACATATGGTGGCCGAGGACATGGTGGTGGTCAGCCTCGCCAACGGCCAAACTGTCGAGGGTAACAAAAAGCCCTCTTCAGACACCGCTACCCACCTGGCGCTATACCGTGAATTTGCTGAGATCGGCGGCATCGTACATACCCATTCACGCCACGCCACCATCTGGGCGCAGGCCGGACTGGATATTCCCGCCTGGGGTACCACTCACGCCGATTACTTCTACGGCGCGATTCCCTGCACCCGCCTCATGACCGAAGACGAAATTGCGCATGATTACGAACTCGAAACCGGCAAGGTGATTATCGACACCTTCCATCGACGTGGCATCGACCCAAATGCCATTCCGGCAGTGCTGGTCAATTCACATGGTCCCTTTGCCTGGGGCAAAGATGCGCATAGCGCGGTGCATAATGCAGTGGTGCTGGAAGAAATTGCTTATATGGGGATTTTCTCGCGCCAGCTGACGCCGGGTATTAACAGCATGCAACCCGCGCTACTGGACAAACATTATCTGCGCAAACACGGCAAGCATGCCTACTACGGGCAATAGAGTGAGTTGGCAGGCCTCAGTTCCTGTATGAATAGTTTTCACCAGATGTTTTGAGATATCTGGTGAAAACAAATTATACCCAATGGGTGGTTTATCACTCTCACATTTGCGTTATTACCGGTTGACAGGTAATCGGAAAATTAAGGGAGTTAGCAATGAAACAGAGCTCATGCGCGCGGTGATGAAGATCCAGAGCACGTTTAATATCATCTCCGGATCGAATGGTTATTTCAGGTTTTAGAATAATTTCTGTGAAACACCCTTTTTCCCCCTCACGCATTGTCCCCTCAGCCCGGTCAATATAAGTACAAACACTTATCCCCGCTTCAGCACAAAGATGCAGATACCATAATTTGTGACAGGCAGATGCCGAAGCAACAAGAAGATCCTCTGGATTCCAACGAGTGGCATCCCCCAGAAACGCGGGATCCGATGACCCTAAAATACTGGGTTTGTCACCTGCCGTAATTTCATAATTACGATCATATGCTTTGTAGGATTCTGTGCCGCTACCTTTGTTGCCTTGCCACTCAACGTTAACTTGGTAGTGATGTTCGCGATGGGCCATTTCTATTGCTCCTGAGCAGTTACAACAATGGATTTTCTGGTGATAGAGCCCTGCCTGTTTCTGCGATTCTGGACTCACCTCGCAAGATGGTATACCATTATACCATAAAATAAAGGAGAAATTTATGAACCTGACGGGTCAATCAACTGCGGGCATGCTTGCTGATGAGTTAAGAAAGATGATTAACAACGGAACCCTTCCAGACGGTGAACGATTGGTTGAGAGGGAGCTTGCCAGCCATTTTTCTGTTAGCCGAATTCCGATGAGAGAGGCAATCAGGCAACTGGAGCGTGATGGTCTGGTTGAGATTTTTAGAAACCGTGGCGCTATCGTCAGGACGCTTTCATGTGATGATATTGACGAGATCTATCAGCTACGAGCCTTGTTAGAAGGAGATGCTATCTCTCAGAGCGTGCAGAACTTGGATATGGATACTCTGGAGAGAGCTGAACTCACCCATAAACTTCTCGCTAATACCCCCGATTTTGAAAAACAGGGGTTATATAATCATGAGTTTCATCATCTTTTATATAGTGGATGTAAAAACAAACGACTGCTGGCAATGATAGATGAATTGCGAAATCAGATAGAAAGATACGAATATCTTCAACGGCAGCTACTGGCTAATACGAGTAAGTTCCAGGATGATCATGCAAGTATTTTAGTTGCTTGCAGACAGAGAAACCCCGATGTGGCAAGTAGAGAAGTAATTAAGCATATTAATGCTGCCGGAAAAATGTTGAAAGAATTCATCAGAAGCCATACTCGTTGAACGCCACGGAAAGAAATAGCTTATGAGTGTCAGGCAAAATACAAACCACTACAAATTCGTCATACAGCGCGCTGGCTCTCTTCTTTCCCCTTACGTAAAAACTCACTGGGTAAGCCGTCACATCGCCTCAAGCCCTTGGCTCTGATGTATACTCGGGTATCTACACCATGCCAGCCAAAGCGGCTTTGGATCAGGCTCGTTTCAACAGGAACCTGACGCCTACTCTGCCCTCCAGCCAGCTCCACACCAGCCTAATTAAGTGGAACTCTTATGAGCCAAAACACCGCTCGTATCAGTGAGATCATCGACAACGCCAAGATCTCGCCTTATCAGATACTGATTCTTACTCTGTGTTTTCTGATCGTCTTGCTGGACGGTTTTGATACCGCAATCATCGGCTATATCGCCCCGGCCTTACGCGAAGAGTGGCAGTTGTTGCCGGCACAGTTATCACCTGCCTTTGGTGCAGGATTGTTTGGTCTGTTGATCGGCAGCCTGATCTTCGGTCCGGTCGCCGATGCCATAGGCCGCAAACGCGTGCTGCTCGTTTCGATACTGATTTTTGGCGGGGGAACCCTGGCCTCGGCGTATACCCATTCAATCGAGTCGTTGATCCTGCTGCGGTTCATCACCGGCATCGGTTTAGGTGGTGCGATGCCCACCTGCATCACCCTCAGTTCGGAATACTCTCCGGTACGTCGCAGGATGATCATGGTCACACTGAGTTGGAGTGGCTTCACCGCTGGCTTGGCTTTGGGCGGCATACTCGCAGGGCAAATTATCCCTGCCTTCGGCTGGCGTGGCGTGTTAATGCTCGGTGGCATTGCGCCGTTGCTGTTGCTGCCGTTGCTGGCCTGGCAAATGCCCGAATCAGTTCGCTTTATGACTTCCAGCCCGAAACATGCCGATAACTTGCGTAAGGTAGTCGAGCGTATCACCGACAAAAGCTGGGCAGGCGTGACAATTGTCGATGACGAACGGCCAGTAAAGGCCAACTCACCGATATCGCACCTGTTTATAGAAGGTCGTGCAGTACGCACCCTGCTGTTGTGGGTGGCGTTTTTCTGTTCGCTGTTCGTCTTTTACCAGCTCACCAGTTGGCTACCAAGCATTCTAAAGGATGTCGGTTACGATATCGTCCAGGCCTCGCGCATTGGGGCGATGGTGCCATTAGGCGGGACTCTCGGTGCCATCCTTATGGCGCTGCTGATGGACCGTATCGGGCCATACCGGGTACTTGCTCTGTCCTACCTGGGTGCCGCGCTGGTTGTCGGTGCCACCGGTTACCTGATGGGGGACGTCTACACCCTGGCGGCCACGGTGTTCCTTATCGGTTTTGGTGTGGCTGGCGCGCAGAACGGCCTGAACCTGGTCTCTGCCACTATCTACCCCACAGCAGCTCGCGTAACCGGGGTCAGTTGGGCAATGGCGAGCGGCCGCTTCGGCTCCATCATTGGCTCGATGCTCGGTGCCTGGATGATTGTCGCCTCAGGCTCTACTGAGATGTTCTTTATCTGGCTGGCGCTGCCGGTGCTGGTGGGCGCTGCCGCCATCTTCCTGCTCTATCGGCTTAGTGTGAGCCCCCGGACAACGGCGTCTGGCTCTGTATTACCCAACTGACCCAATAAAAAAGCCGAGCCGCCATCTCAGTGATGTCGATTCGGCCAGCCATAAAAAAAGGGGCCTTGGCCCCCTTCTCTATTATTTATTCCGCTTTCGCGGTAGCTTCTTCAGTACGGTACAGATGAACATCCATCTGCGGGAACGGAATGCCTATGTTGTTGGCATCCAGCGCGCGCTTGAAGTTTTCCATCAGATCAAAGTACACGTTCCAGTATTCAGCATTTGTGGTCCAGGAGCGGGTCACAAAGTTCAGTGAAGACGGTGCCATCTCGTTCAGACGCACGGTCACGCCTTTGGCGTGCATGATGCGCTTGTCGGCAGCGATCACGTCACCCAGAACCTTTTTCACCACGTCGATATCAGCGTTATACGCCACGCCAACCACGATATCCACACGGCGGTTTGGTTCGCGGGAATAGTTGATGATGTTACCAGCGATAATTTTGCCATTCGGCACGACGATGGTCTTGTTGTCTGCGGTGCGCAGCGTGGTGGAGAAAATCTGCACCTGGTCGACGGTACCGGCCACGCCGCCCAAATCGACATACTCACCGGCACGCAACGGACGGAAGGCCACCAGCAACACGCCTGCGGCGAAGTTGGACAGCGAGCCTTGCAGCGCCAGACCCACGGCCAAACCGGCGGCACCCAGCACGGCGATCACTGAGGTGGTCTGTACGCCAACGCGCCCCAACACAGCGATAAAGGTGAAGGCCAGAATGCCGTAACGCGCCATTGCCGACAGGAAATCTGCTACCGTGGCATCGATACCGCGCAGCTTCATCACGCGGTTTACCGCATTGCTAACTACGCGTGCAATGATCGAACCGATGATGAAAATAACGATCGCCGCAACGATGTTCACTGCATACTGAATCAATAAATCCTGGTTCTGCACAAGCCAGTTACCGGCACCATTAATGCCATCTACTACGTTCAGATCTTTCATTCGTGTCGTCCTAACTCAGCCCCTAAAGGGATAAACTCTCAAAAATACACCGACATCAGATGTCAGTAGGAAACCACCGCCCTAGGTTAACCAACATTCACGCAGCATGCCAAGCGTAAGCGCTAAAAATAGCCAAAACGGCGGCCCGGCATCTTCTATGCTGAACACAGCACTCTCACTTTATTAAGACAAGGAACCTGTCCGTTATGCATATTCTCTCCCCGCTCAGGCACTACTGGCAGGTTCGTCCGCGGCTGTTACTTTCTGTGGGCGCAGGTATTTTGTGCTATCTGTTACTCCCCGCCCAACTCTCTCAACTGCAACGGTTAATGCTCGGCTGGAACACACTGGCCTGGCTCTACCTGCTGTTTCTCTGGCGGTTGATGCTGGTCAGTACACCCAAACACATCCGTCAGCTAGCTCGCGCACAGGACGAAAGCGCCAGCATGGTTCTGGCGTTGGTCAGCATCGGCTGCCTGGTGAGCATTTTGTCCATTCTGTTTGAACTGAGTACAGCCAAGCAGGTCAGTGACTCACTGAGAACATTGCACCTGGTGTTAACCGGCACCACGCTGGTGGTGTCATGGCTGCTGCTACCGACCGCATTCACCATGCATTATGCCCATCAGTTTTACCGCCAGGGCGCACAGCAAGATCCTTTGCCTTTGCTGTTTCCCGGTAACCTCAAAGAGCCCACCTATTGGGACTTCGCCTATTTCTCATTCACCATTGCCGTGGCGTCGCAAACCGCCGACGTTGCGGTCGGCGCGGCAGAAGTACGCAAAGTCGCACTGCTGCAATCGGTGATTTCCTTTGTCTTCAACCTGGTAATTTTGGGATTGTCGATCAACGTCGGCGCCAGTTTGCTAAGTTAGAAACAAAAAAGGCTCCCCGAAGGGAGCCTTTATGACTAACAGCCAGGCAAGATTACAGAACGTCTACTGCGTTCAGATCTTTGAAAGCCTGTTCCAGACGAGTAATCATGGAAGTCTGAGCTGAACGCAGCCATACGCGTGGATCGTAGTATTTCTTGTTCGGCTGGTCGGCGCCTTTCGGGTTGCCCAACTGACCCTGCAGGTAAGCTTCGTTCGCTTTGTAGTACTGCAGAATACCGTCCCAGGTTGCCCATTGGGTATCGGTATCGATGTTCATCTTGATCACGCCGTAACCTACGGATTCTTTGATCTCTGCATCGGTAGAACCGGAACCGCCGTGGAACACGAAGTTCAGGCTGTTGTGTGGCAGATTGAATTTCTTGGACACGTAGTCCTGAGAATCACGCAGAATGGTCGGAGTCAGTTTAACGTTGCCTGGCTTATAAACGCCGTGCACGTTACCGAAGGACGCTGCGATAGTGAAGCGTGGGCTGATCGCGTTCAGTTTTTCGTACGCGTAAGCCACATCTTCTGGTTGGGTGTACAGAGCTGATGCGTCCATATGGCTGTTGTCCACGCCATCTTCTTCACCGCCGGTGCAGCCCAGTTCGATTTCCAGGGTCATACCGATCTTCGCCATGCGAGTCAGGTATTTGCTGCAAATTTCGATGTTTTCTTCCAGAGACTCTTCAGACAGATCGATCATGTGAGAAGAGAACAGGGGTTTGCCGGTCGCTGCGAAGTGTTTTTCGCCAGCGTCCAACAGGCCGTCCAGCCATGGCAACAGTTTCTTGGCACAGTGGTCAGTGTGCAGAATAACAGGCACGCCGTAATGTTCAGCCAACTGGTGAACATGATGTGCACCAGAGATAGCGCCCAGAATTGCTGCACCCTGAGGAACGTCAGTCTTCACGCCTTTACCGGCGATAAACGCGGCACCGCCGTTAGAGAACTGAACGATAACCGGAGCACGTACCTTCGCTGCTGTTTCCAGCACGGCGTTGATAGAGTCGGTACCTACGCAGTTCACTGCTGGCAGAGCAAAGTTGTTCTCTTTAGCTACTGCGAATACTTTCTGAACGTCATCACCAGTGATGACACCCGGTTTTACGAAATCAAAAATTTTAGACATGTGACTTTGTCCTGTTTCGTTGGCCGTTATACCCTTTATTTCTCAAGCCGTAACACTGTTGACTACACCTTGAAATCTATTGGGTAAAGATGGATGTAAATCGATTTTTTCATGCCGCGCCGCATTATGCCACACGGTATCTACCCAAAATAATTGGAGTTGCATCAAGGCGGTAAGAGCGTGAATCCCCAGAAGCTTACTCAAGTAAGTGGCCCGGGAAGGCTCGCAGCCAACACAGATGCAACGTCAAGTCTGAAGGGTATAAAACAAACGGGCGGCTTTCGCCTCCCGCTGTCTGAATTACTGCTTAGCGCGCTCTTCCAGCATCACTACCGCTGGCAACGCTTTACCTTCCACGAATTCCAGGAAGGCGCCGCCGCCGGTTGAGATGTAGGAGATCTTGTCAGCAATGCCGAACAGGTCGATTGCTGCCAGGGTGTCGCCGCCGCCTGCGATAGAGAAGGCTTCGCTGTCTGCGATAGCACGCGCGACAATTTCGGTGCCCCGACGGAAGTTAGGGAACTCGAATACGCCAACCGGGCCATTCCACAGAATGGTTTTGGCGTTCTTCAGGATAACGGCCAGACGCTCTGCTGAGACGTCGCCCATATCCAGAATTTGCTCGTTGTCTTGGATCTCGTTTGCCTGCTTCACGGTCGCAACCGCAGTTTCAGAGAACTCGGTCGCCACGCGCACGTCGGTCGGAACCGGAATATCGCAGGTTTCCAGCAGTTTCTTGGCGTTCGGGATCAGGTCTGCTTCGTACAGTGACTGGCCAACGTTGTTGCCCTGAGCCGCCACGAAGGTGTTGGCAATACCGCCACCCACGATCAGCTGATCGGCGATTTTAGACAGGGAATCCAGTACGGTCAGTTTGGTGGACACTTTAGAACCACCCACGATAGCTACCATCGGACGGGCCGGGTTGCCAAGGGCTTTACCCAGTGCTTCCAATTCTGCGGACAGCAGTGGACCTGCACAGGCTACAGGTGCGAACTTGCCTACACCGTGGGTAGACGCCTGCGCACGGTGTGCGGTACCGAAAGCATCCATCACATACACGTCGCACAGCGCCGCATATTTCTTGGACAGGGTTTCGTCGTCTTTTTTCTCGCCCTTGTTGAAACGGACGTTTTCCAGCACAACCAGTTCACCTTCTGCAACGTCAACGCCATCCAGGTAGTCTTTCGCCAGACGAACCGGGTTTTTCAGGTGTTCTTTCAGATAGTTAACAACTGGCAGCAGGGAGAATTCTTCGTTGTACTCGCCTTCGGTAGGACGACCCAGGTGGGACGTTACCATCACGCGGGCGCCTTGTTTCAGCGCAGCTTCAATAGTCGGCAGGGAGGCACGGATACGTGCATCGGAAGTCACTTTACCGTCTTTCACTGGAACGTTCAGATCGGAGCGGATCAGAACGCGTTTACCTGCCAGATCCAGATCGGACATGTTAATTACAGACATGGTGAACCCTCTTGGTTGATTCTCTAGAAACTATAAAGTTGCCTGAGCGGCGCATCGACCAGTGCCGATGCCGCCGTACTAGAAACCGCTTGCGGCCATTGCCCGTGTTGTATCCAACATCCTGTTGGCAAAGCCCCATTCATTATCACACCAGACCAAGGTCTTGATCAGGTGCTGACCGCTGACCCGAGTCTGCGTACCGTCGACGATAGCGCTATGCGGGTCATGGTTAAAATCGATCGAGACTAATGGTAGTTCTGTATAGTCAACTATACCACGAAAAGATCCCCGTGCGGCCATTTGCAACAGCTGGTTGACCTCTGCAACTTTCACCGCCGAACTGACACTGACACTGAGATCAATGGCCGTCACGTTGATGGTCGGCACGCGTACGGAAATCGCTTCGAAACGATCGCAAAACTGCGGGAAAATACGGGTGATACCGGCAGCCAATTTGGTGTCGACCGGAATAATCGACTGGCTCGCTGCACGAGTACGCCGTAAATCCTGATGATAGGCATCTATCACCGGCTGATCGTTCATCGAAGAGTGAATGGTGGTCACGGTGCCTGATTCGATGCTGTAGGCATCGTCCAGCAGCTTAATGACTGGAATAATGCAGTTGGTGGTGCATGACGCATTGGAAACGATACGGTGTTCCGCCAGCAGCGTCTGATGATTGACGCCAAATACGATAGTGGCGTCCAGATCGTTACCGCCAGGGTGAGCGAACAACACTTTTTTCGCCCCCGCCGCCAGATGGGCTTCACCATCTGCCCGGCTACCGTAAACACCGCTACAGTCCAGCACAACATCTACGCCAAGCTCACCCCAGGGAAGCTGTTCCAACGCTGGCTGATGCAGTAAACGAATGGTGTCGTCCCCGACGGTCAGCATGTCGCATTCCTGACGCACATCCCAGGCAAAGCGACCATGGCTAGAGTCGTATTTCAGCAGATGGGCCATTCCCTCAGCGTTAGCCAATTCGTTAATCGCCACCACGGAAATTTCCGCTCGTCGTCCCGATTCGTACAGTGCGCGTAAAACGCTGCGGCCTATGCGGCCAAAACCGTTTATCGCTATGCGGATTGTCATGCTGCTCCTGAAAAAGGGCCTTCTCTCCCCGGGCGCGTTCACCGTTATTGAGAGGGCGCTGACTGGGTCATCTAGATAACCCGCATAGAGTACTTTAGCGCACCACCTGCTGTGAATCGTCGCGTCGCATTATTCCTTCGGTCCAGCCTTCACTCATCACCTTCACTCTGGCGTTTCTGTGGAATACAACCACAACTGAAACGCTTCAGCCGAGCATAAACCAAAGTTTTACCAAAAGGAACAGATGCGACAGCCTGCCTGACAACTGAACGGCACTTTGCGAGAATAAGATGATCTAGCGCACACTTTTTCATATCCAATCCACTGTGACGCGCCAGATTTTTTGGCAACTATGGGACTTGCACCCTTAAGCTTTAGGGAAAATCCACAGATGCTCTGGCGGTAAGGAAAGTCGACACAGCGTCTGACCGCGTACTTCAGTGCCATAGGCCCGCACGACAAAATCCTCAGCAACAGTACGGAAAAGGTACTCCCAACGATCCCCCAGATACATGCTGGTCAGCAACGGCAACTCGAGCTGGTTGCCTTGCGGGTCATCCCCCAGACGCACGCGTTCAACACGGATCACCGCCGTAGCGTCCTCACCGGTTTTCACGCCGGCACCCGCCATGCCCCACAACGCCCAGTCTTTCCCTTCAATGCGCGCTTTGCCATCAACCACCTCGGTTACCTTGCCGTTCAGGCGATTATTGCTGCCCATAAACTCGGCGGTAAACAGGGTGGACGGTGCACCGTACATTTCCTGTGGCGTGCCCTGCTGTTCGATTTTCCCGTTGTTGAGCAGCAAAATACGATCGGAGATCGCCATGGCCTCGTTCTGATCGTGAGTCACCATCAGTGCCGAAAGTCCCAGCTTGATGATCAGTTCACGCAGGAATACCCGCGCCTCTTCGCGCAGCTTGGCGTCAAGATTCGACAAGGGTTCATCCAGCAGAATGACCGGAGGGTTGTACACCAGCGCCCGACCAATCGCCACACGCTGCTGCTGGCCACCGGACAACTGATGCGGATGACGCTTACCCAAATGCCCCAGCCCAAGTTGATCAAGCACGCCTTGCACCCGCTGGTTGATTTCCGCCGAAGCGACTTTGCGTAATTTCAGCGGATAGGCGACGTTTTCAAACACCGTTTTATGCGGCCACAGGGCATAAGACTGAAACACCAACCCCAGGTTGCGCTCCTCCGCCGGAATTTCGCTGCGCGCGCTGCCGTTGTAAACAGTATTGCTGCCAATGATAATGCGGCCCTGAGTCGGTTTTTCCAGCCCGGCAACGGCACGCAGCAACGTGGTTTTACCGCTGCCCGATGGCCCCAACAGCGATACCACCTCGCCACGTTTTAAATCCATCGAGACGCCCTTCAACACAGGGTTGTCGCCGTAGGTTAAATGCAGGTTTTCTACCGAAAGTTCAATCATGTAATTTCACTCCAAAGCGCAAGGCAATACCCAGACCTAACACCACCAACAGGATGTTAATGAAGGAAAGTGCAGCGACGATATCGATGGCGCCCGCCGCCCACAGGGAAACCAGCATCGAACCTATGGTTTCGGTACCCGGAGACAACAGATACACCCCGGTGGAATATTCGCGCTCGAAAATCAGGAACATCAGCAACCAGGAACCAATCAGGCCGTAACGTGAAAGCGGAATGGTAACGTGACGGGTGATCTGCCCCCGGCTCGCGCCAGCGCTGCGTGCTGCCTCTTCCAGCTCCGGGCCCACCTGCAGCAGCGTCGAAGAGATCAGCCGCAGGCCATAGGCCATCCACACCACGGTGTACGCCAGCCAGACGCTGAAGATGGTGCTGCGCAAAGAGCGCAACCATACAATCAGATTCTCTCGCAGCCATTCGGCTACCGGCAGCGCCGACAACCAGCCCTCTTTCAACGACTTATCCAGCCACATCGGCAGGAACAGGAAGACCCACAAGAATGCCAAGCCCGCCAGCAGACCCGGTACCGCACGCGGCACCAGCACGCTGTAATCGAGAAAACGGGTAGCACCGTCGGGTTTGCGGTGCATGGCGATGCCGATAAACAGGTAACAAACCACCGCCAACGCCCCACCGAACACCCCAATCGCCATCGAGTTGACGATCGCCCGCAGCAGGTTCGGCTGCTGCCAGATAGTGCGGAAGGTATTGAGCGATAGCTCGTCCCAGATTGAAACGCCCCCCCCCCAGTTAGAGATAAAAGCACGCAGCACCACCCCCACCAGTGGCACACCGATAGTCACCGTTAGCCAGAACACCACCACCGCACCGGCAACCCAGCGCCATTTGCCCAACGGCAATGCCCGCGCCTGTGAGGCCTTGCCCTTGACGGTGACGAAGCGGTTAGCGGTACGCATCAGGCGGCGCTGCAACATCACTAGCGGAATGGTGATGCAGATCAGCACCACCGCTACTGCGGCCATCAGATGGTAAGACGGCGTGCCCAGCTTATTGGTCAGTTGATACAGGTAGGTCGCCAGTACCAGGTTACCTTCCGGATCGCCCAGCACCAGCATCAGGCCGAACACTTCCAGCCCGAGGAAAAACAACAAAACCCCGGCATACAGAATCGAGGGCCGCACCATCGGCAAGCTAACGGCAGTCATTACCTGCAAAGGCGATGCCCCCGCCGTTCGTGCGGCTTCTTCTACGTCTGAACCCACACTGCGCAAAGCTGAGGAAATATAGAGATAAGCATGCGGCACGTGCGTCAACCCGGCGATCACCACAATGCTGGCCATCGAGTAGATATTCCACGGTACAAAACCAAATAACGATTCCGCCCACAGTGAAAAGAAACCCACCGGCCCAGCGGCCACCACATAACCAAAACCCAAGACCATCGGCGAGACAAAGATCGGCACCAGGATCAGTGGTTCAATAAAGCGGCGGCCGGGCAAGTCGGTTCTGATCATCAAAAAAGCCAGGATCCCTCCTAACGGAATGGCGATTACCACCAGACCGAACGCCAGGATAAACCCGCTTTTTAGCGCCTTATAAAAGTCCGGATCGGTGAAAATGAACTGGAACGCCTCAAGGCTGAACACCTTGGAGGGCGAGAAAAAGGGAGCGGAAAGGAAACTTTGAATCACGATAAACGACAGCGGCACGTAGATAACCAGTGCGGTTATCAATACGACCAAGCCGCGCGGCAGGCTTTGCCACTTTCTGCGCCATGCTTCCATAAATATATCCCGATGGTTGTAAACGACGACGACCAAAGGGCGCGCGCCACAATGGCAGACGCGCGTCCGGATCCTGTGTTATTTCGCTGCGGCAGTACGCCATTGCTTGATGTAATCGAGGCGTTTAGCCGGTTGCAGATACTCCAACAGGCTTTCATCTACCGGGATAGGTTTCAGCGCTTTACCGAGCATTTTGGTCATGCCGTCAATGTCGTTTTTGCCTTCGATGTCATTGCGAATAGAGGGAATGTCTGCCTGATTGGCAAGAATATTCTGGCCCTTTTCCGACAACACATAGTTAAGCCACAGTTTTGCCGCATTCGCGTTGGTAGCCTCTTTACTGATAAAAGACACGCGCGACAGCACCAGGGTGTAGTCTTTTGGATACGAGATACCGAGTGAAGGGTCGGTTTTGGCGCGAGCTTCAGCGTATGAACCCAGGATGTTGAAACCAATCAGGTTTTCACCGGACGATACCCTTTCCATCATGGTTCCGGTGGATGACTGAACCGCCAGCCCCCCTTTGGCAATGTCTGCCAACGTGGCGAAATAATTCGGATCAGCCTTGAAGTCCTGCACCGACAGCATGAAACCCAGACCTGACTTTTCAATGTCATAGGTTGTGACTTTCTTTTTGAACTTGTCGGTTTGGCCGGCGATCAGTTTTGCCAGTGCCGCATGTGAGTCCGGCACGTCGCCCTGCGGGATCAGCCGTTTGTTATAGATGAAAACCACAGGTTCGTAGGTGGTTCCGTAAGCTTTTTCTTTCCATACCGCCCACTTGGGCAGTTGACCTTGTTCCGGCGAGGCATATTCTTGCGCATAGTCAGTGGCCAGTTTCAGCGCAGTGTCCATCGACGAACTCCATACCACGTCGCCGCTGGTGCCACCCGCTGCCTGCTCGCTGATATAACGGTTGTACAGCTCGGTACTGTTCATGTCGTTATATTCGACTTTAACGCCTGGATACTGTGCTTCGAATCCCTGGATCAGCGGGCCTGCGGCTTTGGTATCGGTGGTGGAATACACCACGACTTTGCCCTCTTTCTTCGCACCGTCCACAATTTTTTGATAGTCGGCTGGATAACCTGCCGGGAATTGGGCGTAAGCAGGCATTGCACCCAGTACAGCGATCGCCACGACCGATGTGCCGATTCTTGTTAACATAATCAACTCCTGGTTACATTTAAGAAACTAAAAATTAACATATAGTTAATAAGTGTTCTTGCGCAACGCCGTTGATTTTTTATCTTCGTGTTTTGTGAGGTTGGGCGATTTTTGGTCAATAAAAAG
>NZ_LT883155.1:4272152-4274193 GCF_900186025.1 Serratia grimesii
CCCGGCAATTTGCCGGGCTTTCGTCATCATGTTCAGGGCGCAGTATGCGGCGCCCCTGCTTACGGCTTATTTCAGCAGTGCCTGCGCCTTGGCCACCACGTTTTCCACGGTGAAACCAAACTCTTTGAACAGCTGTTCTGCCGGGGCAGACTCACCAAAGGTGGTCATGCCCACGATAGCCCCGTTCAGGCCCACGTATTTGTACCAGTAGTCCGCAATACCCGCTTCTACCGCCACACGGGCAGTCACTGCCGCCGGCAGCACGGATTCACGGTAGGCCGCATCCTGCTTGTCGAACGCGTCGGTAGACGGCATGGAGACCACGCGCACCTTGGTGCCCGCTGCCGTCAGCTGGTCTGCCGCTTCCACGGTGATACCCACTTCCGAACCGGTGGCAATCAGGATGACGTCCGGTGTACCGGCACAGTCCTTCAGCACATAACCGCCGCGATACACGTTGGCCAGTTGCTCCGCGGTACGCGTTTGCTGAGTCAGGTTCTGACGGGAGAAAATCAGTGTGGTCGGGCCGTCCTTGCGCTCGATACCGTACTGCCATGCCACCGCCGATTCCACCTGGTCACACGGACGCCAGGTGCTCATGTTCGGGGTCACGCGCAGGCTGGCCATTTGTTCAACCGGCTGGTGCGTCGGACCGTCTTCGCCCAGACCGATGGAGTCATGGGTGTACACGAACACGTTGCGGATTTTCATCAGCGCCGCCATACGCACCGCATTACGGGCGTATTCCACGAACATCAGGAAGGTCGCCGAGTACGGCAGGAAGCCGCCGTGCAGCGCGATACCGTTGGTGATGGCGGTCATGCCGAACTCGCGCACGCCGTAGTGGATGTAGTTACCCGCCAGGTCTTCGTTGAGTGGCTTGGAGCCGGACCACATGGTCAGGTTGCTTGGCGCCAGGTCAGCGGAGCCGCCGAGGAATTCAGGCAACACCTTGCCGAAGGTTTCCAGCGCGTTCTGCGACGCCTTGCGGCTCGCGATGTTGGCCGGGTTAGCCTGCAGCTTTTCAACAAAGGCTTTGGCGTCGGCTTTCCAGTTGGCCGGCAGNTCACCGTTCATACGGCGTTTGAACTCGGCAGCCAGCTCAGGGAAGGCCTTGGCGTAGGCAGCGAAACGGTCGTTCCAGGCCGCTTCTTTGGCCTTGCCGGCTTCTTTGGCGTCCCACTGGGCATAAATGTCCTGCGGGATTTCGAAGGCGGCGTATTTCCAGCCCAGCGCTTCGCGGGTGGCAGCCACTTCGGCGGCGCCCAGTGCCGCACCGTGCACGTCGTGGGTACCGGCCTTGTTCGGTGAACCAAAACCAATCACGGTTTTGCACATCAGCAGGGACGGCTTGTCGGTGACCTTACGGGCTTCTTCAATGGCGGCCTTGATGGCATCCGGGTTGTGACCGTCAACGTGACGCACCACGTGCCAGCCGTAGGCTTCAAAACGCTCTGCGGTGTTGTCGGTGAACCAGCCTTCCACGTGACCGTCGATGGAGATGCCGTTGTCATCGTAGAACGCGGTCAGTTTGCCAAGCTTGAGGGTACCGGCCAGCGAACAGACTTCGTGGGAGATGCCTTCCATCATGCAGCCATCGCCCATAAAGGCGTAGGTGTGGTGGTCGACGATGTCATGGCCAGGACGGTTGAACTGCGCAGCCCAGGGTACGTTCGGCAATGGCGAAACCAACGGCGTTGGCGATGCCCTGGCCCAGTGGGCCGGTGGTGGTTTCGACGCCTGGGGTGTAGCCGTATTCCGGGTGACCCGGAGTTTTGGAGTGCAACTGGCGGAAGTTTTCCAGCTCGCTCATCGGCAGGTCGTAGCCGGTGAGGTGCAACAGGCTGTAAATCAGCATGGAGCCATGGCCGTTGGAGAGGACGAAGCGGTCACGGTCAGCCCAGTGCGGGTTGGTCGGGTTGTGGTTCAGGTAGTCACGCCACAGGACTTCGGCGATGTCCGCCATGCCCATAGGTGCACCCGGGTGGCCGGAATTTGCTTTTTGTACGGCGTCCATGCTGAGTGCGCGGATGGCGTTGGC
>NZ_LT883155.1:4274293-4736569 GCF_900186025.1 Serratia grimesii
AAGCTCTTTACGAGAGGACATGTTTTACTCCAGGTCGGATTAAAAAATCAGTCAAGTTTTCTATTTTCTCAGACTCAGCATTAAAACGGCAATCCCTAATACCAAATGAGAGCGAGTTCACAACTTATTAGCACAATTGGTCAGTTTTTCGGAATAACACTATTTTCCCAATTGTCATCGTACACTAGTCTCGTGCAGCAAGATTTCCCTAAACTAAAAATGGCACTCCCCCCTTGTTACTATCACAGGAAGATAGCGTTATGAAAATCCGTACCTCTTTGATTGCATTAAGCATTGCCACTTTGGTAAGCGGCTGTCAAAACCTGAATACCGATACGTTGATGCAGTCTGGCGCGCAAGCATTTCAGGCGGCGACGTTGAGCAATGACGACGTCAAAACCCTGAGTGATAAATCCTGCGCAGAGATGGACAGCAAGGCACAAATCGCGCCAGCCGACAGTACTTACACTAAGCGTTTGAACAAAATTGCAGCGGCACTGGGGGATAATATCAACGGCACGCCAGCTAACTACAAAGTTTACGTCACCAAAGACGTGAATGCCTGGGCAATGGCTAATGGCTGTATCCGCGTTTACAGCGGGCTGATGGACATGATGACCGACAATGAAGTGGAAGGCGTACTGGGCCATGAAATGGGCCACGTGGCGCTGGGCCATACGCGTAAAGCCATGCAGGTGGCTTACGGTACCGTGGCGTTGCGTACCGCAGCGGCCTCAACCGGCGGCATCATTGCGTCACTGTCGCAGTCGCAACTGGCGGATATGGGCGAAAAACTGGTTAACGCTCAGTTCTCCCAGAAACAGGAAAGTGAAGCGGATGACTATTCGTTCGATCTGATGAAGCAGCGCGGTATCGATCCAAACGGGCTGGTCACCAGCTTTGAGAAACTGGCGAAAATGGAAGCCGGACGTCAAAGCAGCATGTTCGACGATCATCCTGCTTCCGAAGCACGTGCGCAGCATATTCGTGACCGCATCGCGGCTGGCAAATAAAATAGCGGGCTCAACACATGCCACAATGCTGATCAGTTAAGCCTGATTGGCATTTTTTTATTCGGTTCCTGCAAGTTCAGTGCAACTAGAATTGCCATAAATATCCTCCATTTCTCTGTAACCATAATGTCTGGCAATTGGAGGGGCCGAAGGCGCGGCCCCTCCACCCGCGCCTTCGCTTAACACCTTCTGTCCGCTGCGCGGATACCCTCGCTGCACCTACGTTGTCGGACGGGTCGGCTACGACAAACGTCCCTGTTTGTCTCGCCTCAACCGGCCTTCCCTGGCCGGTTGCCCCTGACAACGCCACCTTGCTCAGCAGACGGTGATGCGCGCTCAAGGTCAACACCCGCATTGGTAACCGCCGGGCAACATATGCCCTCAGTTTGACGTTGCGTGATGAAAGGCCGTGAAAATGATGAGATGAGCAGGGTGTTGGGCGCCCTTGAAGACGTCGAACGCAGGAACGACGCATAGGCGAAACCGCCATGGACGGCGGTTTCAGGCGAGACAGGCAGGGACGCCTGTCATAGCCGGCCGTGATGCGGCGTGAATAAGTGAGAGCCGTTGGCGCAGCCAACCGTCTGATAGGGCAAAGGCGCGGGTTGCAAGGGGCCGCGCCTACGGCCCCTTGCTCGGTCGGAGCGTAAGAATCTCATGGTAATCTAGTCATTTATCGACCGAAAAAAACGCTTAACTCACCAAAAAACATCTTAAGTGAACAGAGTCTCTACAAGTGCCCGGCGTTTTTAACTTCATCAATATAGAGACTTTTGCGGCGGCCCGGCGAAGGTCAACGGCCCGATACTGTTCATATCCACCTCCACCACCGACGGCCCCGGATAATTGATCGCTTCCGCCAACACACCACTGAACTGCGCCGCGCTGTCCACCTTCCAGGCTTTCAGCCCCATCGCTTCAGCCACCAGCGTAAAAGCAGGGGTGTGCAGTTCGTTATAGTATTGGCGACCGGCAAAGTATTTATCCTGAATACCGCGCATCACGCCGTAGCCACCGTCGTTCATGATCAGCAAAGTGATATTGGCCTGCTCCTGCGCCATGGTCGCCAACTCACCCAAGCCTAACGCCAACCCGCCGTCGCCCACCAACCCGACCACCTTACGCTGCGGGTTAGCGATCGCGGTACCAATCGCCATCGGCAAACCCATGCCAATCGCGCCAGCCAGCGAATGAATGTTACACAGAGGCGAAATCGCACGGAACAAACGGCTGCCCCAAACGCTGCCAGAGACAGTGATATCACGCACCAACAGCCCATCCTGCGGCAACGCGGCGGCAATGGCGTCGTTTAATTTGGCATATTCCCCAGACTGTTGGCGCAACGCGCTTTCCGCCTGCTGCACCGCGCGGGCGATTTCGGCGTCCCACTCAGCATTGACCTTCTCACCTTGGCTAACTCGGGCTGCCAATGCGTTAAGCAAGGCACCACAGTCGCCATTAATTTGTTCGTCGGCCAGATAGTTACGGTTGGCCGCCGCCGGATCAATATCAATCTGCACCAATGGACGTGGCAGCGGCAGCGTCCAGGTACGAGTTTCATTGCTGCGCAGACGTGAACCGGCCACCAGCGTCAGATCGCACTGCGTCAGGATCGCCTCAATGCTCGGTGAATTATGGAACGCACGCAGGCTGCGCGGATGGCTATCAGACAGAATGCCACGCCCGTGGGTGCTGGAGATCACCACGATACCCGCATCCGCCAGCTTGCGCACCGCCTCGCCGCAAGCTAGCGCGCCGCCGCCCAGCCACAACAACGGGCGTTTGGCCTGTTTCAGCCGCTGATAAAGCCGTTCAACCGCATCGTCACTGGCTGGCGGTAGCGGCGCAGGCATCACCAGCTGGCTCAGTACCGCGCTGGAAACCAGGCTGCTTTGAATATCGATCGGGATCTCAACCGCCACCGGGCCGCAAGGCACCGTCTGCGCGTCGAGAATGGCCCGCTGGATCACTGCCACGGCCTGTTCCGCAGAGTTAACCCGATACGCGCGTTTGGAGCAGGCGCGCAGGAAACCCAATTGATCCCGCGTTTCATGAATGAACCCGGCATCGGCATCCAGATAGGCTTTTTCCACCTGACCGGTAATATGCAGCAGCGGCGTATTGGCGTTCATCGCCTCGATCATTGCACCGACCGCATTGCCTGCACCCGCACCGGTACTGGTCAAGGCCACGCCAAGACCAGAGAAACGGCCGTGGGCATCGGCCATAGTCACGGCCCCCGCTTCACCACGTGCCGGCACAAAGCGAATGTTTCCGCGCTGGCCTACTGCGTCAGCTATCGGCAGATTATGAATCGAAATGATGCCGTACATCGCCGACACCTCGTACTGTTCCAGAGTCCGGGCTATCGCCTCGCCAACCGTTATTTTCTCGCTCATCATCAGCCTTCTTATATGTTCGTTGTAGGGGTACGCACCGTCGCTCAAAACTAATCGCTCCAGCGATTCGCCTGATGGCTAAGCGCCAGATACAGGCTTTTTTGCTGCATGTAGGCTTTGATGCCGTGCAGGCCCTTTTCGCGGCCCAGACCGCTCTCTTTAAAACCGCCGAAAGGCGTAGAAATGGAGAATGTTTTGTAGGTATTGATCCACACCGTGCCAGTTTCCAATTCATCCGCCAGCGCCATCGCCCGCGGGAAGTCACGGCTCCAGATGCCTGCTGCCAGCCCGTACACCGAGTCATTGGCCTGTTCAATGAGCTGTTTCTCGTCATCAAACGGCAACGCCACCAGCACCGGGCCAAAAATCTCCTCCTGACAGGCGCGGGCGCTGTTACTCAACCCTTCAATAATCGTCGGCAGGTAATAGCTGCCGCCTGCCAACATCGGATCTGCCGGGGCCTCGCCACCAATCACTATCCGACCGCCCTCCTGCTGCGCCAGCGCCACGTAATCCGCTACGCTTTGACGATGCTTTTCGTTAATCAGCGGGCCAAGGTGCACCCCTGGTGTCAACGGGTTCCCCACTCGCAGCCCAGCAGCCAGTTCGCTCAGGCGCGCCAACAGCGGCTGGTATAGAGAACGATGCACAAACAAACGCGACCCGGCGATACAAGCCTGCCCTGCGGAACTGAAAATGCCGTAGCAGATGCCACGGGCCGCCTGTTCCAGATCGGCGTCCTCCAGCACAATAGTTGGCGATTTTCCGCCCAGTTCCAGCGAGGTGGGGATCAGTTTTTCGGCGGCAATATGTGCCAGATGGCGACCGGTATTGGTGCCACCGGTAAAAGAAATCTTTTTCACTAACGGATGGCGGGCCAGCGCTTCACCAATCACCGAACCTTTCCCCGGCAGCACACTGAGCAGCCCGGCAGGCAGCCCTGCCTGTTCAAACAACTCCGCCAGTTTTAGCGCCATCAGCGGCGTGGCTTCGGCCGGTTTGAGAATCACCGCGTTGCCCGCAGCCAATGCTGGGGCCACCTTTTGCATTTCACTGGCAATCGGCGAGTTCCACGGCGTAATCGCGGCGATCACCCCTAGCGGTTGATACTGGCTCAACGTCATCACCTCTGCGCTGCGCTGGGTTGGCAGTTCGCCCTCCAGCACCTCACAGGCAGCAGCAAAATAGCGGGCCGTCGCCGCCGCACTGGCCACCAAGCCACGGGTTTCCGCCAGCGGTTTACCGTTGTCGCGGGTCTGCAACTGCGCCAACTCTTCCTGCTGCGCCATAATCAGATTACTGACGCGGTACAGAATATTGGCACGCTGGTGCGGTACTAATCCACGCCACTCAGGTGCGCGCCAGGCCTGTTCGGCGGCGGCCACTGCGTCGTTCACATCGTCAATGCTGGCGGCACACAACCGTGCATTGACACTGCCGTCAGCCGGAAACACCGAGGTCATCTCGTCGCCTCGCCCTTCACGCCAGCACCCAGCCACAAAAATCTTTAACTTTTCCATGCTCGCTCCTGCCGTTCAGGCAATAAAACCACCGTCTACCAGACGGCGGCAGGCTTGTACTGCGCTTAACGCAGCCAGGGTTGATGTCTTGGGATTGCTCGCTAACGGGTTGCCGCTCAGCTCAATCTGAAATTCACCGAAATTACCGCACACCTGTAGTCGATGGGTGTTGCGTCGGGTGGCGGGATCAACCAGCAGCCGCACTCGGGTGGCGTCCATCCCCAAGCCGTTGAGCGCGATGGTCGCAGCCACGTTGGCATTGGCCGGGAACAGCCGCGCCGCCTCGCGTGCCGAACCTTCAAAAAATACCTGTGCTTCGCTCACGGCATCGAGATCAATCAATTGCTCTGCCATGCTGCCGCGCCAGCTCGCCGGACTTTTACAGGCCTGATAGGTGACGCTGTCCAGCCCGCCTTCACGCGCTGATGCCAACCCATCCATGCCTGCTATGGCACCGGACAGCACAATGAGCTGCCCCTGATGTTGCCGACAAGCCTGCTGCAACCGCTGTTGCAGCGCCGCATCCGCCAGCGCACCGGTGGAGATCACCGCCAACGGCCAACCACGCGTCACCACAGCCTCACCAAATTCGGCTACCGCCTGCTGACTGGCGCACTCCAGCACCAGATCCGGTTGCTCAGTACACTGATCCGGATGGGTTAGCGCCTGCACCTGCCCCCCGAAGGCACTGTCGATTGCCGCATGATGAGCCGCACGCGCCACGATCCAGCCCACGCTCACCCCGTCCGGCAGGCGGGAAAGCACTTCTCTGGCCATTGCGCCGTAGCCAATCATCATGATCTTCTTCATCTTTTCAGCCCTTGCGATTAAAGATGGCGGTTAAAGCCACCGGAGACGTCAAGCGCCGCACCGGTAGTAAAGGACGCCAGAGGTGAGGCCAAAAACAGCAGCGCCTGCGCGGGCTCCTGCGGTTTGCCAAGACGTTTCATCGGGATGCCGCGTCGTTCTGCAATCGCTGCCGTCCACTGTTCCCAGCTTTGATCCTTATCACTGCGTTCGGCGAAACGGCGACGCCACTGGCCGGACTCCACCATGCCCAACAGGATTGAGTTAACGCGGATCCCCTTATCCACCAGCTCTTTCGACAGCGTTAGCGTCATGTTTAGCAAGGCTGCACGCGCCGCCGAAGTGGCGATCATGTGTTCTTCTGGCTGCAGTGCCAGTAGCGAGTTCACGCAAGTAATCGACGCAATATCCGAATGTTCCAGCGCCGGCAGAAATGCCTGTACCGGGTTGATGACGCCGAACAGCTTTAGCTCCGCCTCATGTAACCAGGCGGCACGTGGCGTTTGGTCAAAGTGCGCGACAAACCCCTGCCCCGCGTTGTTAATCAACACATCCACTGCGCCAAAGTGCGCCATCACTTGAGCAGCAAACTGTGTCACCTGCGACTCGTCCAACACGTCACAGCGCAGCGCCAGGATCTCCGCGTGCGGGAACTCATTACGCAGGCTGGTTTCAGCACCGGCTAACTTGTCCGAATCGCGGCCGCAAAATGCCACCTTTGCCCCTTCCGCCAGCAGCAGACGCAAGGTTTCAAAACCGATGCCCGACGAACCGCCCGTAACGACAGCGACACGTTTATCAAGCTGAAAATTCATGGTTGGATTGCTCCCGTAAAGTCCTGCAGATAGCGGTTAAATTGCACCGGCGCATCGAGATAACTGGCGTGTCCCGCCCCCTCGATCAGACGCAGAGGTGCATCTTGCTGCTGCGCCAATGTTGTCGCCGCCGCCGGTGGCGTGATCCGATCGCAGTCACCGCACCACACCTGCAACGGGCCGCGGTAATGCGCCAGATAATGGCTGATCTCATCGTTAGCCAGCATCCAGGCGGCATTAAGAAAACCGTCAGGATCCAACTGCTGCATGCCGTGGCGGATCCAGGCGATATCCTGCGGCTCCGCGTTATCACACAGCAGCGCAGCTGCCCGTTGTTCGCCATAACCTTGCGGCCCCAAGGTTTCGATCATTTGCTTACGCTGACCGTAAACCTGTTGGCGCTTTTCTTCCGGTGCACTGGCATAGCCCTGAGCCGGATCCGCCAGTACCAGTCCGCACAAGCCATCGGGATAACCGGCAGCATAGGCACTGCCGATTAACGCACCGAGTGAGTGACCAACGATCAACGGTTGATCCAACTGCAACTCAGCCACCAGCGCTGCCAACGCAGCGGCATACGCAGTAGCATCCGGCTGGCTCACCGTCAGCGGTAAACTGCCACCATAGCCCGGGGCATCCCAGGCCAGTAGGCGGTGACCATCGGCTAATTCATGATCGTTGAACTGCTTGATCCATGAGGCCGAACCGGAGCTAATACCGTGCAGTAGCACCACCGGTCGGCCGTGCCCCGCTTCGCGCCAGCTCAGGGTGTAATCCCCACAGCGCGCCTGTTGACGTTGCGCCAGGCCGTTCATCAGTTGCGTTTCACTTTAGATAATGGGTGATCTGCCGGGTAGGTCGGGGTTTCCGGTTTGGCAGTACCAAGCATCACGCACATCAACGCCTCTTCCTCGCCGTGGTTGAACAACCCACGGTAAACACCGGCCGGAACCGAGATCAAATCGCGCTCTTTCAGCTTGGTTTCGTAATACTCCGTGCCGTCCTGAATCATCAGCGTGATGCTGCCTTTCAGCATAAAGAACACTTCTTCCACGTCGTCATGCAGGTGCAATGGACCTTCGCATTTAGACGGCAACACCATGGTAGAAAACGTAAAGTTACCCGCCGGAATGGTATTGGTGTCGTTCACCACGCCAGTGGCACCGGTGCCGATATAGCGCATCTGCGCACGGCGGTATTTCGGGTCGTAGTCAGCCTGAAACTTCAGGGCATTCCAGTCATATTTACGGCCTTCAAAACGGGCGATACGTGATTCCACCCAATTATCTATCGACTGATCTTGCGGCTTAACGCCGGCTGGTTTCTCAACCTGGGACATGTTGTTACTCCTCGTTGATCAATGGGATATCAATATTTCTTCAGCAACGGCAGCAGAATGATGCAGCCGATAAAGGCCATCACCACCAGGAACAGCAAACCGTTATCCATGTTGCCGGTGGCGGCGATCAGCGCCCCCATCAGCACCGGTGCCAACGCACCGGCAAAATTGCCTAATCCGTTAAAAATACCGCCTGCGGTGGCGCTGACCTTGCTACTGGTGGCTTTCGCCAGCAGGGCAAAGATGTTCGGTGCGCCGGCACCCCACATAAAGGTGCTGAAAGCCATGGCGGCGATCACGCTGTAAGTGCCCTGCATATGCAGCACCACGGCCAACCCCAGCCCGGCACCGCACAGCGAGATAAAGCAGGCCAGCGCACGGCGATCCAACTTGTCTGACAGCCAGGCACCGAGCACTTCGCCGAGCAGCATCGCAATGAATGGCAGCGATGACAGGTACCCGGCGTGTTCCAGGTGAATGCCTTTGCCCTTGATCAGGTAGCTGGGCAACCAGCCATTCATGCCCCACAGATAGGTCAGGAAAGCGATGTTAAACAGGCAAATCATCCAAAAATGCGGGCTGCGCAACAGTTCATAGCGATGCTGTTTACGTTCGGCGATTGCCGGTTTTGAAACCGTGGCCGCTGCCGGACGTGATACGTTGAGATGACGCATGCCAAACAGCACCAGCAACATGACCGGCAGTGTCAGGAATGCCATAAAGAAGAAGGTGGTCTGCCAGTCAAAGGTGTTGAGGATATACAGCGTGACCGGGAATCCGAGCGCCGCCCCCAACGGTGTACCAAGCAGCCACAGCATGGTGGCGCGTGCTTGCAGCCGCTGCGGGAAGGCCTGGCGGATAATGGCATAGGCCATCGGCAACAACGGACCTTCGGCAATGCCGAGCAAAATGCGTAATGTCATCATGGTGTGATAAGAACGGGCCATGCCCATCAGCACCATCAATACGCCCCACACCACCATCATGCCGATCAGCACTTTTACTGGGTTCAACCGGTCGCCAATACCGCTGAGCAGCATCGAAGAAATGCCATACGAGAACAAAAATGCGCTCATCAGCAAGCCCAGTCGCGCCGGGTCAAAACTGATGCCCAAGGCCTGCTGGAATTCGCTATCGGAAAACAGCGCCGCGATGCTGATCTTGTCGAAAAACGCCAGCAACACACAGGCAAACAGCGCGATTGGCACCGACCAGCGAACCCGCTGCTGCGGATTTTCGGCAACGGCTTCCCCCACCCGTCCAGCGCGGGCGTCAATATCTTGCGTAGTCATGAAACGCTCCCGAGGTTACGGGCGTTATTTCAACGCCATTAAAGAAAACTCTGCGTCCGCCAACTGCTGCGGTTCCAACACTCGCCCACTGGCCAGCCAGCGCTTACCCAGCTTGATGGTGCGTGCGTCGTTGAACGCCACCATCTGCACCAACTGCCGGTCGGCATTCAGCGTGAAGAACACCTGCGACTGTGGTGTGCGTCGCACCACGTGATGCACGCCGCCGGTCGGTATGCCGAGGATCTGGATATTCGCGTCGTATTGATCCGACCAAAGCCAGGCCACGTCATCGTAAGGTGAGGCAAAGGCATCCAGCATTGCGCAGGCGGTGCTGATCGCCTGATTCTGCGCATAGGCCCAGGATTGAAGGCACAGACCCAGCGTCGGGTGGCGCGCTACGTCACCAGCGGCGAAGATCGCTGGGTGGCTGGTGCGCCCCTGGCCGTCAACCACGATACCGGCATCAACCTTTAACCCGGCACCCTGCGCCAGCTCCAGGTTCAACTCCACGCCGATCCCCACCACCACCAGATCAAACGGCTGAGGATCGCTGCTGTCACTGCCGATCCAGGCGCTGCCGTTACGATCGTTTAGTTGGATCTCACCGCAGCCGCAATGCACCGTTACGCCCTGCTGCTGATGCAGTTCGAGCAACGCCTGGGAGACGTCCGCACCCACGCTGCGCATGCACAACGCAGGCTGGCGCTCAAACACCGTCACCTCAGCCCCGAGGCGTCGTGCCGACGCGGCAATTTCCAGGCCGATCCACCCACCGCCGACAATCGCCAACTTGCGACAATCCTGTAATGCCTGGCGTAGCTTCGCCGCATCATCCCAGGAGCGCAGCGTCATCACTCGTGGATGGTCAGCCCAGCGGGCGTCCGGAACACGCGGTCGCCCACCGGTAGCAATCAGCAGTTGATCAAACTGCAATTGCCGGCCATCACTGAGGTGGACGATTTGCTGTTGTGCATCAATAGATTCAGCACGCAACGGGCGACACCAATCGATGTTCAACCCGGCAACCACCTGTTCGCTGAACAAACGGCTGAGCGGCGCATTACCGTCCAGCAATGCCGCTTTAGAAAGCGGTGGTCTTTCATAAAAGTCATAGGGTTCATCGCTGACCACCGTCAAACGGCCTGCATAGCCGCGGTCACGCAGCGTTTTCGCCGCCCAGCCACCAGCCTGACCACCACCGATGATCACGATGCCTGCCGGTTCTGGCTGGCTCATAACGCCTCCGTTTTTTTCTGCTGGCGGCGCGTGTCATGGTCGATACCACCTTCCACAGCCCACTCGGTGAACGACACCAGTGAGTGTTCCAGCTCACGCGGTTGCCAGTTTTCAGTCAGGTAATCGTCGTTGGTGTAGTACTCAAACGCACCGCCGGTCGGGCTGTTGACGTACCAAAAGTAGGCTGAGGAAATGGGATGGCGCCCAGGACCAATGAAGGTGCTCCACTTCTCTTTGTTCATGGCAATACCGCCACCGATCACTTCGTGGATGTCGCGTACGGTAAAGGCTACGTGATTCAGGCCGCGTGGGCGATTAGGCAATTTCAGCAAGAACAGATTGTGATGGCCGCCGCGTGCCTGAGTGCGCAGGAATACCGCACGATCGATATAACGGTCCGATACCTGGAACCCCAACACCTCGCGATAGAAACGTTCAGTCGCCGCCAGATCATCGACAAAGAACACCACATGACCGATGTTGATAGGTTGCGCCTGGGCATACACCGGACTCGGCTGATCAATACGGCGCACATCGCCCCACTGGTTGATCGGTGACACAGGTAAATCAACATCGCGCTGCTGGCTAACGCTAAAGCGCAACGTCATGCCGTTTGGATCGAGGCACTCCAGCTCTTCACCCACCAGGCGGAAACCTGGCATCTGCGCCAACAATGGCTGCAACGCCGCCAACTCGGCCGGACTGTTAACGCCCCAGGTCATACGACGCAAGGTAGAACCACTCTCGAACGCTGTCGGTAACGCTTCGCTCTGCAACGGATGCAGTACCACGCGCGCCCCGCTCAGGGTAGTGAATTCGCGCTGGGTTTCGCCCCAATGCTGTTGCGCGGCCTGCAGACCGAAGTCCTGCATGAATTTCTCGCACGTTGGCAGATTTTCGACGCCAAACTCCAGTTTTTCGATTCCGATTACGCTCATTAATTGTGCCTCACGTTCTCGCTGAATGCAGTTTTCAGGCATGATCGAACCCCGGCCCATGATTGTCATGAGCCTTATCCCTGCCTGAGTCATTGGTAGGGGACGACTATCTTCGTCCCGAGTAATGCGGGCGTAGCTTGCGGCGCCCCTATGAAAATCAGTTAACCGACGTTAGCCTGCGGCGGTGCGCCCAGGAAGCCGGAGATTTTCACCGCGGCGTCCCGCACCTCCATGCGTAGCCGCTCGCGATCCGCTTTTGGGATCTCATCGGACGGCACCATAATGCTGATCACGGCCTCAACCCGTTGCTCGCGGTTGAAGATCGGATAGACGATCGAGGAGATGCCGTGGCGGAAAAATGACTCGCCGATAACATAGCCACGCGCCTTATCCTGCTGCACCATCTGCCACAAGGTTTCACGATCCGCCGGGGTGCCCGGACCGCTCCCCGGCAGTTGTTCCTGCGGGTAAAGCAGTTCAAATTCCTCACGGGTGGCACTGGTCAACAACATGCGGCCAAGCGAGGTTTGGTGTACCGGCAAGCGAGTTCCGACGCTGACCTGGTTGATTTGCGAACCTGCGGCGCTGACACGAGCAATGTAGATCACGTCACGCTCATCACGGATCGCCAGATGACTGCTGCACTGGCTGCGATCGCGCAGTTGTTCTATTACCGGCTGACCAGCCTGCGCCACATCCAGCGAAGCGATATATTCAAAGCCGAGACGCAGCACCTTGATACCCAAAGAAAAAGTGTTGGTACGTGGGTTACGTTCAAGAAAGCCCAGGTGCTCCAACGTTTGCACTACGCGATAGGCGGTCGCTTTTGGCATATCGACCAAGCGATGCAATTGGGCAAATGTCATTTCCTTATGTTGCTCGCCAAAGGCCAGCAACAGTTGCAATCCGCGATCCAGTCCTGGGATCAGATATTTACACCCTTGGTCGTCCGCCATGTGCTGCTCCTGGCTAAAAGGTAGATTAGTTAAAAACGAAACCGCCGTTAACCGGCAACAGCTGGCCAGTCACAAAGTTCGCCAGCGGTGACAGCAGGTAGAGCACCGTGCCATTGACGTCGTCAGGGTGCTGCGCCCCGGTCAATGCCCGGCCCTGCTCGTACAGCTGATGACGCTCGGCAGGCACGTATTCCGTGGCCTCCACCCGCGTCAGGCCCGGAGCAATGGCATTCACGCAAATCCCCTGCGGGCCCAACTCACGCGCCATCGAGCGGGTCATCGAGATAATCGCCCCTTTGCTGGCCACATAGGCCATTAAGCGCGGTGCGCCCCACAGCGCGGTATCCGAAGCCACGTTAACGATCTTGGCATGCGGGGTTTGTGCCAGCAATGGCACCGCGGCCTGGCTCACCAGCCAGGTGCCGCGCACATTAACCTGCATTACCCGATCCCACAGATCAATGTCGTATTCCATCATGGTTTTGCCACCGACGCCGGTAGCCAACGCCGCGTTGTTCACTAACCCGTCGATCGCGCCACCTTCAGCGATGGCGTTAAACACTGCATGAATCGACGCTGGATCGGCTAGATCGATCACATGAGATTCAACCTGTGCGCCCCGCTCACGCAGACTGGCTGCACTGTCTGTCAGTTCATCGGCCAAAATATCGCACATCACCACGTTGGCACCGGCATCGGCGACCGCAGTAGCGAAACTACGCCCCAAACCGCGAGCCGCGCCGGTCACGACAATGCGTTTACCTGTCAGTAGGCCATTCACTGCGCCGCCTCCTGTTCGTTAAGACGCGACAGTTGTTTCTGTGCTTCTTTTTGCATCATACGGCGCAGACGAGACAGCCCAACGTCATGCTGGTACAGATATTCACGACCACGCGCGTTCGGTGCCATGTTTTCCAGCACGATACGATCCTGTTCCAATACGTCCCAGTGCAAGGATTCCAGGCGGTTGCGGTACATAAAGCGCCACATGTCACGCTGCCAGTCTTTCACCTTACGGATCCGCCAGAAGAACACCCGGCAGTGATCCTTATCTTCCGGGACCACCATGCCGATGATCCAGAAGTGGCCGCCCGGTCCAAAACGTTTTTTGTATGGGATCGACAGGCGCATCCAGTAAGCCCCGCTGCTGCCGAACTCTACCCAGTCAAAGTTCACGCCGATCTGGCCATTCTTCTTAAAGATGAAACCGCTGTCGGTCGGCTCCAGTGCCATATCCGCCTTGCGATCTCCTTCTGCCATTGAGTGTGAAGAGGAGTGCAGGTAGGTGCCGTGCATTGGATCCATCACGTTTTCCAACGCATACTGGTAATTGCAGTCCCAACTGGCTGTACACAAGAAGTTGCTGTAAGACGCTTCGTCTGCCAGTTCCGGCGGGAAGGTCAGTTCGGCCGGTTCTTCATCTGCGGTCACGCCGAAATAGAGGAATACCGCACCGTAGGCTTCTTTGGCCGGATAAGAACGCAGGCATTTTTGCCCCACCAGCGGGCAACGGTCGACCGCCGGCACGTCTTTAACCGTACCATCACCGCCGACTTCAACGCCGTGATACCAACAGGCGATACGATCACCCAGGTTCCAGCCCATGGAAAGCCGCGCTCCGCGATGCGGGCAGCGATCTTCCAAAGCGTGGATCGCACCTTCTCCGTCACGCCACACCACGATCTGTTGTTCCAGACGAGTAATGCCTACCGGGTTATTGCCGATTTCCCAACTGGCCAGCACCGGATACCACATGCCACGCAGCCCCTGATCGAGATAATCCTGTAAGGTCTGTGCGGAGGATGTTGTGTTTGCTGTCATTGTCTTCTCCCGGGTGCTGCTCAGAAACCGTTAACGTGAAGGAATTCGCGGAACGCCGTCTCATTCCAAGGCTGGCCATTGCGATCGAACAGGCGCCGTTGATTGAGCGCACTGACAATCTGTTCCAGTTCTTCCGCGCCCTGCTCGAAAATCTCTTCCAGCGCAGCGACTAATGCTGTCTCAAAACCGTCCGGCACTCGGGCCCGGTTTTGCCAGATCACGTTCTGGAAATGGCCTGGCTGATGGATCTGGCCGTTGCCGCCTTCACGCGCTGGGATCACCTGTTGGGTGTCCGGCAGCCAGGGATTGAAATCGGTGATGTGCTGCATGATTACTCCTCCGCAATAAAGGTGATTTGGATTTGATTGTCGATCACCCGGGTGGCATAGGTTTGCAGATCGCGGCCGCCTGGCTCACGCAGGCACTGGCCGGTACGCACGTCGAACAATGCTTCGTGCAACGGACATTCGACCTTACCGTCATCAACAAACCCCTGGCTGAGCAAGGCATAAGCATGTGGGCAAACGTCTTCCAGTGCGTAGTAATTGCCGTCAATCAGATACACCCCGACTTCTTTCCCTTCCACATTGGCAGAAAAAGGAAAATCTTCTTTCACCTGAGACACTTCACACACTTTCTTCCAGCTCATTGCTTCTGTCCTCTATCTGATTGTTTCATATATGAAACTCAGTTTCTTATTTAATACACTCACTATAAGTCTGGTGAAACTTTCGTCAAGAGAACAAAGCGGCAATTGTTAATGGAAAGTTGTTTAAACATGACAAATGCGGGAAAGATCACGAAAAAATGCACCGATATGAAAATCCTATGAAGGTTGTGCACTACATCACGATTTCATCGGTAAAAACACATTGATCTTGCTGATGCAATGCGAGTAAAAGTTCTTTCTCACTGGCTAAAAAACCTTTTTTTAACAAAAAATTTACATTTAGACAGCCAAAAACCTGCTTTTCAGCACTGTGAAATCAGCGGGTTAGTTTTCTGCTGCCTGAATTTATCAAACGCCCGTCAAAGGAGCACATTGTGCAACAACGTCAACGCTGGTTCGGGGTCGTAGCCCTACTGTTTCTGATCGTCATCGCCTATGCCGATCGGGTCAATATCGCCGTGATGCTGGTTAACCCGGACTTCCTGCAACACTTCCAGCTCGGGGGGAGCCGCGCGCATCAGGGTATGTTGATGACGGTGTTTTTGCTTGGTTACGGGTTTTCCGCCATGTTACTGACGCCGTTCCTGGAAACACTGATGGGTTACCGCCGTGCGTTGACGCTAAGCATTGTCCTGTGGGCGCTGCTCACCGCCGCGTCCCCCCTGGCGGGATCGGTATTGCTGCTATTTGCAGTGCGCGCACTGTTGGGGATCAGTGAGGGACCATTGTTCTCGCTGAAAACCATGTATATCGGCGATCATTTTGCCGCCCATGAACGTGGCAAGCCCAATGCAATCAGCACATTGGGTGTCTCACTGGGGTTAGTGATCGGTTTCCCGTTGGTCAGTTTTCTGATGACGCACTTCGGCTGGGCCATTTCCTTTTACCTGCTGGCGCTGATCAATCTGCTGCTCGGGTTAGCATTGGTACGGCTGTTTATACACCCGGCATCACTGGTGTCACGTGCCGTCGATCCTCGCCCTGTCATGACGCGTGTCTGGGAGACGTTTGCTGTGGCCTGGCATACGCCGATGCTTGGCTGGATCATGCTGATCGAGATTGCCACCCTCAGCTACCTGTGGGGATCCAGTTCCTGGTTACCCGCGTACCTGACCGACGAGAAAGGCTTTTCCATCAAACAAATGGGCTGGATGGCCTCGCTGCCGTTTATCGTCAGTATTGCCTCGAAATATCTCGGCGGCGTGCTGCTCGATCGCATCCGCCCTTATCAGGCACCGTTGATCTTCGCTTTTGGCGGAGCAGCCACTGCGTTGTGCATCTATGGCGTGATGCATAGCGAACAACTCGGCTGGATCGCCTTTTTCCTGCTGGCGGCCAATGCCTGTTGGGGTGCTCAGGGGGCCGCGATCCCAACTCTGTTACAGCATTATGCGCAGCCGCAGGCCGTGGGCAGCGCCTATGGGCTGATTAACGGCATCGGCAATATGTTCTCGGCGTTTGTGCCGATGATCATGGGTATGGTGATGGCCAGTCAGGGCAAGGTCTCGTCGGGGTTTGCGGTGCTGATCGTTTCACAATTGGTGACACTGCTGGCGGGCGGCGTGCTGTTCAGTCGGATGTTGATGACGCGTGAGGTAAAGCGGGCATAAAAAAGGTGGGACGCATAACGCGCCCCACCAGCATTCACACTGTATCCATCGTCCTTTAAGCTAACGGGATAGCTGAGGGCTTAACGCCCTTTCTTTTTACGACCTGGCTGAGCAAAACGCTTACGTGCAGGTGCATTGGCGCTGGATTTTTCAGCACTTTTCGGTGCGCTTCCCATCGGTTTTTTCGCTGCAGGTTTAGCTTTTTTCGCCGGCTTGGCTTCTGAGGAGGAGCCTTCAATGGATTTAAACAGCTCGACCAGTTCGTCGTCTGTCAAATCACGCCATTCACCCGGCGGCAACCCGGCCATGCTCACATTCATGATGCGAGTACGTTCGAGTTTGGTCACCTCATAACCGAAATGCTCACACATACGGCGGATCTGGCGGTTAAGCCCCTGTACCAACACGATGCGGAACACAAACGGCGCTTCTTTCTTCACCTTGCACTTTTTGGTCACCGTACCCAGCATCGGCACGCCGGCCCCCAGGCCACGAATAAAGTCGTCGGTTACCGGTTTGTTGACCGTGACCAGATACTCTTTCTCGTGATCGTTGCCCGCCCGCAGGATCTTGTTCACCAAATCGCCGTGGTTGGTAAGAAAGATCAGACCCAGAGAGTCTTTATCCAACCGTCCGATCGGGAAAATACGGGTGCTGTGATTGACGAAATCGACAATATTGTCTTTCTCGCCATCTTCCGTAGTACTGACAATACCGACTGGCTTGTTCAACGCAATAAAGATCAGATTGTCTTCATTACGCGGTTCAATCAGCTGACCGTTGACCTTGACGACGTCGCCTGGGAACACCTGATCGCCAAGCGTCACGCGCTTGCCATTGATAAAAACATTGCCTTGTTCGATGTAACGATCGGCATCGCGGCGCGAGCAGATACCGCTCTCGCTTATATATTTGTTAAGACGTGTTGAAGGCTTGGTCAGCATGCTATCTCCATGGACTCTGGCCTCTGAAAGGCCAGAGTTTAAGCTGTTACTGTTTAAGATTGCTTCTTGGCAGCCTGCAGATACAGCATTTCCAGGCCCAGGGTCGCCGCAGCCAGCGCGGTGATCTCGGATTGATCGTAGGCCGGAGCCACTTCCACTACGTCCATACCCACGATGTTAAGTGACTGCATGCCGCGTACCAGTTTCAGCGCACGATCGGAGGTCAGGCCGCCGATCACCGGCGTGCCGGTGCCCGGTGCGAATGCCGGATCCAGACAGTCGATATCGAAGGTCAGGTATACCGGCATATCGCCGACGATCTGTTTGATCTGAGCCAGCAGGTCGTCCGCGCTGCGATCGTTAACCTGCGCAGCATCCAATACGGTAAAGCCGTTGTCGTGATCGTATTCGGTACGAATGCCGATCTGCACCGAATGTTTTGGATCGATCAGGCCTTCGTTCGGCGCATGGAAGAACATGGTACCGTGGTCGTATTGGCTGCCGTTAGCGTAGGTGTCGGTATGGGCATCGAAGTGCACCAGCGCCATTTTACCGAAATGTTTGGCGTGTGCGCGCAGCAGCGGCAGTGTGACGAAGTGGTCACCGCCGAATGAGAGCATGCGCTTACCAGCTGCCAGCAGTTTTTCCGCGTGCGCCTGCAAGTTGTCACTCATGTCCTGAGCATCGCCAAAGTTGAACACGATGTCGCCACAATCGACGACGTTCAGACGATCGCGCAGGTCAAAGTTCCACGGCCAACGGTTGCCTTCCCAAGCCAAATTGGTGGAAACCTGGCGGATCGCCGCCGGGCCATGACGGCCACCAGCACGGCCGGAGGTTGCCATGTCAAATGGAATGCCGGTGATGACCCACTCTGCATCGCTGTCGTAAGGCATGAAATTCAGCGGAAAGCGCAGGAAACCAAAGGCGTTGGACACTAAAGAATTATCGGACTTATGGCCTAAGGTGCTCATAGTAAACCCTCATATTTCAACGTTTCACCTGGTGAAAAATCACACAGGCGCTGACAAAAAAAAATCCCTCCCGCGTCGTTAGCCCGACGAGAAAGGGATTGATACAAAATCTGGTTCAGTACTGCTGATACGGCAGATTATCGCCGTATTTCGTTCGCGCTTCAAGAGCGCGCATCATCATCCTGGTGACTCGTCACTGTCCAGTATAGGCACTACTGCTTCACCAGTACGGGTTGCTGGCTATAACGTGTCGGGAATAAATGCTCCAGCTGTTTTATTTTCGGCTGATCGTTAATCATGATGTAGAGGGAATCAGGGTGTTCCGTTAAAAAGTTCTGATGATAAGACTCTGCCGGGTAAAAATGCCCATTGCGCTCAACACGCGTAACCAGCGGTTGATCGTAACTGTGACTGGCCTGCAACTGAGCAATGTAGGCATTTGCAACCTGCTGCTGTGAATCATTCAGCGGGAAAAGCGCGGAGCGATACTGCGTGCCACTATCCGGTCCTTGTCGGTTAAGCTCTGTGGGATTATGCGCCACTGAGAAAAAGATCTGCAGCAAGTCACCGTAGGAAACTTGAGTCGGGTCAAAAGTCACTTTCACTGATTCCGCATGACCGGTATCACCGCCACTGACCTGCTGATAATCGGCAGTTTGCGCGGCGCCTCCGGTATAACCTGAGACAGCGCTGGTTACGCCCTTCACATGCTGAAAGACGCCTTGCACACCCCAGAAACAGCCGCCGGCAAAAATAGCGGTCTCACTGTGCGACGTGCCAGTTGGCTCATCAACCGCAGGTGCAGGTATCACCACCGCGGTTTCCGCCCCGCCGAATGACCATGCGCTTCCTTGCCAGAGGCCTACACCGACCAACGCTACCACGCCAGTAATGGCATAAGATCTTAACCACGTGCCGAGCCTGTTTGAACGTTTCATCATATTCACCACTGGATTAGCCGAAAGTGAAGGCGTAAGCCGCAGCCCCAGCCTGTTCAAATTCAATACTGAAGGTGTGTTCTCCAGCGCCGTCGGTTTGCCGAATCAGTTGATAGAGACGCTGATCGGTGACCACGCCGCGTCCGTCCGGTGTCACATCCGTACCATGCATCTCACCAGGTGCTTTGCCATCCAGCGTCACTTTAAACGCGACCGGTTTCCCCCCGGCACTCGGGCCTAACACCAAATGCAAATCTCGAGCATGGAAGCGGTAGACGATGCGTCCTTGAGGGGCATTCAACGTCACGCTTTCTTCACCCACCGTCCAGTTTCCTACCAGCCCCCAATCATTGAGCGATAAGCTTGCCGGCACGGCATAGCTAGCGCTCTTGTCCTGAGTCACCTCGCCGGAAGCAAAGTTTTGCGCCCGTGCGTAACCCAGGTAAGTTTCTGGTGAGATATCAGTCTGATTGCCCGCCGCCTGTTCAACGCCCTGGCCGGCAACCTGGCTAACAGCCGTGCTGATATTTTTTGCCCCCGCTTGGCGTAGCAGCTCCTGAATCACCCGCTCAGATTGTGCATAGTCACCTTCACCAAAATGTTGGTAACGAATATGCCCGGTGGCATCGATAAAATAGTGTGCAGGCCAATATTGATTGTTGAACGCGCGCCAGATGCTGTAGTTGTTATCGATGGCGATCGGGTAGTCGATCCCCAGTTTTTTCGCCTCTTTGGTGACATTGCCAATATCTCTCTCGAAGGCAAATTCCGGCGCATGTACGCCAATCACCACTAATCCCTGATCACGATATTTCTCCGCCCAAGCCTTCACATAGGGAAGGGAGCGTAGGCAGTTGATGCAGGAGTAAGTCCAAAAATCGACCAGGACTACCTTGCCACGCAGGGACTCCGTCGTCAGCGGCGGAGAATTCAGCCACTGTACAGCCCCTGACAGGGACGGCATCTCGCCCAGGTCATCCAACATGGGTTGTGAGTCGACTGCCGTTTGCACAGAAGATCGCACCGGCGTTGCGGCGGGAGTAAATACCTGTACCAACCGTTGTTCAATACCGCCTGTGGACGCGGCCGAAATGCGTGCCAGCACCGTGGTATCAAGACCGAGCGCAATCGCCACAACCCCCAGTAGCATCGCCGCCCCCAGCCCACGTCGGATCCATTCACCGGCCCCCAGTGAGCGTTTCATGGCGCTGAATACCTTACCGCCGATCAACAATGCTAATGCCAATGAAGTCGCCGCCCCAGCGGCATAGGCCAGTAGTAACAATGTTGAACCGACATTCGCACCCTGCAATGCGGCACCGGTCAGTACCAGGCCGAGTATCGGTCCAGCGCAAGGTGCCCAGAGCAGGCCAGTGGCGACGCCCAATAGCAGCGATGAGCCAACCTGGTGCTGTTTGTCTGCCGCAATCTTGTCAGACAGACGATTGCCTGCCGACACCAACGGGTGCATCACGCGTTCGGCAACCGCCGGAAACAGTAAGGTGATGCCAAATACCGCCATCAGGATCAATGCCAGCCAGCGACCATATTGATTGGCCGCCACGACCCAACCACCACCGACGGCAGCCAGCGTAGCAAACAGCGCAAAGGTCAGCGCCATTCCCACCAGCATCGGCAAACCGGAGCGCAAGAAAGGACGATCGGCGCGCGAGAAAATGAACGGCAGCACCGGCAGAATGCAGGGACTGGCGATAGTCAGCATGCCGCCGAGATAAGCCAGGATCAGGATCAACATATCGCTCTCCCCATTATGCTTTTTGCGGCGCGAACAACAGCGCCAACCCGTTCATGCAGTAACGCAATCCGGTAGGTTGTGGACCGTCGTCAAACACGTGCCCCAGATGCCCGCCACAGCGCCGGCAGTGCACCTCGTCTCGCACCATACCAAATGAACGGTCCTGGCGCTGGGCAACGGCATGATCAAGAGGTTGATAAAAGCTCGGCCAGCCGGTGTGGCTGTCAAACTTGGCATGGGAGGAGAACAGCGGTAAATCGCACCCCGCACAGGAAAACACCCCATCACGGTGTTCGTCATTCAGCGGGCTGCTATAGGGAGTTTCGGTGCCCTCCTCTCGCAAAATATGGTATTGCGCAGCGGACAACCGCTCATGCCACTGTTGATCAGTGTAGTTGACTTCAAATTGCGCGGTGGCCGCAGCCCGCACCGCCCATGTCGGCAATAGACCCAGCGAAAACGCCGCGGACAGGCCACCGCCAACCAGAATAAACTGCCGTCTGTTCATCATCACTGCCACCCCGGAGACTGATCAAACCGATAATGACAACCTACAAAGAAAACCCTGTCCGAATCCTCACGGAGAGTTAACAAATTTGTGATAACTGGTATGGGAGAAGGGATATCGCGGGGGAACTGCGGAGGAAAAACAATAAAAAAGGCCGGGCATCAAAGAGATACCCGGCCTTTCAGCGTTACTTACTCGTCTTCTAAATAAGTATAACCGTACAAACCGGCCTCGAATTCTTCCAGGAACTGCGCTTGCAGTTCGCTGTCGAGATCGGTTTCTTTTACCTGATCGCGGAATTTAGCCAGCAGCGCGGTAGGATCGAGCTGCACGTATTCCAGCATGTCGGCAACGGTATCGCCTTCATCAGACAATTCAGTTTCTACCGTGCCATCAGGGAAGACAAACACGTCAACCGAGGCAGTATCACCGAACAGGTTGTGCATGTTACCCAGGATTTCCTGGTAGGCTCCCACCATAAAGAAGCCCAGCGCCGGCGGGTTTTCCGGATCGTACGGCGGCATTGGCATGGTGGTCGCTACGCCGTCACCGTCGATGTAGTGATCAATAGTACCGTCGGAGTCACAGGTGATGTCCAGCAGCACTGCGCGGCCTTCTGGTGGCTTATCCAGCCCTTCCAGTGGCAACACTGGGAACAGCTGGTCTATACCCCAGGCGTCCGGCATTGATTGGAACAGCGAGAAGTTGACGTAGAACTTGTCTGCCATGCGCTCTTGCAGTTCGTCGATGATTGGACGGTGTGCACGGTTGCTTGGATCCAATTGCTGCTGGATTTTGTTGCAGATGTTCAGGTACAACTGCTCAGCCCAGGCACGCTTGGTCAGATCCAGCATGCCATGAGCATACTGAGTGTGGACATCATGCAGGTCCATCTGGCTGTCGTGCAGCCATTCACGCAGCGAGCGGCGGTTCTCCGGCTCGTTCATTTCCAGCCAGGTTTCCCACATGCTTTCCAGCGCGCGCGGTGCGTCCTCTGCCGGTGGCAAGGGTTCGCTGAATTCGTTGCGCTCAACGCCGATCACGTTGGATACCAGCACTGTATGGTGTGCAGTAACCGCACGGCCGGATTCGGTGATCACGGTCGGATGTGGCAAGCCATGTTCATTACAGGCGTCGCCGATACCCCAGATCACGTTGTTGGCGTATTCGTTCAGGCCATAGTTCACAGAGCAATCAGACTGTGAACGGGTACCTTCATAATCCACGCCCAGACCGCCGCCCACGTCGAAGCACTGGATGTTGACGCCCAATTTGTGCAGTTCGACGTAGAAACGTGCCGATTCGCGTACGCCAGTGGCGATGTCACGAATATTGGCCAGCTGCGATCCCAAATGGAAGTGCAGCAATTGCAGGCTATCAAGGCGGCCCGCTTCACGCAGGGTTTCCACCAGTTTCAACACTTGAACGGCTGCCAGCCCGAACTTGGACTTTTCGCCACCGCTCGACTGCCATTTACCGGAGCCTTGCGACGCCAGACGCGCACGCACGCCCAAGCGTGGTACCACATTCAGACGTTCAGCTTCTTCCAGCACCATGTTGATTTCGGACATTTTCTCGATCACCAGGTACACCTTGTGCCCCAGTTTTTCGCCGATCAATGCCAGACGGATATATTCACGGTCTTTATAGCCATTACAGACGATCACAGAACGGGTCATGCCAGCATGTGCCAGCACGGCCATCAGCTCAGCTTTAGAGCCAGCTTCCAGCCCCAGCGGTTCGCCAGAATTAACCAAAGATTCAATCACGCGACGGTGTTGGTTCACTTTAATCGGGTAAACCAGGAAATAGCCACCTTCATAACCGAACGATTCACGCGCACGTTTGAAAGCGGCATTGATCGAACGCAGGCGGTGCTGCAGGATCTGCGGGAAGCAGAACAGCGCCGGCAGACGCAGACCGTCTTTTTGGCGTTGTTTGACCAAATCGGCCAGATCGACACGCGCCTGTGGGACGTCAGGATCTGGGCACACACTGATGTGACCCAGTTCATTGACGTCATAATAATTGTTGCCCCAGTAGGCGACGTTATAAGTGCGCAGCATCTTGCTGGCATCACGGTCATTCATAGCAACCTCCTGCATGGAGCGCAAAGATATAGATTCGCCCGTAGCTGACGGACGGTGAATCAACAGATCATCAGACATTACTCGCCTCACATCCCGTACTGACGATACAGTCAGCCACTATCGCAGCTACAACCCGCGAGAACAACCCAACAAACCGCACTTGCGGCAGCGAATAAAACTGCCGTTCGCGGTCAGCGATCGGTTTATTACTCATATAATTGTAAGACACCCTGTTCAAACCTCGTGAATCGGGTCAAGAAACATCCCACAGGAAGGCTGCAGGCTACCCTTGTTCAGTTCTTCAGACGACCGTTAACCGGCCCGAGAATCCTGAGTAGCGCCCAAGTGTTTATCACACCTGGAAGGTGGTGTAGAGACTAGACGGGAAATAGCAGAAGAATGTGCGCCAGAACGGCACTGCTGTTGAGAACCAACAACCGGTAGACAACGGATCATTAATCCAACCACCTCCACGCACGTCGTCCACAATGAACGACCGAGCCTCTATTAATAGTGTAAGAACGTGACCGTTCTATGAAGCGGCGACGCCACAAATCGACGTCTGCGACTGACCATCCGGCCACTAACGGGAGCGTCACAGAAATTTACAACTTCTTGCCCCACGCTGTGCATCAAATGAGCCGCGCGCGCAGTTTATACCGATAACACGGGGAAAATGCAAAATGAAAATTTGTCGAAAACTGTTTCAAGCGATGAAAATGGCGTCAGTAGCTTTGCGCAAAAGAGCGAATTGGCAAAAAAATACTGGCAATCCGGTCAAGGCCTGACCTAAAATAGACGTCCAGATGTTAATCCATCTATACTGATTAACGAAGAAACTGCTTAACGGCTTTGCCTGAGGGGCGTTGCAGGATGTATCTCGCGCCATCAGCGGAAGACCCTTCGCTTTGATGCCGGATCTCCAGCGCTGTGCAGTAATTTCTAACCCGTCTTATGCAAGGTAAAGAATACAATGGCTAAACACCTATTCACGTCCGAATCCGTCTCCGAAGGGCATCCTGACAAAATCGCTGACCAGATCTCCGATGCCGTTCTCGACGCCATCCTGGAACAAGATCCTAAAGCACGCGTCGCCTGCGAAACTTACGTGAAAACCGGCATGGTACTGGTTGGCGGTGAAATCACCACCAGCGCTTGGGTCGATATCGAAGAAATCACCCGTAAAACCGTACGCGAAATCGGTTATGTGCACTCGGATATGGGTTTTGACGCCAACTCTTGTGCCGTACTGAGCGCTATCGGCAAGCAATCCCCAGATATCAATCAGGGCGTTGACCGTACCGATCCGCTGGAACAAGGTGCTGGCGACCAGGGTCTGATGTTTGGCTATGCCACCAATGAAACCGACGTGCTGATGCCTGCACCAGTAACCTACGCGCACCGTCTGGTACAGCGTCAGGCCGAAGTGCGTAAAAACGGCACACTGCCATGGTTGCGTCCAGATGCAAAAAGCCAGGTAACCTTCCAGTATGACGACGGCAAAATCGTCGGCATCGACGCAGTAGTACTGTCCACCCAGCATTCCGAAGATATTTCTCTGAAAGATCTGCAAGAAGCGGTAATGGAAGAGATCATCAAGCCAGTTCTGCCTACAGAATGGCTGAGCGCCAGCACCAAATACCACATCAACCCAACCGGCCGTTTCGTTATCGGCGGGCCAATGGGTGACTGCGGTCTGACCGGACGTAAAATCATCGTTGATACCTACGGCGGCATGGCCCGTCACGGTGGCGGCGCGTTCTCTGGTAAGGATCCATCTAAGGTTGATCGTTCAGCAGCATACGCAGCACGTTACGTAGCAAAAAACATCGTTGCTGCCGGCCTGGCTGACCGTTGTGAGATCCAGGTGTCCTACGCGATTGGCGTGGCAGAACCAACCTCAATTATGGTGGAAACCTTCGGTACCGAGAAAGTCCCTACCGAACAGCTGACCCTGCTGGTACGCGAGTTCTTCGATCTGCGTCCATACGGCCTGATCCAGATGATGGATCTGCTGCAACCAATCTACCGCGAAACTGCTGCCTACGGCCACTTCGGTCGTGAGCACTTCCCTTGGGAAGCGACTGACAAAGCAGAACTGCTGCGTGATGCTGCTGGCCTGAAATAAGCCCGCGCATTCTATGTGAAAACGGCGAGCCTAGGCTCGCCGTTTTTGTTTCTGGTGGAGGGACGCTGGACGCAGCGCATGCAGCAGGTAAACAATCCGCACAGAGGTCTAATGTGCTACAAGTTCCCTGAAGCATGCGGGGTTAACCTGGATCACCGCCAACACCTTTGCCATTTCGCTCTGAGAAATATTCAGCTACGCCCTGATCGCCTTCACATCTGCGATGTCATAACGAGTGGCATTGGCCGGAACTTTAGCCCCGTTCTTCAATTTCTTCAGCTCTGATCTTTCCATGTCGGTCAGACTGTCTTTAATACTTTTCGGGTATGTCATCACCAGGGCGTTACAGCGCCAGTTACGACGTTTGTTTACGCAACAGATAAACGAAATACGGCGCACCGATAAAGGTCGCCAGCAGCCCCGCAGGGATTTGGTAAGGGAACATAACCATCCGCCCACACCAATCGGCAAACACCATCAGCAAGCCCCCTAACAACGCGGAAATCACCATTTGCGGTAACGCACGACGGAAGCCCAACATACGCGCCATGTGTGGTGCCATCAGGCCAATAAAACTCAGTGGCCCTACGGTCAACGTCGCCATTGCGGTCAGCGTGGCGGCCAGCAGGAGAATGGTCAACCGCACTGGCGTCAACGCGATCCCCACGGAGCGGGCAGTGGCGCTGCCAAGCGGCAGAATACTGAGCCAACGACGGCACAGGGGGGCCAACACAATCAGCATCGCCGCAATAATCGCCGTTCGCACTGCCTGCTCCGGTGTCACCGAATAGGTAGAACCAGAAATCCAGGTCAGCAGCCCACCGGTGCGGGGATCACCGCTGGCCAACAGCAGGAAAATGGTGGTGGTAAACGCCGTGCTGAGTGCAATACCGGCCAAGAGCATGCGTTCGGTGGAAAAACCACCCCGCCCTGCGGCAATCATGATCACCAGTAAAGTACCGGCAGCTCCCAGGCTCCCAGCAGGCAGCAACCAAACAAAAGCATCCCCCGGTACAACCAACAACATCATCACTACGCCGAACGCAGCACCCGAGCTGATACCCAACACTTCCGGGCTGGCCATCGGGTTACCCGTCAACTTCTGGATTAACGTCCCAGCAACCGCCAGCATCATACCCGCCGCCAGTGCCGATAAGACACGTGGCCAGCGCCACGGCATCAGTGACTCCAGCTCAGCACCCTGGCTCCAGTGCCAACCGGCAGCATTTTGCCCAAACATCAATGCCACAGTCAGACCGGCGAATAACACCGCGCCCGCCAGCGCGACCCATGCCAACAGATGACCACGTTCTGCTGGCACTTTATCACCCAGATTCATTGGTGGTGGCGTAGAAGCGCTGCGCAGCCGCGGTAGCAACCACAACAACAGCGGCGCACCAAACAGCGCGGTCGCGGCCCCGGTAGGAACCTCACGCCATACCTGCGTCAGCCAGATCATCACCTGATCAGTTAACCACAGCAACAACGCCCCCAGCAGAGGGGCCAACATCATGCGATGTGCCAACCGACGTGCCCCTAGCATTTTCGCCATCAAAGGGGCAAACAAACCGATAAAACCGATCACGCCCGCGGCATTAACCAACATGGCGCTGAAGATGATCGCCACAGCCAGCGCGCAAAAACGCGCCATCGACAACCCCAGCCCCAGATTGCGTGCCACACCGTCGTCCAATCCCAACAGCGTTAGTGGTCGCAGTAACAAGACCGCCAACAACCCGGCCACCAGCAAACGCGGCAGGATAAACTGCACAGTGCTCCAGTCTTGCTGGTTCAGTGCACCGGTGCTCCACAAAAAGACGCCCTGCAGTTGATCGTAATTGAACAGCGCCAGCAGGCTGTTAACCGCACCGCAGTACAACCCCAACACCAGCCCAGCGAGGATCAGCGTCACCGGCGACATGCGTTTGCCCCACGCCACGCCAAACACTAATCCGCCGACCACCACAGCTCCCACCATCGCCGCCAACTGGCGTGTCAGTTCACCACCCGGCAACATCCACAGTGTCGCAACCGTCAGCCCAAGCTGCGCCCCAGCGGAAACGCCGAGCGTCGCGGGTTCTGCCAACGGATTGCGTAATACCTGTTGGAACAGTACACCGACCAACCCTAATCCGGCCCCGGCCAGCAAGGACACCGACAGCCGCGGTAACAGGCTATAGTGAAACAACATTTGGTGCACATCGTCGATGTCCGGTGCATTTAGCGCCTGTCCCCACTGTGCCCATGGCAGCTGTTGTAGCAAGTTATAAAGCGTTAAACCGCTGGCGCTTGCCAGCAGCACCAGAACCAATGTCACCGGCAATGCACGGATACGTGCGTTCATGAATAGCTCTCCTGCGCGTGTTCCAGCAAATGACAAAAGCGCATCGCCGATAACGTCGCACCGTAGAACCACACTGCCGGTACCTGACGTAATTGATTCTGTCTAACGAAGGGTAATGCTTGCCACAACGGAGTCGAACTCACTTTATCCATCATCGCCTGATTACCGTGATCGAGGTAAATCGCCCGTGCGCTTTTCACCGTCACCAGACGTTCAATTCCCACCACTGCCGTGCCCCAGAAGTTGGTTTCCCCTTCCCAGGCATTTTTTATCCCAAGCTGATCCATCACTTCCTGGAACAGACTCTTCTGACCAATAACCAGGGCATGGCGAGTGTCCATCAGTGAAAACATCAGTAGTGGCTGCTGAGTATACGAATGCAGGCGCTGACGTGCGTCCTGAATGAAACGATCAAACTGCGCCAAATGTTGCACCGCACGCGTCTCTATCCCCAGCCGCTGTGCTAATGCCTGTAGCGATGCCCTCGCGACCGTCAGCGGCTTGCCGCTGCCGTCGTTGAAGCTAAAGCTCATGGACGGTGCGATTGGCTCCAGCTTTTGTGGCGTTGGCCCATAGCCCTTCGACAGCAGCATCAAGGATGGGTGAAGCTGCTGCAACAATTCGAGGTTAGGTTCGGTACGCTGGCCCACGTCAATAACCGATGCTGGTAGCTTTGGCTCTTCCACCCACAGGTTGTAGTTATGGATATCAGCTACTGCCAGTGGCGTAATCCCGAGTGCCAATAACAGCTCAATAGGCAGCCATTCCAGCGCGACAATGCGCGTCAAATCGGGCGACGTTTCAGTAGCATGTCCCGGCAGGGAAAATAGCAATGGAGACAGCGCCATCGCCGTCAGCAGGCGACGGCGTACGGCATCATGATGAAACTCAGAGGAATCAGACATCAGTAGACAAAACTCACCGGCGCACCGCCGCTTGGATGTGGCAGCGTCCCCATAGGAATACCGTAAATTTGTTCCAGCACGTCACCCTGCATCAGATCTAATGGGGTACCCTGTGCAATCATCTCACCGCCGCGCAACGCCACCAGATGGTCGCAATAGCGTGCAGCCATATTGATATCGTGCAACACCGCAATCACCGTCAGACCGCGCTGGCGGCTTAATCGTTGAATCAGCGCGAGCACCTCAACCTGATGCGCAATATCCAGCGCCGAGGTCGGCTCATCCAGTAACAGACAACGACTGTCTTGCGCCACCATCATCGCCAGCCACGCTCGCTGGCGTTCGCCGCCGGACAGACTATCTACCAGTCGATTGGCAAAGGGTTTCAAGCCCACCAGCGCAATCGCCTCTTCCACCTGTTGGCGATCGTTAACGCCAAAGCGCCCCAGTGCGCCGTGCCACGGATAGCGGCCAATGGCCACCAGTTCACGCACCGTCATGCCTTCTGCGGCAGGCAATTGTTGGGGTAAATAAGCAACCTGACGCGCAAAGGCTTTACTGTCCCATTGGCTCAATGGCTGTTGGTTGAGCAATGCGCTGCCGGTGGATGGGTTCTGGTGGCGACCCAAAATTTTTAACAGCGTAGATTTGCCTGAACCATTGTGACCGATCAACCCACACACTTTCCCCACGGGAAAGGTCAGCGATAATGGCTGCAATAGCACACGACCGGGAACGGCAAAGCTGGCGCTATCTAACGTAAAAGTGGCATCGTGATTGGGGTGTTTATCCTGCATAGGTCCTACTCTGTCCGGGGCGACATAACGCCGCCCCGGTTATCCGGTTAGAAGCGGAAGGTTGCGGTGGCGACCACCTGGCGTTCAGCGCCCCAATAGCAGCCATATGTCGCGAAGCAGCTAGAGACGTATTCTTTATCAAACAGGTTGTTCACGTTGATGCCAATCGAGGAGCCAGGCAGATTGAAACGCGCCAGATCGTATTTTATCGCGGCATCAACCACCGTGTAGTCCTTCACTTTAAAGGTATTGGCCTCATCCCCATAGCTGGAACCGACATAGCGAACACCCGATCCCAGCGTCAAACCGCTAAGTGCGGTTTCATGGAAGGTGTAATCCGCCCACAGTGAGGCCATGTGTTTTGGAATCGCGGCCGGGGTGTTGCCCTGAAGCGTGGTGTCCTTGGAATATTCGGCATCCGTATAGGTATAAGAACCCAGCAGGTTAACATTGGCTGTCAACGCAGCTTTGGCTTCCAGCTCGACACCACGAGAGCGAATCTCACCGCCTTGCACGCTGGCGAATGGATGATCTGGATTAGGGTCAGCCACCTTGTTGTTGGTTTTAGTCAGCTGATAGATCGCCATGCTGGCAGTAATAGGACGATCTTTCGGCGCAAACTTCACACCAGCTTCATACTGTTTGCCCTTGGAGGCGGCGAAGGTGTTACCACTGAAGTCCGTGCCTGAAGTTGGCTCAAAGGATTCACTGTAACTGATATAAGGTGCCACACCGTTTTCAAATACATAATTCAGACCAGCGCGGCCGCTGAATTCGTTGTCCTTCTGCTTTGATACCGAATTCTGGTTCAAACGGTTGGTGCTGTTCGTATCACTCCAATCATAGCGCCCCCCCATGGTCAGCACCCACTGGTTCCATTCAGCCTGATCCTGTACGTAAAGCCCAGTTTGCTCCTGACGATTGACCTGACTTGCACCACCAGTAATGGTGTAACTTTGGTTACCATATTGTGGGGCTATAACATTCAGAGGAGAAGCAGTGCCGTACTGATAGACGACGTCATTGCGCATGCGCATGTAGTCCACGCCCATCAACAAGATGTGATCAACTTGCCCCGTCGCAAACTTGGCCTGCGCCTGCGTATCTACAGTAAAGCTGGACATGTGCTCTTTTGAGTTCATCACGCCACGTGTCAATTCAGCAGGGTTAGTCGCGCTGATACCCTGACCATAGATGGAGCGGTAATCAACGTCCATCTTGGAATAGCGCAGGTTTTGGCGCACCGTCCATACGTCATCAAACCCATGCTCAAAGGCGTACCCGACCATCTGCTGCTTACGCGAGATGTTGTTGTAACCCGGCTCACCGTCGTTGAAACTGGTTGGTAATTTACCATTGATGCCATTTTGCACCGTGCCCTCTTTCGGCAACCAGCCATAGAAGCCCACGCTTGGGTCATCCTGGAAACTGCTGAGGAAAGTCAACGAGGTACGATCATCCGGCCGCCAACTGAAAGAAGGCGCGATAGCATAGCGCTTGCTCTTTTCACCCACTTGCTGCTGATCTTCATCACGCGCCAAGCCGGTCAAGCGGTAAGAGTAAACACCGTCATCATCCACTGCACCGCCAAAGTCGAAGCCGGTCTGGAACAGATTGTCGGTACCCATTTTGAACTGAACTTCACGAAGGGTTTCAGTCGTTGGGCGTTTGCTGACCAGAGCGACGACACCACCCGGACTGCTCTTACCATAAAGTACCGAGGAAGGACCGCGCAGCACTTCAGCGCGCTCCAGGAAGTAAGGGTCAATTTGGTAAATGGAATAGTTATCATCCTGCAGTTTCAGGCCGTCCAGGTACATATTGGTACCCACTGAACTAAAACCACGAATGTTCACAGCGTCGTAGGCGGTAGAGGCACCACGGTTGCCCACCATCACACCTGGCGTATAAGCCAACGCACTTTTCACCGTTTCCGATTGGCGCATATCCATCTCTTCACGCGTGACGACAGAGACCGACTGCGGCGTTTTAATCAGCGGCGTATCCGTTTTAGTACCGGTAGCGCTGCGCTTGGCCACATAGGTGCCGACTGGCCCCCAGGCGCTTTCTTGCTGAGACTGACCGCTGCCTACCACGGTAATCGTGTCTTCCTTGGCGGTCGATTTGGTGTCAGCGGAAAATGCCGGCATCGCCAGCGTGCCAAGTGCAGCAGCGATAGTGATCGCTAACCCACTGGCGTGAATTCGGCCCTGCTTGGCCATGGGAAATGGAAGACGCTTGGACGGCATAAGTGATTTCTCTGGTGAATTATTTGATGACGAATGTAAACGATAATAATTATTATAAGCGACGCATTTTATGCAGAAGCCAAATTAAACTGCAAGTCGAATTCAGCCTGTAAATTGGTGTGTGATTAACCGCTTAGCCACATTAACCTGATGGAAATAAACTGCGCAGAGAAATAAAAAAGCCCGCAACAGAAAGTTACGGGCTTAATAACAAAGAAAAATTTTTCGCCTAAGCGTTTTACATGATTGGGCGCTTACTTACCGAACATGTCCTTGATCCAGCCCGCCACACCGTCAGCATCTTTTTGCTCACCCGCCTGCTGCTGTTGCTGTTGTTGCTGAGCGGCCTGACTTGCCTGGCACAACCCCTGCGGATTATCAGTCCATACGGGAATGGTACGCCCACCGCCGCTACAGACAAAGTTACCGCTGGCATCGATGCCCATCTGGTTAATGCCTTCCGGCGGCTGCAACATCAGCGGCAGCGGCGTCTGGTTTTCCAGATAGCGACGATACAGGGTCAACGCACCATTGGCACCGGTCAGCTTAGCTGGACCGTTGTTATCACGCCCAACCCAGGCGATAGCCACTTCTTTACCGTCGATACCGGCAAACCAGCTGTCACGCAAATCGTTGGTGGTACCGGTTTTCGCCGCCAGATTGTAGTTAGGGAACTTGACCGACAGTGAGCGAGAGGTCCCACGCGCGACACCTTGTTGCATGGCGTACAACGTCAGGTAAGCCGCCTGAGCCGGCACGACACGCTCCGCCTGCGGGAAGCTCTGATACAGCACTGAACCGTCTTCAGCAATCACCGAACGCACCGCAGACAGTGGAGCACGGTTACCGCCACCGGCGATAGTTTGGTATTCCTGCGCCACTTCCATCGGTGTCAAGCCAATCGCCCCAAGCAGCATCGAAGGCACTGGGTTAATTTCTGCCTTTGGAATGCCCAAGCGTTGCAGCGTAGCACTGATTTGATCCAGCCCAACCGCCATACCCAGATTCACCGTGGGTACGTTGAGTGAAAAGGCGAGACCATCCACCAACATCACCTGACCACGGAATTTGCGGTCATAGTTGTTTGGCTGCCAGACAGTGCCGTTCGACAATTTCAACGTCAATGGCTGATCTGCCAACCAGGTGTTGAGACGGTACTTATCTGGTTCAGACAGCGCCGTCAGGTAGGTTGGTGGCTTGGCCAGCGATCCGACCAAACGACGCGCCTGCATGGCACGGTTAAATCCGGCAAACTGTGGATTAGCACCACCGACCATGGCGCGAACTTCACCGCTGAAGCGATCGACAATCACCATCGCCGCTTCCAGATCCTGCACGTGACGCGCAGCCTTCAGCGCCGGAATACCGTCCTCAACGGCTTTTTCCGCTGCATCTTGTGATACCGGGTCCAACGTGGTGAAGATCTTCACACCGGACAGATCATTAACCTTATCGCCCAGCTTGGCTTGCAGTTCCTGGCGTACCATCTGCATAAACGCGGGCTGCGGCGTGATCACCCCGCCTTTTGGCTGCACGCCCAGCGGCCTGGCGCTGAGCATGTTATACAGCTCTGCGTCGATAACACCCTGGTTCTGCAACAGTTTTAATACCAGGTTACGGCGCTCCAGCGCCAGTTTCGGGTTGCGCCAAGGGTTATACAGCGACGCCCCCTTAACCATACCCACCAACAGCGCCTGTTGATCCAAACTCAGTTCGTCCACCGGACGGCCAAAGTAATACAGGCTGGCCAGAGGGAAACCACGAATCTGATCATTGCCACTTTGGCCGAGGTAAACCTCATTCAGATAAAGCTCAAGGATACGGTCCTTGCTGTAACGGTAATCCACCAACAACGCCATGTAGGCTTCGTTGGCTTTACGCCACAGCGAACGCTCGTTGGTTAAGAACAGGTTTTTCACCAACTGCTGCGTCAGCGTACTGCCGCCCTGTACCGCACGTCCGGCCGTCAGGTTAGCCAACACCGCACGGCCAATGGAATAGGGGCTGATACCGTCATGTTCATAGAAATGGCGGTCTTCCGTGGCAATCAATGTATCGACCAGCAGGTCCGGGAAACCAGCGCGCGGGACAAACAGACGCTGTTCACCGTTCGGCGACTGCAACATGGTGATCAGACGCGGATCGAGGCGGAAGAACCCGAAGCTACGCTGGTTTTCCATGTTCTCGATTTTCGCCAGGCGGTTATTCTGGAAATCCAGGCGAGCGTGGATCTGGCCCTCTTTACCGTCTGGGAAGTCAAATGGGCGGCGCAGCATTTCAATGCTGTTGGCCTGCACGGTAAATTCACCTGGACGTGTCATGCGGCTTACCTGGCGGTATTGCATGCCTTCAAGCAAATCGACCATTTCCTTTTTGCTGTACGGCATGCCCGGTTCCAGGTTGACCATGCGGCCATAAACCGCTGCCGGCAACTGCCAGACTTTGCCGTCAATGCGGCTGCGGATCTGTGAATCCAGATAGACACCGTAGATCGCCAGCAGGACAGCGACCACCAGAATCAGTTTGATCAGCAGGCCGAGCCAGCGGCGTTTTTTACGCGGCGGAGTCGCTTTTACCTTACGCGGCATGCGTTCTTCCTCGTCTTCATAATCATCTTCGTCATCCTGGTACTCGTCTTCCTCGTAATCATCGTAATCGTCATCTCGACGACGGCGCGGCGGTTTGCGCGACGCGGTGCGTGTTGGTTGTTTCCCTTTGCGCCCAATGGGCTCGCGGTCATCCCCAGCCATTGCTGTTACTCTCCAGACTTGGCGGCACTGCCGGCCATTATGAGTCGCTTAATCTGTCGCGGCATTAGGCTGCTGAACAGAAGAAACATCTGAATTCTCCCCCTAAATAATTGGCGTTGCATCGAGGCGGCAAGAGAACTTATCCCGATGAGCTTACGCGAGTAAGTGATTCGGATAAGTGAACACAGCCAACACCGATGCGGCGTCAAGTATGACGGGGTTACTGATACTTTTTCGTGCGCCGCGTAGGTGCGGTATTCGCCGGGTCGTCCGGCCACACGTGCTTCGGGTAACGCCCTTTCATCTCTTTTTGCACTTCTTTGTAGGCCCCCTGCCAAAACGCCGCCAGATCGCCGGTGATTTGTAATGGCCTGTGCGCCGGTGAGAGTAACTCAAGCACCACCGGGATGCGACCTTCTGCCAGCATCGGACTGCGCTGTTCACCAAACACTTCTTGCAGACGCACTGCCAACGCAGGTGGTTTGCCAGCGTCATAACGGATCGGTAACCGGCTGCCGGTTGGCACAGTGTAATGAGTGGGTAGCGCATTATCCAGCCGCTGCTTTTGCTGCCAGCTCAACAACCGCACCAACGCCTCAGCAATATTCACCTGTTTTAACCCACGCATGTCACGTACGCCACTCAGCGACGGCAACAACCATTGCTCCAACGATGCCAGCAACGCATCATCGTCGACCGGCGGCCAGGCGGCCTCTGGCAACCAGTTTTGTGCGCACTGCAAACGCAGGCGCAACTGTTCAGCGGCAGTATCCCAGTTCAGCACTGCGACACCTTGGGCACGAACCCAATTGAGCAACGCCTGTTGTAACTCTTCGTCAGCCGGTTTGGCCAATGGTTGTGCGCGCAGCGTCAAACGGCCAATCTGCTGACGCTTCCAGGCACGCAACGTGCCTTTTTCCTCGTCCCACTCCACTGCGGTTTGCTGGGAAACGATCGCCGGCAGTTGCGCCGCCAAAACCTCAATGTCTACCGGTAGTGCCAGCAAAATACGTGCATCGGGGCTGTTATGCCCTTGCAGCAGGCTGGGTACGATCAGCCAAGGGGCTCGTGATAATGCTTCATCCTGATTCATCGCTGCACCCATGCCGTTAGCCAGCAGGTAACGACCATCCTGACCACGCCGTTGAGCAATGCGGTCAGTAAACGCCAACGCCAAGAGGCTCGGCGCCATATCCACATCCACCTGTCCCGCCTTTACCTGCAAATGCCGGGCAAGCTGAGTGGCGCGTCGTTGCCAGTTCGGCTGCGGGCGGCTCAGCCAGTAACCAATGTCCATTTGTCCTCTGCGCGGTGGTTCTTCCAGCAACGCAGCTAATGCAGCGGCCGTTGCCAGTCCATCAGCACTCCGCTCTGCTCCTTGGGTTAGCATCGCCGCCAAACGCGGTTCACAACCCAGAATAGCCATCTGGCGACCGCGTGCAGTCAGTTTATCGCCGTCATCGGTGGCGCCAAGATGCTGCAACAACCTTCTGGCTGCCGCCAGCGCTGGCTCAGGTGGCCGGTCAAGCCAGGTCAATTGCCCTACTTCATGACAACCCCATTGCAGCAACTCCAGCCAGAAAGCGGCGAGATCACTTTGCAAGATTTCCGGCTCAGCATGTTCCGCCGCCCGCTCGGCCTGCTCTTTGGCAAACAGATGCCAGCAAATGCCCGGTTCCAGACGACCGGCACGGCCAGCACGCTGAATCATTGATGCCTGGCTAATGCGTTGTGTCACCAATCGCGTAAGGCCGTTCCGCACGTCATAACGCGCCACACGCTCCAGGCCACTGTCTACCACCAACCGAATACCTTCGATGGTCAGGCTGGTTTCAGCGATGTTGGTTGCCAATACCACCTTTCGCCGCCCTGCCGGTGCCGCCTGAATCGCTTTCTGCTGCTGCGCCAACGGCAAGGCACCGTACAGCGGGCATAATTCGATATCGGCCGCGACGTCGCCGCTCAGACGCTCCAGTACCCGATTAATCTCAGCCACACCAGGCAAGAACAGCAGTAAGGATCCCGTCTGCTCAGACAACAGGCGCTTAACGGCGCTCGCCACACCGTCCTCCAGCCGTTGATGACTGGTTAACGGTTGATATTGACGCTCAACAGGGAAGCTTCGACCAGCGGATACCACTACTGGGGCCTGCGGCAACAACTGCGCCAGACGAGCGTTATCCAGCGTTGCTGACATGATCAGCAGCTTTAAATCGTCGCGCAGACCCTGCTGTACGTCCAAGAGTAGCGCTAATGCCAGATCGGCCTGCAGGCTACGCTCATGGAATTCATCGAGAATCACTAACGAAACGCCCTGCAGCTCAGCGTCCTGCTGCAACATGCGGGTAAGAATGCCTTCGGTCACCACTTCCAGCCGGGTATGCGGCCCACTTTTGCTTTCGGCACGCATGCGGTAACCCACCGTCTGACCAGGCTCCTCCCCCAGTTGCTGCGCCAATCGGTATGCCACGTTTTTCGCCGCCAACCGCCGCGGTTCGAGCATGATAATTCGCCCCGGTAGCCCAGCCTTGGCCAGGATCTGCAGCGGCAGCCAGGTCGATTTACCGGCACCGGTCGGTGCATGCAATAACACCTGAGGGGCGGATTGCAGCGCAGTGAGCAATTCATCAAGAACCGCGCTGACGGGCAGTGAAGACACAGAACTCTCCGTAGTGGTTAACATTGGGCGGCGCACATTGTAGCATTAGACTCTGCGTTTCATTACTTGCCGGGTATCTATGTCCAGTTCGCGCCGCCTTTTTTTTGCCCTGACCTTACCTGATGCGCTACAGCAGCAGGTGATCCGTTGGCGTGCAGAAAGCTTCACACCAGAAGCGGGTCGGCCCGTCGCCGCAGCCAATCTGCACCTGACGCTGGCCTTTCTTGGGGATGTTTCGGCACAAAAAGAAACCGCGCTAAAGAAGCTGGCTAGCCGCATTAGTCAGCCCGGTTTCAGCATGGTATTGGATGACCTGGGCCATTGGCCTCGTCCCGGCGTGGTTTGGCTTGGCACCCGGCGAGCCCCACGCAAATTGCTGCAATTGGCAGAGCTTTTGCGCTCGCAGGCCGCCCGCAGTGGGTGCTATCAAAGCCCGATGCCGTTTCATCCGCACATCACGCTATTGCGCTCCGCAACACAGCCCGTCGCCATACCACCGGCAACACCGGGCTGGATCTTCAGTGCCGACGCATTCGCCTTGTACCAGTCAGTTTTTGAAAACGGCCGCACGCGTTATCAGATGCTTGAACAATGGCCCTTAGCCAACCAGGACAATCCATGATTTTTACGCCACCGTTGCGCCACGCCACGCTGATTAAACGTTACAAACGCTTTTTGGCGGACGTCATCACACCGGAGGGAGAAACCTTTACCCTGCACTGCGCCAATACCGGTGCCATGACCGGTTGCGCCACACCCGGCGATACCGTTTGGTATTCCACATCGGATAATGCCAAGCGTAAATACGCCCACAGTTGGGAGCTGACACATACCCAACAAGGGGACTGGATTTGTGTGAATACCTTACGCGCCAACACCTTGGTGCGCGAGGCTATCGAACAGAATCTAATCAATGAATTATCCGGTTACAGTAAAATCAGCAGTGAAGTGAAATATGGCAGTGAAAACAGTCGTATCGATTTGTTATTACAGGCAGAAAATAGAGCTAGCTGCTATATTGAAGTTAAGTCAGTCACATTATTGCAACAACAACGTGGTTACTTCCCTGATGCAGTAACGCTCAGAGGACAGAAGCACTTACGTGAGTTGCTAAGCGTGGTTGAAAGCGGGCAACGGGCGGTTTTGTTCTTTGCTGTGTTACATAGCGGTATTGAACAGGTCGCACCGGCACATCATATAGATGAGCGTTATGCGGCACTGTTAGCACAGGTTCAGCAGTTGGGCGTAGAAGTAGTTTGTTATGGGGCTAAATTATCACCTGACGGTATATCTCTCTGCGATAAGTTACCGTTTTTTATCGATTAGCGCTGACCGGGCACAAATATTCCGACAACCGGTTATCGCGTCGCCAAATACGCCTTCCTTCACACCATTGTCAAGCAGGCGACAGGAATAATTGCCAACCTACGTCCCATCTGTTATTTATAGCGGCCTGTTTTTCCCCCGCATTGGGGATTCGATAGTGCGTGTGTATGTAGGAGAAGCAACATGCAAGAAGGGCAAACCCGTAAAACCTCGTCCTTGAGCATTCTCGCCATCGCTGGGGTGGAGCCGTACCAAGAGAAGCCGGGCGAAGAGTACATGAACGACGCCCAGTTGTCGCATTTCAAGCGCATTCTTGAAGCATGGCGCAACCAGCTCAGGGATGAAGTGGATCGTACTGTGTCGCATATGCAGGAAGAGGCAGCTAACTTCCCTGATCCGGCCGACCGTGCCACTCAGGAAGAAGAGTTCAGTCTTGAACTGCGTAACCGCGATCGCGAACGCAAACTGATTAAAAAGATCGAGAAAACGCTGAAGAAAGTAGAAGACGAAGATTTCGGCTACTGCGAATCCTGCGGCGTGGAGATTGGTATTCGTCGCCTTGAAGCGCGTCCGACTGCCGATTTGTGCATCGACTGCAAGACGCTGGCCGAAATCCGCGAAAAGCAGATGGCCGGTTAATATACCTAAAATAGTTGGAGTTGCATCAAGGCGGCAAGGGAGCTTATCCCGATGAGCTTACTCAAGTAAGTGATTCTGGTAAGTGAGTGCAGCCAACACAGAGGCAACTTCAGCTATGACGGGTATACAGTTGTTACCGCTGCGGCGTGCGTATCTACGTGCGCCGCACAGAGAAAAGGGAAAGTTTCCCCTCTGATATGCAAGAAAGACATTATGTGGGGCGCTTTGCCCCATCGCCTTCCGGGGATCTGCATTTCGGTTCGCTGATTGCTGCTCTGGGAAGCTACCTTCAGGCTCGTGCTCAACACGGGCAGTGGTTGGTTCGCATTGAAGATATCGATCCCCCGCGCGAAGTTGCCGGTGCGGCTGATCGCATCTTATCCGCTCTGGAACACTATGGTCTCCTCTGGGACGGCCAGGTCATCTATCAATCCCAACGCCATGAAGCCTACCGGGCAACGCTGGATCAACTCCAACAGCAAGGGCTCAGCTATTTCTGTAACTGTACCCGTAGCCGTATCCAGCAGATAGGTGGCCTTTACGACGGTCACTGCCGTCATTTGCATCTTGGCCCTCAGGGTGCTGCCATTCGTTTACGGCAGTCCGCACCTGTTTTCGCCTTTCACGACCGACTGCAGGGTGAGTTACACGCTGATCCCGCGTTGGCGCAGGAAGACTTTATCATCCGCCGACGTGATGGCCTGTTCGCCTATAACCTGGCGGTGGTGGTTGACGATCATTTCCAGGGTGTGACCGAAATCGTACGCGGTGCCGATTTGATAGAACCGACGGTGCGCCAAATTGCGCTATACCATCAGTTGCAGGCACCGGTACCTACTTATGCGCATTTGCCGCTAGCGCTGAGCGCTAATGGCATCAAACTGTCGAAACAAAACCATGCGCCCGCATTGCCCGACGGTGATCCTCGCCCCGTACTGCTTGCCGCACTGAAGTTTCTGCGCCAACCACTACCAGAAAGCTGGCAAGATCTTGACCTGTCGTTATTATTGAGCTGGGCAATCGCACACTGGAAGCTGGATAATGTGCCGCGTCAGGAGGCTATCCCCTGGGCGGAAACACATCGGCATTCTCAAAAGAGCCATGGTGAGCTATGATTAGCCGCTATTTTTTGTTAGCGCCATTTTTATCAGACACTATCGAGGTGTACCATTTTTACCCGAGTAGCCAATTTCTGCCGTAAGGTGCTAATCCGCGATGACAAGCAGCCGCGCGATGATGCGCCGGTCAGCGATAAAAACGTAGTCCGCGAAGAAAGCGTGGTGGCTGAACAGCCAGCTGCGCCGCAGCAACGTTCCGCCGATCGCGGCAGAGAAAGCCCTGCCCGCCGGCCGGCACCGCGTAAACGCCCACCTTTTCCTGCAGCAGAGGGAAACGGCTCAATGACCGTAATCCCACGCGACCAGCATTCCATCTCACGTAAAGACATCAGTGAGAATGCACTGAAGGTGCTATACCGCCTGAACAAATCCGGCTTTGAAGCCTATCTGGTCGGTGGCGGCGTACGTGATCTGTTGCTTGGCAAAAAGCCAAAAGATTTCGACATCACCACCAATGCAACCCCAGAACAAGTGCGCAAGTTGTTCCGCAACTGCCGTCTGGTTGGTCGCCGCTTCCGCCTGGCGCACGTCATGTTTGGGCCGGAAATCATCGAGGTTGCTACCTTCCGTGGCCACCACGAACAGCAAACGCCGGAATCGGACAAGAATTCTTCCCAGCAGGCCCAAAATGGCATGCTGTTGCGTGACAACATCTTCGGTTCAATCGAAGAAGATGCTCAGCGCCGTGACTTCACCATCAACAGTTTGTATTACGGTGTCGCGGACTTCACCTTGCGTGATTACGTCAACGGCCTGCGCGATCTGAAGCAAGGTGTGATTCGCCTGATCGGCGATCCAGAAACTCGTTACCGCGAAGACCCGGTGCGCATGCTGCGTGCTGTGCGCTTTGCCGCCAAGCTGGACATGACCATCAGTGATGAAACCGCCGAGCCGATCCCACGCCTGGCGTCACTGTTACATGAGATCCCACCGGCGCGTCTGTTTGAGGAATCACTCAAACTGTTGCAGGCAGGCTACGGTTATCCGACCTATCTGAAGCTGTGTGAATACCAGCTGTTCCAGCCATTATTCCCACAGATTGCACGTCACTTCACCCCGAACCATGACACGCCAATGGAGCGAATCCTGGCACAGGTGCTGAAGAATACCGACTATCGTCTGCAGAATGACATGCGCGTCAATCCGGCGTTCCTGTTTGCTGCTATGCTTTGGTATCCGTTGCTGGAACATGCCCAGAAACTGGCGCAGGAAAGCGGGTTGGCATATTACGATGCCTTCGCTCTGGCGATGAATGACGTGTTGGACGAGCAGTGCCGCTCGCTGGCGATCCCGAAACGTATCACTACTCTGGTTCGTGATATTTGGCAGTTGCAGCTTCGGCTGTCACGCCGCCAAGGCAAGCGCGCACACAAACTAATGGAACACCCGAAATTCCGCGCCGCTTATGATTTGCTGGCGCTGCGTGCGGAAGTAGAAGAAAACCCGGAAATGCTGCGTCTGACCGAATGGTGGGGCGAGTTCCAGGACGCTACTCCAGCACGCCAAAAAACCATGTTGAACACTTTGGGTGACGATCCGGCACCACGACGCACGCGTCAACGCCGTCCTCGTCGACGGACGCCGCGTAAAGAAGGGGAATAATGATCCGCGTTTATATCGCGCTGGGCAGTAACCTGGCGCACCCGCTACAACAGGTGAAAGCCGCACTGGAAGCGCTGGAGCATCTCCCGCGCACCCGGTTGATCGTTTGTTCTTCGTTTTACCGTACTAAACCGCTGGGGCCACAGAACCAGCCGGACTTTCTCAATGCCGTGGTTGCATTGGATACATTATTGCCTGCCGAACAGCTGCTTGATCACACCCAAGCGATAGAACGCAATCAGGGCCGCGTGCGCAAAGATGAACGCTGGGGCCCTCGTACACTCGATCTGGACATCATGCTATATGGCGATGACGTCATTCATACCGATCGCCTGACTGTGCCACATTACGGCCTGAAAGAACGTGAGTTCATGCTTTATCCGCTGGCGGAAATCGCCCCTGAGTTGATATTCCCTGATGGCGAATCCCTGGCAAGCTGCCTGAAGCGCGTGCCGAAAAATGGCATGGAACTCTGGCATCACCCCAAGCAGAAATCCTGAATCGGGCGTGGTATACAGCGCCCTATAGCATCACCTGAGCAACAAATCCCCCTTCCGGTCGGTTGGCAAAGCTAACACGCAGTCCATGTAAACTCGCTATACGCTCAACAATAGATAACCCCAGTCCGCTTCCCGTTTGCTCCTGGCCCGGCGGACGATAAAAACGTTCTCCAAGCCGTGCCAGATGCTCCGTCGTCACACCAGGCCCATCATCCTCGACCGTCAGCAAGCGCTCTGTCAGTCTCACCGTGACGGTGCCCCCTTTCGGGGTATAGCGCACGGCATTATCCACCAGATTGCGTACCAGCAATGACAGCAGCAGTGGCTGCCCCTGTAACGGTGGCGGAGTGCCTTGTTGTTCATAGCGCAGCGTGACATTGGCGGCATGTGCATGGCGTTCCTGTTCAGCCAAGGTCATCGGGACCCATTGACTCCAGTCGACCGTTTCCAGTTCGGCCAGATCGGACAGGGAGTCCAGCCGCGACAGTGTCAGCAGTTGATCCACCAACCGCGTAGCGCGATCGATGCTTACTGTCAGATTGTCCAACGCATGCGCGCGCATCGGTTCGTCGTCGCCAGCCAGTTGCACTACTTCCGTCTGCACCCGCAGTGCCGCAAGCGGACTACGCAATTCATGGGCGGCGTCGGAGGTGAATCGTCGTTCCCGCACCAGCAGCGCATTGATGCGAGTAAATAGCGCATTAAGCGCATCCACTAACGGGCGCACTTCAGTCGGCACCTGACTCGCGTCCAGTGGCGTGGCATCGTCTGGGGCGCGTTTACGCAGCCCTGCGGCGACAGTACGCAACGGGCGCAGCTCACGCCCGACCATCAGTGCAATCAACAACATCAGGATCGGTAACGTCACCAGCCACGGCACCAATTGCCCGGTCACCATGCCTAGCGCCATGTCCCGGCGATAATCCCACTCCTGCCCCACCACGATACGATATCGCCCGTCGGGGCTGGTGAGCCACAGTAGCCGCCAACTGTCATCATCGCCTTTGCGCTCACCATCGGTAAAACCTTCACGCTCACTGTCAAAGCGGAAATCCGCACCATTTTCACCATCGTTAAGCAGCATCTTGCCGTTACGGTCAAAAATCGCGAACGCCAGCGCATCATCGTCCTGTTCACCACGCTTGCCGTGGTGCACCAGCTTCTTGGTTTTCGGTAGACTCCGTACGCTTTCATCTGCCAGCAGATCGCCCAGGTTGGCTGTCGCCAGCCGTTTGGCAAACAACATCTGCTGGGTATCGAAGACTTCATTGATGTTGTTGCGCGTCATCATCCATGCCACCAGGCTGGCAGAACACCAGGTCAGTAGCGCCAGCACGCTGAAAATCAGGATCAACCTCAGTCGTAAACTAAGATGTCTCACGGTACATCCCCCAGCGTATAACCCACACCGTGAATGGTACGGATAAACCCGTTGCCCAACTTCCGTCGCAGATGATGAATATGTACCTCCACCGCGTTGCTACTGACCTCATCGTCCCAGTTGTACAATTTTTCCTGGATCAAAGGGCGCGCCAGCACCCGTCCCTTGTTGTGCAGGAACAATTCCAGCACGGCCAGCTCTCGTGGTGTTAATGTGACGGGCTCGCCGTTACAGCTAACGCTACGGGTGGCGGTATCAAACACTACATTGCCATGCACCAATTGTGGCATCAGTTGACCATGACGACGGCGGATCAATGCCTGCAGGCGTGCAGCAACCTCTGCCAAGGCAAAAGGCTTGCACAGGTAATCATCGGCGCCGCTTTGCAGGCCGCTGACGCGCTGTTCCAGCGCATCACGTGCGGTCAGGATCAATACAGGTACGTCATGACCGGCCTGCCGCCACTGGCGCAACAAATCCAACCCGTCGAGACCCGGCAGGCTGAGATCGAGGATCACTGCGTCATAAGGCGCACTTTCCAGCGCGTTTTTACCGACCAGCCCATCGGTAAACCAATCCAGATTAAAGCCAAGCTTGGTCAACCCGGCTTTGATGCCGTCGCCAATTAACTTGTCATCTTCTATCAGCAGAATTCGCATGTGCGTCCTTTTTTAGCCATTGCCGCCCATTACACCACAAGGTTCTTAAGAACCGCTTAAGCATTATGATCTGCGCTACCCACCCCGTTAGGGTTACAGTAGAATGACAGCACTTTTTTGCAGTCAGGGCCCTGCGTACGCCGCACGGCTCTATTCAGGAGACGTAGTGATGAAACCCACCACCGTGACCCATTTGCGCCAGTGGAAGCAGGAACAGCGCAAGTTTGCTTCCCTCACCGCTTACGATGCCAGCTTTGCCAAACTGTTTGAAGAGCAAGGCGTTAAAGTGCTGCTGGTGGGCGATTCACTGGGCATGACGCTGCAGGGCCACGACTCCACACTCCCGGTCACCGTCGCCGACGTTGCCTATCATACTCGTGCCGTGCGCCGGGGTGCTCCGGCCTGCCTATTGCTGGCCGACCTGCCCTTTATGAGTTACGCCACCCCACAACTGGCCTGCACCAATGCCGCAGAGCTGATGCAAGCCGGTGCCAATATGGTGAAGTTGGAAGGCGGCAGTTGGCTGTGTGAAACAGTGAAAATGCTCACCGAGCGTGCCGTGCCGGTATGCGGCCACCTGGGCCTGACACCGCAGTCGGTAAACGTGTTCGGCGGTTATAAGGTACAGGGCCGTGATGAACTCGCTGCCAAACAACTGCTGGAAGATGCACAAAATCTGGAGCTGGCCGGTATTCAACTGCTGGTACTGGAGTGCGTACCTACTGAGTTGGCTCGCAAAGTCACTGAAGCGCTGACAATTCCGGTGATTGGCATTGGTGCCGGTAATGTCACCGATGGTCAGATTCTGGTTATGCATGATGCGTTCGGTATCACCGGTGGCCACACACCGAAATTTGCTAAAAACTTCCTGGCACAGAGCGGCGATATCCGCTCGGCGGTGCAACAATATATCCAGGACGTAGAACAAGGCATTTACCCCGCTGAAGAGCACTCTTTCAACTAAAGTGTCCGCGTTAGGAGTTATGGAATGGTAATTATCGAGACCCTGCCGCTGTTGCGTCAGCAGATCCGCCGCTGGCGTCAGGATGGGAAACGCATCGCACTGGTGCCGACCATGGGCAACCTGCACGAAGGTCATATGACGCTGATCGATGAAGCCCGCGCACGCGCCGATATCGTGGTAGTCAGTATTTTCGTCAACCCGATGCAGTTCGAACGCCCTGAAGATCTGGCCAGTTACCCACGTACCTTGCAAGAGGACAGCGAAAAGCTGACCCGCCGCGGCGTTGAACTGGTGTTCGCACCCGCACCGGCCGATGTCTATCCGCAGGGGCTGGAACAGCAAACCTACGTCGACGTACCGGGCATTTCCACCATGCTGGAAGGCGCCAGCCGCCCGGGGCATTTCCGCGGCGTCGCCACCATTGTCAGTAAGCTGTTCAATCTGGTGCAGCCGGATCTGGCCTGTTTTGGCGAAAAGGACTATCAGCAACTGGCATTGATCCGCAAGATGGTGGCGGATATGGGCTACGACATCGACATTGTTGGCGTACCGACAGTACGGGCTAAAGATGGCCTGGCGCTCAGTTCTCGCAACAGCTATCTGACTGCCGAAGAGCGTAAAATCGCCCCGCAGCTCAGCAAAATCATGAATGCGCTGGCAGAACAGCTTAGCAACGGTGAACGTCACGTCGACGAGTTGCTGGAGCAAACCGCCGAGCACCTGCGCAACGCCGGTTTCACCCCAGACGAGCTGTTTATTCGCGACGCTGACAGCCTGCAACCCCTGGGCGTTGAAAGCCAACGTGCCGTGGTGTTAATGGCCGCTTGGCTGGGTAAAGCACGATTGATCGACAACCAGCAGGTTGATTTAACGTTGTAGGTTATTTTTTGAACATACGTCACCTGTACAACCAGCCAGATTGTAGACAATGGCAGGCTTATCGGTGACGATATACCTCAGTATGGCTATTTAACCCAATCGCCTCTATTACTCAGTTAGGTAAAGTTATGATACGTACTATGCTGCAAGGCAAACTGCATCGGGTGAAAGTGACTCAGGCCGACTTGCACTATGAAGGCTCCTGCGCCATTGATCAGGACTTTCTGGAAGCCGCAGGCATTCTGGAATATGAAGCTATCGATATTTATAACGTTGATAACGGTCAGCGTTTCTCGACCTATGCTATCGCCGCAGAACGTGGTTCTCGCATTATTTCGGTCAACGGTGCGGCAGCACGCTGCGCCTGCGTGGGCGACAAGTTGATCATCTGTTCTTACGTGCAGATGAGCGATGCTGATGCACGCCAACACCATCCTAAAGTCGCCTACTTCGAAGGTGACAACAACCTGCAACGTAAAGCGAAAGCCGTACCGGTTCAGGTCGCTTAAACGTAAAAACGGGCGCTTTCGGCGCCCGTTCCTTCCTACTATTGCACCACCACCGTTCCTGGCTTATTGGCTATTCTGTCCGCCATCGTTTGAATCGAGTCGGTGCGCAAAATATACAGCCGCTTCAGCGTATAGGGATTATCCCCCGGCTTCACTTTGCCTTGCACTGTGGTCACTGCCATATGGAAACCGGCGTCTTTCGCTGCCTGTATCGCCCGCTGGTTGTAGCCACCAAATGGGTAGGACAGATACAGCACGTGTGGATTAAACTGCGACAACGCACGGCGTGAGTGCTCAAAATCGAACTCGATATTATGCAGAGAACGGCTCAGCAGGATCGGTTGACGGTTACCATCTGTGCGATGCAGGAAATGCGTATGCGACTGCACATCGAATACATCCTGAATCTGCTTCAGTTCGGAAATACTCATAAACTGCAGCGAGTCTGGGTTCCACTTCTGCGGATGGCGTTTGATGCGCGAGGAAATGATAAACGCCGTAGCGCGGAAGCCATAGTCTTTCAGCACAGGATAAGCATACCGATAAACCGACTTTAGCCCGTCATCAAACGTCAGCACCACTGCCTTGCCCGGCAAATTGATCTGATTATTCAGGTAAGCTTCCAACTGATACAAGGAAATAGTGTCGTAGCCAGCCTGCTTCAGGTAGGTCATCTGATTGCTGAACGCCACATCAGACGTGGTTGTCGACGTATGACGGAAGCGCTTGTTCTCTTCGTTTTTCAACAGATGATGATAAGTCAGTACCGGAATGCCCATATCAATTTCGCAGTCCAGTTCGCTGACATAACCCAGCCGGTCACCAATGTTGATCTCATACCAGGTGTTGTTGAGCCGATCCTTCAGCTTACCGATGATCGGGTAGCGCAGGTTCTCTTCCAGAACGCCAAAAATATCACTGCCGTTATCGGCATCGGTATAGACGTTAGTCACTTTTTGAGTGATCAGGTTCTGGTTGGTCAGCGGCTTGTTCAGCTCACCCAGGTCATCCTTCACTTTGCGCGATTTTTTGAGATTTCGCACATCGTCTTTATCGATAAAACCGGTGCCGTGACCGAATTTGAACTCGTAATATTCCGCATCCGCCGGGAACACCTGAATCAGTTGCCCCTGCTTCACTTCACCGACCGGAATAACATGCTCGCCAATCAGCGAATAGACCTCGCTGTCGCGTTGCGCTTCCATATATTCGGATTTAACAGCACTGTCTTCCGACAACAAATTTGCCAGACTTGCCGGGGATGCAAATGCCATCAGAATACCGAGAAGCCCAGCCGCTATCTTATGTTTAGACCGCATGGTTATGTTCTGCTTACGAGTACGTAATAACAAAATGGAGAAAATGTGGAGCGCCAGCATAGCACGATTTGAACAGCGGAGATAAAGGGGTTATTGGAGCAATTTTATTGATTTACATGATGCCTGTTTCAGGTCAAAAAAAGCGTCCCCGGACGCGATGCCTGGGGACGCTAGTTAATCAGGTACGCAGACCGCGACCGCGTTCAATCAGGTACCAGGACAACAGGTAGAACACCGTAATAAACGCCACCAAAACTGCCATAGTCAGCGCCAAAGGTACGTCGCTGATGCCCAGGAAACCGTAACGGAAACCACTAATCATATAGACGATAGGGTTCAGTTTGGACACCGCCTGCCAGAACGGCGGCAACAGCGTCAGCGAGTAAAACACCCCGCCCAGATAGGTCAGCGGCGTCAGTACGAAGGTCGGGATCAGGCTGATATCGTCAAAGGTCGTGGCAAACACCGCGTTGATCAGCCCCGCCAGCGAGAACAAAATGGCCGTCAGCAACAATGTGGCCACAATCACCCACCAGGCGTGGACCTGCAGTGGCACAAAGAACAGTGAAATCACGGTCACCAATACGCCGACGCAAATACCGCGCGCCACGCCACCACCGACGTAACCGGCGATGACGACGTGTGTCGGTACAGGTGCCACCAACAGTTCTTCAATGTTGCGCTGGAATTTGGCGCTGAAGAACGACGAAGCCACGTTGGCATACGAGTTGGTGATCACCGCCATCATGATCAAACCCGGCACGATAAACTGCATGTAATCAAAACCGTGCATTTCACCAATACGCGAACCGATCAGGTTGCCAAAGATGATGAAATACAGCGTCATGGTGATCACCGGTGGCACCAGCGTCTGGATCCAGATACGGGCAAAACGGTTGATCTCTTTGGCCCAGATGCTCTGTAAGGCCACCCAATACAAACGCGTCATGCTTTTTCTCCATTGCCATTAACCAGGGTGACGAACAGCTCTTCCAACCGGTTAGCCTTGTTACGCATGCTCAGTACCTGAATACCCTGCGTGCTGAGTTGGGTAAACAGACCATTCAGGCCTTGCTCACGCATTACTTCAACTTCCAACGTTGAGGTATCCGTCAGGCGGTGGCGGTAACCGTCCAGCTTCGGCAGTGGGCTTTTCGCGGCCAGATCCAGGATGAAGGTCTCGGACTTCAGCTTGGCCAGCAACCCTTTCATTGAGGTATTTTCGACTAACTCACCGTTCTGGATAATGCCGATATTGCGACACAGCATTTCGGCTTCTTCCAAATAGTGAGTGGTAAGAATAATTGTGGTGCCTTGCGCGTTCAGCTCTTTCAGGAAGCCCCACATTGAGCGGCGCAGTTCGATATCCACCCCGGCGGTTGGCTCATCAAGAATCAGCAATTTTGGCTGATGCATCAATGCGCGGGCAATCATCAGCCGGCGCTTCATCCCCCCAGACAGCATGCGGGCACGCTCTTCACGCTTGCCCCACAGATCCAACTGAGTCAGGTATTTTTCTGCTCGCGCCAGTGCTTCACGACGAGCAACACCGTAGTAACCCGCCTGATTGACCACTATCTGCATCACCGTTTCGAACGGATTAAAGTTGAATTCCTGCGGTACCAACCCGAGCTGACGCTTGGCATTGACGATATCTTTGTCGATATCGTAGCCAAACACCCGCACACTGCCGGACGTTTTATTAACCAGCGAGCTGATAATGCCAATGGTCGTGGATTTTCCGGCGCCGTTTGGCCCCAGTAAGGCATAGAAATCCCCCGCTTCGACATTCAGATCGATTCCACGCAATGCCTTGACGCCACCGGCGTAAGTCTTGGTTAACTGCGCTAATTCCAGTGCATAATTCATAAGTTAAAAAGTACCTTGTGACGATGAGTATGCTGCTGCGTATTGTAATGAAGGTGATCTTATCATCAGCAGCGTTTTCACTGAGGCAAATCCGTGCGGAAAATTCAGGTTCCATCCCACCATGCTGTATAGAAAGTGGTTGAATATCGTCTTGCGTCACTGTTCCGATTTCCAAACTGTGACGCTTGTCCTATATTACCCCAACGCAATCTGTTCGTTACAGGTCAATAACCTCCATGAAAGAAATCGAAAAGCTTATCGCTAATAACCATACTTGGTCGGCTAACATCAGCAAGGAAGACCCGGATTTTTTTGAACGTTTAGCACAGGCGCAAAAGCCTCGCTTTTTATGGATAGGTTGTTCAGACAGCCGCGTTCCTGCGGAAAGACTGACCGGGCTGGAACCAGGTGAACTCTTTGTCCACCGTAATGTGGCAAACCTGGTCATTCACACCGATTTAAACTGCTTGTCGGTCGTGCAGTATGCCGTCGACGTGCTGGAAGTTGAGCATATTATTATTTGTGGCCACCTGGGCTGCGGTGGCGTAGAAGCCGCGGTTGAAAACCCGGAATTGGGGCTGATCAACAACTGGCTGCTGCACATCCGTGATCTCTGGTACAAACACAGTTCACTGTTGGGTGAGCTGGAACCGGAACAGCGCCTTGACGTATTGTGCGAAATCAACGTGATTGAGCAGGTCTATAACCTGGGCCATTCCACCATCATGCAATCAGCGTGGAAACGCGGTCAGAAAGTGATGATTCACGGTTGGGTGTATGGGATCCAGGACGGACGTCTACGGGATCTGGAAGTTGCAGCCACCAGCCGAGAAAGCCTGGAAATGGGCTATCGCAAAGCCATGGCTACTCTGCAGCAGGATAAAGGCATTTAATTTCGCCTGCGACACGACATATACCCCAAATAATTGGCGTTGCACCACAACAAAGCCACGGCGTTGTTGAACAGCGCCTGCGCTGGCCTCAACGGGGCGAGGCTTTGCCGAGTAACGCAGCAAATTCGTCAGTTCCCAAGAGCTTACATAAGTAAGTGACTGGAGTGAGCAAATGCAGCCAACACAGGTACAGCTTCAAGTATAAAGGGTATATCGCGCCAACCGCAGTTTATTCGTCCAGCAGCACCACTTTACCGACATATGGCAAATGGCGATAACGCTGAGCGTAGTCAATGCCGTAACCTACCACGAACTCGTCCGGGATCGGGAAACCGACATACTCAACCGGTACTTCAACTTCACGGCGCTCAGGCTTGTCCAACAGCGCACAGATCGCCAGTGATTTCGGCCCGCGCAGTGCCAGAATTTCGCGCACTTTATTCAACGTGTTGCCAGAATCAATGATGTCTTCGACGATCAGCACATCTTTGCCGCGGATGTCTTCGTCCAAATCCTTGAGGATTTTCACGTCACGGGTAGTGGACATGCCACTGCCATAGCTGGACGCTGTCATAAAGTCGACTTCATGGGGTACGTCGATCGCACGACACAAATCGGCCATGAACATGAAGGAGCCACGCAACAACCCAACCAATACCATATCACTGCCGCTATCGCGGTAATGTTCGGTGATCTGGCGGCCAAGTTCAGCGATACGGGTCTTAACTTCCTGCTCGGAAATCATTACTTCTACAGTGTGTTTCATAGTTTTCAGGTCAGTTGCCGGAAGAAGGGCGCAGAGTTTAGCATAGCCTGAAGCCTCTGGCGACGCGAGTGCGCCGCCACTTGTTTCTTTGGTGGCTTTTGCTCCCTGCCCTATGGAGGGCAAGTTGTAGCGAAGCACCGGAGCACATATCTTCAGTCGGTTACCGTAAAGCCCAACATCATGCCGGTATCTTCATGTTCCAACAGGTGACAGTGAGCCATATAAGCATGATCGCTGTTGGCCAGGTGATCAAAGCGCACTAACACTTCACTGCGCCAGCCTTCGACACGCACAGTGTCTTTCCAGCCACTGCGGTGAGCCGCTGGTGGCTTGCCATTTTCCGACAGAATACGGAACTGGGTGCCGTGAATATGGAACGGGTGCAACATCATGTCGCCCTCGCCGGAGATGGTCCATTTTTCGTATTTGCCGCGCTTGGCTTCAAACATCGGTTTAGCCATGTCGAAGGCCTTGCCGTTGATCATATTGCCGTGGCTGAAGTCGAAAGGTTTGGCACTGTGATCCATTCCCTTCATATCACCATGATTCATACCTTTCATATTGCCATGGTCCATGCCTTTCATACTGCCCTGGCCCATACCGGCCATCGCGCCGTCACCTTTACCCATACTGCCGTGATCCATGCTCATTCCTGCCATTGCTTGATGGCCATAACGATCCATCAACGCCTGCATGCCCAGCATATCCAACTGCGGATTCATCATCAGTTGTAGCCAACGCTCTTGAACACCCGCCACCGCAGGCAACGCTGGTAGCTTCACCAGGCTATCCGGCATCGTCTTGATGCCCTGCGCCAATGAAGGTTGAATATGCAACACTGGCAGTGGTTGGTCGAATGGTGCCAACGTCATGCCCATCTGTTTAACCGGCAGCGTAACAATATCAAATGGCTTGCCGTCGGAAGCATCCACCAGCACTTCAAAACGTTCGCCCATCAGCATCGACAACTCGGTCAGCTTGACTGGCTCAGCCAGAAAACCACCGTCACTGGCGATCACATAGAGTGGGCGATTATCGCTGGCCGCAATATTCAGCGAGCGCGCATTACACCCGTTGAGGAAACGCAGGCGTAACCAACCACGCGGGGCAATATGCCGTGGATACTGCGCGCCGTTGGTGAACATGCGGTCACCAAACCAGCCAACCGCCGCGCTCATCACGTCCAGTTGATATTCAATCTGTGCGTCTTTGCCCAACCGTTTGTCCTGCAGGATCACAGGAATGTCATCCTGTCCCCAGGTTTTCGGCAGTGGCAACTTACTGCTCTCATCGTCTTCCAGCAGCACCAACCCTGCTAACCCCATCATTACCTGCTGCCCTGTCTTGCCATGGGTATGCGGATGGAACCAGCAGGTCGCTGCGGGCTGTTCAACCGTAAACTGCACCCTGCGTGTCGTGCCCGGTTGGATCAGCGCCTGTGGACCGCCATCGACATCCCCCGGGATTTCCAAACCGTGCCAGTGAACGGTGCTGGCCTCCGGCAGTGCGTTGCGGATATCTACCGTTACCGGCTTACCGCGTTGCAGTCGCACCGCTGGGCCCAGCAGCGCGCCATTCACGCCCCAGGTATGGGTCGCTTTACCCGGAAGCCAGTTCATTTCGCCGGTTTGCAACGCCAGCGCTATATTTCCCTGCGCATCCGGCATCAGTAACGGCGGAATAGGCAACGCTGGCAGCTCAGCCGCCCACACACCCCGGCTCCACAACGGTAAAGCGCTTGCCGCGCCCAGCGCAGCGGTCAGTTTGATAAAATCACGGCGTAACATCGCTGACTCCCTTTTTCAGTGATCGGCACTCAATGCTCACTAAGCTGTAGCTAACCCAATAAGGCTGCAGCTCGAAAGATTATGGGTCTAAACTTATCGCTATACAGCCTAAACCCTCCCCTTAGCGGAAGGTCAAGCCTTTGCTTTCCGTTATGTTATCCGCCGGTAATAAAATTTGGTGCCTTTACAGGCAAGTGTGATAACGTCTGTTGACAACAAACAGGTCTATTTTCAAGATGAAAAAAACAACATTACTGGTGCTGCTGCTCACCACGCTGGGGTTCTCCAACGCCAGTCTGGCACTGAATGAGTCTGAGGCGGAAGATCTGGCCGATCTGACGGCAGTATTTATCTATTTGAAAAATGACTGTGGCTACAACGACTTGCCTAATGCACAAATCAAGCGTGCCATCGTTTATTTTGCCCAACAAAACCGTTGGGATTTGACCAACTATAATAGCTTCAACATGAAGGCGCTGGGTGAAGACAGCTATCGTGATCTCAGTGGTATTGCTATCCCGACACCCAAGAAGTGTAAATCTCTGGCACGCGACTCGCTAAGCCTGCTGGCCTACGCCAACTAATCCCCTCCGCCTTTCTGCTACCTCTGTTTGAAATTCAGCCGTGCATCACCAGGCAGAGTTAGCTATGATGTTGCGCCCATTTTTCATGGCTGTTATTACGGAGTTCCCGCACATGACCCAGAAAGAAATTTGGTATGAAACGCTGCATGCCAACTTCGGCCAGTACTTCTCAGTAGAGAACGTGCTGTATCGTGAGAAGACCGAGCATCAGGATTTGGTTATTTTTGAAAACCCAGTTCTGGGGCGCGTCATGGCGCTCGACGGCGTGGTGCAAACCACCGAGCGTGATGAGTTCATCTATCACGAGATGATGACCCACATACCGCTGTTGGCTCACGGCCACGTGAAAAAAGTGCTGATCATCGGCGGCGGCGACGGCGCCATGTTGCGTGAAGTGAGCCGTCATCAGGGCGTAGAGCAAATCACGATGGTTGAGATCGACGCCGGTGTGGTGGAATTCTGCCGCCAATACCTTCCAAACCACAATGCTGGTGCCTACGACGACCCACGTTTCAAACTTGTGATTGATGACGGTGTCAATTTTGTTAGTCAGACCGATGAAAAATTCGATGTGATTATCTCAGACTGTACCGACCCCATTGGTCCCGGCGAAAGTCTGTTCACCTCCGCGTTCTATGAAGGCTGCGCACGCTGTCTGAATGAAGGTGGCATTTTTGTCGCACAGAACGGCGTGTGCTTCCTACAGCAAGACGAAGCGGTTAATAGCCACACCAAGCTGAGCCAATACTTCAACGACGTCAGCTTCTATCAGGCCGCAATCCCGACCTATTACGGCGGCATTATGACCTTCGCATGGGCGAGTCAGGATCCGGCACTGCGCCAGCTCGACTTATCTACCCTGCAACATCGCTTTAATCAAAGTGGCTTAAACTGTCGTTATTACAATCCGGCAATTCACGTGGGCAGCTTTGCACTGCCGCAGTATTTGCTCAACGCACTGAACGTTTCACGTTAAGCGAGAAGATAAAGGAGGTGAACCAAATTGCATAAGCTAAAACTGCACGGCTTCAACAACCTGACAAAAAGCCTGAGTTTTTGTATTTACGATATTTGTTACGCCAAAACCGCGGATGACCGCGCTGGCTATATCGCCTACATTGACGAGCAATACAACGCCAACCGCTTGACCGAGATCTTGAGCGAGACCTGCTCGATCATTGGCGCAAATATTCTGAACATCGCACGCCAGGACTATGAGCCTCAGGGCGCCAGCGTCACCATTCTGGTTAGCGAAGAACCGGTTGATCCGAATGATGTCGATACGTCGGAACACCCAGGCCCACTGTCAAAAACCGTGGTCGCACACCTGGACAAGAGCCACATCTGTGTTCACACCTATCCGGAGAGTCATCCGGAAGGCGGTCTGTGCACCTTCCGCGCCGATATCGAAGTCTCGACCTGCGGCGTGATTTCACCGCTTAAAGCGCTGAATTACCTGATCCACCAGTTGGAATCTGACATCGTCACCATGGATTACCGTGTGCGTGGTTTTACCCGCGACGTGAACGGCGTAAAACATTATATCGATCATGAGATCAATTCGATCCAGAACTTTATGTCTGATGATATGAAGGCGCTGTACCACATGATGGACGTGAATGTTTACCAGGAGAACATCTTCCATACCAAGATGCTGCTGAAAGATTTCGATCTGAAGCACTACCTGTTTAACGCCAAACCGGATGCACTGAGTGCCGCCGAGCGTAAAGAGATTACCGATCTGCTATGGAAAGAGATGCAGGAAATCTATTACGGCCGCAATATTCCGCATCTGTGATAAATATAGGGCGCGGCATGCCGCGCCCGACGCTTAGTACTTGAGCATGAAAGATCGATAAGCCTTCAGCACCTGCAAGAAATCCTCGACGCCGCAGAATGAGAGACTTTCTTCGTCATAGTAATTCATCCCCTCTTCCATCTCGTCGCCTTCAAACTCCAGCAGATTGGCACGGATCATCACTTCCTCACCGTCCATCAGCAATGTGTATTCATGGCCTTCCAACTGCCATTGACGCTCGCTGCCCTTTACCTCCGCCGCACCGGCTTCGATCCGGTCCAGCAGGTTAAAGTCGCCTTTGAGTTCTTCGTTGATCCAGTGGCCAATGACCTCATGCCCCATCGAAAATCTGACGATCACCTGGCCGGTCACGTCACGCAGAAATTCGTAATCCATAGCACGCCTCCTGAGCCCTTTCCCTTAGTGTAAACATTAATTCATGACTAACTCAGTGAGCGCTCGCAAAGTTGGCAACTGAGAAAAATAAAACGCCAGTGGCGCTATCGCCGCGCAATATAGCCGCTTGCGTCAGCAATGGGAAGTCACCTGTCGCTCGTTCGATAAGCCGGCGGTTCCCGCGAAGGCGACACCGAGCATCATAACCCTGGCAACAGTGGATAAATCGTCTTTGTAGATTTCTTGTCAGTCCGTTGGCAAGCCCAGTGACATTAAGGATTAAATTAATCAATATGTTATAAAAAATACAAAGGAGAGTCGGCACTATTGCCTGGAAAAAAGCAAACCAGAACGGCTTATTTAGGGATATTGGTAGGGCAAGATCATGGGAAATGTTCAATAATTGTATTTATTCAATCAATGTAAAGAAAGTGAAGATATATCTCAAAATAAGGCAAATAAAATCAGTATATAGTTGAAAATCAAAAACATTACAATTATTACACCAATCTTCCTCTTTTGACTTCCTGCAAATATCGATTAGCTTTTACATTATGGAACTTTAATTAAAGTTCAATACCGGCCAGAGGCGATTTCACCTCCTTCAAATCTATCACCAAGATCAGGATGTGTGCCATGAAATACATTATCCCAATCGTAGCACTGAGCATTATTTTCTCGGCATCTTCTTTTGCTGCCAAGCAAATCACCCTCGAAGATTCCGCCAGCTATACAAAACTCGGCGACCTCTCAATCCAACAAACCGGAGTGCCAACCGTCGGACACAAAGACATCTCCAAAGCTGTCGATCAAAAATGCAATGAACTCAGCGGATTAAGCGGAAAAGATTGCTACTACCGCATCGTCGGTGCATCAGGCCAAGAAAGCGATCATAAAGACATCCATGTTGAAATCTTCAAAAAGTAGATAGTGCGTATTAAGGGTAACCCGGCCTCTTCCCCTTCAACAAACAAGAGGCCGAGCTCAGGTATATTCTCTTTTTCAGAAGATGAAAATGAACACTATCCTGTCAAAACGCGTTGCCTTGATGTCATTCGTCGCACTCATGCTGCTCTCAATGACTAAGGCAACGGCTGACGTCATCATCAACCTGGGGCCAGAGCCTGCCTGCCCATACGGTTATTATGACTACGAACCCTACTACTGCGCCCCTTATGGCTATTACGGCCCTGACTGGTTTATCGGCGGTAGGTTTATTGGCGCGGGTCCCTGGTTCCATGGTCCGCACGAATTTCGTGGGCATGTTGATAACCACTTTGACCCTAAACATGGCTACAGAGGGGAATTTCCAGAACGAGGGGATGTTCCTTTTAACCACTTCCGCGGAAATGAAGTCCGTAATGGTCGTGGATAACCCACTCTGTGAACATGAAAACAAATGGGCATTATCGCCATAAAAAACGGGGGCCTTTATAGGCCCCCGCTTAACATGACTCTGTCACTAAATTAAACCGCGGTTTGGAAGATCACACCGTCAGCTTTTTCAGTGTACTGGCCCAGTTGATCAAAGTTCAGGTAGCGGTAGGTATCCGCCGCTGTCTTATCGACCTGCGCCATATAAGTCTGGTACTCGTCTGGCGTTGGCAGACGACCCAGCAACGAAGCAACCGCTGCCAATTCTGCAGACGCCAAATAGACGTTAGCGCCAGTACCCAGACGGTTCGGGAAGTTACGGGTCGAAGTGGAAACCACCGTCGCACCGTCAGCAACACGCGCCTGGTTACCCATGCACAGTGAACAGCCCGGGATCTCGATACGCGCACCACTCTTGCCAAACACGCTGTAGTAGCCTTCTTCAGTCAGCTGAGCCGCATCCATCTTGGTTGGCGGTGCCACCCACAGACGGGTCGGCAACTGACCTTTATGCTGATCCAGCAGTTTACCTGCAGCACGGAAGTGACCGATATTGGTCATGCAAGAACCGATGAACACTTCATCGATCTTGCTGTTGGCCACGTCGGACAGCAGACGTGCATCGTCAGGATCGTTCGGCGCACAAAGAATTGGCTGAGTGATCTCGGCCAGATCGATGTCGATCACCGCGGCATATTCTGCATCCGCATCGCCTTCCAGCAATTGTGGATCCGCCAGCCATTTTTCCATGCCCTGGATACGACGCTCCAGCGTACGGCGATCGCCGTAGCCTTCAGAGATCATCCACTTCAGCAACACGATGTTAGAGTTCAGGTACTCCTGGATCGGCGCTTTATCCAGTTTGATGGTACAACCGGCAGCAGAACGTTCAGCAGAGGCATCGGTCAATTCAAATGCCTGCTCAACCTTCAGATCCGGCAAGCCTTCAATTTCCAGGATACGGCCGGAGAAGATGTTCTTCTTGCCCTTTTTCTCTACGGTCAACAGCCCCTGCTGGATCGCGTAGTAAGGGATAGCATGTACCAGGTCACGTAAAGTGATGCCCGGCTGCATTTTGCCTTTGAAGCGAACCAGAACAGACTCAGGCATATCCAACGGCATAACACCGGTAGCAGCAGCAAAGGCCACCAAACCAGAACCCGCAGGGAAAGAAATGCCGATCGGGAAACGAGTATGGGAGTCACCACCGGTACCGACGGTATCCGGCAGTAGCATACGGTTCAGCCAAGAGTGGATAACACCGTCGCCCGGACGCAGCGATACACCGCCACGGTTCATAATAAAGTCCGGCAGCGTATGGTGAGTCGTCACATCGACCGGTTTCGGGTAAGCGGCTGTGTGACAGAAGGACTGCATCACCAGATCGGCAGAGAAGCCCAGGCAAGCCAAGTCTTTCAGCTCGTCACGGGTCATCGGGCCTGTAGTGTCCTGTGAACCGACAGAGGTCATCTTCGGTTCACAATATTCACCCGGACGCACGCCAGCGACGCCACAGGCGCGGCCAACCATTTTCTGTGCCAGCGAGAAACCTTTGTTGCTGGCTGCCACTTCTTTGGCGATACGGAACACGTCGCTGTGCGGCAAGCCCAAGGCTTCACGTGCTTTAGTGGTCAAGCCACGGCCGATGATCAACGGGATACGGCCACCTGCGCGTACTTCATCAAGCAGCACATCGGTTTTCAGTTCGAAGTTAGCGATCAGTTCGCCCGTTTCATGGTTGCGCACTTCGCCTTTGTACGGGTAAATGTCGATCACATCGCCCATGTTCAGGTCATTAACGTCCACTTCAATCGGCAGCGCACCGGCATCTTCCATGGTGTTGAAGAAGATTGGCGCAATTTTACCGCCCAGTACTACACCACCGCCGCGCTTGTTAGGCACATACGGGATGTCGTCGCCCATAAACCACAACACTGAGTTAGTGGCAGACTTACGGGAAGAACCGGTACCGACCACGTCACCGACATAGGCCAGAGGGAAACCTTTTTTGTTCAGCAGTTCGATTTGCTTGATCGGGCCAACGCTGCCCGGCTGATCCGGCACAATACCTTCACGTTCGTTTTTCAGCATTGCCAAGGCGTGCAATGGGATATCTGGGCGAGACCAGGCATCCGGCGCCGGTGACAGATCATCGGTATTGGTTTCACCGGTCACTTTGAACACAGTAACAGTGATCTTTTCTGCCAACTTTGGACGTGACAGATACCATTCGGCATCGGCCCAGGATTGCATGATCTGTTTGGCGTGTGGGTTACCCGCTTTAGCTTTCTCTTCTACGTCATAGAAGTTGTCAAACATCAGCAGCGTATGGGACAACGCTTTGGCGGCAATCGGTGCCAGCTTTTCGTTATCCAACGCGTCGATCAGCGGATGAATGTTGTAGCCACCTTGCATGGTGCCTAACAGTTCAATGGCTTTCTCTGGGGTAATCAGGGGAGATGTTGCTTCGCCTTTGGCGATGGCTGCCAGGAAACCTGCTTTGACATAGGCGGCTTCGTCGACGCCTGGTGGTACACGGTTAATCAGCAGGTCTAACAGGAATTCTTCTTCGCCTTTTGGCGGATTCTTTAATGATTCAACCAGCGCTGCCATTTGGGTGGCGTCTAACGGCTTAGGGACGATGCCCTCTGCAGCACGCTCGGCTACGTGCTTACGGTATTCTTCTAGCACGACATTCTCCTCGCTCTCATTGTCATTTATTGTGCCTGGCGTTTTGTACCCGTAGTCTTCAAGCCACAGGGTATATTTTCAAACCGGGTTTAGCGCACGGTGTGATGCCATTGATCCTGACGGGGCACTGCTGTCGATGTCCTGGACTGTAAGTTACAGTGCCCGGTTCCGCCCAGCCAGCATATCAGGATTTGAATTGGTTGTTAATTCGTTCACATAAAAGCAACATTAAATCTTTGCTGAATCGTTGAGCGCAGTGTAATCGGCTACGGCACAGGCTAGCCGGGGGGCGGTGAGCACGACGATTTAGCCTAACGAGCACAACACAATAGCCACATATTTACAATGGTTATTGAATTTGAAGATCAAAAGTTGAGAGTCGGAGACACAAAAAAACCGCCGTAAAGGCGGTTCTTTTGTTCCGTTCGGTGTTAGCAGGCACCTCACGGGTTTCTTACATCGTTAAAGAACGATACAAGCGCTACCGAGCCAAAGCATTGTGCGTAACATCGTTCAAAAAATCAACTAAACAATGTTATCACAGCTATTTTTAGGTACTCTCTCGATGGGTCTGTTCTGCCGGTTTAGCAGCCGGTCATCGGGCTTGAGAACAGTGCTGCAACTACTGCGATACAGGCGCTACCGAGCGCTTGTTCCACCGGGATTTTTCCGGTGAAGTCGCGGTGGTCGTGGTTCCACAGGGATCGCGCAATGAAAGGGAGTTCTATGTTTATCCTGCTCATTGTACTGGGATCGGCGTTTGGCGTGAGTAAAGGGGGTTGGTCGGTTAACGGCAACAACCTGACGCTGAATGTGATATTCCAGAACAAGTAAGCTACTGGCCGCTCACTGAGCGGCCTTTTACTGCATTCCGTCCATAAAAAAACGGCCCCTTTTCAGGAGCCGCTTATCAACCGTTCAAACCAGCAGAATTACTTCTTCTTGGCTTTCGGGTTAGGCAAGTCGGTGATGCTGCCTTCGTAGATCTCAGCCGCCAAGCCTACAGATTCGTGCAGGGTTGGGTGAGCATGGATAGTCAACGCGATGTCTTCTGCGTCACAACCCATCTCGATAGCCAGACCGATCTCACCCAGCAGCTCGCCGCCGTTGGTGCCGACAATCGCGCCACCGATGATACGGTGAGTTTCTTTGTCGAAGATCAGTTTGGTCATGCCGTCTGCACAATCGGAAGCGATAGCACGGCCAGAAGCAGCCCACGGGAAGGTGGACGTTTCGTAGCTGATGCCTTTCTCTTTCGCTTCTTTCTCGGTCAGACCCACCCATGCAACTTCCGGCTCGGTGTAAGCGATTGATGGGATCACTTTCGGGTCGAAGTAGTGCTTCATGCCAGCGATAACTTCAGCAGCAACGTGGCCTTCATGCACGCCTTTGTGCGCCAGCATCGGTTGACCGACGATGTCGCCGATAGCGAAGATGTGTGGCACGTTGGTGCGCAGTTGTTTGTCGACGTTGATGAAGCCACGTTCGTCAACTTCAACACCAGCTTTACCTGCTTCCAGCAGCTTGCCATTCGGTACACGACCGATAGCAACCAACACCGCGTCGTAACGCTGTGGCTCTGCAGGTGCTTTCTTACCTTCCATAGTGACATAGATGCCGTCTTCTTTGGCTTCTACCGCAGTCACTTTGGTTTCCAGCATCAGGTTGAACTGCTTGCTGATACGTTTGGTGAAGACTTTCACCACGTCTTTGTCAGCAGCCGGGATCACCTGGTCAAACATTTCGACTACGTCGATCTGTGAACCCAGCGCATGGTATACGGTGCCCATTTCCAGGCCGATGATACCGCCGCCCATGACCAGCAGACGCTCTGGGACAGTTTTCAGTTCCAGTGCATCGGTAGAGTCCCACACGCGTGGATCTTCATGAGGAATGAATGGCAGTTGGATCGGACGAGAACCTGCGGCAATGATGGCATTGTCGAAGTTGATGGTCGTTGGGCCATTTTCGCCTTCAACAACCAGGGTGTTAGCGCCGGTGAACTTGCCCAGGCCGTTAACCACTTTCACTTTACGGCCTTTAGCCATACCAGCCAGACCGCCAGTCAGCTGATTGATGACTTTTTCTTTCCAGACACGCACTTTGTCGATGTCAGTTTTCGGCTCGCCGAAAACGATGCCGTGTTCAGCCAACGCTTTGGCTTCTTCGATCACTTTGGCAACGTGCAACAGTGCTTTGGAAGGGATACATCCCACGTTCAGGCAAACACCGCCCAGAGTGGAATAACGTTCAACCAGAACGGTTTCAAGACCTAAGTCAGCGCAACGAAAGGCAGCAGAGTAGCCTGCCGGGCCCGCCCCAAGTACCACGACCTGAGTTTTAATTTCAGTACTCATCATGACCTCTTAATTGATTGTCCGGCGGGTCAGACGTCATTTTATCCCCTGCGTATTTCAAGTTACAGCGTTGTTGGCTTCGTTCTCTCACCCCAGTCACTTACCTGAGTAAGTTCCTGAGAACTCGTGAATTTGCCGCCTAGCCGTCACGTGAAATCCATTGGGCATATTATTAATCGATCTCATAACGCCCTTCATCCACCGGGACGCTTACACCGCGAGCAGTTTACAGAATTGTTAATAATCTGCAAAGCGTGTTCGAGTGACCCGTGTCTCAACAATTTTGTCGAGTCGTGCAAAAACCGACAAAACTGCTACTGAAGTAGTAAGGGCGCAGCATGCTGCGCCCTTTTTTTATTACATCACCATACGGCGGATATCAGCCAGCATGTTGTTGATGATGGTAATAAAGCGCGCACCATCGGCACCGTCAATAACACGGTGGTCGAAGGAGAGCGACATTGGCATCATCAGACGCGGTACGAACTCTTTACCGTTCCAGACCGGTTCCATCGCAGACTTGGATACGCCCAAGATAGCGACTTCTGGTGCATTCACGATAGGTGCAAAGTGAGTCGTCCCGATACCGCCCAGGCTAGAGATGGTGAAACACCCACCCTGCATTTCGCCTGCGGTCAGTTTACCGTCACGTGCTTTTTTGGAGATAGCCATCAGTTCGCGGGACAGTTCAGTGATGCTCTTCTTGTTCACATCTTTGAATACCGGCACAACCAGACCGTTTGGCGTATCAACCGCAACACCTACGTTGATGTATTTTTTCAACGTCAGTTTCTGACCATCTTCGGACAGAGAACTGTTGAAGCGCGGCATCTGCTCCAGAGCAGCTGCAACAGCTTTCATGATGAACACCACAGGGGTGAATTTCACATCCAGCTTACGTTTGGCAGCTTCTTCGTTCTGTTGCTTACGGAAAGCTTCCAGATCGGTGATATCAGTTTTGTCGAAGTGCGTTACGTGCGGGATCATCACCCAGTTACGGCTCAGGTTAGCACCAGAGATTTTCTGGATGCGACCCAGTTCAACTTCTTCGATCTCACCGAACTTGCTGAAGTCCACTTTCGGCCATGGCAGCATACCTGGCAGACCGCCACCGGCAGCAGCAGTTGGTGCCGCTTCTGCACGTTTAACGGCGTCTTTCACGTAAGTCTGAACGTCTTCGCGCAGGATACGGCCTTTACGACCGGTGCCTTTCACTTTCGCCAGGTTCACGCCAAATTCACGCGCCAGACGACGGATGACCGGAGTAGCGTGCACATAAGCATCGTTCTCAGCGAACTCGCCTTTCGCAGCCGGTGCAGCCTGTGGAGCTGGTGCAGAACTTGCAGCCGGAGCCGGTGCAGCTTCTGCTTTCTGGGCAGGAGCAGCAGCAGGCGCAGCGCCTTCAACTTCGAATACCATGATCAGGGAACCGGTTTTCACTTTGTCGCCGGCGCTGATCTTGATTTCTTTCACGGTACCTGCGAACGGTGCCGGCACTTCCATAGAAGCCTTGTCACCTTCAACGGTGATCAGTGACTGTTCAGCGGCAACTTTGTCGCCCACTTTCACCATCACTTCGGTCACTTCTACTTCGTCGCCACCGATGTCCGGTACTGCAACGTCTTTAGCCGCAGATGCAGCCGGTGCCGCAGGGGCTGCCGGCGCTTGTGCCGCTGCTGGAGCCGCAGCAGATGCTGCGCCAGCCACTTCGAATACCATGATCAGAGAACCGGTAGTGACTTTGTCGCCAGTGCCGATCTTGATCTCTTTCACGGTACCTGCGAACGGTGCCGGGACTTCCATTGAAGCCTTGTCGCCTTCAACGGTGATCAGGGACTGCTCGGCTTCCACCTTGTCGCCCACTTTCACCAGGATCTCGGTCACTTCAACTTCGTCAGCACCAATGTCCGGTACCGCAACGTCTTTGGCAGCAGCGGCAGCCGGTGCAGCAGGTGCTGCGGCCGGTTTCTCTTCAGCTTTGGCAGCTGGCGCAGCAGCCGCTGCCCCTTCTGCTTCAAAGATCATCAGCAGTTTGCCGGTTTCGGTTTTATCACCGACGGAAACCTTGATCTCTTTAACCACACCCGCCTGCGGGGATGGGACTTCCATGGAAGCTTTATCACCTTCAACAGTGATCAGCGATTGTTCTGCTTCAACTTTATCGCCCACTTTCACCAGAATTTCGGTGATTTCCACTTCGTCTGCACCGATGTCCGGTACTTTAATTTCGATAGACATTCTTCAGTACCTCTTATGCCAGACGCGGGTTAACTTTTTCTGGGTTGATGTCGAATTTCTTAATCGCATCAGCTACCACAGAAGCTTCGATTTCACCGCGTTTAGCCAGTTCACCCAGTGCAGCAACCACAACGTAAGAAGCATCAACTTCAAAGTGGTGGCGCAGGTTTTCGCGGCTGTCTGAACGACCGAAGCCGTCAGTACCCAGTACGCGATAGTCGCTGGCTGGAACGTAAGTACGAACCTGTTCTGCGAACAGCTTCATGTAGTCGGTAGACGCAACCGCCGGCGCATCGTTCATCACCTGAGCAATGTACGGTACACGTGGGGTTTCGGTTGGGTGCAGCATGTTCCAACGCTCACAATCCTGGCCATCACGCGCCAGTTCAGTGAAGGAAGTCACGCTGTAGATGTCAGAGCCAACACCGTAGTCGTCAGCCAGGATCTTCGCCGCATCACGTACGTGACGCAGGATAGAACCTGAACCCAGCAACTGAACCTTACCTTTGCTGCCTGCCAGAGTGTCCAGCTTGTAGATACCTTTACGGATACCTTCTTCTGCACCCTGTGGCATTGCCGGCATGTGGTAGTTTTCGTTCAGTGTGGTGATGTAGTAGTAGACGTTTTCTTGCGCGTCACCGTACATGCGGACCAGACCGTCGTGCATGATCACTGCCACTTCGTATGCGTAAGCTGGATCGTAAGAGATACAGTTAGGGATAGTCAGAGACTGGATATGGCTGTGGCCGTCTTCGTGCTGCAGACCTTCACCGTTCAGGGTGGTACGACCGGAAGTACCGCCGATCAAGAAGCCGCGCGCCTGTTGGTCGCCTGCTGCCCAGCACAGGTCACCGATGCGCTGGAAACCGAACATCGAATAGTAGATGTAGAACGGAATCATTGGCAGATCGTTGGTGCTGTAGGAAGTCGCTGCGGCCAGCCATGAAGATGCTGCGCCCAGTTCGTTGATGCCTTCCTGCAGGATTTGGCCTTTCTCGTCTTCTTTGTAGTAAGCAACCTGCTCACGGTCCTGTGGAGTGTACTGCTGACCGTTCGGGCTGTAGATACCGATCTGACGGAACAGACCTTCCATACCAAAAGTACGCGCTTCGTCGGCGATGATTGGAACCAGGCGATCTTTGATCGACTTGTTCTTCAACATCACGTTCAGGGCACGCACGAAGGCGATGGTGGTAGAGATTTCTTTGTTCTGTTCTTCCAGCAGTGAGCTGAAGTCTTCCAGTGCCGGCATTTCCAGTTTCTGGGTAAACGCTGGCAGACGGGTCGGTACATAACCTTTCAGTGCCTGACGGCGTTCGTGCAGGTATTTGTACTCTTCAGACTCTTTCTCGAAGGTGATGTATGGCAGTTTTTCGATGTCTGCATCGGCAACTGGCACATTGAAACGATCGCGGAAGTGGTGAACCCCTTCCATGTTCATTTTCTTCACCTGGTGAGCAATGTTTTTACCTTCCGCGGTTTCACCCATGCCGTAACCTTTGATGGTATGGGCCAGGATAACGGTTGGTTTGCCTTGGGTGTCCTGCGCTTTTTTCAGTGCAGCAAAGACTTTCTTCGGATCGTGACCACCACGGTTCAGCGCCCAGATCTCGTCGTCGGTCATGTCTTTGACCAGCGCAGCGGTTTCTGGGAAGCGGCCGAAGAAGTGCTCACGTACATAAGCGCCGTCTTTGGATTTGAAGGTCTGGTAGTCGCCGTCCAGGGTTTCGTTCATCAGTTGGATCAGCTTGCCGCTAGTATCTTTACGCAGCAGCTCGTCCCAACGACCACCCCAAATGACTTTCAGTACCTGCCAGCCAGCGCCAGCGAAGATGCCTTCCAGTTCATTGATGATCTTGCCGTTACCGGTGACCGGGCCATCCAGACGCTGCAAGTTACAGTTGATGACGAAGACCAGGTTATCCAGCTTCTCACGGGTAGCGATAGTGATCGCGCCCTTGGATTCTGGCTCGTCCATCTCGCCATCGCCCAGGAAGGCGTAAACGGTTTGAGCAGAGGTATTCTTCAGGCCACGGTGTTCCAGATATTTCAGGAACTTCGCTTGATAGATGGCGCTGATTGGACCCAGACCCATAGATACGGTCGGGAACTGCCAGAATTCAGGCATCAGTTTAGGATGCGGGTAAGAGGACAAGCCTTTACCGTGAACTTCCTGACGGAAGTTATTCATTTGGTCTTCGGTCAAGCGGCCTTCAAGGAAGGCACGTGCGTAAACGCCTGGAGAGATGTGGCCCTGGAAATAAACCAGATCGCCGCCATCTTGCTCGTTGCGTGCACGGAAGAAGTGGTTGAAGCAGACTTCATAGAAGGTCGCAGAAGACTGGAAGGAAGCCATGTGGCCGCCCAGGTCCAGATCTTTTTTGGAAGCACGAAGAACTGTCATTACCGCGTTCCAGCGAATAGCGCTGCGGATACGACGTTCAAGATCCAAGTTACCTGGGTAAGCAGGCTCGTCTTCCACCGCGATGGTGTTGACGTAGTTGTGAGCTGCAGCACCGGCTGCAACACTAACACCGCCTTTACGGGCTTCACCCAGAACCTGATCAATCAGAAACTGAGCTCGCTCAACACCCTCTTCACGGATGACCGATTCGATCGCCTGCAGCCAGTCGCGGGTTTCGATCGGATCCACGTCATTGTTTAAACGTTCTGACATGGTGGTATTCCTTATCTGTCTAATGGTTTGTTTTGGAGCCTGTCTTCCTGTGTTCTGAGGCAAAACACACGAAGACAGGCCCATCAGTTTAGTTGCCGCTTACTTAAATGCTTAATTAAGCACTTCGAACGTAAACCCTGCAGGCTGGTGTGCCCTGAAGAGAACCGCTCTTAATCCTTGCGTTGCTGGAGACGCCGCAGCGATCTCTCGCGTCGGGTATGCTCCCGACTGAGATCCAGCAAGATTTCCTCGATAAACGCCAAATGGCGGTGCGAGGCTTCACGAGCTTTTTCTGGCTCGCGTGCCACAATCGCCTCAAAAATTCCGGCGCGGTGGCTGCTCACTTTTGCCAACATCTCACGGCGCGAGTAGAGCAATTCAAAGTTCTGACGCACGTTCTGTTCCAGCATCGGCCCCATACAGCGCAGCAGGTGCAGTAACACAACGTTGTGGGCAGCTTCGGTCACGGCGATTTGGTATTGCATGACCGCGTCGGCTTCGGCGTCGAGATCGCCGCTGTCCTGGGCCTGCTGAATCACAATGTGGCAATCGCGGATGCGTGCCAGATCTTCGTCAGTACCACGCAGCGCCGCATAATAGGCAGCAATGCCTTCGAGGGCATGACGGGTTTCTAACAGATCGAATTGTGATTCAGGATGGTCGGCCAGCAGTTCAGCCAGCGGATCGCTGAAGCTCTGCCACAGATTAGTTTGTACAAAGGTGCCACCGCCCTGACGGCGCAGGAGCAGCCCTTTAGCTTCCAGGCGCTGGATGGCCTCTCTCAGAGAAGGACGGGAAACATCAAATTGTTTCGCCAGTTCGCGCTCCGGTGGCAGTTTCTCGCCTGGGCGCAGTGTTCCCTCGAGGATCAGGTGTTCGAGCTGTTGCTCGATAACATCTGACAACTTGGGTTGGCGGATTTTGCTGTAGGCCATGGGTGAATTCTTCTCTGCGAATGGCGCGGAGTCAATTGGTAATACCAATTTCAAAAACGTGACGGTAAAGTAACAAAGTATTCACCTCCTGTCCATATGGGCCTTGATCGAAATCAGGTTACCCGCACATTTTAACACCTCAATTCCAGACCTGCTGCAAACCGCTAACGCACGCTTGGTAATACCATTTACGCGGTAGGTTCTTGATTTAACTTTTGCGAAACCTTCCAGCCAGCAGACTGAGGCATTAAAGGCAGGATTTTACTGCATGTTTATTAAGCTTTAACGAATACCTATTTGCATCGCAAAAGGTGCGTTTAACCGGTTAATACTTCGCCACCGATAACCCACCCTCTCTAAATTATTTTTGCGCATTATGTGAGTTATTGCTTATTTCATGCATTGAATCCCCCCTGCCGTCACACAACCCGCATTTTGTTTCCTAAACTGCTGAAATCTTAATCACTCACAACACAAAGCAGGTGCAAACTGAAGCGCATAACATTATTCTTTGCCAAACGGTAGCGGCTCCGTGGAATTAATAGATATAACGCCGTAAATAAAACAAAACACACATCGTAACCACTGCTTTACAGCATGTGAGTAATTCTGCAACGACAGAGGGTTTCATTAATGGATGGTCAACAGCATGGCGACCAGCTGAAACGCGGCCTAAAAAATCGCCACATTCAGCTTATTGCTCTAGGGGGCGCTATTGGTACCGGGCTATTTCTCGGTATCGCGCAAACAATAAAGATGGCCGGCCCGTCGGTTATTCTCGGCTATGCCATTGGCGGCTTTATCGCATTTCTGATCATGCGCCAACTGGGTGAAATGGTGGTGGAAGAACCGGTTGCCGGCTCTTTTAGCCACTTCGCCTATAAATACTGGGGCAACTTCGCCGGCTTCGCTTCCGGCTGGAACTATTGGGTGCTGTACGTATTGGTTGCCATGGCGGAACTGACCGCAGTCGGTATCTATGTGCAGTACTGGTGGCCCGAGATCCCTACCTGGGTATCTGCGGCTGTGTTCTTCCTGGCCATTAACGCCATCAACCTGGCCAATGTGAAGGTATATGGCGAAATGGAGTTCTGGTTCGCCATTATCAAAGTCGTGGCAATTATCGGCATGATCGTATTCGGTGCCTATTTGCTGTTTAGCGGCATGGGGGGCCCAGAAGCCACCGTTACCAATCTGTGGGCACAAGGCGGGTTCTTCCCGAACGGCATCATGGGGCTGGTGATGGCAATGGCAGTGATCATGTTCTCGTTCGGTGGCCTGGAACTGGTAGGCATCACCGCAGCAGAAGCAGACAACCCGCAGAAAAGCATTCCTAAAGCGACCAACCAGGTGATCTACCGTATTCTGCTGTTCTATATCGGTTCACTGGCAATTCTGCTGTCACTGTATCCGTGGGGCAAAGTGGTAGAAGGCGGCAGCCCGTTCGTGCTGATCTTCCATGCATTGAACAGCAATCTGGTGGCAACGGTGCTGAACGTCGTGGTGTTGACTGCTGCGCTATCGGTGTACAACAGCTGTGTTTACTGTAACAGCCGCATGTTGTACGGCTTGGCTAAACAGGGTAATGGGCCGAAAAGTTTGCTGAAAGTTGATGGCCGCGGCGTGCCAGTCATTGCGATTGCCGTCTCCGCAACGGCCACCGCATTCTGCGTGCTGATTAACTACCTGATCCCTGGTCGCGCCTTCGAACTGCTGATGGCACTGGTGGTTTCGGCACTGGTGATTAACTGGGCAATGATCAGCCTGGCGCATCTGAAGTTCCGCGCAGCCAAGAACCGCGAAGGCGTTGAGCCGAAGTTCAAAGCCTTCTGGTATCCGTTCAGCAACTACCTGTGCCTGGTGTTTATGGCCGGCATTCTGGTGATCATGTACCTGACGCCGGGGATTCAAATCTCGGTGTTGCTGATCCCAGTCTGGGTGGCGGTACTGGCTATCGGTTATGCCGTCAAGCAGCGTAGCCAGCGCGCAGTAAGCGCAACCAACCGCGGATAAGCTTCCCCAAAACAAAATGGCCCGCAGATTGATCGTCTGCGGGCCATTTTTTTAGCTTAACTCCGCCTATTTATGACGTAATGCTTTCACCTGCTCGGCAGTCACATCCGCCGGCAACCCGCCCCAAGTCACACGCAGGTAGTTCACCAATTCCGCCACCTGCGCATCATCCAGCCGGTCACCAAAAGCAGGCATACTCTGCATGCTTTCTCCGTTAGGGAATTGCTGTGCCGGTAAACCGTCCAGCACTGAGACGATCAGGTTTTTAGCATCCGGTTGACGCAGCGTGGCGTTATCACGCATAGCCACCGCCACGTGCGGTTTACCCTCGCCTTCACGCGCATGACAGCCCGAACACTGGTCAAGATAGCTGATACGCCCAGCGTCACTACCCTCGCCAATTTTTACCGGCACGGCAGCCGGCGGCTGTTCTCCCATCAGATAGGTCGCCAGCGCTTGATGGTCTTCCGGCGTCAGGTGACGGGTACTAAGATCCACCACCATATGCATCTCGCTGAAGGCGGAACCCTGCGGTGCAAGGCCTGTCGCGAGGAAACGACTCAGGTCGTCCGGTGTCCAGCCGCGCTGTGCCAACCCGTGCGGAGTGATATTCGGTGCCATAAAGCGCCCAAGATCACCGCCCTGCATAGGTTTACTAAGATCCATTTGGCCCAGCATACCGCGTGGCGTGTGGCATTCCCCACAGTGGCCCAGCGTATCCGCCAGATAACGGCCGCGTTGCCACTGGGCTGAAGCCCCCTGCGAGCTGGCCGGCAGCGGATCCTGACTGCGGAACAACAAATTCCAGCCAATCAGCGCCATGCGTTGGTTGAACGGGAATGGCATAGCGTTTTCTGGAATGGCGACATCTACCGCAGGGCGAGTCATCAGGTAGGCATAGATGTCATCGGCATCTTGGCGTGACATCCCTTTATACGAGGTATAAGGCATCGCCGGATACAGATGACGACCGCCCGGTGCCACGCCCTGGGTCACCGCCAGGAAGAAGTCGTCTTTGGTCCAGCGACCAATACCCTGATCGGCCGAAGGCGTCAGGTTACTGCCATAGATCGTGCCGAACGGCGTATCCAGCGGATACCCCCCTGCCATTGGCGCGCCACCACTAGCGGTATGACAGGCAGCACAGTCGGCGGCCTGAGCCAGATAGCGGCCACGGGTGATCTGTTCAGTGCTGGCGGTTACCTTCTGTACCGGGCCGTCGTAATGGCGATTTTCACGCCACCACAGCACGGCGACGACGATAATCACCACCAGCAGGAACAGCAGTGCGAGACGTTTTTTCATTGCGCCGTCTCCTTCACCAGGCCAGGGGTTTTCAGCACCACGTCGCGTACCGCTTCGTAGTAACGCACATAGCCGGTGCAGCGGCAGATATGACTGTCCAGCGCCTGTTCAATGGCGCTTTCCAGTTGATCGCGGGCAATCGGTTCACGTTTAAGCTTTTCCACGAAAATGGTGGCAGCGTTGACAAAGCCCGGCGTGCAGTAGCCACACTGGAAGCTGTAATGCTCCAGGAAAGCCTGCTGGATCGGCGAAAGCTCAACAACCTCGCCTTGTTCATCCACCTTGGCGTGACCTTCGACGGTGCGCACTTTCTTGCCGCTGAAGAAATGCGCGCCGGTGATACAGGTACGCACTTCCTCACTCGTGCCGCTCGGGTGATCGACAATCGCCACGCAAGCGTGGCAGATCCCCTGCCCGCAGCCAAGACGCGAACCGGTCAGATCAAGATATTCATGCAGGAAATCAATCATCATCAGCCCTTCCGGCACGTCGATCGGGCCGTACTGCTTTTCATTGATGGTCAGGGAAATCGGCTGGGTTTTAATGCTCATTGTAATACCTCACGAATATTTTCTGCACGAACGGGCAAATCACGGAAACGGTGGCCGGTAGCGTCGGCGATGGCGTTCACCAGCGCAGCAACCACTGGGATCATCACAACTTCAGCCATCCCTTTTGGCGGATCGGTTTCCGACAGCGCGGGCAGGATGTCATCGGTCTGTTTCCAGACCGCCACATCGCTGGCACGCGGCAGGTGATAACGGTTAAAGTTCCAGGTACCGTTACCTGGCCCGTCCTCGTACAGTGGTAAATATTCGTGCAGCGCATGGCCAATCCCCATCGCCAACCCGCCCTGCAATTGACCGGAAACCAGTTCCGGCACAATCAGGTTGCCGCACTCCATGATGGAATGGTGGTTCAGCAGCTCCACCTGGCCGGTTGCGATATCCACCGCCACCTCCGCCAATGTTCCAACAGCACTGTAATAAGTAACCGCAGCGTTATTGCGCTGGGTCGGTGGGTAATAGGCCTGATTACGTGGCAGCGTCTTAAATTCACCGTTGGCATTGCGTACCGCCAGCCCGTCAATGGGTAGACGTTCACTATTACCACTCAGGGTGAAGTCCGCTTCCGCCCACTGCCAGCGGTTAAACACATGTACCGCTGCACCGGTGATGCCCCCCATCTGGTAGGCTTTTTTCGCCAAACGCTCCAGGCTCAGGACTTCCAAACCGGCGGCGGTCAGACCACCTTCCACCCAACGAGCGTCTTCTCGACGGACCACCAGTGGTGCGGCCTGACCACCACCGATACCGGATTGCCAAATGACCATCGCCGCCGGCCACAGGCCATGGTCGAATATCAACCGCGCCGCTTCGCGTGTGCTGTGAGAGAAGTAAAATGCCGAGTTACTGGCGCTGGACGGCGAGCAATAGCTTGGTGTCCAGGCTGGGTTGGCTTGCAACTTGTCCTGTTCGGCCTGCGACATGATATAAGGATCGCCGCTGGTGACCATTGGCAGCACTGACCAATCGGTCACCGAGAAGTGTGCCTCATCTGCCGGTTTACCCAGCCACTGAGCACACAGCACCGACTGCGAGGTCGACATCCCGGTCCCCATCTCCGCACCGCTGTGATGCAGCATGATGCGCCCATCTTCCGCCAATTCAACACGGGCGAACGAAGTCTCGGCGCCGGTACCGAAGTCTTTTTGCACGCAACCGAAGCCAACGCCATAACGTTTACCTGGGTGCCGGCTTTCAAATTCCGCCTTACGCTGGGCACGTTGCAGCCATATCTCATGTTTCGCGGCCTTCTCCAGCACTTCATCAGCACGAATGGCACCCGCCGGAATCGCACCCTGGGTATTTTTCATGCCGGATTTCAATACATTGCGCAAACGGAACTCAATCGGGTCGATCTTCAGTTCGGCAGCCAGTTCATCCACCATCATCTCGGTGGCAGCCATACTTTGCAGCGTGCCGTAACCACGCGCCGAACCCGCATCTATCGCGCGTGAGGCCAGCCCCACCGCCGACAAATCGCTTTTCGGGAAGTAGTAAATCGACTGTGCGGCGGTTGCCGCCACCATCACCACCGACGGCGTAAAGTTGCTGCGACCACCGCCGTCTGCCGTCATCTCGCCGTGGAATGATTGCAGTACACCGGTCTGCCTGTTCACCGCAATACGGTAATTCATGTCGAAGGCATGGCGCTTTAGCGCGGTCTGGAACTGTTCAAAACGGTCATTGGCCAGGCGTACAGGACGCCCATCACCGTACATTGCCGCCACCGCGCCGTAGTACGGGAAGTTATAGTGATCTTTCGAACCGTAACCGACGGTGTAGCACGGGTGCAAAATCAGTTGTTTCACCGGCGGATTATGCTTAGCCAACATACGTGGCATTTCATCGGCCACTTCCTGCGGTGATTGGGTCGGTATCACCAGATGCAAAGTCTGCGTCGCTGCATCGAACCAACCGTTCGCGTTGTCCGGCTCCAGCGCGGAAGTATCCACTGACTGTGTCGTATAGCGGCGCGACATCACCAGCCAGTCTTCAGGTGGCGTTTGCAGTTCATTGGCGATCATCCCGGCGTAATACATGCCTTCCTGATCCAACTTGCCGCCTTCGCGACCTTCCGGCCAAACCGGCAGGTGTTTCTTCATCGAGACAGGGAAAATCGGCGTGTCTTTCAGGCTGGAGAAGCGATCGTCGTCAAACGGCTTATCTCCCCCTACGCGCACATAGCGGAAGGTCCCCCAAGGATCACGTTGCAGCGGGCCGGTTTCCGCCCCGTATTTAAGGGTTTCCTCACGGAATTTCAGCTTGTCTTTGGCGAAGCGGAAACGCGCAAAATCGTGATAAATCAGGATTGCCACGGCTTGGCCGAGGTAGGCTGGGGTTTTGCCAACTGGCAACAACATGTCATCGCCGTAGAACGCAGGGAACGCCAAGCCGTCACGTGCCAGATCCTCCGCCGTTACCAGTCTGTCGGGTTGCAGATCGTCCCCCAATAATGAGAGATCGATCCCTTCAAACAGCCGGTCGGCCTTGGTGACGCGTAGAACGAAGGCATGTGCCTGTTGCTGTGGCCAGTGCGGCATATCGACCGCACGGATGTCACGAGCAAACACTTTTTGCCCCATCACTTTCGCGCGACCATCAATACGGAAGCGTATACGCTTTTCATGAGCATCCCAGTTCGGGGACTGGAGGATTTTTTGCTCAAACAGCGCGGCATAAGCGCGGCTGTACAATGGCGCGAGGTATACGGATACCCCCGCTATCACGGCGCTTTTGATAAAGCGACGCCGCGACGGGTTGAAATTGCTCATAAAAAAGTCCTTTGCATTTTTATTGTATTTTTGTGTTCAGCGGTGTTGTTGCGCAAACGCTGACGACCTTGCCGTAGACGTCATAAGCATATGCTTATAACCAAAATTATGTGATGATTAACATGTTGTTTTCAACAAAAACACATCTCAAAAACATATATTTTTAGTAAGGTAATAAAAAGTTGCGCAAATTCGAGCGTGGAAGATGACAGCAGGCATACTGATCGCTGCCGCCGGACGTGGGGAACGCTTCTCACAGGCAGGTGGCGAAGGCAATAAATTAAATGCTGCGTTTGTGGATGATGCGGGTCAACAACGCCCGCTATTTGAGCAGACACTGCGTCAGGCCCTGTCTTCTGGCCTGCCGGTATGGGTGGTCACGCGACCGGATAATCTGGAAGTGCAACAGATTTGCGCCACTTATCAAGTTGCGACAACGCTGCTCGCCAGCCCCGGCCTTGGCGATTCCATCGCTGCGGGGGTTAACGCGACGCCGCACTGGCAGGGCTGGTTGATACATTTGGCGGATATGCCTTTCGTCACGCCCGCCGTTTTCCAACAGGTGGCCATCGCTTTGCAGCAACACGCGATTGTTCGCCCTAGTTTCCAGCAACAACCGGGCCACCCGGTCGGTTTTTCCGCTCTATTGCGCAAACAACTGGGCCAATTGCGTGGTGATAATGGAGCGCGAGAGCTACTTAAAGGGCAGCCAGTGTATCTGCTCCCTTTTGAACAGCCCACTGTCGTGCAGGATATTGATCTTCCGTCACAGCTACCGGTCAGCGAGTAAATCAACTATGCAACATCTCGATATCACCGTGGTCAGCCAGGCGATAAACTGGCTGAAACAGCAACCGGTGTGGCTGTGCACCGTACTGAGCACTTATGGCTCTTCGCCACGTTCGCCAGGAGCATTACTGGCGGCGACCCAAGATGGGCATTATTGCGGTTCGCTGTCAGGCGGCTGTGTAGAAGAGGATTTTCTGCGGCGTGTGGCGGCCGGAGAGTATCAGGCTGCCAGCCAGGTGATCCGCTACGGTGAAGGCGGAATGGAACCGAATGTTGCGTTGCCCTGTGGCGGCGTGTTGGAAGTGTTGATTGAGTATTTACCGACCGGTGACGAGAGTATTGGCTATCTGACCACCATCGCTGGCGCCCTCAATGGTCATCACGCGCTGATAAAACGACTGACCTTACCCGATGCTTGCAGCAACCTGACACTGACCGATTTTGCCAGCACCACCCAAGTCGAACGCCGTGGCCCGCAAATCACTCTGCATATCGCCGCAGCGCCGCGTTTGCTGATCGCCGGGCTATCCAGCGTAGCGCTGTACTGTGCTGACTTCGCCAGCTCATTGGGTTTTGAAGTGCTGGTCTGTGAGAACCGCCCAGAAGCGCTGGATAATTTCGCCCCACAACTCAGACCCAACGTTACCTTGTTGCGCCAGTTCCCGGCTAAATTTATTGAAGATGGCGGCTGCCATGCCAATACCGCGATAGTGGCGTTAACGCACGATCCGCGCATGGATGATCTGACACTGATGGAGGCGATTCATACCCCGGCCTTTTATATTGGTGCCATGGGGTCATTGCGCAACAGCGCGCGACGCCGCCAGCGTCTGCAGCAAATTGCCGAATTCAGCCCACAAGAGTTGGAGCGTATTCATGCTCCAATCGGTTTGCCGCTGGGCAGTAAGACCCCGGCGGAAATTGCGCTGGCGGTAATGGCGGATATTGTGCAACAGAAAAACCGTACTCCTGACGTACGCTCACTCAACCAAGAGGTGTCACTGGTACCAGATGCTGGAGCTCAAGATGCAGCTCCTCCCGCTCATTCAGTGAATAGTTGAACATCGTCATGTCTGGCCCTTCGCGACGGGCCAGGCCGAGTTCCGGTAATGCCTGGGTGTAAATCTGCACCACGTGGTCATGCAAAGCGACAGGCTTGCCGGAGTAGCAAAATCGGCAATAATCGCCGTAGATTTCTGGCAGCGGCTCGAGGCCCGCATCGTCACTGACCGGGTAATCCGCTGCAACACCGAGAACATACTCAACCCTGACCTGCTCCCCATCCGGAATAAACTCGGTAAGTGCATAGGTCAACACTGGCCGGCTAGCCACCGATGCATAAAATCTCTCTCTGATTTTACTGCGGATATGCAGATGCGATTTATCAAGATCGGCAATGTCCAGATGGTAAGCGTAGCTTTTGCCTCGGATTGCATACTGGCCTTTGGCGACCTTAATGCAGTCAACTTTGATGTCGCCAGGCTGGCTGACAGACAATGAACGCACCAGATGGCTGAAGTCCTGCTTGCGGGCATGGCGGTAAACACTGGGAGATTCGGCAAAGTGCTTCTTGAAGCAACGAGAAAAAGTCTGTTGGTTATCAAATTGATATTCAATAGAAATATCAAGAATGCTCTTGCGCGTAAAACGTAAGGCGAAGGCAGCAAGATACAAACGACGGGCGCGAATATAGGAAGCCAGCGACAGATTGGTCTGCGTTTTGAACATTCGCTGCAGATACCATTTCGAGTAGCCTGATTTGGCAGAAACGATATCCAGTGACAGTGGGTTAGTCAGGTTGTCTTCAATCCAGACCAGCAACTCCCTGATATGATTTTCCTGCGTTTCCATGTGTTTGCCGAACCTTCTATTCCAAATATGCCTTTATGCGTGTGTTACTGCTTAGCGCGTTAGGGTATACAGGTTAAAAGGTTGCGTCCAGCGGGCTACAGGACTTTACACAGGAACCTCACTCGCAGATTACTTACCGCCCGCCGCCGGGCGATAAGTATTTACAGAGGTTATTTCACGCAGCGTGAACACTGACCGGCCTGGATCTTCTGGAAGAAGTCATTGCCTTTATCATCGACCAGAATAAACGCCGGGAAATCTTCCACTTCGATTTTCCAGATCGCTTCCATCCCCAACTCCGGGTATTCGACACAGGTCAGACTCTTGATGCTCTGCTGCGCCAATACCGCCGCGGGGCCACCGATACTGCCAAGATAGAAGCCACCGTGCTTGTTACAAGCGTCGGTCACCTGTTGGCTGCGGTTACCTTTCGCCAGCATAATCATACTGCCGCCGTGCGATTGCAGCAGATCAACATAAGAGTCCATACGCCCAGCCGTTGTCGGCCCCAGCGAACCCGATGCGTAACCGTCCGGTGTTTTGGCTGGGCCAGCGTAGTAAATCGGGTGGTCCTTCACGTACTGCGGCAAACCTTCACCCATGTCCAGGCGCTCTTTCAATTTGGCGTGTGCGATATCACGGCCCACGATAATAGTGCCGCTCAACGACAGACGGGTGGATACCGGGTATTGCGACAGCTGTTTTAGGATCTCTGCCATTGGGCGGTTAAGATCAATTTTAATCGCCTCACCTTCCCCGGCCTGACGCAGCTCCTGCGGAATAAACTTGCCCGGGTTATGCTCCAGTTTTTCCAGCCAGATGCCATCGCGGTTGATCTTGCCTTTGATATTACGGTCAGCGGAACAGGAAACCCCCATGCCTACCGGGCAGGATGCGCCATGACGCGGCAGACGCACCACGCGGATGTCGTGCGCAAAGTATTTGCCGCCAAACTGTGCACCCAACCCGAGGTTCTGCGCCTCTTTTAGCAATTCCTCTTCCAGCACCACATCGCGGAACGCCTGACCATGTTCGTTACCTTCGGTCGGCAGGCCATCGTAATACTTAGTGGAGGCCAGCTTCACGGTTTTCAGCGTTGCTTCGGCAGACGTCCCACCGATAACAAATGCGACGTGATACGGCGGACAAGCCGCGGTACCCAACGTACGCATTTTCTCGACCAGATAGTCTTTCAGCTTGCCCGGTGACAGCAGCGCTTTAGTCTCTTGGTAAAGATAGGTTTTGTTGGCTGAACCACCGCCCTTGGCGATACACAGGAATTTGTATTCTTCACCGTCTACGCTGTAGAGATCGATCTGTGCTGGCAGGTTGCTGCCAGTGTTGACCTCGTTGTACATATCCAGCGCAGCGTTTTGCGAATAACGCAGGTTGTCTTCGATAAAGGTGTTGTACACCCCACGTGATAATGCCGCTTCGTCACCGCCGCCGGTCCAGACGCGCTGGCCCTTTTTGCCGACGATAATTGCAGTCCCGGTGTCCTGGCAGGTCGGTAAAATACCCTTGGCGGCGATTTCTGAGTTACGCAGAAATTGCAGCGCAACGTACTTGTCGTTTTCGCTGGCGTCCGGATCCTTGAGGATATCGGCCACCTGCTGCTGGTGCGCTGGGCGCAGCATGAATGAGGCGTCATGGAACGCGTGTTGGGCAAGGAGGGTTAATGCTTCGGGGGCTACTTTCAGGACTTCCTGGCCTTCAAACTCGCTCACTGAAACGTGATCGCGGCTCAACAGATAGTATTCGGTATCGTCTTTCTTCAGCGGGAACGGATCTTGATAATGGAACGGTTTATTCGACATTGATCTCTCACTTGCAACATCAGCTGCGTTAAATTCACACTTACTCAGCCAGCTCGGGGCAGGCCGCGTCAAAAAACTCCCTCCACCTTACGTATTTTTAATCAGTCGGTTATTGCGCTAAATCGCATAATAACCCCTGTGTTAGCAAGGCATTGTTCAGGGCGCTTTCCAATCTTATCTGTGAGCACTGCGGGTACAGACTCAGCATGTACGGTTTATTATCCCGCAGTTAACACATTGATTACAATCCATCGGTGTCGATCAGGTTATCAATGCGGTGAGAAATCTGCCGGGAACAGTTTTGAACGCGGATTGCAGCAACGCAATTAGGGAAGAGCTCCTGGGATCCTCTAAATGACGCAGCCAACACAAAAGCAGCGTCAAATATGTTGGGAATACGCTTATTGCCAGCCGACGCGCCATTGCTTAAGCTAGCCACAATGAACAAAGTAAGAATCCCCATTGCGCTACAACAAGCGGTGATGCGCTGTCTGCGAGAAAAATTGCAGCTGGCCCGTCAGCACTTTTCCGTCGAGTTCCCGGAGCCCAAAGTTGTTTACCAACAACGTGGTACCAGCGCGGGTACGGCCTGGCTGCAAGCTTGGGAAATCAGGCTAAACCCGATATTACTGATGGAAAACCAGCAAGCGTTTATCGACGAAGTGGTGCCTCATGAACTGGCGCACCTGTTGGTATTTCGCCAGTTTGGCCGCGTCCCTCCTCACGGCAATGAATGGCGTTGGATGATGGAAAGCGTATTGCAGGTACCTGCCAGCCGTACTCATCAATTTGAGATTGCCTCAGTACAGAGCAAGACCTTCCCCTACCTGTGCGATTGCCAACAGCACCAGCTTACCGTGCGTCGCCATAATCGGGTGCTGCGTGGTGAAAGTGAATACCGTTGCCGTCAGTGCGGCGAAAAGCTGAGATTTAACGCTAACGATCCCCTTTAACGAAACGATTTATACGTTAAAACAAGTAAATATCGTCATTTGCTACTACCGTAAACTTCCGCTACCCTGCCTGCTTTTCCAATTTTGAGCTGTTTTGGAATATGCTTCGCAAAATTTTGTTTACGGTGGTTCTCACCGTGGGTGCCGCTCAGGCCCACGGCATCAATAACTTTTCTCAGGCCAAAGCGGCAGCGGCTAAAATTAACCAGGATGCGCCGGGTTCATTCTACTGCGGCTGCCGGATAGACTGGCAGGGCAAGAAAGGCATCCCCGACCTGAACAGTTGTGGCTATCAGGCGCGTAAAAATGCCCAGCGCGCACAGCGTATCGAATGGGAACATGTGGTACCTGCCTGGCAGTTCGGTCACCAATTACAGTGCTGGCAACAGGGTGGTCGCAAAAACTGCAATAAGGATGCGGGCTACCGACAAATCGAGACCGACTTGCACAACCTGCAGCCGGCGATAGGTGAAGTGAACGGCGATCGTAATAACTTTATGTATAGCCAATGGAAAGGTGGCGAGGGCCAGTACGGCCAGTGCCCAATGAAAGTGGACTTCAAAAACAAACAGGCCGAACCGCCCGCTCGTGCCCGCGGTGCCATCGCTCGTACTTACTTCTATATGCGCGACCGTTATCAACTGCAGCTTTCACGGCAACAGACCCAGCTTTTTGACGTGTGGAACCGTCAATATCCGGTAAACCAGTGGGAATGCCAGCGCGAGGCACGCATCGCTAAGGTACAGGGCAACCATAATCCCTATATTCAGCAAGCTTGCCAGCAACGAAAGGGCTAACCTACTATATACCCGTCGCCTTTCAAGCCGCAGCGTTGTTACCTGCACTCGCCCACCCCAGTTACTTACTAAAGTAAGCGCCTGGGGATGAACGAGCTAGGCGCCTAGCTGCAACTCGAAATTCATAGGGTATAGCCCCTGTTCTATCAGGCAAACTATACCCTCTAGTCAGGATCGAATATTCAATGCGTATACCCCGTATTTATCACCCGCAGCCGTTGATCGACAATGCGGAAATCTTCTTAAGCGAAGACGCCGCCAACCATATCGGGCGTGTACTGCGCATGAACGCTGGCCAGGCGTTGCAGTTATTCGACGGCAGCAATCAGGTGTTTGACGCCGTGATCACCCAGGTCGACAAGAAAAGCGTTCAGGTACAGCTCAGCACCGGACAGTTGGAAGACCGTGAATCACCACTCAATCTGCATCTTGGCCAGGTGATTTCTCGCGGCGAAAAGATGGAGTTCACCATTCAGAAATCCATCGAACTGGGGGTTAATATCATCACCCCGCTGTTTTCCGAGCGCTGCGGCGTGAAGCTGGATGGCGAACGTTTGGCTAAAAAACTTCAGCAATGGCAGAAAATTGCCATCGCCGCCTGCGAACAATGTGGCCGCAATCGTATTCCAGAAATTCGCGAAGCGATGAAACTGGAAGACTGGTGCGCCGAGCAAGATGGTAGCCTGAAACTCAACCTGCATCCACGCGCCAGCCACAGCATCAATACGTTGCCGCTGCCGGTGGAACATGTCCGCCTGCTGATTGGGCCAGAGGGCGGTTTATCCGCCGACGAAATTGCGATGACCACAGGCCACGGATTTACTGATATCCTGCTGGGGCCACGCGTTCTGCGTACAGAAACCACAGCGCTCACCGCAATTACCGCATTGCAGGTACGTTTCGGTGATCTGGGTTAAAGGAGAAAAGATGATTAAGCTCGGCATCGTGATGGACCCTATCGCTTCCATCAATATCAAGAAAGACACCAGCTTCGCCATGCTGCTCGAAGCGCAGCGCCGTGGCTGGGAACTGCATTATATGGAGATGAACGATCTCTATCTGCATGGCGGTGACGGGCGCGCCCGCACTCGCCTGCTGAGCGTGAAGGAAGATAAAGAGAGCTGGTTCAGCTTTGGCAGCGAACAAGATCTGGCGCTGCAGGATCTTGACGTGATCCTGATGCGTAAGGACCCACCTTTCGATACCGAATACATCTACGCAACCTATATTCTGGAGCGTGCGGAGGTCAAAGGCACTCTGGTGGTCAACAAGCCGCAGAGCCTGCGTGACTGCAATGAAAAGCTGTTCACCGCCTGGTTCCCTGAACTGACGCCGGACACCCTGGTGAGCCGCAGTGCAGCGCACATCCGTAAATTCCACCAGCAACATGGTGATATCATCCTCAAACCGCTGGATGGCATGGGCGGCGCGTCCATTTTCCGCGTTAAACAGGACGATCCGAACCTGTCGGTGATTATCGAAACGCTGACCGAACACGGTAGCCGCTTCTGCATGGCGCAAAACTTCCTGCCAGCGATCAAGGAAGGTGATAAGCGTATTCTGGTGGTTGATGGGGAGCCTGTACCATACTGCCTGGCGCGTATTCCCGCACAAGGCGAAACCCGTGGCAACCTGGCCGCTGGCGGCCGTGGTGAAGCTCGTCCGTTGAGCGAAAGCGACTGGAAAATCGCTCGTGCCGTGGCTCCAACCTTGAAAGAAAAAGGGCTGATCTTTGTTGGCCTGGACGTGATTGGTGATCGACTGACTGAAATCAACGTCACCAGCCCAACCTGTGCACGTGAAATCGAAGCAGCCTTCCCTGTGTCGATTACCGGCATGCTGATGGACGCGATCGAAAAACGTCTGGCGGCAAAATAATCACAGTGCGGGCGATGCTGTCGCCCGCCATCCTGGCTTCCCGGGCCGACTCGCTCGGCCCGCGTCAAGCAAGCTGCGGCTTGAAAGGCGATGGGTATAACCGCATACTGGCGGTTGTTTAACTTCTCACCAATCAATTACCTTAAATAACACCATGAATTTACAGCACCATTTTCTTATCGCTATGCCATCACTTCAGGATCCTCGCTTCAAACGCTCGGTGATTTATGTCTGCGAGCACAATGAAGACGGCGCCATGGGCCTGGTGATCAATAAACCGGTGGAACAGTTCACGGTGGAAACGGTGCTGAGCAAACTGAAGATCATGCCACCGATGCGCGATCCGGCCATCAGCCTGGATAAACCCGTCTTTGCAGGCGGGCCGTTGGCGGACGATCGTGGCTTTATCCTGCATACACCTTGTAAAGGCTTCGGTTCAAGCATTCAGATCTCACCAGAGACCATGATCACCACGTCGAAAGACGTGCTGGAGACACTGGGCACCGCAGACCAACCCGATGACGTGTTGGTGGCGCTCGGTTATGCCGGCTGGGAAAAAGGCCAGTTAGAACAGGAAGTGCTGGAAAACGCCTGGCTGACCATTGAAGCCGACACCAACATTCTGTTCCATACGCCAATCGCCAGCCGCTGGCGCGAGGCGGCTAACCGCCTCGGCATCGACATTTGTAGTATTGCCAACCACGCAGGACATGCTTGATGACCAACCGCACCATTATCGCCTTCGACTTCGGCACCAAAAGCATCGGAGCAGCCATCGGGCAGGAACTCACCGGCAGCGCCCGTGCACTGGCGGCCTTCAAAGCACAAGAGGGTAAGCCGGACTGGCAAAAGATCGAGAAACTGCTGAAAGAGTGGCAACCTGATCTGGTCGTCGTCGGCCTGCCGCTGAACATGGACGGCACAGAGCAGTTGGTCACAGAGCAAGCACGCAAGTTCGCCAACCGCTTGCATGGCCGCTTTGGCGTACAAATCGCGCTGCATGATGAGCGCCTCAGTACTGTCGAAGCCCGTGCTAATCTGTTCGACCGCGGTGGGTTCCGCGCTCTGGACAAAGGCAGTGTAGACTCTGCTTCAGCAGTGGTGATCTTGGAAAGCTGGTTTGAGCGGCAACTGGGTTAATCTAATCCTGATGCAAAAGCGTCCTGTTCCCCATTCAGTAACCCAGCACTGATCCGCTGTTGTAAACCCTGTTCAAACGTCTGCATGCCAAACTGCCCACCCGTTTGCAGCACGCTGGCCAGCTGATGGGTTTTGCCTTCGCGGATCATGCTGCTGACTGCCGCTGTCACCGTCAGCACTTCAAAAATAGCCACACGCCCGCCGCCAGGCCTGCTCAACAGCTTTTGGGCGATCACCGCCTGTAAACTGCCAGCCAACTGGGCACGCACATAAGGCTTTTCATCCGCTGGGAATACATCCACCAGCCTTTCTACCGCCTGTGGTGCACTGCGAGTATGCAACGTTGCCAGCACCAGATGACCGGTTTCCGCAGCGGTCAGCGCCAGACGAATGGTGGTGGTATCGCGTAGCTCCCCCAACAAAATCACATCTGGATCCTCACGCAGTGCAGCACGCAATGCGTCGTCAAAACTGTGGCTATCGCGCCCCAATTCCCGCTGTTGGATTAAACACTGCTGGCTGTGGTGGATGAACTCGATAGGATCCTCCACCGTGAGGATATGCCGCCGCTGGTGCTGGTTAATGTTGTCAATCATCGCCGCAAGCGTGGTCGACTTTCCGCTGCCCGTCGCTCCGGTCACCAGAATCAAACCGTCCTCCCGCCGCACCAACGCGGGGATAATATCTGGCGCTGCCAGTGCCGCTAACGTTGGACAGCGGTCGGCAATTAAGCGCAAGGCAATGGAAACACCCTGACTTTGCAAAAAGAAATTAGCTCGCAGCCGAATATTGCCCGACAGCGAGAGTGCCAGATCGAGCTGGCCCTGCTGTCGCAACTGCTGCCATTGCGCTGGTTGCAGCAACATGCCGCACAGCAAATGCATACTCGCCTCGGTGAGCATTTCAGCCCCTTCCAAGGGCCACAGATCACCATCAATGCGTAACATCGGTCGATGACCGGTACAAAGGTGCAGATCCGAAGCATTATGCTTTACACTAAGGGCCACGAATTCATCGATATCCATATCAATCTCCTGGGTCAATAATGAGCACTATCCAACAGAATCTGCAGGATGTCAGAAACCGCATTACCGCGGCCGCTCAAGGCTGCGCTCGCGCTCCAGAAGAAGTGACACTGCTTGCAGTGAGCAAAACCAAACCTGTGGCAGCGATCGCAGAAGCCATAGCGGCAGGTCAGCGTGCCTTCGGCGAGAACTATGTGCAGGAAGGCGTGGATAAGGTTAAACATTTCGCTGCACTGCCAGAAGGTGCAACGCTGGATTGGCACTTTATCGGCCCGCTGCAATCCAATAAGAGTCGGTTGGTAGCAGAACACTTTGCCTGGTGCCACACCGTCGATCGATTGCGTATCGCCCTGCGTTTGAGCGAACAACGCCCGGCAGACATGCCACCGCTTAACGTGCTGATCCAAATAAATATCAGCGATGAACAGAGCAAATCTGGCATTGTATTGGCTGAACTGCCGGCACTGGCAGAGGCAGTTGCCGCCCTGCCGAATCTCAGGTTGCGCGGACTGATGGCTATCCCCGCTCCGCAAGAGGATTACCAGAACCAGTTAGCGGTGTTCAGCCAGATGCGCGACGCCTTTCAGGCACTGCAACAGCAGTATCCCCAAGTGGACACGCTGTCGATGGGCATGACTGATGATATGACGGCGGCGATTGCTGCAGGCAGTACGATGGTGCGTATTGGCACCGCGATTTTTGGCGCCCGTGATTATTCACAGGCCTAACATATCTATAGCTTTCAAGTTATAGCAATACAGCCAGCTTGAAAGACGACGGATATACACACAGATGAGGAATTTTAATGCAGCACCGTAAGATTACCTTTATTGGTGCCGGTAATATGGCACGCGCTATCATCGCCGGCCTGGTTGCCGGGGGTTACCCGGCCACATCCATCAGCGTTTGCGCACCCTCGGCCAAAAACCGTGATGCGTTGGCGGCAGACTACGGCATCATCAGCAGCAGCGATAACCTTGCTTGCGCACGCGCTGCTGATGTCGTGGTGCTGGCGGTAAAACCGCAAATGATGGCAGACGTGTGTCAGCCCCTGCGCGATCAGATCGACTTCAGCGGTAAACTGGTATTGTCCATCGCCGCAGGTATCCAGGTCAGCCGTTTTTACCAGTTGCTGGGGGATAAACTTAACATCGTCCGCATCATGCCGAACACCCCATCCTTGGTAGGCAAAGGGATGAGTGGCCTGTATGCGCCACAGCAAGTTAGCCAGCAGGACCGCGACTACACCAGCGATTTGATGGCATCCGTCGGTAAAGTCTGTTGGGTGAATGACGAAAGCGGCATCAATAGCGTAATCGCGGCGGCAGGCAGTGCACCGGCTTATTTCTTCCTGTTTATGGAAGCCATGCAGCAGGAAGCCGAACGTATGGGCTTTGACAGCCAGACCGCCCGCGATCTGGTCCAGCAAGCCGCTTCTGGCGCCGCCGCGCTGGTCGAAGCAAACCCAGAGACACCATTATCGACCTTGCGTGAGCAGGTCACCTCCAAAGGCGGCACCACCGCCGAGGCACTACGGGTATTCAACGAACAACAACTGCCGGCCACCGTGGCCAAAGCGATGCAAGCGGCAGTATCCCGTGCGCAGGAAATGGAAAAATCATTTTAAATAATCGAGAGTTAAGGAGAAGGGCTACTACATGCTAACGCTGACTTTTTTGGTCAAAACCGTTGTTGATCTTTACGTCATGGTACTGCTGCTGCGCATCTGGATGCAGTGGACACGCGCTGACTTTTACAACCCATTCGCACAGTTTGTCGTGAAAATCACCCAGCCGGTGGTTGGCCCGCTGCGCCGTATCATCCCGTCATTGGGGCCAATCGACAGTGCATCACTGCTGTTAGCATTTTTGCTGATGACCATCAAATACCCGCTGCTGTTGCTCATTCAAGGCGGCGCGATGTCACTCAGTCCATATAACCTGCTGTTTGGCTTGATCTCGCTGGTGAAGTCGGCCGGTTACCTGATCTTCTGGGTGATGATTATTCGCGCGCTGATGAGCTGGATTAGCCAGGGCCGCAGCCCAATTGATCAACTGATGTATCAATTGACCGAGCCTTTAATGTCCCCTATCCGCCGTATTCTGCCGGCTATGGGCGGCATTGATTTTTCAGCGATGGTTGTGATCCTGATCTTGTATCTGATCAACTACCTGGGCATGGATCTGTTTGGTGAGATCTGGTTCCTGCTGTGAGTGCAGTCACCCCCGTGCTGGACGGGCTGGCAATCAGGCTATATATTCAGCCGAAAGCCAGCCGCGACCAGATCGTCGGTTTGCATGGCGACGAACTTAAAGTCGCCATTACCGCCCCGCCGGTAGACGGCCAGGCTAACGCTCATCTGATCAAGTTTCTCGCCAAGCAGTTCAAAGTGGCGAAAAGCAACGTCACCATAGAGAAAGGCGAACTGGGGCGGCATAAACAGTTACGCATCGTTAACCCGCAACAGATCCCCGCCGTGGTCGCGGCGCTAATCGAATAAATTTCAAGGTAGTCATCATGCAAAAAGTCGTTCTTGCCACCGGTAATCCGGGCAAAGTGCGTGAACTCGCCGACCTGCTGGCCGATTTCGGGCTGAATGTGGTCGCACAAACCGAGCTGGGCGTGGATTCCGCTGAGGAAACCGGCCTGACCTTTATCGAAAACGCGATCCTGAAAGCCCGCCATGCCGCGCAAATCACCGGCCTGCCGGCGATTGCCGACGACTCGGGTCTGGCTGTCGACGCGCTGGGCGGTGCACCAGGTATCTATTCTGCACGTTACGCGGGCGTTGACGCTTCAGACCAGCAAAATCTCGACAAATTGCTGATCGCACTGAAAGACGTGCCGCAGGGCAGCCGCGGTGCACAGTTCCACTGTGTACTGGTGTATATGCGCCACGCGGAAGATCCAACCCCGTTGGTGTTCCATGGTAGCTGGGCCGGTGAAATCACCTCTGCGGCCGCAGGTGAAGGCGGCTTCGGTTACGATCCAATCTTCTATGTCCCGGAACTGGGCCGCACAGCGGCAGAGCTGAGCCGTGACGAGAAACGCGCAGTATCTCACCGTGGTAAAGCGCTGAAACTGATGTTGGAAGCGATGCGCAATGCTTAAGTTGCCCCCGCTGAGTTTGTATATTCATATCCCGTGGTGCGTGCAGAAATGCCCGTACTGCGACTTCAACTCACATGCGTTGAAGGGTGAAGTACCGCATCAAGAATATGTCGATCATCTGTTGGCAGACCTGGATGCCGATCTGCCGTTGGTTGCCGGTCGCGAAATCAGTACCATTTTTATCGGCGGCGGTACCCCTAGCCTGCTCAGCGCTGAAGCGATGCAATCGCTGCTGGACGGTGTCCGTGCACGTATACACGTGGTTGAGGGTGCCGAAATCACCATGGAGGCAAATCCCGGTACCGTTGAGGCCGATCGCTTCAGCGGCTACCAGCGCGCCGGTGTGAACCGTATTTCAATCGGGGTCCAGAGCTTCAGCGCCGAGAAGTTAACCCGTCTGGGACGCATACACGGCCCGGAAGAGGCCAAACGCGCGGCACACCTGGCTACCGGTCTTGGTCTGCGCAGCTTTAACCTCGATCTGATGCACGGCCTGCCGGACCAGTCGCTGGAAGAAGCGCTGGACGATTTACGCCAGGCGATTGCCCTGAACCCACCGCACCTGTCGTGGTATCAGTTGACCATCGAACCCAATACCCTGTTCAGCTCGCGCCCGCCGGTACTGCCGGACGACGATGCGCTGTGGGATATTTTCGAACGCGGTCACGAACTACTGAGCGCCGCTGGTTATCAACAATATGAAACTTCGGCCTATGCCAAACCCGGCTATCAGTGCCAACACAACCTCAACTATTGGCGCTTCGGCGACTATCTGGGGATTGGCTGCGGCGCACACGGTAAACTGACCTTCAGCGACGGTCGTATTCTGCGTACGGCGAAAACCAAGCATCCGCGTGGTTTTATGCAGGGCAAGTATATGGACAAACAGCATGAGGTGATGACGGCAGATCGACCATTCGAGTTCTTCATGAACCGCTTCCGTCTGCTGGAAGCCGCACCGCGTGCCGAATTCGTCAACTATACCGGGCTGGATGAAAGCACTATCCGTGCACCACTGGACGAAGCGCTGGCGAAAGGCTATCTGGAAGAAACGCCGGAATATTGGCAAATCACCGAGAAAGGTAAACTCTTCCTTAACTCGCTGCTGGAGTTGTTCCTGGCAGATGAATAGAAAAAAGCGCTGAATTATCAGCGCTTTTTTTGCTTCACTCTGAAGATACCAAGCAGCGGGCGATCAACCGTGATGTCATGTTATTTCAACGAATTAAGCAGATCTTTACGCTGAGTCTCCAGGCCTGTAACACGGTTACACACGTCACGGCCAAAGTTCTGGAAGTCCTGCTCTTGGTTGTTCCATTCATTCTGAATCGCTTTCTGCAGGCCGCCCAGGTTACCCATGATCGCCTGCAACGGGTTGCCGCCACTGTTGGCAGCCTGTTTGACACCCATCTCATTCAGACTGTCCTGTAGCACACCACCCATGCTCTGCTGCACGAGATTACGGCCATCCTGCTCAACCTGGTCAATCGCCTTATGGTGGAAGGTCAGGCCGTCACTGCGGTGCTCGATAATACGGTTCATCTGCTGCTTGAGCTGGCCATTCAAAGTGGTCAGCCGGTTACGCACGTTGCTGTCGCTCCCCAGCTCCTTAACAATCACCTTGTCCAGCGCCACGCGCGCTTTTTCCAGGTGTTGCTGCGCACCTTTATCAATCCAAGGCAATTCTTTACGCAGTGCGCTCTGATAGCTGAAGGCCTTTTGCCGCTGGCTGTCATTTATGCTCAAAGCCTGGCCGTTGCGGGTTACATCACCATCAGGTGAAATCTGCAGATTGCCACTGGCGCCCGTCACCTGCACATTTTGCGGGCTGATAATCACGTCGTCCTGAGGTTTAACACTGCACTGATACTCGGCGTGTGCCTGTGAAGCCGTCAACAACAACAAGGCTAATCCGGTTTTCTTTAACATATTTTCTCCTGACGCCCTTCCGTGATGGGCTAAAAAATCGAACGGCTAATCCGTTGAGACAACAGTTCCAGTGCCGCAGTTCCCGCCAGCGAGTTACCGGAGGCATCCAGCTCCGGTGACCAGACAGCGATCGACAGCTCATCAGGAACAATGGCGACGATACCGCCGCCGACGCCAGATTTCCCCGGCATACCCACACGGTAAGCAAACTCCCCTGCACCATCGTACATGCCGCTGGTCATCATCAGCGCATTAATCTGTCGCGCCTGCAATGGGCTGATCACTTCACGTCCGCTAAGATCGCGGCCATGATTGGCCAGGTAAACGAAGCTACGTGCCAGCTCTACGCAGCTCATTCGCAGCGCACAGTAGTGAAAATAGGTTTGCAGCACGGTGAGCACGTCGTTTTCGAAGTTGCCGAATGACTTCATCAGATAGGCTATTGCGGCATTGCGATCGGAGTGTTCAAACTCGGAACGGGCCACCCGCGCATCATAGGCCAGGTCATCTTCACCGGCCAGTTGGCGCACCACTTCCAGCATTCGCTGTTTGGGGGCACTGAGCCGGGTTTGCAGCATGTCGCACACCACCAGCGCACCGGGATTAATAAACGGATTGCGCGGTTTGCCCTGCTCCATCTCCAACTGCAACAACGAGTTGAACGGCAGACCGGAAGGTTCTTTGCCGACCCGTTGCCAGATTTCGTGTTCCTGATAGCGTGCCAGTGCCAGCGTCAGACTCAGTACCTTGGAAATGGACTGAATAGAGAAGCGCTCGGTGGCGTTACCCGCCTGGAACATTTCGCCGTCGACGGTGCAAACGGCAATAGCCAGGCGATCAGCAGCCACTTCGGCCAGCGCCGGTATGTAATCTGCCACTTTGCCCTGACCTATCAGCGGGCGCACCTGTTGCAGAATGTCATCCAGCAACGCGTTATCCAATGTTGTTACCACCGCGGTCACACTCCGGACAAAACAAAGGCGCCATTAAGGCACCTTAAAAGCATATAAGCATAGCGCGGCACAAAGCCGCGCCCATCAGGCTGGGAAAATCAGTCCCACCAGATATCGAACAGATCACTGACCTTAACATCGGTCAGTTTACGCGCTTCCAGCCATTTTTTGACCAGTTCGCGTTGTTCGTCGGTGCAGTGACCGATAGTTTGCAGACAGATCAAACCTTCCCACTGCAGGTAGCCGCTACCGTCAAACGCCATGCCGTTCGGCTCGATCACTTCATCAATGAAAGCGTCCAGCGTGCTGTCGATGTCTTCAACCGAGGTGCCTTCGGCAAAACGCCATGCTACGGAGAAACCCAGCTCCTGAAACTCTTCAATGTGTAACTTTTTACGTAAACGACGACTACGGTTCTTAGCCATTATTCTTTCCTCTCAAACATCAAATCCCAAACGCCATGTCCCAGACGCTGGCCGCGTAATTCAAATTTTGTCAGTGGGCGTGAATCCGGACGCGGCACGTAATCATTATCGCTGGAAAGATTACGGTAGCCTGAGATCCCGTTCATAACCTCTAACATATGTTCTGCGTAAGGCTGCCAGTCGGTGGCCATGTGGAACACGCCGCCTACTTTCAGTTTACGACGCACCAATTCAACAAACGGCGTCTGTACGATACGGCGCTTGTTGTGGCGCGCTTTGTGCCACGGATCGGGGAAAAACAGCTGAACCATGTCCAGCGAACCGTCCGGGATCATATTCTCCAGCACCTCAACTGCGTCGTGACACATTACGCGCAGGTTGCTCAACTCCGCTTCGGTGGCGTCGGCCAAACACGCGCCCACACCCGGCGAATGTACTTCAATCCCCAAGAAATTCTGCTGCGGGTTATTACCCGCCATGGTCACCAGCGAGGCGCCCATACCAAAACCGATCTCCAGCACGGTCGGCGCATCGCGCCCGAACAGTGCAGTGATGTCGACAGGTTCAGCCTGATACTCCACGCCCATCACCGGCCAATAGTTGTCCAGCGCGTGCTGCTGGCCTTTGGTCAGCCGCCCCTGGCGGCGAACAAAACTGCGGATACGGCGCATAGCGCGACCGTTCTCATCAAATTCCGGGGAGATGACGTCATTAATCATAGTGCTTTCTGTCTGTTTGGCTGCTAATTAGGGAAACGCGCATTATGCAAAGATACATTGGTTTAGCAAGTGTTCATCTTATGTACCTGCCGTGCGACGTCGGAAAGTTCCGGTTTACAGCATCATGACTCTATGCTGCAATCGCGCTTCATTTTCTGCCGGATATCGAATCTGCTTATGATGCAAGCACAACAGTTCGCACAGGTGGTGCTTGACTGGTACCAGCGTTACGGCCGCAAAACTCTGCCGTGGCAGCTTGATAAAACCGCCTATCAAGTATGGCTATCTGAGGTCATGTTGCAACAAACTCAGGTTGCCACCGTGATCCCTTACTTTCAGCGCTTTATCGCTCGTTTTCCCAACGTGCGTACTCTGGCAGAAGCGCCGCTGGACGAAGTGCTACATCTGTGGACCGGCCTGGGTTACTACGCCCGAGCGCGTAACCTGCACAAGGCTGCGCAGACTATTGTCGCACAGCACGGCGGCGAGTTCCCGACAACCTTTGAAGAAATCCACGCGCTGCCTGGAATCGGCCGTTCAACCGCAGGTGCGGTACTGTCGCTGGCACTCGGCCAACACTACCCGATCCTCGATGGCAACGTGAAACGCGTATTGGCACGCTGCTATGCGGTTGAAGGTTGGCCTGGCAAGAAAGACGTGGAAAACCGTCTCTGGCAGATCAGTGAAGACGTCACCCCGGCAAAGGGCGTCGGCCAGTTCAATCAGGCGATGATGGACCTGGGGGCAATGGTTTGTACCCGCTCCAAACCCAAATGCGAGCTATGCCCGCTCAGCCTAGGCTGTATCGCCTATGCCAACCACAGTTGGGCGAAATACCCCGGTAAAAAACCCAAGCAAACCCTACCGGAAAAAACGGCCTACTTTTTATTGTTGCAGCAGGGTGAGCAAGCCTGGCTGGAACAACGGCCAGCCGTTGGGCTATGGGGTGGCCTATTTTGCTTCCCGCAGTTCAGCGAACGAGAAGAGATGGAACTCTGGCTCCAACAACGCGGTCTGAAAAACAATCGCCAGCAGCAGTTGACCGCATTTCGTCATACTTTCAGTCATTTCCATCTCGATATCGTGCCGATATGGTTGGATATGAACGACGCGGCGGCCAGCATGGATGAAGGCGCCGGTCTCTGGTATAACTTGGCGCAGCCGCCATCGGTCGGGCTGGCAGCGCCGGTTGACCGCCTGTTACAACAGTTGGCAAAACAGTCACCACGCCAGCAGGGTTTATTTGGCGATAGCGCCATTGATGAGGAATTAGCATGAGCAGAACCATTTTTTGTACCTTCCTGCAACGCGATGCCGAAGGGCAAGATTTTCAACTTTACCCAGGGGACGTCGGCAAACGTATCTATAACGAGATCTCGAAGGAAGCCTGGGCAGAATGGATGAAAAAACAAACCATGCTGATCAACGAGAAAAAACTGAACATGATGAACGTGGATGACCGCAAACTGCTGGAAGCGGAAATGATCAAGTTCCTGTTCGAAGGGCACGACGTGCACATCGAAGGCTATACGCCACCGAGCGAATAACGCTGTTGGGGCCAGGCGCTGGCCCTCTTCAATATTTCCCGTATACGGCTTTAAGATGAAGAAAATTTTAGCTTTGCTAGTGATAGCGCCTTTGCTGATTTCCTGTTCCGGCAAAAAAAGTGAAGAAGTCAACGAAGCGCTGGTCAAAGACACCAACGGCTTTGAGATCCTGATGGGCCAATTCGCCCACAACATTGAGAATATCTGGGGTCTGAACGAAGTTCTGATCGCCGGGCCAAAAGATTACGTTAAATACACCGACCAGTATCAAACCCGTAGCCACATCAACTTTGATTCTGGTGCCATCACCATTGAAACCATCGCCACCACCGATCCTGCTGCACACCTGCGTCAGGCGATTATCAGCACCTTGCTGATGGGCGACGATCCGGGTTCTATCGATCTCTACTCCGACGTCAACGATATTCAGATCAGTAAAGAACCGTTCCTGTATGGTCAGGTACTGGATAACAAAGGCGCGCCGATCCGTTGGGAATGGCGTGCAGCGCATTTTGCTGACTATCTATTGCAGAGCAAGCTGCAAAAACGGACCTCCGGCCTGCACGTGATTTACTCAATCACCATCCAGTTGGTACCGAACCACCTGGACAAACGTGCGCATAAATACCTGCCAATGGTCCGTAAAGCGTCGGAGAAATACGGTGTTGAAGAGTCACTGATCCTGGCGATCATGCAGACCGAATCGAGCTTTAACCCCTATGCGGTAAGCGGTTCGGATGCGCTAGGCCTGATGCAGGTGGTGCAACACACCGCCGGTAAAGACGTGTTCCAGATGCGCGGGAAATGGGGTAAACCAAGCCGCAGCTACCTGTTCGATCCAGAGAATAACATCGACACCGGTACCGCCTATTTGGCCATTTTGCAGAACAACTACCTGGGTGGTATTCAGAACCCAACCTCGCGTCGCTATGCCGTTATCACCGCCTATAACGGTGGTGCAGGCAGTGTGTTGCGAGTGTTCTCCAGCGACAGGACTCGAGCGGTGAGTATCATCAATGGCATGCAGCCGGGCGACGTCTATCAGACGCTGACGACTAAGCATCCAGCCGGTGAATCACGCCGTTATCTGGTGAAAGTGAACAACGCGCAAAAGAGCTATCGACGCCGTTAATCACCTTGGTCAGGGCGGCCTTTCGTGCCGTCCTGACCAACCACATCACTCTGCAATACTATAGCCATTGCGACCACGCGCCTTGGCGCGGTATAACGCGCGATCGGCTGCCGCCAGTAGTTGCTCACGGTTTTGTCCCGGTTGCCATTGTGCAACCCCTTGGCTTACCGTCACCCATTGTGCCACCTCGGAAGCGGCATGCGGCATCGCCAAACCCGCGAGCAGCGCCTCAATTCTTTGTGCGACTTGTTCAGCCTCACGGGCATCAGATTTCGGCAGCAGGATAATAAACTCTTCACCACCATAACGGGCCACCAGATCCTGCGAACGTCGTGTTGCACTGTCCAAACAGGCCGCAAGCCTAACCAAGCACTCATCTCCCTGTTGGTGTCCATAGTGATCGTTATATTTTTTAAAGAAATCGACATCCAACAGAATCAGCGTAAACGGCGACTGTAGAGTCGACTCCCGCAGCAAAACAGCGTCAAAGTAGTGATCAAAGTAGCGCCGATTAGCGATACCGGTGAGTGGATCACGGTGTGCCAGCTTACTCAGACGCTCAATCAGTTGTTTGTTTTCCTGCTCACGCTCAATAGCCAAGGTGAACCATTGTTCCAGCCGATGCTGCGCCGAATAAATCAGAAACAGCATCAAGGCATATGAAATCAGGTTAACCAGAGAAAAAGCGCTGCGGATAAAGATGTTTTCGACTATCGCCACCAACAACACCGGGATGCTGAACAGGAAGAACAATCTTGGGGAAAGGTAAAAAGCGATCAATGAGGAAAACAGCAGGCCGAGCGACAGAGGGTAAACCAGATTAATATTATTGTTGACGATCAAATGATGGAAAACGCCGCACCAACATAACGCCAGTAACAGGATACACACCACCGCGCCACGCCAAACCGCCAGTTCTCCGCGTGCAGCCAACTGGCGTAATACGATAAAAGACAAGGCGGACAATAACACCACGCTATCGATAGCCGGGGCGCCACGTAACAGATAAGTCAGAGAGTGATCGCCGAGTGTCTGAGCGCGTTGGAGCAAGAGATAAGCGGCAAGCAACACATTAACCAATAAGAACCAGTTAAAATTACGCAGCGTTGAACGTCTTTTCTCTCTGCTGACCCACTCGGGATAACCCTCTTCTTTCATCATCTTATTCCAATACTCATGGCTTTTACCTAAAAGGTAGTGCCGCCATTCGGCTTTGTCATCCCGAGTCATGGTGATTTAAAAGCAGCCCCTGCGAGCTAATGCTTGCCAGTTAATCAGAATGGCTGGTTTTATTCGGTCTCTGAAGGTTCCGTGTATGAGGAATTGCCATAAACGTTCGGTATTTCTTTGCCGCCAAGATGAACGGCAATTGGAGGGGCCGAAGGCGCGGCCCCTCCACCCGCCCCCCTGCTTAACACCCGCTGCCCGCTACGCGGGTCCCCTCGCAGCGTCAGCGTTGCCGGGCGGGTCGGCTACGACAAACATCCCTGTTCGTCTCGCCTCAACCGGCCTTCCCTGGCCGGTTGCCCCTGACAACGCCGCCTTGCTCGGCAGCCGGTGATGCGCATTAAGGTCAACACCCTAATCAGCAGCCACCGGGCAACCCACCCCCTCTGTGGGCTACCTACCGAAAAACGACGAAAGTGCCTCTATGAGCACGGTGTTAGACGCCCTTGAAGACGTCGAACGCAGGAACAAAGCATAGGCGAAACCGCCATGGATGGCGGTTTCAGGCGAGACAGACAGGGACGTCTGTCGTAGCCGGCCGTGATGCGGAGTGACAAAGAGAGAGTCGTTGGCGCAGCCAACCGTCTGATAGGGCAAGGCGTGGGTTGCAAGGGACCGCGCCTAGGGTCCCTTGCTCGGTCGGGGCGCCGGTGTTTCATGGTCACCAGCGTTAATCGACCGAAATATCACCCACCTTCACAAAGACTAACTGATTAACATTCGCTCTGCGGCCCTACCAAATTATTGCTTGATCATATAGCCGAAGATACGCTTCCAACCGTGATCCTTTTTCTCGATATAAACGCCCTGCAACTCTGGAGAAAATCCCGGTAGCCGGTTAATCCCGTCTTCCAATGCCAAGAAATAGCGCTGAACTGCGCCACCCCACACTTCCCCAGGTACCACACAGAGTACACCCGGCGGGTATGGCAGCGCCCCTTCAGCCGCAATGCGCCCTTCCGCCTGAGCAATGGGTACCAGCTCAACATTGTCGCGAATAAACTCTACGTTAGCGTCTTGCGGGTTCATCATCACCTGTGGGAAATGACGCTGGCGGAACATCTCTTTCTGCAATTGTTTCACATCAAAACTGACGTACAGGTCATGCATTTCCTGACACAACTGGCGCAGGGTATAACCACGATAGCGCTGTTCATTCTTGCGATATACCGTTGGCAAAACCACACTTAACGGCGCGTCCTCTGCCACATAGCGCTCGAACTGCACCAACATATCCACCAACTGTTCCATCTTGACCGGATTTTCCGCCGGGGTCAGCAGGAACAAGATTGAATTAAGATCACATTTTTCCGGAACGATGCCGTTCTCACGCAAGAAGTTGGCCAAAATGGTCGCCGGCACGCCGAACTCGGTGTACTGGCCGGTGGCTGCGTCTATGCCCGGCGTGGTCAACAGCAATTTGCACGGGTCAACCAAATACTGGTCCTGGGCATAACCTTCAAAACCGTGCCATTTCTCGTCCGGTACAAAATTGAAGAAACGCGCGTCGTTGGCGATCAGATCGGTGTCGTAATCTTGCCAATTCTTACCCGCCACCTGCAGCGGAATAAACGGCTTGAGCTGCGAGCAACGTTCCAACAGTTGCTTGCGCGTCTCAATACCCAATTTCACGCAATCCATCCACATGCGACGACCGGCAGCCCCGGCGTGCATCTTGGCATTCACATCCAGCGCAGCGAATAGCGGGTAAAACGGGCTGGTCGAGGCGTGCAGCATGAAAGCATTATTGAGATGCTTATGATTGCAGTGGCGCTTCTGGCCCTTGATATGGTCGTCTTTTTTGTGGATTTGCGAGGTCTGCGAGAAACCGGCCTGCTGCTTGTGTACCGACTGGGTGACAAAGATACCCGGATCCAGCTCATCGAGCTCCAGCAACAGCGGCGAACACTCTTTCAGCATCGGGATAAAACCTTCGTAACCCACCCAGGCAGAGTCAAACAGGATGTAGTCACACAGGTGGCCGATAGTGTCGATCACCTGGCGTGCGTTATAGATAGTGCCGTCATAAGTACCGAGCTGAATAATTGCCAGCCGGAACGGACGTGCTGCATTGGCCTTCTCGGGCGCTACGTCACGAATTTGCTCGCGCAGATAGTGCTCATCAAAACAGCGTGAATCAATACCGCCAATAAAACCAAACGGGTTACGCGCGGTTTCCAGATATACCGGCGTAGCCCCGGCCTGGATCAACGCACCGTGGTGGTTGGATTTATGGTTGTTGCGATCGAACAAAACCAGGTCGCCACGCGTCAGCAATGCATTGGTCACGACTTTGTTGGCCGCCGAAGTACCATTGAGCACGAAATAGGTTTTATCGGCATTGAATACCCGCGCAGCATGTTTTTGTGCATCTTTGGCCGACCCTTCGTGGATCAGAAGATCGCCCAACTTAACGTCAGCGTTGCACATGTCAGAACGGAAAAGTGTTTCACCGTAGAACTCAAAAAACTTCCGGCCGGCCGGGTGCTTGCGGAAAAACTCCCCACCCTGATGCCCAGGGCAAGCAAAGGTCGAGTTCTCCATTTCCACATAGGTTTTCAATGTTTTGAAAAACGGCGGCAACAACGCTTGTTCATAAGCATCCGCAGCAGCTTCCAATTGCGCCATGTAGAACGCCTTACTGGCACCGTCCAGCGCAAAAACGCCACTGATAAAAGGTAGGTAGTCCGGGGAAAGATGCTCATCCGCGGCAACCGCCACAAAGGTCGGGATCTCGAACCCGGTCGCTTTAAGGTGCGCCAGGATACCGGTGTTGACGTCATCAACCGACACCACTAACGCAGCGACATCGGTGAAGTCCGTTTGCTCTACGCGGACGATCTGACGCAGCGTTTCAATGGTAGCGACCAGGCTGGCGCTGGTGGCGATTTTCAATTCTTTCATCATGCTAACTCTCAAACGGTTAAGGATGAGGGTGTGCCACAGGGCACAGTAATGAGATAACAAAGGTTATCCCGGTAAAGTGATGTCCGGCGTCGCAGCATTTACCCTAAATAGGCATGACCGGCTGACTCTCCTAAGATTATCAGGTATCTATCCAAAATAATTGGAGTTGCATCGAGGCGGCAAGTGAACAAGTCCCGATGAGCTGACATCAGTCAGTGATTCGGGCGCGTGAATGTAGCCAACACAGATGCAGCTTCAAGTATGAAGGATATATTGGGGGCTGGTATCGGCAGCGACCAATAGACATCAGTAAAATCAGAACCGCAGTTCTATTTTTAATAATGCCTAACAGCGAGCATCAGATAGCCTTACCGCATGGCAGGCTGGGTATTTCTGGCGGACCGCGTTCGGGAAAAGTAAGAACAGAGTGATGGCATCATAAGATGTCTGGTGCGCAACTGCGCTTGAACAACAAAACCAGTCATGCCTGTAATCCTCTGACTTATGATGAGGGGGAATCACCGCATCGTGAATTTGCGCAATGATTGCACGTTTTTTTTGACGGTTCAAGCCGGTTAATAACCACTAAAAATGCATAATTATTTATTTTTTGCCATGTGAATAACCTCACATGGCAAGACTGACATGATTAGAACAAGTTAAACGCGTAATCCACTTGCAGTTCGATCGAATGGTTTCTCGCACGCATCGGTTTGCCGTCCGGCGTCAACTTGGGTTGATTATGCTGACTTTGGAAATTCCAGGAAGGGCCGCCAGAAAGCTGTATCGCCAGGTTTTTTAACGCTGGCTGTGAAGGCGTCCAACGTGAATAAACCAGCGTTTCCCCACGATCAAGCTTCTGACCTTGGTACTTCATTCCCCACCCGTAGTTGGTGACCATACCCAACTCAACTTCCGGTAAAATTGCATAACCGAACGTCCAGGCCAGCATCTTTTCTTTATCGCCAACATAGTCATTGCCCCAACTGTCAGCCATCGAGTTAAACGTCCCTCGACTGTGCTTGGCTAGGTGCCACTCAAAACGCCCTAACCCGCCAGACAACGAGGCGCGGGTGTAAGACGCCCCAATCTTATGCTTCCAGCGATCTGCGCGCCACTCGGCATACATCGCTGCATGATAGGCATCATCATCAAAGGTTTTATGACTACGTGACATATGCGTCCAGTCATTCAAACCATGATTAAGGTAAAATTGGCTCGCCAACTTGAAACGATGATCAACCCAGGCGACAGGTTGCCAACCTAATTCCAGCCCCTGCCGTTGCAGATAGTTATGACTTTCACCAAAGAAATAGAGCGCACTGTAACCCCGATCGCTATAGCTCAACTCACCGGTAGCAATACTGCTAATCTGCTTTTTATCCGCCGTTCGGAAATGAATTTTATCAGGGGAATCCCTGTCACTGTAGCGCGTCACATAGGCACCGCGAACGCGTAATGGCCCAGTAGCTGCTTCACCACGCCAACCCAGATAAGTGCTTGGAATAGCCCGCGTTGAGTTATTGAGCGCGCCCCATTTTTTTATCTGTTGCCAGCCGGAATACAGATGCAAGTAGGTATCGTCATCTCCCAAACGCCCTTTCAGATAGAGTTGGCCGATCTTATTAAAACCTTTAGCCTGACCATTGTCGTTATACAACACACTACGGCCCCAAAAATCATCGCTGGCCGCCAATTTCACCACACCATAATAAGACGCATCTATCCCCAGCATATCCGCGAAATAACCGGACTGATAATCAAGGGTGATCCCTTGCCCCCAAGCGGTCTGATTTGAGCGCTGACCATAGTCCTCCGTGCTGAGGTTTTTAAATACATTGCGGAACGACAGATCCGCATGGCTGTCATTAATCACATTGGAAAACATATTACCGTTATTCGTTACTTTAATTTCTTCTGCTACACCCTGAAAAGAAAATAAAATAGAGAGCAGTGCCAGTGGTCGGTTTATTTTAAATTGCATTGTTTTATTCATAGAAAAATCCCGTTTTCTATTTAATAACCCAGAGATATTTATATTTAATAATTAGATTTTATTGTGATACGAAGTTGTTCCTCTCTAAAAGTAGAGAGGAACATGGTTTATATTTACTGGGTAATAATGGTGTGAATTAACTTAGGTACTTCTGCTTTGTCCGCAATGGTGATGCTTTCATATATTTTCGCCATCACGCTTGCCACATCCTCGCGGTTCGCATGAATCGTCAGCAGTGAGTCACCGATGGCTACCCGATCACCGACTTTCTTATGCATCATTAGGCCAACAGCCAAATCGATATCATCTTCCTTCGTTGCACGCCCAGCCCCGAGTAACATCGCCGCGACACCGATCTCGTCGGCAACAATGTTTGCGACCACTCCAGCTTGTTTGGCAGGGACTTCAATCCGATATTTCGCCTGCGGCAGCTTCTCGGGGTGATCTACCATCGAAGCATCTCCCCCCTGGTTCGCCAGGAAATCACGGAATTTAGCCAACGCTTTACCGTTACGGATCACCTCTTCCAGCATCTGGCGTGCGGCAGGTAAAGAATCTGCCTTTTTCGCCAACACCACCATTTGGCTGCCCAACTGCATCACCAGTTCGGTCAGATCTTCCGGCCCTTCACCACGCAGCGTTTCGATGGCCTCTTTCACCTCCAGCGCATTCCCGATAGCGTAGCCCAGTGGCTGCGACATATCAGAAATCACCGCCATCGTATTACGACCGACGTGATTGCCAATGCGTACCATCGCCGTCGCCAGTGCGATCGCGTCGTCGGTGGTTTTCATAAATGCGCCTGCACCGGTTTTCACATCCAGTACGATGGCATCAGCCCCTGCGGCAATCTTCTTGCTCATGATTGAACCGGCGATCAGCGGAATAGAGTTCACCGTGCCAGTAACATCACGCAGCGCATACAGTTTTTTATCCGCCGGGGTCAAATTACCGGTTTGACCAATCACAGCAATTTTGTCGCGATTAACCAGCTCGATAAACTGTTCACTGGAAATTTCCACATGGAAACCCGCCACGGCTTCCAGCTTATCGATCGTGCCACCGGTGTGGCCCAAACCACGACCGGACATTTTCGCAACCGGGATATCCAGTGCCGCCACTAAAGGTGCCAGCACCAGCGTCGTCGTATCACCAACGCCGCCAGTCGAGTGTTTATCGACCTTTACGCCTTCGATCGCAGAAAGATCGATCACATCCCCTGAATTCACCATCGCCATAGTCAGATCGGCGCGTTCACGATCGTTCATATCCTGGAAAAAGATCGCCATTGCCAGTGCACTCGCCTGGTAATCAGGAATATTGCCCTGGGTATAACCATCAACAAAAAATGCAATTTCTTGCGTTGTCAGTTCTTTTCCATCGCGCTTTTTGGCGATGATATCAACCATTCTCATTGTTTTTCCCTTAGTCTTTATTTCTGTAAATTAATTTTATAAATAGCAAAACCAATATCGTCTTTTTCAATCAATTCCATAGGGTGCTGAGCATCTTGCTTGATATAAGCAGCAGCATTCTGGCTTGGCGATGTTTCCATCCTAATATCTAATTTCTTATCCGAGGAAATAGGTGCAATCTGCCAGCTGTTTATTACTTGTGGCTTATACTCACCATGTTGTTTGGTTTGTTCACTGATGTAATTAGCAACAATGGTGCGCACTTCGTCCGGAGAGGAGATAACAACATGCTTTTCCCCCGTCCCTGCAAACTTGCCGGTAAATGCCCGGTAGTTGTTAACGGCAACCAGGAATCGCGCATGGGCTGCGATCGGCTTACCCTGATAGGTCAGTGACGTGATGCGTTGCGCCTGTGGGTTAATCAGGTTGCAATCGCCGTCGTAACGCGCGGGCTGAGTCACATCTATTTGATAACTCAGGTCGTCAAACATATCGAAGTTATAAGCGCGAAAACCGTCCCAATTAAGCAGTGACTGTGGCTTATCCGTCTTCACGTCTATCTGGTTATACATGCCGGCAGAGCACTCTAACCACTCTTTCAGATCGCTTCCCTGTACTTTCACTGCGGCCAGCGTATTGGCGTACTGGTAAAGATCTGCCGCATTACGGAAGCTCAAAGGCCCTTTGCGCATATCGACAAAGGCCGCCGGATCGTTCTTCCTGCCACCGGCTTTAAACGGTGCAGCAGCCGAAATCACGGGTATATCTGCCAGATCCGGATCGCCCTGGATATAGTGCTTAACATAGGCTTTCTGCGCTTCACGGATAATCTGGATTGCTGAGGAGTCCTGCACCAACGCCAAATAGGTATTGGTATCTTCAGCGATAGTACCGATAGGCTTGTTAACGAACTTACGCGTATCGTCATGCGCCTGTTCCAGCGTTTTCACCAGCGCTGTTTTGGCAGCCGCCACTGACTTGTCGTTTTTCTTGTCGAAAATTGGTCGCGCCTCTGCACGGCTGGATACAACCTTCCAGTTGTTAGTTTCCCCTTCAAGTACTAGATCAATAACCCCCAGGTGATCAGCCCAGTGGCCCGGCATCACCGCAGGTACGCCGTTGACTGTTCCCTGATCGATATCAACCCCGGGGATTGCAGCGAAGCTCTTGCTAGGGAAAATGCCGTGAGAATGGCCGAACGCAATGGCATCAATCCCCGGAACCTGCGAAAGGTAATACACAGAATTTTCTGCCAAGGCTTTATAAGGATCGGCAGAAAGGCCAGAGTGGGCGATAGCGATAACGATATCCGCTCCCTCTTTACGCATTTGCGGCACCAACTCTCTGGCCGTTTCAGTGATGTCTTTGGTGATCACCTTGCCGGACAGTTTTGCCTTATCCCACAGAACGACCTGCGGTGGCACGAAACCGATATAGCCAATACGCAAATTATGCACTTTGCCTTCACGATCTTTAACTGGCGAATCCACGATCAGGTACTGTTTGAAATAAGGTTTTTTGGTTTTGGCGTCATACACATTGGCATTAATGTACGGGAACTTGGCCCCGCTGATCGCCAGTTGTAAATAATCCAAACCGTAATTGAATTCGTGGTTACCAATATTGCCAACGACATAGTTCAGGGCGTTCATCGCCTGATAGACCGGATGTACCTCGCCTTTTTTCAGATTAGCGGCGGCATAATCTGCCATCGGACTACCCTGGATAATGTCACCATTATCCACCAACACACTGTTGGTCACTTCCTCACGGGCAGCATCGATTAACGAAGCGGCTCTCACCAGACCATACTGGGCTGTAGCCTGATCTTTGTAATAGTCGTAATCCATCACATTGCCATGGACGTCGGTGGTCTCCATAACGCGGAGATCCACCGTTGCAGCATTTACTGCGCCAGCAACCATCATGGCTAATAACGAAATTTTGGTTGGAGAAATCATTTTCATCACACATTCCCTATATTGCAGCAAAACTGTCCAGCCACACGCTGTCGATGTGGCACTCTGTTGCTTAAAAGAAGAACCCCACCACGGCAGCGTTGAGGAAACTGACCAGCGTAGAACCGTAAAGCAGCTTTAAACCAAAGCGAGCGGCGCTGTTCCCTTGTTTGGAATCCAACGCTTTGATGGCACCGACGATGATGCCAATGGAAGAGAAGTTGGCGAACGACACCAGGAAGACCGAGATAATCGCCATGGTACGTTCAGTGAAGTGATACCCACCTTGAGACAAGTTGAGCATGGCAACGAATTCGTTACTGACGATCTTGGTTGCCATCAAGCCACCAGCCTGCACCGCTTCATTCCAAGGCACCCCGACCAGGAAAGCCAATGGAGAAAACAGGTAACCCAAGACGCCTTGGAAAGAGATGCCAAATAAGGCCGTGAATACCGCGTTAGCCATGGTGATCAACGCAATAAAGCCAATCAGCATTGCACCTACGATCACCGCCACTTTAAAGCCATCGAGGATGTATTCGCTCAGTACTTCAAAGAAGCTCTGCTTTTCCCCTTCCACCACATTGAGGATGTCTTCTTCTGGCTTGACCTGATAAGGGTTGATTAATGAAGCCATAATGAAGCCACCAAACAGGTTCAGCACCAATGCGGTTACCACATAGCGGGGATCAAGCATCACCATGTAGGCGCCCACGATGGACATAGACACCGTCGACATAGCAGATGTACACAGCGTATATAAACGGTGCTCCGGTAACAGCCCGAGTTGCTTTTTAACTGAGATGAAAACTTCAGACTGCCCGAGGATCGCCGAAGCAACGGCATTATAGGATTCGAGCCGCCCCATGCCGTTAACTTTGCTTAAGCCTAACCCGATGTATTTAATTATAAAACCAAGAATACGCCAGTGTTGCAGGATGCCAATCAGCGCCGAAATAAACACGATAGGCAGCAAAACAGACAGGAAAAATGAGATCTCCCCTTTATTCAGCAAACCGCCAAAAACAAAGTTGACCCCTTCATTGGCGTAAGAAAGCAAATTGCCAAACACCCCGGCGATCACACCAATAACCTTGTTGCCCACATCGGTCTTAAGTAACAGTGCAGTCATGGCAAACTGACAGCCCAGCATCACAAAGATCGGGCGGTAGCGGATGTTTTTGCGATCGTTGCTTACCAAGAGAGCTAAGACACAGACAACAATAATGCAGATTATCCCTATGATGTATTTCACTTTTTCTCCAAATTTATCTGTGAACTTTTACGTTCTTTCTCCCTACCCCACTCCCAACCCATACCAGGAATGAAATTGTTATTATCGAAACATAACATTCAATTTATGTTATTTAAGTTACAACGATCACAAACGAAAAAATAATATCCTTAAAATACAATTATGTAACATGTTACTGTTATAACCACCTGTAAAGGCAATCAACGATTGCCGCGTTTGAGCAGGAATTGAAGTAACGGCAAGGCTTACAGCCAGGGCTGAAGAGTTAACAAATTGTGACTATTGCAGAGACGCGATGCGGGACTTGCTTGAAAATAGAGCAACCGATCGGCTTTGTGATAGAAAGCGATTGACGACATCCGGCCAATACGGTTTAATGCGCCCCGTTGCCCGGATAGCTCAGTCGGTAGAGCAGGGGATTGAAAATCCCCGTGTCCTTGGTTCGATTCCGAGTCCGGGCACCATCTTTAGAAGAACCCGCCTATGGCGGGTTTTTTGCTTTCAGGGATAGGACTCTCCATCGAACAAGTTCGATTATTCGGCCAAAGGCCTCACCCTACGGGCCAACGCTAAAGCGTTGTTCAACTCGGCGCCAGCGCCGGTTGTCCGAGTCCAGCACCCTGTTTAGAAGAACCCGCCTATGGCGGGTTTTTTGCATTTCAGGGACAGGACTCTTCATCGAACAAGTTCGATTATTCGGCCAGAGGCCTCACCCTACGGGCCAACGCTAAAGCGTTGTTCAACTCGGCGCCAGCGCCGGTTGTCCGAGCCCAACACCCCGTTTAGAAGAACCCGCCTATGGCGGGTTTTTTGCTTTCTGGCGTAGGGACTCTCCATCGAACAAGTTCGATTATTCGGCCAAGGGCCTCACCCTACGGGCCAACGCTAACGCGTTGTTCAACTCGGCATAAACGCCGGTTGTCCGAGTCCAGCACCCCGTTTATAAAAACCGCTTTATCCACAAAAATGACGAAAGATATCGCGTTAAACACTCACCTAAATGCAATAAAACAGATGCCTTTAACGGAAGTTAACATTTAAAAAAAACAGACAAAATAACTCTATTTAATCACAAAAAAGAAAGCATCAAATTAAAAAACAAAATCATATATATCAAAAAGTTAAATTAATAAATAAACTACTATTTCGTAGTATAAATAATTTAATTAACCACGTTAAAAAACCAAAAAAATATTATTAATTATAATTTTTCATTGGGATCTCCACAAAAACAAAGGGAGATCTCCACCACTCGCCTTCATGTCATTCAGCACGCTCAAACCTCGCCACTGAGATTGAAAACATAATTAATACTTTTTATTGACATTGCATTAACAACTCCATTAGCTTTGAGGCAGCTTAACAGATGCAGCAGGAGAGACTGTCCTACGAGGACGGCGCCGAAGGGGAATAGCCCCAAAAACTCTCAGGCAAAAGGACTACTGCATTTACAAGCTCTCTGGAGAGTAGGCCTATCTGGCCTCGCCGAAGGAAAAACACCTGCCATGCAGGTGTAATATCTCAGGCACCAAGGACAGAGGGGGCAACAGGCTGACGCAGGCCTGGAGCGCTCCCGACTGACCTGGCTGCCGATCCCCCGATCGTCTCCTGTTTCGTCTCGCCCTCCGACTGACGTTGCTTAGGTTTATCCCAACGAAATCCAGTCAAGAAGGAATCCTATGAGCGAAATCAGATATACCCCATCTCACGAATGGCTACGTCTCGAAGACGACGGCAGTGTCACGGTTGGCATCACTGGATATGCCCAAGAGCTTCTTGGGGATTTGGTCTATGTCGCCCTGCCCAAAGAAGGTGAATCCTTCAGCCAAGGGCAAGAAGCCGCCACCATCGAGTCGGTAAAAGCTGCCGCAGACGTTACGATGCCCGTCGACGGAACCATAGTCATGGTCAATACCCTTCTGATCGATGAACCAAACCTGGTCAATGAAGCCCCCGAAAGTGACGGCTGGTTCTTTCGCATACTCCCCAGCGCCCCGTCCCAGCTTGAAGGTCTGATGGGTAGCCTCGCTTATCAACATCAGATTAACCCATAAGGTCGGAGGCTCACCATGTTCCATGATGACCATTCACACCCGAACGATATGTTATTTCAACGCCGCCACATCGGGCCAGGCAACAACGAACAGCAGGCAATGCTGGCCGAATTGCAGGTCAGTTCACTTGCTGAATTGATTGACCAGATTGTTCCCTCCAGCATCCGCCTGGCGGGTCCGCTTGCACTTGCCAACGGCTGCAGTGAGGCGGAAGCGCTTGAACGTCTGGCCACGATCGCCGCACGCAACCCGTTGTTTAAGTCCTATATCGGTATGGGGTATTACGATACCCATACGCCACCAGTGATCCTACGTAACCTGTTTGAAAATCCAGCGTGGTACACCGCTTATACTCCGTACCAGCCGGAAATCTCGCAAGGCCGCCTCGAAGCACTGTTCAATTTCCAAACAATGATCACCGATCTGACCGGCCTTGAAATCGCTAACGCTTCGATGCTTGATGAAGCCACCGCGGCTGCCGAGGCCATGACGTTCTGTCAGCGTCTGTCGGCATCACGGAGTCCAGCCTTCTTTGTCGCACACGATTGCCACCCACAGACTATCGACGTGGTGAAGACTCGCGCCGAGCCTTTGGGCATAGACGTGGTAATCGGCGATCCACACACCGATCTGGCCAACCAGGAATACTTTGGGGTGCTCTTACAATACCCCGGAACTTACGGAGACCTGATCGATTACCGCTCCGTCACCGAGGCAGCACATGCCAAGGGCGCGCTGGTCGTGGTCTCCGCCGATCTATTAGCACTAACGCTACTGATGCCACCGGGCGAGTTCGGGGCTGACGTTGCGGTGGGCACGACTCAACGTTTTGGCGTGCCGATGGGCTTCGGCGGTCCACACGCCGGTTATTTCGCTACTCGCGACGCGTTAAAGCGCAGCATGCCGGGCCGTCTGGTCGGCATGTCGGTCGACAGTCAAGGCCGTCCGGCGCTGCGCCTGGCGATGCAGACACGCGAGCAACACATCCGCCGCGAGAAGGCCACCAGCAATATCTGCACCGCACAAGCGTTGTTGGCAATCATCGCCGCCATGTATGCCTGCTACCATGGCCCAGAAGGATTGACCGCGATCGCTCACCGTGTACACCGATTGACCACCCTATTGGCCGCAGGGCTACGCCGACTCGGCTATAGGGTATCAACCGACGTTTTCTTCGACACCCTGAGCATCGATTTCGAGAGTGCTGACCACGCCAACGTGCTCCATGCACAGGCACGCACTCGCCGCATCAACTTACGCGCCAGTACCGACACTCGCATCAGTGTCTCCCTCGACGAAACGACAACTTCAGCCGACGTCATGGCGCTGTTAAGCATGTTCGCGCAGGGTAAGCCAGTACCGGACTTCGCCATGCTGGATGCGCAGACTGCTGGCGCGCTTCCACCCCAATTGCTCCGCACAAGCGCCTTTCTGACACATCCGGTATTCCAGCTGTACCGGTCAGAAACCGAGATGTTACGTTATCTGCGCCACCTCGCCGACAAGGATCTGGCGCTCGATCGCACTATGATCCCCCTGGGCAGTTGCACGATGAAACTGAACGCCACCACCGAAATGATCCCGGTGACCTGGCCAGAATTCGGCAAGTTGCACCCGTTCGCCCCAGCAGAACAGACCACCGGCTATCGTGAGTTAACCCGTGAGTTGGAAGCCATGCTGTGTGCTATCACTGGCTACGACGCGGTTTCGCTCCAACCGAATGCCGGCTCGCAGGGTGAATATGCAGGTTTGCTCGCGATCCGCGCCTATCACGCCAGTCGTGGTGAGTCGCAACGCGACATCTGCCTGATCCCCTCCTCTGCCCACGGTACTAACCCGGCCTCGGCTCAAATGGTAAACATGAAAGTGGTGGTCGTTTCGTGCGATGAGTCCGGCAACGTCGATGTCGATGACCTGAAAACCAAGGCAAAAAGGTACAGCGACACGCTTGCCGCGATCATGATCACCTACCCGTCCACCCACGGCGTATTCGAGGAGCGAGTACGCGAGATATGCGACATCGTCCATAACCACGGTGGCCAAGTCTATATCGACGGTGCAAACATGAACGCATTGGTCGGTCTTGCGCAGCCAGGTCACTTCGGTGGGGACGTGTCACACCTGAATCTGCACAAAACCTTCTGCATACCGCACGGCGGTGGTGGCCCTGGCATTGGCCCCATTGGTGTGAAATCTCACCTGGCCCCCTACCTGCCCGGCCACGCGGTGGGCTCACTCGACGGTGGTGGTGCTGTGTCTAGCGCGCCTTACGGCAGCGCAAGTATCCTGCCGATCACGTGGACTTACATCACGCTAATGGGGGCCGATGGCCTGAAGCGCGCGACCGAGATAGCGATTCTCAACGCCAACTACATCACGACCAAACTCGCACCGCACTACCCGATTCTCTACACCGGTCCAAACGGCCGTGTGGCGCACGAGTGCATCGTCGATGTTCGGGAACTGAAGGAGAGTTCCGGTATCAGTGTCGAGGACATTGCCAAACGTCTGATCGATTTCGGCTTTCACGCCCCGACCATGTCCTTCCCGGTGGCGGGCACCTTGATGATCGAACCAACCGAGTCCGAATCAAAAGCAGAACTCGACCGATTCATTGAGGCAATGGTGACAATCCGCGAGGAGATACGTGCAGTCGAACAGGGCCGTCTTGATCCCGAAGACAATCCACTCAAACACGCGCCGCACACCGCCGCCATGCTTGCAGGACCTTGGCCGTACAGTTATAGCCGCGAACAGGCAGTGTTTCCTCGAGGGCTAGAGCATGATCACAACAACAAATATTGGCCGCCGGTCAGCCGCGTCGACAATGTCTATGGTGACCGCAACCTGATTTGCAGTTGCCCACCACTATCCTCTTACCCGCAGACCGAAGATGCTCCTGTTCAGCCTCTGCCATCCAGAGAGCAACCCAACAACCGCCACCACCAAGGAAATGCCATGTCTATTCAAGAACAATTCAGCCAGCCACTGCAAATCGCCGGTTTCGACGACGCTTTGTGGCATGCGATGGAAGCCGAACGCTTCCGCCAGGAAGACCATATCGAGTTGATCGCGTCGGAAAACTACACCAGTCCCCGCGTGATCCAGGCACAAGGTTCCGTGCTAACCAACAAGTATGCAGAGGGCTACCCAGGCAAGCGTTACTACGGTGGTTGCGAGCATGTCGACGTAGTAGAGCAACTGGCAATAACCCGGGCAAAACAGCTTTTTGGCGCAGACTATGCCAACGTGCAACCGCACTCGGGTAGCCAAGCCAATGCGGCCGTCTACATGGCACTGATCCAGCCACACGACACGGTATTGGGGATGAGTTTGGCGCACGGCGGCCATCTCACCCACGGCGCCTCAGTCAACTTTTCGGGCAAGATCTACAACGCTGTTCAGTACGGTATTGATATTGCCACTGGCCTTATCGATTACGACGAAGTTGAAAAACTTGCGCTTGAACACCAGCCAAAGCTCATCGTTGCCGGCTTCTCAGCGTATTCGCGCGTGATCGACTGGGCGAGATTCCGCGCCATTGCCGACAAAGTCGGTGCCTACCTATTGGTCGATATGGCACATGTGGCAGGCCTGGTCGCAGCGGGTCTGTATCCGAACCCCGTTCCCTTTGCCGATGTGGTCACCACCACCACACACAAGACGTTGCGTGGCCCGCGTGGTGGATTGATCCTGGCTCGTGCCAATCCTGACATCGAGAAAAAACTCAACTCGATCGTCTTCCCCGGCATCCAGGGTGGTCCACTGATGCATGTGATAGCGGCGAAAGCCGTCTCTTTCCAGGAAGCACTGCAACCTTCGTTCATCACCTACCAACAGCAGGTCATCGCTAATGCTCGCGCAATGGCTGCGGTGTTCGTTGAACGCGGTTACGACATCATCTCCGGCGGTACTGACAATCATCTGTTCCTGTTGTCGTTAGTCCGCCAAGGGCTAACCGGCAAAGCGGCCGACGCAGCCCTCGGAGCGGCACACATCACGGTGAACAAGAATGCAGTACCGAACGATCCGCAGTCGCCATTTGTGACCTCAGGGATCCGCATCGGAACACCAGCAGCAACCACGCGTGGCTTTAAGGAACCGGAAGTTCGCACGATTGCCGGCTGGATCTGTGACATTCTTGCCGATATCGACAACCCCATTGTCATCAATCGGGTGAAGCATCATGTCGCTGAGTTGTGTGCCGCTTTCCCGGTCTACGGCAAATAGTGACGAGGTGTGCATCATGGCATTCAACGTGTTCGCATTGTTCACGTTCGAGCCTGATGCACACCGCCACACACGTGGACTACAAGCTGGCCATCAACGTGATCGAACGTTAAGGAGATGACAATGAATGAACCACACACCTTGAACTACACCTCACTCTACGACCTGCACATTGAACTGGGCGCAAAGATGGTGCCATTCGCCGGCTATGCGATGCCCGTACAGTATCCGCTCGGCGTACTAAAAGAGCACCTGCACACCCGATCACAGGCTGGCCTGTTCGACGTATCACACATGGGTCAGGTCAAGTTAATCGGCAAAGAAGCGGCAACTGCACTGGAGAAACTGGTGCCGGTAGATATCATTGATCTGCCGGTTGGCCAGCAACGTTATGCACTCTTTACTGACGATCGTGGCGGTATCCTTGACGATCTGATGGTCTCGAACTTCGGCGATGACGTCTTGTATCTGGTGGTCAACGCTGCCTGTAAAGTGCAAGACATCGCCCATCTGCGGAACCACCTTTCCGCCCACTGCGACGTGGTCGAGCTGAACGATCGAGCACTGTTGGCGCTGCAAGGACCTGCGGCAACCCGTGTGCTGGCACGCTTGGCACCCGCGGCTGCCGAACTGTCCTTCATGCAGAACGCACAACTCGATCTCGCCGGCGTGGCCTGCTACGTCAGCCGCTCCGGCTACAGTGGTGAAGACGGTTACGAGATTTCAGTCCCCTCCGCAGATGCCGAAAAGCTGGCACGGCGCTTACTCTCGGAATCTGAAGTCGCGGCGATTGGCCTGGGTGCACGTGATTCACTGCGGCTGGAGGCTGGCTTGTGCCTGTACGGTCACGACATCGATACCACCACCACCCCGATAGAAGGAGCTCTGCTGTGGGCGCTGTCGAAAAACCGCCGTCCTGGAGGCGAACGCGCCGGCGGCTATCCGGGTGCTGATGTGATTGCACGACAGATTGCCGAGGGTGTGCAGAAGAAACGCATCGGGTTCGTCGTCAAAGGAAAAGTGCCGGTACGTGAAGGCGCAACGATCACCGATGAGACCGGCCGGCCGATCGGCAAGGTTACCAGCGGCGGTTTTGGCCCAAGCTTCGGTGGCCCCGTTGGCATGGGCTACGTAACCCAAGCACATGTCACCGTGGGTACCCCGCTGTTCGCCATCGTACGCGACAAACCGGTTGCGATTGAAGTCAGTAAGACCCCATTTGTCCCGCAACGCTACTATCGACGCTAACCTGTTCCTGCCGGTGAGAGACATCGTGCACCGGCAGTGTTCGTCGCGGGAATGACATCACACGTCTGCCTTTGCGACCGATATGCTGTTCGCCAGTAGATCAGCCATAAAGGCTTGCAATATCAATGGCTGGGAGACACCTCTGCGCGTAATGGCCGTGAACGGCCACAGGGAACTGAACCGGCTTGGATCAATTTGGCGCATTTTACCGGTCTCCACCCAAGGGGCTGCGTAATGTATCGGCAAAAAACCGATATAGGCCCCAGAAAGGATCAACAGCGCCTGTGCTTCGATGTTGTCGACAGTCGCCGTCGCCTTGCTGGCCTGTAATAACCTGATGTCGCGCCTCTGCAAATACCCGCGCGCCACAATATGGCTTTCGCTGATCCTGGTGAGCAGCGCCTCTTTTGTCGGCAGCGGATCAAACAGCGGATTGTAACGACCGCAATACAAGCCATCACTTTCCTCGTACAAATGGGAATAAAACAGGCCTGGCACCTGCAGCGGAAAGTGCCCTATTGCAACATGCAGACGGCCGTCAAGCACACGCTCTTCCAATTCGGCTGGCGTGCCAATATAAACGTCAAGCTGGACATCATCCCCCCGCGACATGAATTTCCTGAGTGTTTTAGGAAGCGGGGACACGTCATCCGTGATGGTGTTGTCGATGATACCGATGTAAAGCTTGCCAAAAATATGCTGTGTCAGCGCATGGGTCTCCATGCAAAAGGTGTCCACAGCAAGCAGCAACCGATGCGCTGCCTCGTACGCCGCCACACCGTGCTCCGTCAGTCGGAACCCACCACGCCCACGTTCGCACAAGGTGAAGCCCAGCCGCGTTTCCAGGGTGTTCATCTGCCCGCTGATCGTCGACTGGCTGCTGTTCAGGGCGGCCTGGGCGGCCGCATAACCACCACATTTGACCACCGTCATAAAAACTCTAAGCAGTTTCATATCGACATCTTGTAGCTGTTTCACCGCAATTCCTCCTCGACGTCATTACATCGGAAACACCGATTTGAGTATCTAATGTTGCATATTTGTTTCCTCAAAGTTAACGGTCATAGTGACTCAAAAGGTCGGAATAACTCAAGCCTTACCTTTTCAGCCACCCACTACAGGAAGAAAAAAGATGCAAAAAAACAGTTATGAAACAGGGCGTTTGAACTTGCCATTCGTGGGCCATTGCACCTTTGCCAAGTCCCCCGTCTGCCTGGACTGGAACAACATAGACGCCGATGTGGCCATTCTGGGGGCGCCCAATGATATGGGTACACAGTGGCGTTCCGGCGCTCGCTTCGGGCCACGCAGCATTCGCGAAGCCTCAACACTGTTTTCTTTCGGTCACTCGGGTGCTTACGACCATGAAGATGACACCACTTACCTGACCAGCGATCAGGTACGCATGGTCGACGTCGGCGATGCCGACATCATCCACACCGATATGGAAGGCAGTAATGCCAACATCGAGTTCGCGGTGCGTAAAATTCTCGAATCGGGCGCGATGCCGGTGGTACTTGGCGGCGATCACTCAATCCATGCTCCGGTAATCAAAGCCTACGCGGGACGCGGCCCGGTTCACATTGTGCATTTCGACGCCCACCTGGACTTCGTCGATGAACGCCACGGCGTACGCTATGGCCACGGTAGCCCATTACGTCGCGCCTCAGAAATGGAGCATATCGTCGGTATGACGCAGATGGGCATCCGCAACGTGTCTTCGTCAAATCGTGACGACTACGACGCAGCACGCAACGCTGGTTCACAGATCCTGTCGGTACGCGATGTGCGCCGCCTTGGTACTGAAGGTGTACTAGATTGCATCCCGGCGGGTACCGCCTATTACATCACCATTGATATCGATGGCTTCGATCCCTCTATTGCGCCAGGTACCGGCACCCCCAGCCACGGCGGTTTTACCTATTACGAAGTGCTGGAGATCATTCAGGCATTGTCCAAACGCAGTAGTGGCAACGTCATCGGTATGGATCTGGTCGAAGTCGCCCCCGCTTATGACCCAACCGGGCAGACGTCGATACTCGCCGCACAATTGCTGATGAACAGTCTCGGTTTCATTTTCCACGACCGCGCCACCAGCAAAGCACGCGCTATATAACCATCGCCGCGCACTGGCGCAGCCAACCACGCTTCCCAGCCCGCGACCAGAATGCGGAAAACTTATTCGGAGACAGATTCATGGATGCACTTGTACAGCAATACCTGGATCAATTCGGCGTATCGGACGCCACGCGCCACTTCCTCACCAAACCCAAAAAGATGTTTATCGGTGGGGACTGGCTCGATGGTAGCGATAACAGCACAGCCAACGTGATTGAACCTTCGACCGGAGGCGTGCTGACCCAGATCCCAATCGGCAGCATAAAGGACCTGGATCTCGCTGTGGCCGCGGCTCGTAGCCAGTTCGATGGCGGCGAATGGCGCCGTTTAAAACCGCTAGAACGCGAACGCCTGTTACACCGTCTGGCCGACCTTATCGAAGCCAATGCCACTGAACTGGCCGAGATTGAATCAGTCGACATGGGTAAGTCAGTCTCGCAGGCACGGGATGTCGACATCCAGGGCACCATTGATACTTTTCGCTACTTTGCCGGCTGGGCCTCAAAACTGCATGGCCGTACTGTCGAGCCATCCCTGCCGGGCAATTACCTGGCCTACACGCGTAAAGAACCCATCGGCGTCGTGGGCGTCATCGTGCCATGGAATTTCCCGCTGCAAACCATGGCATGGAAGTTGGCCGCGGCGCTGGCCGTGGGTTGCACCGTCGTGGTCAAACCGGCCGAACTGACCTCTCTGTCCACGCTGCGCTTTGCAGAACTGGTACAAGAAGCCGGTATTCCTGACGGAGTGGTCAACATCGTGACTGGCTATGGCAGCGTGATCGGCGCTGCCATGAGCAGCCACCCTGGCATCGACAAACTCACCTTTACCGGCTCGACCCCGGTCGGGCGCACCGTTGGCCAGAATGCAGTGAACAAGGTCAAGCGCGTCACACTTGAGCTGGGTGGAAAATCGCCAGTACTGGTGCTGAAAGATGCCGATATTCCCGCGGCGGCACGCGCAGTCGCCAATGGCGTATTTTTCAACTCGGGACAAGTGTGCGACGCCGGCACCCGTGCTTATGTACATCGCAGTATTTACGATCAATTCCTGCAAGAATTAGTGGCCTACACCGAGAGCTTGAAGGTCGCCCCCGGCCTCGATCCGGATTGCTTCATCAGCCCGCTGGTGTCCGCCAAACAGAAGGACAATGTCAGCTCATACATTGCCATTGGCCTGCAAGAAGGTGCCAAACTGGCCTATGGCGGACGCACACTGGACGGCCCAGGTTATTTCGTCGAACCCACTATTTTTTCCCATTGCCACAACGATATGCGGATCGTGCAAGAAGAGATCTTTGGCCCGGTACTGGTCACTATCCCCTTCGATACCACAGAAGAAGCGGTCAGGTTGGCAAACGATTCATCGTTCGGCCTCGCGGCAGCGATCTATTCCAATGACCTGGGCTTGGTGCATACGTTGATCCCGCAACTGCATGCCGGTTCTGTCTATGTGAATGCCCACAGCACCATTGATCCCTCCATGCCGTTCGGCGGCTTCAAAGAGTCCGGTTTCGGCAAGGATCTTGGGCCCGAGCAGCTTGACTACCTGATGGAAACCAAGGCGGTGTGGATCACCCTGCCTTAAGCGTTCTCATCCCTCCCGTTGCGGCCAGTACATGGCTGCAGCGGGCGGAGAATAAGATCAGATCCCTTGAATTTTCAAGACTTCAACCAACACGACGGTGAGGTATTTCATGCAATCTGACGTAAACGCAGCCAAAGCAATCTCCAGCGTTCAAGGCACCATCGAAGGACGCTCGATTGACTTTGTTCCGGATAGTGAAAGAAATGACAAGCTCTCCAGCCAGGGGCCGTTCTGGTTCGTCGGTAACTTTACCTTCTTTACCATGACGATTGGTTTTGTCGGGCCGAGTGTCGGTCTCACCGCGCTCTGGACTACCCTCGCAGGTACCCTCGGTATCATGTTCGGCACGTTATTTATGGCCTTCCACGGTTCGCAAGGCCCACATCTGGGCCTGCCGCAGATGATTCAGTCCCGTGCGCAATTCGGTTATCGCGGCGTAGTGTTGGTATTGCTGGCAACCTTATTTGTGTTTGCCGGTTTCAACATCGTTAATCTGGTCCTGATGATGCAGGGCCTGAAAACCTTGTTCAGTTGGAACCCGTTCCAGGTCGCTCTGGCCGTGACGGTACCTGCCACCATCCTGGCTATTCTCGGGCACGACTGGATGCACAAGACCTTCAAGTGGTCACTGTATCTATCCTTGCCGCTGTATGGCCTGGTGACCCTGGCCGTACTCATGGGCTGGGTACCTGATGCAAAGCCCATCACCGGCGCAACCCCTGTGGCAGCGTTGGGGTTCAACTGGACCGGATTTATCGCACAGTTCGCGGCGGCTGCCAGCTACAACATCGCCTATGCCCCCTATGTCTCTGATTATTCTCGCTACCTGCCGAAAAACACCCCAAGCGGCAAGCTGATCACGGCCGTGTTTCTGGGGGCATCGCTGTCGGGGGCCTGGATGATCGCCGTCGGCGGCTGGCTGGGCGCTCACCTGCATGCCACTGATGTGCTGGTCTCGCTTAATCAGGTCGGCGCCAGCATTGCACCGAAGCTGGGTACTCTGGTCGTCGCCGTTGCCATCCTCTCTTTCTTGCCAGTGATCGCAATGAACATCTATAGCGCCAAGCTAACTGCAATCACCAGTGTCGATTCGTTTCGGAAGATCGCGCCCACCGCCAAGGTACGTATTGTAGCCATCATTTTTGTCGTGCTGCTGCAACTGGGTGTGGCAATGACCATCTACAACTCAGGATCGGGGTTGTCGGTGCTGAACATCTATCTGGTGCTGATGTTGTACTTCCTGGTGCCATGGACCGCCGTCAACCTGACCGACTATTTCTTCGTGCGCAAGGGGCGCTATGCCGTGCCGCATTTCTTCATGCCTGGCAACAACATCTATGGCACCTGGGGCACCCGTGGCCTACTGGCTTACGCCATTGGCTTCGTTGCGATGATTCCCTTCTTCTGCGTCTTCAATGGCAGCGAAGAGGTCTATGTCGGTTCGCTGGCCAGGGCCATGGGCAGTGTTGATCTGGCCTGGCTTGTCGGCCTGATCGTCTCAGGCGCGGCCTACTACTTACTCTCCAACTCGCTTGATCTGGACAGTGAAGAACGTGTGATTGAGCACATCGAGAAACATATGCCGGAATTTACCACCGGGGACAAGAAACGTGTCTGAGGCACGACCCGACGCAAGGAACCAAAAAAATCATGACGATCAAACAATACGATTACATCATTGTTGGGGCCGGTTCAGCCGGGTGTGTACTGGCAAGCCGGTTGAGTGAAGACCCGAATGTCAGTGTGCTGGTGCTTGAGTACGGCGGCAGTGACCGCAGTATCATCATCCAAATGCCAAGTGCATTTTCCATCCCGATGAATACCAAGAAGTACAACTGGCATTACGAAACTGCGGCCGAGCCGCACCTGGACAACCGCAAGCTGCACTGCCCTCGCGGCAAAGTACTGGGCGGGTCCTCGTCGATCAACGGACTGGTTTATATCCGTGGGCACGCCTGTGACTTTGACGAATGGGAGTCACTTGGCGCCAGGGGTTGGGGCTACCGCAACTGCCTGCCGTACTTCAAGCGTGCTGAAAATTACAAGTTTGGTGGTGACGACTATCGCGGCAGTGAAGGCCCGTTGAGCACCAACAACGGCAATAATATGGCGAACCCGTTGTATGGCGCCTGGATCGACTCAGGTGCACAAGCCGGCTACATCAAGACCGATGACTGCAATGGCTATATGCAGGAAGGCTTCGGTGCCATGCACATGACCGTCAAGAACGGTGTGCGCTGGTCCACCGCCAACGCCTACCTCCGCCCCGCCATGCAACGACCTAACCTGACAGTGATCACTCAGGCGATGACCCGCCAGATATTACTGGAAGGTAAGCGCGCGATCGGCGTGACCTACGATCAGAATGGCGTTACCCATACCGTGCACTGCAAACATGAGGTCTTGGTGTCATCAGGGCCTATCGGTTCACCACACCTGCTCCAACGTTCCGGCATCGGCCCGGCAGCCGTGCTCCGCGAAGCAGGCATTCCGGTGAAGCACGATCTTCCCGGCGTTGGCGAAAACCTACAGGATCATTCGGAAATCTATATTCAGTACGCCTGTAAAGAACCTGTTTCGCTCAATAGCAAGATGGGGTGGTTCAGTAAGGCGTTGATCGGTTTGCGTTGGCTGCTGTTCAAGGATGGTCTGGGGGCAAGCAACCACTTTGAAGCCGGTGGCTTCATCCGTTCCGAAGTCGGGTTACGTTGGCCGGATATCCAGTTCCATTTCTTGCCGGCGGCCATGCGCTATGATGGCGATAAACCGTTCAAAGGCGATGGTTTCATGGTCTTAACCGGGCCGAACAAACCCAAAAGCCGTGGCTATGTGCGCGCGCGTTCGGCCGATCCTTATTCGCATCCGGAGATCCAATTCAACTACCTGCAAAGCGAGGAAGATCGCGAGGGTTTCCGCCGCTGTGTACGCCTGACACGTGAAATCATCAACCAACCAGCGATGGATCGTTTCCGTGGCGTCGAACTGGCACCGGGACCTGATGTGACGACCGATGAAGAGATTGACGCCTTCGTGCGCGCTAACATGGAAAGCACCATGCATCCTTGTGGTTCCTGCCGTATGGGCGAGGACGATATGGCGGTTGTGGACTCGGCGCTGAACGTGCGTGGTCTGTATGGCCTGCGCGTGATCGACTCGTCGGTGTTCCCGACCGAACCGAACGGCAATCTGAACGCCCCCACCATTATGTTGGCCGAGCGCGCGTCTGATTTGGTAAGAGGTAAAACATTGCTCCCTGAAGCTGATGTGTCCGTCGGGTTAGCCGATCACTGGCAAACACAGCAACGCACCAATAAACCGCTACGCACGGTGGATGTGTAATAGGGCCGTTCTGAATCCAGACGCATATCCTTCCTTTCTTAACAGCCCAGTGAGCATATCATCGGGCTGTTTGGCTTTTATGAAGCCCGCTGAACGGCCATATCCCCATTTGCTGATGAGATGTTAATATCGACGTTTTTCAGGTGAATAGGCTCAGCATGCCATCCTCTTATCTTCGCTGTCTTACCTTTATTATCACGCTGATTATCGGCGTTGGCTCCCCCATGCTGGCGCAGGCCAGACCCGATCTGGAGCGTAAAATTGGCGTGACCGTCGCCGATACACAGTCACCTGATTATCAGTTCAGTGATTTGCGGTTCAATTCAGCGGATGGCCAGCGTCATTACCGCATCCGCATTGTGCAACCACGTATAGCCCCGCCACCGGCTGGGTATCCGGTCATCTACTTTTTGGATGGCAACGCAGTACTGATGGAGTTAAATGCCAGCTTATTGGCCCGGCTTGCGGCACAAAAACAGCCGCCGGTATTGGTACTGCTCAGTTATGACAACGATTTGCGTATCGATGCCAATGGCCGCAGCTACGATTACACGCCGGCGCCACTGCAAACCCGTGGGATGCGGGCCAATGGCGGCGCAGATGCCTTCTTGCAACTGATCGAAAGCCAGGTTAAACCGGCCGTTGCAGCGAAAGTTGCCATTGATCCTCAACAGCAAACGCTGTGGGGACACTCTTACGGTGGCCTGTTCGTTCTGCATACGCTGTTAACCCAGCCAGCTTCATTCCAATATTACGTCGCCGTAGAGCCCTCTCTGTGGTGGGGAAAAGGCTTTATTTTGCAGGAAGCACAACGGGTTATTGATCGACATCCTGCATTATCTGCCCATCTGTGGCTGTGGACCGGCGGTGGAGAGAAAATGCGCTCGGCGCCGCCCAATATAAAGCAGACCCCACTCCCCGCAGACGCAGCTCAGCAGTTAGCCGAGCGGTTGAACACGCTAAACGGGCTTGATGTGGACTTCCGGGAATGGCCCGGCTTGGATCATGGTGCCATGTTCAGTGCAGCTATCGCACCTGCATTGGAAAACATCGCCAAAGATGGCGCTCAGGACAAATGATGGGATTCTAGGTGCTGACTCTGGGGATTCTTAAACATGGCGGCTCCCCTTTGGCAAGTTAGCTTGCTCTACCGGTGGAGCCTGAATGGCTAATGTATTTCCTGAAGGAGGCCCTGGTGAGGCACAATAGGAATAGATTGACTGGACAGGACTTACCGCTATTTATTACCGCGTATTGCGCTATTTTCTAGCCCTGTCACAGTTAATATAAAGGTTTGCCACATTAACGGGAACGGGTGAAAACCACCCTTGTAATACATTATGAAAAGTGATAGTTAAACCCGTTAGCAAGCATCAAATTGATTGCAAAAACAAATTATTATCACATGGAATTATATTACAACGATGAATATCAATATTACCGATCAGCCAAACCCACAGGATGAAGAATTCGTCATTGATAGCCTTTGGGCCCACAACGAGAAAACCGAACATGTAGATATCCACCCGTTGTTCCTGACCATTACCGATGACGAAGGAAAAATCGTCGCTGGTCTGGTTGCCAGAACCTGGTGGGGCGGGCTTGAAGTTCAGTATCTTTGGGTCAGTGCCCAATATCAGAAAAGTGGCTATGGCCGCCAACTAATGGTGCAAGCCGAAGAAGAAGCCAAGAAGCGGGGTTGCCACATGGCTTATGTCGATACCTTCGACTTCCAGGCCAGAGGTTTTTATGAAAAATTGGGCTATCAGGTCTACGGTAATTTAGGCGGATATGCCAAGAAGCATACACGTCACTACCTGGCGAAAGAGATTTAACCCAATCTTAATCGGTGAGGTCAGAATGGATTCGCCCGATAAAAGTAATGAATTCTATTTGAAAGGCCTGATTGCCATGATGGAGCACTTAAGTGAGCCATGGGGCATTAAGGACCTGGCATCCCGTCATCTTTACATGAACCGGGCCGCCTACCTCTATACCAACACGCCATTAAGTTTTGATATAGCCGGTAAGCGAGACGACGAATTCCCCGCCGACTGGGCCGAGTCTGCGGCCGATTTTGTCGAACATGACAAAATGACCGAGATTTCGCGCGATCGGGTTGCCGTGATAGAGACGCATTATTGGTACGGGAAAGACAGCCTGACACCGTTTATCAGCGAAAAACTGCCTATCTACAACGATAAGAAAGAAGTATTTGGGGTAATGTGGAACGCCAAGCCGCTTAACACCTTATCCCCACTTAACTATATCAATCATCAAAAACCCAGCGTATTGACCACTGAAACTAACAGCACCATTTTTACCCGGGCTGAGCTGGACGTTATATTTTTAATGCTGCAACGGCTGTCGGTGAAAGAAATCGCCAAAATATATAACATCAGCAATAAAACCATAGAAAATAGAATATATAACATTTATCAGAAATCTGATGTCCACACACAGCAGCAGTTTGAGGAGTTTTGCAAATATGCTCAGCTGGACAGCTACATTCCCGATCGCCTGATAGCAAAAGGCATCCAGTTTATTTAAATAGCAAGGAATACCTCATTGTGATCAAAATTGAAGACTATCCGTTAACCCGGGTACCTCAGGATAAAAGAGTCTCGTTCTTAAGCGTAGCTATTGTGCATATGGGTATGCTGACCGCTCTGGATCAGTTTATGCTTGGCGCCGTATTAGGCCATTCAATGACACTGATCGATGCATTCACCGCCATTTTTGTCGGCAGCCTGATATTTGGCGTGGTGACCTACGGCCTTGGGTTGGCGGGTATGCGAGAAGGGATCTCCGGTAGCCTGTTGGCCCGTTGGTGCGGCTTTGGCCGGTTAGGTTCAGTCCTGATCGGCGTCGTTGTCGCTGTCAGCCTGCTAGGCTGGTTTGGCATACAAAATGCTATCTTCGCCAAATCGTTGGATTTCGCTCTTGGCAATAAACTGGGCTTTGGTCTGGCGGCAGGTTTGTCCGGTACTCTGTTGACCATTCTGGTGGCGTTCGGCTTCAAGGCCTTGCGCATCGCCGCCAGAATTGCGGTACCGATGTTTATTATGTTGGTGGCCTATATTTCCTACATCACCCTCACCGGCCATAACCTGCCGGAGATTATCCAACTCATGCCGCCAGGTGATCCGCTGTCGATCAGCGCCGGTATCACCATTGTGGTCGGCGGCGCGATTGTTGCCAGCCTGATGACCCCCGATTTAACGCGCTACTCCAAAAACAGCAAGCATGTATTTGGCGTGACTATTCTCACCATTGTCGCCGGAGAGTTCGTGGTTAACGGCCTGGCATTGCTGATCGCCAAAACGCTCGGCACAGCGGATGTGGTCACCATCATGTCACAAGTCGCCGGCGGTGCAGGATTGCTGGTCGTAGTATTCTCCACACTGAGAGTTAACGATCTCAATCTGTATTCATCGTCACTGGGCATCGTCAACGCCGTTGAAGGCATGACCGGCAAAAGACTGAAATACACCGCGACCACGTTGGTGATTGGCGTATTAGGTACCACACTTTCCGTATTGGGAATTCTGGACCGGTTTGTCGATTTCCTGACGGTACTTGGCGTGGTATTCCCTCCGATTATCGGCGTTATGTTGGTCGATTATTATCTGCTGCGTACTCATCGCAAGATTCTGGATGAGAGCCGCCAAGAAGGAAAACTGCCTGACCAAACGCCAACCATTGGCTGGGCGGCCATCATCGCCAGTATTGCTGGCAGCATCGTCGGATTGGTGACTGAATGGGGTGTGCCAACCATCAACTCACTGCTGGCCGCTAGCCTGCTGTATTGGGCACTTAAATTGACGGTGAGTCGCTCTCAGAAACCGGCGTCTGCACAAAGCTGATTTGGCCTGAGTGATATCTCCACTCTCCACCACGGGGAGTGGGGAACTCGGAAACAGAGAGATAAGAGATACAATTACCGAATGATGACATCACGTCATAAATAGATATCGGTCGGCTAACTAGCCGACTGGCATCAATATAGAGGGGTGGGTTTTAAACTGCAGCTTTACAGCCGATGACGTAATTGAAATTCCCTGGTGTTAGTAGCTAAAACATCCTTTAATACTCAGAGAATGGAAACGCCTCCCTCTCAGAGCTTTTTATTATAGAAGCTGTCCGACGATTACCTATTAACCATTTGGATCGTCAATAAACACTTCAGTATGGGTGAACATTAGCTCACAAAATCCGCTCTGGTCAACACAAAAGTAGACACAAAACTCACTTTTGTGTTCACTTTTCTTGGATTGAAATGTAAGTGATTGATTTATATTTAATTACCTTTATTTCTCATTATATGCATCATGATAAATGCCTCCGTGCCCACGACAAGGGGTAGAATACTTTCCGTTTCTAAAGTGTAATCAGCTGGTTACCGGCACAATGTCCGTGTCCGTTCTGGACAATGCCGGTGCGTGCGATATAGTAAAGCCGGCCAGAATATTGTAAGGAATGCTTATGAAGACCACTAACGCCCAGCGCAAAGTCAACATCATTAAGAATATTGAATATCTGATGCGCACCCGTGGCGAAACCAAGGCATCCTTCTCTAACCGTACTGGCCTGACACGCACCACCATCTATAAGATCCTGGATGGAAAGGTCAATAATGTGCAGCAAGCCACCGTTAACCGGATTTCAGATTTCTTTGGCGTTTCCTGTGAAGAGATCGAAGACTATGATCTGGAAAAGCTGGAGCTGCTCAACGAAACCCTTTCCACCGAAGGGAATAAAAACCCCTCCGCCATTCCTGTTATTCCGCAGTCACGTTTTTTAGCGGTTGCCGGCAAGAAGATCGGTCAACTTGTCACAGAGTTCCCTTTGACTTATTTCTTCGGCGATGAGTCAAATATGGTAGCAATGAAAATAGAGACCGAAATAAAAGGTTCATTTATCCCAGGCGAGGTCATTATTATAAAACGCCCGCCGGTGCTGGTTTGCAATTCGCCTTTATTGTATCACTCGGGAAAAAACGGCTTCTTTGTCATTAATGACAAAGAAGAAAGCAGCATGGAGAAAAATCATCAGGATACCGTGCAATTCCTGGGTTATATCTTTGGAGAAAGGCTATAAATGGAACCGAATCAAAAGTTCAAGCTATTGGGCTTTACCCGACATGGCACCCTGGCCGCCAATGTCATGGTATTAGCTACAGGCAAAACCATCACCATGGGGCTCAATGAGCTGGCCGACAGCGAAATATCGGAAGATCTCAGCCGACATGAGTTGCAGGCGCTGTACCGCAAGATTTACGGTAACAATCAGCAGCAAACCGCTTACGAGCTCAGCGATCGCCACGAACGCTCCTGGTATGCCTATCTGATCATTACCGTAGCACTCAGCGTAATTTATATCTTTTCAACCCTGTGTGGCGTCAAACCGATTCAAATTCCCGCGTTGAACCTGATCACACCGCCCGCTATTTTTATTTATCCTCTCACTTTTATTCTGGTCGATATTTTAAACGAGTTTTACGGACTACGATTGGCCAGACGTACCATCATCATCTCGTTTATGGCCAACCTGATTTTTGTACTGGGTGTTTGGGCCACCACACTGGTGCCGAGCATTCCTCAGTGGGAATTCAGCAAGACCTATGATGGCATTGTTCACAGTATTATGGCGGTACTGGTCGCTTCATCTGCGGCTTATTTGATCTCCGAGAACGTCAATTCCTATCTGCTTTGCAAAATCAAAGAGTTGACCAACTCCCGCTACCTGTTTGTGCGAGTGATCACCAGCACCGTTGTCGCTTCAGCCATCGACAGTGTGGTGTTCTGTACACTGGCGTTCTACAACGTCTTGAGCTGGGACATCATCAAAACCATGATCTTGTCGCAGTTCCTGATCAAGGTGGTCTACGCCCTGGTAGGGGTTGGGCCAATTTACGCCGCCCGTAGCCTGTTTAACCGCTATATCAATACCGATCTTGCAAGGAGCAATGAATATGCATATCAAAAAACAAGATAAAATCACCCATCTTGGCGCTAACTCCGATTATCCGGACCAGTATGCTCCCGAATTACTCGAGGCTCTGCCGCGTGCTCGCGGCCGTGATCTGATCGGTGTAGATGAACAAAACCTGCCGTTTAGCGGCTTCGACCTGTGGACTGCCTTCGAGCTGTCCTGGCTCAACGCAAAAGGCAAGCCAGTGGTTGGCATTGGTGAGTTCACTCTGCCGCATTCTTCCACCAATCTGATCGAGTCCAAATCATTCAAGTTGTATCTCAACAGCTTTAACCAAACGCGCTTTGACAGCGTGGAACAGGTGAGCGCGGCGATGCAAAAAGATTTGTCGCAGGCCGCTAACGGTCAGGTCGGCGTTAAACTCTATCCGGGATTGGACGGGTATTCATCGCAGATAGACCGCCTGCCGGGAATCAATATTGACGATCTGGATATCGCCGTGGATGACTTTGACTTTAAGCCAGAATATCTGGACGGAGCTACCCATGAGCAAGCAGAAACCGTGACGGAAACATTGTCCTCCAATCTGCTGAAATCCAACTGTCTGGTCACCAACCAACCGGACTGGGGCAGCGTAGTCATCCACTATCAAGGCCGGAAAATCGATCGCGAACGCCTGCTGCGCTACCTGATCTCTTTCCGTCAGCATAATGAGTTCCACGAGCAGTGTGTCGAGCGCATTTTTAACGACATTAAGAAAAGCTGCCAGCCGGAAAAACTCAGCGTATTTGCCCGTTATACCCGCCGTGGTGGTCTGGATATCAACCCGTTCCGCAGCGACTTTGAAGCCGCACCGACACTGGGTCGACTGATCAGGCAATAAACCCTTCGATAATGCTCCCGCCCGGGAGCATTATTTTTTCCCCTTTCATCTCCTTGTTATTTTTCGCTATTACCGTCGTTAACAACTATCTTCAAAGCACACCTATGGGAGTTTAACGACGCATGCCTGATTTTTCGCGCAGAGAAATACTGCGGGCTGCCGCCATCGGATCGGCTTTTTCACTGTTACCAGTCTCGATCCGTAAAGCCCTGGCAATTCCGGCCAATAACCGCACCGGCACGATTAACGATGTCGAACACGTGGTGATCCTGATGCAGGAAAATCGCTCGTTCGATCATTACTTCGGCACACTGCCCGGGGTACGCGGCTTTAGCGATCGCATTACCATCCCGTTGCCCGACGGCCGTCATGTGTGGCAGCAGCAAGGGGAAAATCGGCTGGTGCTGCCCTATCACCTGGACAGCAAGCGCGGCAATGCTCAGCGGGTTAGCGGCACGCCGCATTCGTGGGTAGACGAGCAGTCCGCCTGGGATAGCGGCCGTATGAGCGCCTGGCCCACGTACAAAACGCCGACCTCGATGGGGTATTACCGTCGCCACGAATTGCCTTTCCAGTTTGCGCTGGCCGAAACCTTCACCCTATGCGACGCCTATCATTGTTCGATCCACGCGGGTACCAATACCAACCGTCTGTTCCACTGGACCGGGACCAACGGCCCAACGGCTGCCGACGTCGCTGTCGTGGTCAACGAATGGGACAGCCCCGGCCCCGTTGAGGTCGGCTACCAGTGGCATACGTATCCAGAACGACTCGAAGCCAGTGGTGTCAGCTGGAAGGTCTATCAATTTTTGCCGGATAACTTCACCGATAACCCATTGGCGGGTTTTCGCCAGTATCGCGCCGCCAGCGTTAAAGTGGGTAATCCGGCGCAGCCGCCGAAAGATTTCACCGCCTTTGTGCCCTACCGCGATGAGCTAAACGCCGAAGCGCCGCTGTACAAAGGGAATGGCAATACACTGCCAGCCGCTAACGGCAATGATTTGGCCGCGATGTTAGCCGGTTTCCGCGCCGACGTGCAGCAGGGCAAACTGCCACAAGTAAGTTGGATTATCGCCCCGGCAGCCTACTCGGAGCACCCCGGGCCGTCCAGCCCGGTTCAGGGGGGCTGGTTTACTCAAGAAATCCTCAATGCACTGACCGACAACCCCGAGGTGTGGAGCAAGACCGTACTGTTGGTCAATTACGACGAAAACGACGGTTTCTTCGATCATATGCCTTCACCTTCCGCCCCCTCATTACGCGAAGACGGCAGCTTTGCCGGCAAATCAACGGTGCCGTTCGACAGCGAAATATTTCAACACGTTGCCCCTCCGGGTTCACAGGACCAACCCCCACCAGACGGTCGCATTTATGGCCCCGGACCACGCGTGCCAATGCTGGTGCTATCACCCTGGAGCCGTGGCGGTTGGGTCAATTCACAGGTATTCGATCACACCTCGGTACTGCAATTTTTGGAGAAACGCTTCCAGGTGCATGAACCGAATATCAGTGCCTGGCGACGGGCAGTGTGCGGCGATCTCACCTCTGCGTTCAACTTTGTCGACCCTAACGGCGAGACGTTACCCAGCTTGCCGGCAGTCAGTCGTCACGCTGCCGACAGCTTGCGCCAACGGCAGGAACAGTTACCACAGGTACCTCTGCCGCCACCGGACAAGCAGCAGTTACCGCACCAATCGAGATTGGCACGTCCATCACGTGCGCTGCCTTATCAACTGCACGTTGAGGCCACCAGCTACCCCGAACAACACATGGTGACGCTCAATCTGTACAACACTGGCGCACAAGGCGCGGTATTCCACGTTTACGATCGACTGAACCTGGATCAGATTCCACGGCGCTATACCGTCGAAGCAGGAAAGGCCGTCAGCGATAATTGGTCAACGACGGATGAATACCATTTGTGGCTACTGGGCCCCAACGGTTTTCATCGTGAGCTGCGTGGCAACGTTCAGCAGCCGCAGCCAGAAGTACGCCTGACCCCACAGGGAGATCGTTTGTCGCTAACGCTCACGAACCCCGGTAGCCAGACAACAACAGTAACCATCGCCCGTTGCCCCTATACGCAACTCGGCCCTTGGCGAATTGAACTGCCGGCAGGTGGCCGCCATCAGCAAGCCTTTGACGCCAAAGCCAGCGGTGGTTGGTACGATCTTTCGTTAGAAGGTTCTCATGGCTGGCGGCGACGATTGGCAGGCCGTCTGGAAAACGGCGATCACAGCGTCAGCGATCCGCTGATGGGCAAAGCCTAAGATATCCGCACAGGGGTGTTCAAAAAGCGAAAGGATATGGATTATCACCCGCCACTTTATTCGGGAGCGGGGATAACTCGCTGCGGCATTTTCACCGGCAATACAGCCGAAACAAGCGCGCCAGGTGTGCGCCCATCGGCGTCAGAGTGGTGTCTTTACGCTGGATCAGATAAAACGTCGCCTTTGGAAGGCTCTCCTCCAGCGCCAGCGGCACCAGATGTTTGCCCAATATTGGATCAGAAATCACATCTACCGACAAAATACTGACAAAGTCACTCTGCGCCACCAGGCTGGTGCAAGCCATAAAAGTCTCGCATGTCACGCTGATCGACGGCGCCATCCCCAAGTCCCCGAACAAATCATGCAACAGCCGATAGTAGCTGCCTTTAGGCGTTGGCATGGTCCAGTCGCAGTGTTGCAGTTGCTTAAGTGATGTCGCCCCCTCCATCGGGTGCCCCTTACGCACCACCACTTTATACTCTTTCTCCATTAGCCGTTCGTATTGCAGCTCATTGTCCATGCTACTGGGGTAATAGGTATTCACGGTAAAATCCAGTTCACCCTGTCGCAGTTCCGGGATCATCGACACCAACTGCCCTTCAACAATTCTGACTTTGACCTTAGGGTATTCACGATGAAACTGAGTAATCACCTGCGGCATCACTGTTCGCGCAATACTGCCACCGACGCCGATATTCACTGATCCCCCTGCCAGCCCTAGCCGTTGTTGGATATCTTCTTGCGCCACCCGGAGTTCTTCGAGGATCAGACTGGCATGTTGGAAAAAGTTATCGCCACAGTCGGTGAGCACAACCCCTTGGCTACGGCGGATAAACAACTTGGCCCCCAGTACCTGTTCCAGTTCCTGAATCGACTTGGTTAGCGCGGGCTGTGAAAGGTGTGAAGTGCGGCTGGCGGCGCGAATGCTGCCCTGCCGGCTGACTTCTACAAACGCACGTAATTGGTGCAATTTTATTGAGGCGGGCATAGGCAAGTGGCGATAACTGTTGTTTATCAATAGCAACATATTGGCATCTTATTTAGCCCGATTCCATTGTGTACATTCGAAAAAAACATAATAAATAACCAAATTCTTATTTCGCTTAATTAAACGCATTTTCTGCGGTGATAAGCGCTCTTCACGGTAGTTAGTCACTAAATACGCCATTTTCATTAAATAGTTTCACCGTCTGATTTCAGTTCAGCGCACCACTGCTGCCCGGCATTTGCCTGGGCGCGATAACTTATGAGATATCCCAATGAATAATCCGCTTTCGATGTTGGTGACCGATTTATACCCGCAACTGCAGGCTTGGCGCCGTGACTTCCACCGCTATGCCGAGTCAGGTTGGTTTGAGTTCCGCACTGCTACTCTGGTGGCTGAAGAACTGGATCGACTGGGCTATCGCCTGCAACTGGGTCGCGAAGTAATTAATGCCGATGCACGTATGGGGCTTCCGTCTGCCGAAGTCTTACAGCAACAAGAGCAACGCGCACGTGAACAAGGTGCGCTGGAAAAATGGCTGCCGCACTTTTCCGGCGGTTTTGCCGGCATTGTTGCCACGCTGGATACCGGACGCCCTGGCCCGGTGATTGCCTATCGGGTTGATATGGACGCGCTCGATCTGAACGAAAAACTGCAACCGGATCACCTGCCGTTCCGTGAAGGGTTCGCCTCCTGTAACAACGGCATGATGCATGCATGTGGTCATGACGGACACACCACCATCGGCCTGGGACTGGCGCATGTATTCAAGAACCTGGAACCGCAACTGAGCGGCACCATCAAACTGATTTTCCAACCGGCGGAAGAAGGCACCCGTGGCGCAAAATCCATGGTGGAAGCCGGCGTCGTTGACGACGTTGATTTCTTTACGGCTGTGCATATTGGCACCGGTGTGCCTGCCGGGGAACTGGTGTGCGGCAGCGACAGCTTTATGGCCACCAGCAAGCTGGACGTCACCTACCGTGGCATAGCCTCCCATGCCGGCGCCAAACCGGAAGACGGCCGTAACGCCCTGCTGGCGGCGGCGGCGGCCACATTGGGGTTGTACGCTATCCCACGTCACAGCGAAGGCAGCTCACGCATCAACGTCGGTGTATTACAGGCCGGTACTGGCCGTAACGTGATTGCCGATCAGGCCTTTATGAAAGTGGAAACTCGTGGCGCCACCAATGCTATCAACGAGTTTGTCTACCAGCAGGCACTGAATGTGATTGAGGGCGCAGCCAAAATGCACGGCGTGGAATGCGAGATCGCGCTGATGGGTGCGGCGCAGAGCAGTAAACCGACCCAACCGTGGGTGGACTATATCCACCAGCAAGCACAGGGCATCGCAGAGCTATCTTCAGTAGTTGATCGCCGCGAGCAGGCTGCCGGTTCAGAAGACGCCACCTATATGATGGAACGGGTTAAATCCCACGGCGGTCAGGCCTCTTACGTGATTTTCGGCACCGAACTGAGCGCTGGGCACCACAACGAGAAATTTGATTTTAACGAACAGGTTATGGCGGTAGCGGTGAAAACACTGGCGTCTCTGGCGCTGAACCTGCCAACGTTTGGGAGCAAAGCATGAGTAATCCGCAATTACTGGCGTTCATCAATCAGTACATTGACCAACACCAGCCTCGTTTCAGCGCACTGAGCGACAGCATCTGGGATCACCCTGAAACGCGCTTTACCGAAACCTATTCTGCCAACCTGCTAGCCGATGCGCTGGAGCAGGAAGGCTTTACGCTTGAACGTGGTGTTGGCGGTATTGAAACCGCGTTTATCGCCAGCTATGGCAGCGGCCATCCGGTGATCGCGCTACTGGGCGAGTACGACGCTCTCGCCGGACTGAGCCAGCAAGCGGGGTGTGCCACACCGGAACCCTTAGTGGAAAACGGTAACGGTCACGGTTGCGGCCACAATCTGCTGGGTACCGCCGCACTGGCAGGGGCATTCGCCGTGAAAGCCTGGATACAACAACAACACCTGACCGGCACCGTACGTTTCTACGGCTGCCCCGGCGAAGAAGGCGGCTCCGGCAAAACCTTTATGGTACGTGAGGGGCTGTTTGATGGCGTCGATGCCGCCCTCACCTGGCATCCTGAAGGCTTCAGCGGGATGTTCAACACCAGTACCTTAGCCAATATTCAGGCAGCGTTTCAGTTCAAGGGAATCGCAGCTCACGCCGCTAACTCGCCACATCTTGGCCGCAGTGCACTGGATGCCGTGACATTGATGAATACCGGTGCCAACTTTCTGCGTGAGCACATCGTGCAGGAAGCCCGGCTACATTACGCAGTCACCAACACTGGGGGCAGCTCACCCAACGTGGTGCAGGCCGACGCAGAAGTGCTGTACCTGATCCGCGCGCCGCAGCTCGATCAAGCGCAAGATATTTACCAGCGGGTGATCAACATCGCCAAAGGCGCGGCACAGATGACAGACACTCAAATGACGGTGCGTTTCGACAAGGCCTGCTCCAACTATGTGCCGAACCGCAGCATGGAACAGGTGATGTATCGCTATGTCTGTGATTTCGGTTTGCCAGAGTACAACGAGGAAGAACGCAGGTTCGCCACCGAGATCCGCCAAACGCTAAACAAGGACGACCTGCGTAATGCCAAGCTGAATATCGCCCGTACCGGCGGTGCTGCCGGGCGCGAATGGGTGCAGAATTTGGGCGACAAAGTACTGATGGATGAAGTTGCACCTTATGTGGCGTCTGAAGATCTGCTGTATGGCTCCACCGACGTCGGTGATGTCAGTTGGGTAACGCCCACCGCTCAATGCTTCAGTCCGTGTTTCGCACTCGGCACACCATTGCATACCTGGCAACTGGTAGCACAAGGCCGAACCTCTATCGCACACAAAGGCATGTGCCTGGCGGGTAAAGTCATGGCGGCTACTGCCATCGAACTGCTGAGCGACAGCAACCTTCTGGCTGACTGCCGTCGTGAGTTCGAACGCCAGCGTGCAGAACAGCCCTACAGTTGCCCAATCCCCAAGGGCATTAAACCTTCACCGTTAAAATAACGACTACGCTGCAAAGGCCCGTAAACCGGGCCAGTAACAATAATTATAATTAAATCAAATAATAAAAAATAAACACAACAGGACAAACACAGAGGGTAAGCCAATGAGTGAGGTCACAACGTCAGCGAATAAAAGCCCCGGCCGCGTTTTTTACTGGGTAGAACGCATCGGGAATAAAATCCCCAATCCATTTTTACTGTTCGTCTATTTGATCGTTGTCTTAATGCTAGCCACTGCGCTGTTCTCTTGGCTAGACATGGTGGTGAAGAACCCGGCCACTGGCGAATTAATCAAGGTGAATAACCTGATGAGCGTGGAGGGCATGCAGTGGATCTTCCCCAATATCATTCATAACTTCAGCAGCTTTGCCCCACTGGGTGCCATTCTGGCATTGGTGATCGGCGCCGGGCTGGCCGAGAAGGTCGGACTGCTGCAAGCATTGATGTACAAGATGGCTTCACGCGTTAGCGCCCGCTATGCCAGCTACATGGTGCTGTTTATTGCCTTTTTCAGCCATATATCCTCCGATGCCGCACTGGTGGTAATGCCGCCGCTCGGCGCACTGATGTTCCTGGCAGTAGGCCGTAACCCGATAGCTGGATTGCTAGCCGCTATAGCTGGGGTTGCCTCAGGCTTTACCGCCAACCTGTTGATCGTAACAACCGACGTACTGCTTTCCGGTATCAGTACTGAGGCCACCAAAGCGGTGGACGCCGCCGTCCACGTCAGCGTGATCGACAACTGGTACTTTATGGCAACTTCAGTGATCGTGTTGACCATCGCCGGGGCGCTATTAACCGATAGGTTTATAGAACCGCGCCTGCCAAAATGGCAGGGCAGCGCCGAGGATAAAATTGAGGCGCTGACCCCACTGCAAAACCGTGGGTTGATGATGAGCGGTATCGCTGCACTGGTGTTTATCGCCATTATCGCCGCACTGGTGGTGCCGGAAGCGGCCCCGCTGCGCAATCCTAAAACCGGCTCGGTGATCCCATCGCCGTTTATTAAAGGCATTGTGCCGATCATTATCCTGTTCTTTTTCACCGTCGGTATTACCTATGGCGTCGTCACCAAGCAAATCCGGCGTCCGGACGATATTCCCCACCACCTGATCGAACCGATGAAAAGCATGGCCGGGTTTATCGTTATGGTATTCCCGTTATCGCAGTTCGTGGCGTTCTTTAACTGGAGCAACATGGGCAAGTTTATGGCCATCGGCCTGACTGACATGTTGGAAGCGGCAGGCATGAGTGGTGCACCGGCGTTTCTGGGCCTGATGTTCCTTTCCGCCTTCCTGTGTATGTTTATCGCCAGCGGCTCCGCCATCTGGTCGATACTGGCGCCGATATTTGTGCCGATGTTTATGCTACTCGGCTTCCACCCTGCGTTCGCGCAGATGATCTTCCGCATCGCCGACTCGTCGGTGCTGCCACTGGCGCCGATGTCGCCGTTCCTGCCGCTGTTTCTCGGTTTTCTACAGCGCTACCGCAAAGACGCCCAGCTTGGTACCTATTACGTGCTGATCCTCCCGTATCCGCTGGTGTTCTTTGCTGTATGGATTTTGCTGTTGCTGGCATGGTATGCGCTCGGCCTGCCGATCGGGCCGGGAGTCTATCCGAAGATGGGGTAAAGGTTGCCGGCCTCCATGTCTGGAGGCCGGAAGCATTCAACTATCAGAAACGATAGCCAATGCCGATGTTGAAGCCGTTAATAGCGTGGTTTTTATCATCGGCATCCAGTCTGGATCCTTCGTAACCGACATCAATCGCCAGGTTCTCCATTGGATTGACCTGGAAACCGACACCGTACATAAAGGACGTTTTCTTCTGGTTACCGCTCTCTTCGCCCATATATTCGTAAGCGCCGTTTGCGTAGTTATTCCAGGATGACTTGTAATCAAGCTTGTTATAATTCAACCCCAGCAAACCATAGATGCTGATATATTGGTTAAAACGATACGCTGGACCAACAGACAGAGAGTAGTATTTAACTTCAGCGTGGTGATCTATCACGTCACGGTAGAAACTGTAAGACTCATTCTTGTCACCGCTCATATAGGTAAATGAGCTGATAACGCTGATCGGGGAATCCCACTCGTAGCGGTATTTTAAGTTAACGCCGTTGATATTCTTGAAGTCCTGCACCTTGCTCTGTGCATAGCCGGCAGTGATAGTGCTTTGCCCGGCATGTACCGCAGTTCCGAAACCCAGAGTAGAAATAACAATACTGGCAATGACTAACTTTTTCATAACAATCATCCTTAATAGTAAGTAGAACAACATTGGTGCGAAAGCATTGGTATCTATGTCATATTGACGGCATAAATAATTTATTAGTTTTAATCAAGATAAATTGATATATAAAGTTAGAGAGTAACACACTCACTGCAATAATTAATCAGTTGAACCGGTAATTTGTGGACTACTACGCATCAATAATAATTCCTGCCGCCCAACAGACCTGTTTTATAGTTGCATTCTTTGTCTTCATTACCCCACGACTTTGATGCATGGTGGCTGCTGGTCAGGTCAACAACACTTACACCCGAGTTGGATGAGTAGATGTCATAATCGTGCCCAACCTCAGGGATAAAATTTGAAGAGCGCGTAGCTATGATTTGAGTATATTGAGACCTAAACGTCTCTTCTTTATAGGTGATACTGACATGCTGATTCGCTTTGATTTTGTATTCTATCGCATCCATCCCCTGCATCTCGGTAGACGGTGGTAACATGCCTGGTAGTTTTTTATTGTAGGTTGACTTGATACCCATGACATTGACACCCGCAGTCAAACTCTTGGCATCCACAAGTTTGTAGCACTGCCCTGATTTTTCATAAACCTCAAGAGTTAAAGGCGGCAGGTAGTTTTTCACCCTGATCCTGGCAAAATCTGCACCTGCGTAATCATCTACAGATTTTGTTAAGCTCACGGAACAGCCAGAAACGACACTGACAGATAGAAAAACTGTAAAAACTTTTATTAATACTTTAGCAACCACAACCACCATCCATTTTTATTTAAATAATCAATGCGTTAGAAAAAACACAACCAATCCACAGTTTAAAAATTGAAAATGAATATATTTATCAGTAACAAAAAAAATAAAAACCAAGCTGTTCGCATTAATCATCAGGTTTTATTTTAACTTTACGTGCTCTATACCAATCCAATCCCCTAAAGATAATAGCAGCCAAAGAAATCGCACTCCCACCAACAAATCCAAAGAAAATAGCCCTATGAATTTGCTCAACAGGGAAATTGAATTCCCCTTTACTTAAAAACGATACCGTTGAAATCACCCCTCCAATTAAAAGCAAGAAAGCAATACAAAAAAACCAGCTATAAATAAATAACTTAGCATATTTAAAAATCAATCTAATCATTTCTTATTTACCTTTTCATCAGCGGGCTTTGATAAATCCTTTATGAATCCACTTGTAAACTCTGATGACATACCACCAATAAAATCATATACATACCCTGGAACCTTATCGTCGCCAAGGATCTTCTTGACGCCCTCAGGAGCATACTTACCAAACCCGCCCCCCACAAGAGCACCACCTGCTGCAGCGCCAACCGAAACTGGATCAGCCCCATCAGTAAAGATCGTACCGCCAATTGCAATACCGATATTGGCTGGGATACCTCTTCCTGGTGCCAATCCTCCCGTGACTGCCGCCGCCGTGGTACTCCAATAATCATAAGTTTTGGTTTCATGCCCTGGTTGACTCATGTCATACCATTGATACGCTGCATTCGCTCCGCCACTCAGAACTGAACTGACGGCTACCTTGCCGATCGATGCTGCTGGTCCAAGATAGATCGCTCCCGCAATCATTGCGCCATCGGCGTAACCATTTATTATCACTTTAGCGATATCGGCCCCCTCAGGCATATCTCCCTTGGCGTAATGACTCATTGCAGCTTGTATTTCATCGAGCGATTTTCCTTCTTTCACCATGCTTTCTTGCAGAGACATTGCCCCTGAACCGTAGCTCATCATCCCAGGAGAAAAACCAAGCTGGTCATTGTTCTCAGAGGTATTCTTACCGGATTGCCCGCCAGTGACGGCTCCTGCCGTATCACCACTTGCCAACCCACCGGCCAAGCCGCCTGCGAGCGTGGCCAATGCAGAAACCGTCTGGCGCTGCTCTTCGCTCATTTTGCTGAAATCGCTGGTACCAAACATCGCCTCGGCAATCGCTTTGGTACCCAGTGCCGCCGTCGCAGCACCTGCTGCCCCTGCTGCGGCCGACTGGCCTTGCAGCTCCGCCAGTGCACCAGCCACCACCGCATGCGCGATAATACGACTTTCCTCATTGGGTGCCAGACGGTGTATCTGTTCCGCCAGATAAGGCGCAGCCCCACCGGCAATTGCCGCTTGCAGATCGCCACCGGCCAACCCTTGCACCGCGGCTACTGCTGCCTGCATGCCTTGTTGTACCTTACCGCCCGTGCCATAACCCGACTCGCTAAACGCCTTGTTATAGGCCGTCTGATAAATCTGCGCGTTGATATCGTCGTTGGTGATCACCTCACCAGGCCTATCTTTCGCCAACTTGTCGGCCGCCGCCTTGCGATCGGTATCGGTGACGTTATTCATCTTCTCTTTGGCAGCCTTGGTCGCTGTGATCGCCCCCTCGGTCCGCGCAATGTCCATCGCCTGATTGCCGATCTCGCCGATCAACTGCGCCTGCTGCAGGCGTTTCTGCTCTTTCTCTTTATCGAAGATCGGGCTCAGGGTTTGGTTGGCGTGCTCTACGTCGCGGCTCAGGTCACTGACATTCTGCGTTTGTTTGTCCTGATCCCGAATGATGATGGTGCCGTCGCTCACCGCCGATTGGGTGGTTGAGCTGTCATGTCCGCTGTTGTTGGCCCCCACCAGCAGGCCGTTGGCCATGTTACCGGCGAACTGGCTACCGATGCTGCCGCCGGAACTGATGCCCACGCTCTGGTGCTCTACCTCGAAATCAGCCTGATTATGGATGTCCTTAAAGCCCAGCGTGCCGGTGTCGAGTTTATTTTTGTCCGCCGTGGCAGTGCTGCCGATTACCGCGCCGTTAAGCTGGGTATGTTCGCCCACCGTCAGGTCAAAGCCACCTTTACCGGCGAAGATACCGGTCTGCTCCTGCACGCTGTCGTAGTTGCTGTGCATCTTGTCTTTGCTCAGGCTGATGCTGCCGGAGCCGGTCATGGAGCCGAAGGTGAAGCTGCCGCCGGCGCTGGCATTTTGCTGTTTCGAGTCGTAACGATCGCTGTCCTGCTGGCTTTCCAGCAGCAGGTTGCGGCCGACGTCGGCCTTGACCGTTTCACCGGTGACCTGCGCGCCGATCAGGTTGGTGTCACGTCCGCTGGTAATATTGACCTGATTACCGGCGTTCACCGTGGTTTCGGTATGGCTGGTACCGTTGCCCTTCTCGTTGCCCTTGCCTTTATTGACGCTGGCAGAAACGCTCAGCCCAATGCCGCCGGAACCGACGCCGATGCCCACGCCCAGCGTGCCGCCCTGGCTCTCGTTCTTGCCATCCAGATACTGGGTGTTGGTGGCAGACAGCAGATTCACGTCCCGATTGGCATTCAGGGTGATGTCTTTGCCCGCCTGCAGTTGGCTGCCTTGCACGGTGATGTCACCATCCTGACCCTTCACACCGTTGCCGCTGGCAGTAATGCTCAAGTTGTTGCCCGCCGTCAGGCTGCTGCCCTGAGCGGTGCTCTGCCCGCTGTTCTGGGTCGAGGTGGAGGACTGGGTACCGTAGGAAATACTGATCCCGACCATGTTGTTGTTGGCGGGATCGGCACCCTGCGCCTCAGCCAAGCGCGCAGCCTGCACCGCCTGTACACCACTTAACGCTGCTTTGGTGCCCTGCAACGCCGCCAGACGGCTGTCGTCGGTAGATTTTGCCTGCTGTGAGGTTTCCACCGCGGTGTTCAACGCGCTGCCAACCGTACCGGAAAGCGCCAGCGTCAGCCCGGATTTCTTCTGTTCAACCTTGTGGGTCTGGCTATTTTGATCCTGCGCCTGCGTCACCGACACATTCTTGCCGCTCAACGCCATGTCTTTACCGGCCACCAGCTCAGAGCCGGTTACCGCCAGGTTGTTACCGGCGCCCAGAGTTACATTGCCGTTTACGCTGCCGAGGGTACTGCCCTGATTGGTCAGGCCCTGCGAGGTATCGGTGGTTTTCAGGCTTTCGGTACCGTAGCTGATGCCGATGCCGCCGCTGCTCATCAGGCCGGATTTTTTCTCCTGCTTGAGATGCAGTTCGCGGTTGCTTTCGGTCGCACCGGTCACAGTCAGATCGTTGCCTGCCAGTAGTTTCACATCCTGAGTACCAGCTACGCTGCTGCCCTGCACACGCAGATCGTTACCTGCCAGCACGTTGATGCTGTCACCGCTCAGAGTGCTACCCTGAACAGTTTGGCGATCGAAGGTGTCTCGGGTTGTTGTCGTGGTTTTCGACAACAGGCCATTGCCCCCCGTCACCTTGTGACGCTCATCCAGATCACGTGTGTTCTCGCCATTAAGGATATTAACGTTATGGCCAGCATTCAGGTTAAGCGCATCACCCGCGGAAACTGTCGCCGCACGGGCGTTGAGATCGTTACCCGCATTGAGAGTCACGGCCCCTTTACCGACCACCTCGCTACCCACCTGTTGGCTATTGCCCTGTTTCAGGCTGTTATCACCGTTCCAAATCAGGTTGTCGCGGCTGGCGGTGGTCACCGTATTCAGGTTAAGATCACGCCCGGCATTCAGCACCGTCTGGCCGTTCTCACCACTGTTAACCACCTGCGCGGCATCCAATTTAATGTCGCGACCGGCCTGCAGCATCAGCTTGCCGTCAGCGCCTTGCACATACATACCCGCCACGCTGTCGATATTGGTGCGCTCGAAGCTGTTGGCCCCGTTAACGCTCTGCGCCGTACGGGTAGTACTGATGGCGTTGATATCACGCCCGGCGCTGGCCAACAGTGAGTTATTGCCCTGGATCACGCCACCGATATTGTTGATGTCGGTACGGGCGATCAGCCCAACGTCAGTGCCCTGAATGTTGCCCGCCACGTTAGTGATATTGGCAGCACTCAGTTTCACCACTTCGCGGCCTGCAATATGGCCGCTGTTAAACAGACCGTCTCCCAGATTGAGGTTGACGTTGCGCCCGGCAATCAATGCGCCAGAACCGTCCAGATCGCCCGGTTGCATGCGTGCATACACCTGCGGCACCAGCACATTTTGCTGGCTCCCGTCCGGCAACGTGACCTTGGCATTCACCAGCCAGACGATGTCTTTGGTCAACAGCCCCATCTGCTCTGGCGTCAGCGCTACGCCAACCTTCAGGTTATATTGCTGACTGAACGTCAGGCCTTGATCCATCAGCGCCTTGAACTGCTCTTCGTCGTTGTTGTAACCGTCCAGATACCGCTGGCCTGTCAGATTAATTACTTGTTCACGGATCAGTCGCTGTTCGTAGTAACCATCACCCAGGCGTTTCAGCACGTTGTCCTGATTATTGGTCGCCTTGGCGATCATGTAGTCCGAACCCAGCCAGGATTTTTGGTTGGTGAAGCGCGGATCGGTTTCCACCAGATACTGCCCACCTGGTGCCGGATTGGTCTTGAACAGGCTGTTATCTGGCAGGCGAGTGTCAGGGCCGACGATACGCACAACGCTGTCGACCGCGTCACCCTGTTGGTTGTTCACCTTATTAGCGACTTCAAACTGTTGGCCTGGTTGCAACGCCACCGCTTGAATCACCGGCAGCGCACCGCTGCCAATAGTCTGCATCCCGGCAGAAACATCGCTGCCAGTCACCACGGCATTCACCCCACCGGCCGCGCCGATGGTGGCATTGGTGCCCTGTGGCGTTAGCGGCGTGATGGCGATCGGGTTGCCTGCAACCTGCCCGTGATCAATCAGTTGGCTAGGTTTCAGCGCAATGGTCTGAATAGTGGTCGGCGGCGTGTAGGCCGTGGCGTTATGTCCCTGCTTGTCCTTGCCTTTCTTCTTGATGCGGTAGTAATTGGTCACTTCCCCGGCGTCAGTGGTCAGGCGCTGGCCCGCCACCGCTACGTTATCCACGCTGCCGGCATTGATCGCCAATGTACCGCCCGCGACCACCTGGCTCTTGTCATTGAGCAGATGACCCGCGTTGATCGCCATATCGCCACCGGCGATTATCTTGGCCGGATCGCTTTCCTTGATCTGGGTTTCCTGCACCGTGCGGTTGAAATCGAACTGGTTGTAGTTGTCTTTACGACCGTCCGGCGTGTTGAGGTAATTCACCTCATCGTGAGTAATGCGTATTTCGTCCGGCTGATAGCGCTTATCGGAGCCGCTCAGTTGATACTCGGTCAGCTTGTCGCTGGATACTGTCACCAGTTCGGTGCTGAAGTGATCATTGATGTTATTGATCTGCCCGGCGGACAGCGCCATGTTACCGGCAGACTCAATGGTCGAGCTGTGGTTATTAATGGTGCCAGCCTGCCCGCTCGCCAGGTAGTTAGCGTCAAGCTGGCCGCCAATGGCCATATCCCCGCCGCTGTAAATCAGCCCGTGGTCATAGTTATTCAGCGTCTGGGTGCCAATATCTACCCGCTCGCGCCCGGCCAACGTGGCGGCAGTACCGTTCTCCGCCAGGTTGTTGAAGGTGACGGTTTGCACGCCAATCGCATCGCCATAAATGCGACCCGTGCCGATGTTGGTCAGCGTATTGGCAGTCAGCAAGGTGTGCTTGCCATCGATCAGGCCGTAGTTGGTCAGGGTGCCATTCACCGTAAGCCAATCCTGCCCGGCATTGATCTCACCACTGTTGCTGTTGAACAGATTGTTAGCATGCAGATCAAGCCTGGAGCCCGCCAGCAGTTTGCCGCTGTTGGTCACATCGCCCGGCGTAGTGAAGTTAAAATTGCCGTTGGCGATCATCTCGCCGCTGTTATTGATGCCTTGCCCACTGACCAGATTAATATCACCCAACGACAGCAACTGCCCATCGCCACCGACCGCTGCGGCATTGATGTCCAGCAGCTTGCCAGCCTTAATGGTGCCGGCAGTGTTCAGCAGGTTAAGCGCTGCGCCCTGCAACTGCAGATTTTCGCTGGCCGCCAATTGGCCCCCGCTGTTATCAAGCAGGCCCGCGTTAGTGATGGTCAGTTGTTGGTTAGCCAGAATGCTGCCGCCACGGTTGCTCAGTGTGCCGGTGTTCAGCGCCACTGACTGGCCTTCCAACCCTTTATTTTCCGCCTGCGTCGTGTCGTTGGTGAACTGCAGAGCATTGAGCGTTACGCTGGCACCACTGCGGATCAGCCCCAGAGTGTTATCGATAATCCCCTGCGCACTATCCAGCAGCAGGTTGCCGACCGCCTGAATTTGTCCGTTGCGGTTATCCAGACCGGCGCTGGTGAGCGTCACCGCCTTCTCGCCGATAATCCGCCCGCCGTTACTGTTATCCAGCTTCAGCGCCGTCAGGGTGAAATCGCCTTTGGCCCCCAGCGTGCCGCCCTGGTTATTGAGGTCGCCACTGCTGAGTTCCAACTGGCCCAGGCTGTGCAAGGTGCCGTTCTGGTTATCCAGCAACTGACCCTGGGTATCGATCTGCATATCCGCACCCGACTGCACCAACCCGCCCTGATTATTCAGGCCGCCCGTGCCGGTCGTCGTCAGATCTAATGCCTGTTGCGCCACCAGTTTGCCGCTGCCATTCAACAGTGCTTCTGCGTCGAGCTTGAGATTTTTACCGGCAATCACTACACCTTGGCCATTATCGAACACACCAGTGGTGAGGTTCATGGCACCTTGGCTGGTGATACCGCCTTTATCACCACTGTTGTTATTGGTCAGTCGATCGACCTTCAGTTCCAGACGGTCACCGCTCTGTATCAGACCGCCGTTGTTGTTATTCAGGCTGTTGCCGTGCAGCTCCAGCACCGTCTGAGCAGCCAGTTGACCGCCCTGGTTTTCCAGCAGGCCGAAGTTGATCTTCGCTGCATCGGCACTCACCAAGGTGCCTTGGTCGTTCACCAGATGGCCGCTATCCAGTTGCAGTTTTTTGCCTGCGCCAATCACGCCAAGATTGCTGTTATCCAACAGTTCTTTGGCGTTCAGTACCATATCCTGACCGGATTTAATTGCTCCACCCTGGTTATTGATGGTGTTAGCCGCAGCCGATAAGTGCTTCTCGGAAGCCAGCGTACCGTAACGGTTATCCAGTTGGTCGCCGTGCAGTTGCAGGTCACCGGAGCTGGCGATAAAGCCGTCTTGGTTATCTACGGCACCGCCAGTGATAACCAGTTTGCCCAAGCTGCTGATGCCGCCATTCTTGCCGCTGTTGCGGTTAGTTAATGCCTGTCCGTGAGTATCGAGAGTCGCGTCCCCACCTGCCTGCAACAGACCGCCGTCATTGGTCAGCGCCAGACTGTCGATGTTGAGTGTTTGCTTGCCGACCAACGTGCCTTTGCTGTTATCCAGGCTGCCGGTGAACAGATCTGTCGTTCCGCCGCCCACCAGCATGCCCTGTGTGTTGTCCAGCGCACCGCTGTGGATCGCCAGCGTTCCCTGGCTGAGAATACCGCCAGTTTCACCACTCAGACGGTTGCTCAATGCCGCCCCATGGGTATCAATGTTCATGTTGCCGGCAGATTGCAACAGGCCACCGTCATTCGTCAGCAGGCCGCTGTTCAAGGTCAGATCACCGCTGGCGGCGATAACGCCTTGCTGGTTGTTCAGCGCACCCTTGCCGAGCGCCAGTGAAAGTTCACCACCAACGACTTGCCCAGCTTGGTTCTCTAACCCGGCGCCGCTCACTTGCAGGCCTTGTTTGGCCTCGATACGACCGCTGCCGTTGTCCACTGCCTGCCGAGCTATGACCTCAGCGCTGCCCGTCGCGGCGGAAACCAGCCCTTTGCGGTTATCCAGTTTTTCCGCCTGCAATCGGGTCTGTTGGCTAGCCGCCAACTGCCCCTGACGGTTATCGATAACACCGCTGACCTGCGCTTTCAGACTCCCATCCTGCGCGGCAATCACTTTGCCATTTTGGTTGTTCAACTGTGCTGCGTTTAGCGTCACATTACCGTTAGCCGCCAGTTGGCCACCCTGGTTATCGATGCCCTGACGGGCATTGAGGCGCATATCTCCGCTGCCGCTTTGCACCAGTTGGCCATTACGGTTAGACAGGCTGTCGGCATCCATCGTGATCTGCTGCGCTGACGTGGTACCGCCATCCAGTACGTAGTCGCCACCCTGCATACTGAGCTGGCCATTGGACAACAGTTTGCCGCTGTCGCCCTGCAAGCGGCCAGTATTCACTGCCAGCGTGCCTTTGCCCGCATGTACGATTTCACCGCTCTGGTTATCGATCGCCCCGGCCTTCAACGTCAGTCCGTTGCCGTTACTGGCGATGCGGCCGCCAGCGTTATCCAGTTTGCCCTGTGGGTTCAGCGTTAAATCTTCACTGCCAAGCTGGGTGATTTCGCCCTTCCGGTTCGATAAATCATGCGCATTCAGCGTCAGTTTATTTGCCGCCAGCTTGCCGCCGTCGTTGTTCAGTTGCTTACCGCTGTTGGCAATCAGATGCTGTGTCGCCTCGACTTGTGCATTGGCCGTCGTCAAGTCACCCTGTCCGGCGTCCAGCGTGACATTAGTACCGGCAGTCTTGCTGCCGCTAATGTCCGCCCCCTGCCCATTGGCATGCAGATTACCCGCCGCCAGGTTCTGGCCTTGTGCTGTAAGCTTACCGCTGGTGGTCAATGCCAGTTCACCACTGCCGCCCAGCTTGCCATCTTGTTGTACTCCAGCTGCCAACGTACTGCCTTTGCTGCTGTTCAGGCTGGCTGCCTGGACACGCACATTATTGCGTGCGGCGATAGAACCGCTGTTTTGCACATCCCCTTCACTACTGACGCCAGCATTGCCTGCTGCAAACAGTGAACCACTGTTGCTGACGCCGCCTTTCGAGGCCAGCTGCATGTCGCTGCCGCTGCTGATTTTGCCGCTGTTTTCAATGCGGCCATCGGCGGTTACCACCACGCTACCGGCCTGCGCACCAATATTACCGGCATTGCGTACCCCGACGCCGGTTTCGGTGCCGATCATACGGATCTTACCGGCATACATGCCGCCCAACTTCGCCACATCCACCGCCAGTTGCGGTCGCGTAGCGGGATCGTCACTTTGTTTGTCGATCTGCTGATGCGTCGCATCCACCTTGTTGCGACCGGTGGTGACTTTAAGATCGTTTGCCCAAAGCCCGGCGTTGATCTTCGTCGATCGCGCGATGATCTCGGTATAATCCTGCCGCGAACTGTCCATACCGGCGCCTTCAACCACTACTTCGCCGCGTTCAACGTTGAAGCCCGTCAGGTTGCCGTTGTTCATCTGTGCCTGACCGGTGGTCAGGGTGGCACGGTTGGCGTTGATAAAGCCGCAGCCATTACAGGTAATACCGGATGGGTTGGCGATCACCACCTGCGCACGCTGCCCGGCGACTTCGATGTAACCGTTCAGGCGGCTAGGATCACGTGAGTTGACCTCATTGAGGATCACCTTGGCCTCGCCTTTCGCCAACCACGGGTTACCGTCGACCCAACCGCCCTGTTGCGTCTGAGTCATTTTGTGGGAGTTGTTGAGGATCGCGCCTTGCTTGTCGACGTCGAACTGGCTGTAGGTATTACGGGAAACCCCACCAGCGCTTGGCGTCTGAATATTGACCTGTGGCGTACCGTTAGCACTGTTAACAATGGTCGGCTGCTGACCACCCGGCGCATTACCGTCGGCGATAATTGCCGCCTGCACCGGCTGTATAGCACCCAGTGCTATCAGCAGGCTGAAGCTAACAGCACTGATTTTGCCGATACACTGGCTCAGCGTATGGCCCAGACCAGGTGAACGCGCGGACCCGGCACGACCGGAGCGGGCAATATCCGCCACCACCATCAGCATGCCACGCGCTTTGTTGAAAACGATACGATACAGGTTCTTGTTCATGGCAATGTCCTTATTGAATTTCTGATGGTTCGACGGCTAACGGGTGGCTCGCCCACCATTGCTGCGCTTGCTGATGGCTGACCTCTGCACCTTTAAAGTTCACCACACGTTTTCCGCGTTGATCCCCCCGGTGATACAGCGCCCGTACGCACAGGTGCGGGAAGATCTCCCTGGCCATCAGATTACGCATTTCCCGCGTATGACCGAACGGCGCGATCCAGTCACAGAACCACAGACGATCGCCACTGTTCCAGTCACTTTCTTGCATATTCACTGCCGGCTGTGTCAAATAGCGCGCTTCAGCGTCTTGACTCATCCAGGCCCAACTGAGGAAAAACACGGGCTGATTTTGCTGTGATACCAGCACATATTGTTGTCGCTTGATGATCGGCAATAACAGTGTCGGTAACGTGTGCAGCGGCGCATCGCGGTGCATCGGAGAATGCATCCATAACCATACGGCCGCACCAAAGGCTTCCGCTTCACTGTCGTCACCACCGAGGATCAATGGTGCCCTGATATCATATTCGCCTGCGCGCATCGTCATGCCTCAGTAGTTCCAGCTCAGATTGAAGCCCAGGGTGACCGGGCTGGTGCTGAAACCGTCCGGTTTGGAGAAGGGCACGCCTGCAAACAGGTCATAACCGACCTTGTAGGCATAACCGCGCAGCCCAACAACACCGCCAGCCAAGTGTTGCCCCGCCAGATAATCAGAGCCATATCCACCCACTTCACCGTAGTCGGCACCGAGATACAGCTCTTGCCCCTGCAACGGCGTGCGCCAGGCGAGATCGTTGCGGACGAACCAGCCGTGATTAGCGTTCAGGGTGCGCTCACCGTCAAAGCCGCGCACCGTCCAACGGTTGCCGATAGCAAACTGGTCCTGCGGCGTCAGCGGCGTGTCGCTGATCTGGCGCTGATACTGGACGTTATATCTGAAGTTCTGGGTAAACAGGCTGAACGGCACGTCGAGCTGGGCGTTGAGCTGCACAATTTTGCTAAGGGCAGTGGCTTCACCAAAGGTTTCTTCCGGGGCCGACAGTGCGCCGAACCAACGGGTCCCCCGTTGATAACTGACACCCGCGTCCAACGTAGCCTGCTGAATATAGTGGCGGTGCTGCAAACCCAGTCGCCAGCCGGAGGTGCGTCGACGCTGCACTTCCAATTCGGTGTCATTGATGTAGTTGCTGGATTCGCGCGCCAGCACGTCATAGGTCAGTGTGGTTTTCTGGCTGCCGTTACGGTGTAGTACCCGGCTGAGCTGGAAATCCAGGTTTTTACTCTTGCCGCTGTAACGGGAGTCTACATAGGGTCCAGCGATGGTCTGGTGATAGTCATAGCTGTTGGCGGTTACCCCAGCCATCCAGTAGCCGAAAGGTACCGAATAATGGCCGGTGATGTTTTTAGTACCTTTGCCCCCCTGGTTTTGCAGATCGGTGGAGCCTGAAATATAGAACAGGTCGCTGAGCGAGAACGGGTTATCCAGCGACAGCGTCAGGCCCCCCTGATAACGCCCGGTGCTCTTGGTGCCAGAGTCATCCAACGAAGCGCCTATACGCCACATACGTTCCTGCTTCCAACTCAGAGCAATATCACTTTCGCCGGGTTGTTCACCGGGGATGATTTCCATGTTGGCCTGTACCGTCGGCAAACGCTGGAGGTTTTCCAGCCCTTGTTCGATATCGCGCAGATCCAGTAGGTTGCCTGCATGGGCCGGGAATGTGCTGTAAGGCTGAATGTAATGACCGCTGTCCGGTGTCAGTTTCACCTGACGTACGTAACCTGGCACCACCACCAGCCGCAGCTTGCCGCTTTTCAGATCCTGTGACGGTGCCAACACGCGGGTGGTGATATAACCGTGATCCACCAGCCGGTTTTGCAGAGTGCTCATCAGCAGGTTAATGCCCTGACCACCCAGGCAGTGGCCTTGCGCCTGATCGGCAATACGTTGCAGCGGCAGCCAGTGAGGCAGTTTATCCTGGCCGGTGAGTGCCACCTGGTCGATGGGGAAACAGGGTTTTTCCTGCGGGAAAGAAATACGGCCAAAGCTGGACGAAGGTGGAGACAAACGCACATCCGGTGTCGGCGGTGTCAGTTGTTGCTCCAGCGCCTTTTGTCGCTGCTGCTGTATGATCAGCTGTTCGTTGTTTGGCGTTGCCGCGTGAAGCGGTAGGCTGTATATAAACAGCGGCAAGACAACGGAGCTTAATGGAATACAGCCCTTACGCACAGCAAGGCTGAGCGACGAGTACGCGGAATGGCGCATTACTTTTTCCCTGTCTAAAGACAAATAAAAGATAAGAATTGAAAAAAAACGCAAACATTATGCGCACGAATAGCCCACAATCAACTTAATTTTGGTCCGTAATGGGCGCTAGATAACAAAACACTTAATAGAAATACGTTACACCCCTAATATATCCCCCTAAGAAAAACCCAAAAATACCATTCAATTCATTGATATACATATGATAAAATTAAAATTCATTTGTGATATCTATTAATTAACATGAATAATTGCATCTAAACGATGCATTTATTCATCACCGCATGCTTATGCTAAGCAGCACCTATAATTTAGGAAACATCCTATTCAAAATCCTCGCCATAATTCATTGGCCGTATTTAGAATTCACGATTTCCATTAATCTTAATTCAATTTTTTAATTATAGTTGTCAACACGTTACTTATTCCCGCTTGCTATAACTTATTCCCTATTCTTCATTTTTTGGCCCGCTACATGCTGACTTTACCAACAAGCTTCAGATTCTTTCATTGCAATGCTAAACCGGTTCTTCTATTTTAGCTCGTCATCTGACACAGGTGAAAACAGGGATTGAACATGGTTAATCGCGTATGGGTTCTGGGTGACGCAGTTGTCGATCTGGTTCCTGAAAATTCAAACAGTTATCTTAAATGCCCCGGTGGTGCTCCCGCCAATGTGGCGGTGGGTATCGCCCGCCTTGGCGGCGACAGCGCCTTTATCGGTCGAGTGGGGCAAGATAGCTTCGGCGCTTTCTTACAGCAGGTGCTAAGTGAAGAGCAGGTGGATATCTGCCATATGTCACAGGACCCCGACCACCACACCTCCACCGTGGTGGTCGATCTCGATCTACTGGGTGAGCGTTCCTTCACTTTTATGGTCAATCCCAGTGCCGATCTGTTCCTGCAACCCGAGGATCTACCTGATTTTAAGGCAGATGAATGGCTACACGTCTGCTCTATCGCCTTGTCGCAGGAACCCAGTCGTAGCACTACCTTTACCGCGATGGAAAACATCAAGGCAGCTGGCGGCTGGGTCAGTTTTGACCCGAATATTCGCGAAGATATCTGGCGTCAGCCGGAAGCATTGCGTCCCTGTTTGCAAAAAGCGTTGCTACTGGCAGACATAGTAAAAATCTCACAAGAGGAGCTGAATTTTATCAGCAGTATCGGGGAGTTAGAGAGTGGTATTGATTGGATGATGCAGCGCTATCCACTACGTTTGCTGCTAGTGACACTCGGTGGTGACGGCGTGTGCATGCATGACGGCAAGCAAATACGCCACTTCCGCGCCCCTTCGATCACCCCTGTCGACACCACTGGAGCGGGCGATGCTTTCGTCGCCGGCTTGCTGGCGGCACTGGCACAGCTTGGCACTCTGCCACAAGAAGAACAGTGGTCAGCCGTCATCGCCCAGGCCCAGGCCTGCGGCGCATTGGCTACCACAGCCAAAGGTGCAATGACGGCTTTGCCACGGACCGACGAGCTGCAAGATTTCCTCCAGCGTTAGTCCGTTAAGAGTGCATTTGGCCCCCACTCCCCTCACCTAAATCATTGGCTCTGGGGGCCATACCTACCGTTTTCATCATTAGGGTGTAATTTGCGGGCTTGATCACAATAGCTGAATCGGGTTAGCAAACTTGATTGCAAGCAGCCTATCAACTCACTATCTTTCATCATGAAAAACCGGTTTAGCAATTTAGCAAAATAATAACAACCTTCCCGGATGATAGAAAATCATGAAGAAACTTAGCTATCTGGCAGTCACAACAGGGCTTCTCATCTCTACTTCTGCGGCGGCTTCTGGCGCCAACAACAGTATCGAAGCGCGTCTGAATGCGTTGGAACAACGGCTGCAACAAGCTGAACAACGGGCATCGCTGGCAGAAACTCGTGCCACAGTAGCGGAACGCAAAGCACAGCAGTTGGAGCAGCGCACCGCGAACACCGAACGACAAACCATGCAGGTCGCACAACGTACTGCAACGCTGGAAACCCACGCCACACCGGCTAGCAACCTGCAACTCACCGGTTTAACCGACCTTAAATTATATGGCGATGTCGAATTTAACCTGGATGGGGCCAGCCGCAGCGGTCAGCTCACTTCGTTGAAAAGTAGCGACAACAAAGACTGGAAGCCCGGTAACAAAGAGCGCTGGGATATCAACGGCCGTATTCTGGTTGGCGTAGACGGTTACCGCCGTAACCCGGACGGCAACTTCTCGGGCTTTAGCGTGCAGCCGTTGGCAGACATGACCGGCAAAATGAACCTCGATGATGCTGCTTTCTTCTTCGGCAACGAAAAGAACTGGCAAACCAAGATTGGCCGCTTTGAAGCCTACGACATGTTCCCGCTCAATCAGGACACCTTCATCCAGTATTCCGGCAACACGGCCAATGATCTGTACGCCGACGGCTTCGGCTATATCTATATGATGAAAGAAGGCCGTGGCCGTAGCAGCAGCGGCGGTAATCTCATGTTGAGCAAATATGCCGGTGACTTCTACTTTGAACTCAATACGTTGGTGGAGGACGGGACATCGCTGTTCCAGGATGACAACTATCACGGCAACAGTTTGGATAATAAGAAAAATGTCGCCTATCTGCGGCCAGTGATCGCCTGGAAAAAAGACCAGCTTAGCGCGGCGGTGGCGATGGAAAGCAACGTGGTCAACAACGCATATGGCTATCATGATGGTCAGGGGCAATTCGTCGACCAATCCAAACGTAACGGCTACGGCATGACCCTCAGTTGGAACAACACTGCCACTAATCCGGACAACGGCGTGGTCGTCAATCTGAGTACCGCCTACCTTGACGCCTCAGGCGAACAGGATTTCACCGCTGGCATCAACATGCTGTGGCGCCGCTTTGAACTGGGTTATATCTACGCCCACAACAATATCGAAGAGTTCAATACTACCGGCATGACCGCAGACATCAGTAACCCGCTCAGCGAGCCGGGCAAATATGACATACACACCATTCATACTTCGTACCAAATACCAAACATCATGAATATGAAGAACTTCAATTTGTACCTCGGCGCTTACGTTTCAATGCTGGAAGCCAATGCCGAGAACAAGATCGCCAACGCCAACAACGATCAGCGCTATGGCGTACGCGCCAGATTCAAGTACTTCTTCTGACGCTGAAGGGCTGATTTCCGCCGCAAACTACTGCGGCGGCATTTTTATTTATAAAGGGAGTAAACATGGACATTACCGCAACCGCTAACGCGCTGTTGCCGCTGCTTGGCGGCAAAGAGAATATCGCCAGCGCCGCCCATTGCGCCACACGCTTGCGCCTGGTGCTGATCGATGACAGCAAGATGGACAAGATCGCGATCGGTAAGCTTGAAGGTGTGAAAGGTTGCTTCAGTAACGCCGGGCAGATCCAGGTGATTTTCGGCACTGGACTGGTCAACAAGGTACATGCAGAATTCATCAAGGCAGCTGGCATCAACGAATCCAGCAAGTCTGAAGCCGCCGACATCGCGGCTAAAAAGCTTAATCCACTGCAACGTATCGCTCGCCTGCTGTCTAACATCTTTGTCCCGATCATCCCAGCTATCGTCGCCTCCGGCCTATTAATGGGCCTGCTTGGCATGGTGAAAACCTACGGCTGGGCCGATGCAAACAGTGCCGTGTTCGTGATGCTGGACATGTTCAGCTCAGCGGCATTTATTATTTTACCGATCCTGATCGGCTTTACCGCCGCACGTGAATTTGGTGGTAATCCCTATCTGGGTGCGACACTCGGCGGTATTTTGACTCATCCGGCGCTGACCAATGCCTGGGGCGTCGCCAGTGGTTTCCACACCATGGATTTCTTCGGGTTGGAGATCGCCATGATCGGTTATCAGGGCACGGTGTTCCCGGTGCTGCTGACGGTGTGGTTTATGAGCATGTTGGAAAAACAACTGCGCAGAGTGATCCCCAACGCGCTGGATCTGATCCTGACACCGTTCCTGACGGTGGTGATCTCCGGTTTCGTCGCCATGCTGTTTATCGGCCCGGCCGGCCGCGCGCTGGGTGACGGTATCTCCCTGGTACTCAGCACGCTGATCACCCATGCCGGTTGGTTTGCCGGCTTGCTGTTCGGTGGCCTGTATTCCGCTATCGTCATCACCGGAATTCATCACAGTTTCCATGCCGTTGAAGCTGGGCTACTCGGTAACCCCAATATTGGCGTTAACTTCCTGCTGCCGATCTGGTCTATGGCCAATATTGCTCAGGGGGGTGCCTGTCTGGCCGTGTATTTCAAAACCCGTGATGCCAAGATCAAAGCCATCGCCGTCCCCTCGGCCTTTTCCGCCATGCTTGGCATTACCGAAGCCGCACTGTTCGGCATCAACCTGCGTTTTGTGAAACCCTTCCTGGCGGCGCTGGCAGGCGGTGCGCTCGGTGGAGCCTGGGTCGTGGCCAATCATGTCGGTATGAACGCGGTCGGGCTAACGGCAATCCCAGGGATGGCGATCGTGCAGGCCAGTTCACTGGTCAGCTATATCATTGGTCTGGTGATCGCCTTCGGCAGCGCTTTCATTCTCTCGTTGTTGCTGAAATACAAAACGGACAGTGAATAATGGAAGAACAACATTTAATGAAACAGGCCATTAAGGCCTTGATGAGCGGAATACCAAAAGCACTGAGCGATCCACACCGACCGGCGTGGCATCTGGCACCAAGCGTCGGCCTGCTTAACGATCCCAATGGGTTCATTCAGCATAACGGCGTCTATCACCTGTTCTATCAGTGGAATCCGCTGGGCTGCGAACATCGCAACAAATGCTGGGGTCACTGGCAATCGACGGATCTGATCAATTGGCAGCATCAGCCGATAGCATTGGTCCCCGGCGCCTGTTACGACAGCCACGGCTGTTATTCAGGCTCAGCGGTCGTAGCGGACGAAAAAATCATGTTGGTATATACCGGCAACGTAAAATACCCCGATGGCTCTCGCACCGCTTACCAGTGCCTGGCGCAAGAGAATACGCAAGGCGGCTATGACAAACTCGGCCCAGTGTTGCCACTACCGGCAGGCTATACCGGCCATGTCCGCGATCCGAAAGTCTGGCACCATCAGAACGCGTGGTACATGGTGCTCGGTGCGCGTGATCTGCAAGATCGTGGCAAAGTGCTGTTGCTGCGTTCCGACGATCTACGTAACTGGCAGTTTCTGGGTGAGATTGCCGGTTCACAGCTAAATGGCATCGGCGATTTCGGTTATATGTGGGAATGCCCGGATCTGTTCACGCTGGATGGCGTTGAGGTGTTGATCTGCTGCCCACAAGGGCTTGAAGCGCAGGCCGAGCGTTACCTCAACGTTTATCAGGCAGGTTACCTGATAGGTAAACTGGATTATCAGCAGGCAGCGTTTAAACATGATGCATTTCACGAATTGGATGCCGGGTTCGAATTCTATGCACCACAGACCACCCAGGCCGAAGATGGCCGCCGGTTACTGGTCGGCTGGATGGGCGTGCCAGAACAGGACGAGGATTATCATCCGACACGGCAATATGGCTGGATCCACATCATGACTTGCCCGCGTGAACTGTCACTGCATAACGGCAAACTTTACCAACAGCCGGCACGCGAACTGCAACAGCTGCGAGGCGAAAGCCGACAATGGCAAGGTGTCGCCGACAATGCACCGTGCTGGCCCATCGATAGCGCGGAACTGCTGCTGACGCCAGGGGGGAAATTCAATGCAAACTTCGGCGACGCAATGACACTGGACTGGGACGGAGGCTTGTTGCGGCTGACACGCAACAACCTGCGTAGCGGGCAACCTGAACACCGCTATTGGCGCGGTAATCTGGCCCACTTGCAGATACTATTCGATCGTTCCAGCGTGGAGATCTTTATCAACCACGGCGAAGTGGTCATGAGTGCGCGCTACTTCCCTGGCCCACAACCTCTGTTGCAACTGCGTGGTGAAGCACACCTGGCGCTCGAACACTGGTCGCTGACGCCATGCATGCTAGAATGACGCATCCTTCGATGAACTCAGATGCCGTCAGTGAAAAAAAATAAACGCATAACCATCAGTGATATTGCCGCACTGGCAGGCGTGTCTAAATCGACCGCCAGTCTGGTGCTCAATGGCCGTAGCAAGGAGTATCGGGTGTCTGATGACACCCGCGATCGTATCTTGGCGTTAGCCGCTGAACACCACTACCAACCCAGCTTCCACGCCCGCTCGCTGCGCTCTTCTCGTAGCCATACGTTGGGACTGATTGTGCCGGAAATGACCAACTACGGTTTTGCGGTAATTTCACGCGAGCTGGAAACCCTGTGTCGCGAGGCCGGTTTACAGTTGCTGATCGCCTGTACCGATGAGAACCCGGCGCAGGAAATGATGGCCGTGAACAGTCTGGTACAACGTCAGGTCGATGGTCTGATTGTCGCTTCCAGCCAGCTCAACGATGCAGAATACCAAAAGATCAACGCCGGCCTGCCTGTAGTACAGATGGACCGTCTGATTACTGGCTCCGATCTGCCTCTGGTGATCACCGACTCGCTCACCTCAACCGCCACGCTGGTGGAAAACATCGCGCGCCAACATCCGGACGAATTCTACTTCCTTGGCGGCCAACCCCGCATTTCACCCACACGTGATCGACTGGCAGGTTTTCAGCTCGGTCTGGAACGCGCCGGGGTTATCTGTAAACCGGAATGGATCATCAACGGTAATTACCACCCCAGCTCCGGTTACGAAATGTTTGCTCAGCTGTGCGCGCAGCTAGGTAGGCCGCCAAAAGCGTTATTTACCGCCGCCTGTGGCCTGCTGGAAGGGGTACTGCGTTACCTGAACCAGCACCAGCTAATGGAAAGCGATCTGCATCTGTGTAGCTTCGACGATCACTACCTGTTCGACGGCCTCACGTTGAAAATCGATACCGTGGCGCAGGACTGCCGTGCTTTGGCACAACACAGTTTCGACATGGTCAGCACACTGATTGACGAGCGGCCATTAGAGCAGAATGCGCTCTACCTGCCGGGCAGCATCCACTGGCGACATGCCGGTTCTAAAGCACTGCTCGACCAGCACTAGGTTTTTCTTTTTCCCGGTTAAGGAGCTCATCATGAGTCGTGAGATTAATAAAGACACCCAACTGTGCATGTCGCTGGCCGGACGCCCAGGTAACTTCGGGACCCGCTTCCACAACTACCTGTACCAGGAACTGGATCTCAACTTTATCTACAAGGCTTTCACCACCCAAGATATTAAAGCCGCAGTCGGTGGCGTACGTGCACTGGGTATCCGCGGTTGCGCAGTATCGATGCCATTCAAAGAGAGCTGCATTCCTTTCCTGGACGAGTTGGATGCTTCCGCCACGGCAATTGAATCAGTCAATACCATCGTCAATGACAACGGTTTTCTGCGGGCTTACAACACCGATTATATCGCCATCGCCAAACTACTGGCGCAGCACCAGATCCCAGCAGAAACCTCCTTTGCGCTGCGCGGCAGCGGTGGTATGGCGAAAGCGGTCACCGCCGCACTGCGTGACGCCGGTTTTAAATATGGCCATATCATTGCCCGTAACCCACAAGCGGGCCAGGCGCTGGCAAATGCCTATGGCTATCAATGGCTGGCAGACGTCGGTGATTTAAACGTAGAAATGGTGATCAACGTAACGCCAATCGGAATGGCCGGGGGAACAGAAGCCGATCAACTGGCCTTTGCTCCCGCGACTATCGATGCAGCGAAAATTGTCTTCGACGTGGTGGCGCTACCAGCGGAAACACCGCTGGTTCGTTACGGACGCGAGCACGGTAAACAAGTGATTACCGGTGCAGAAGTGATTGCGCTGCAAGCGCTGGAACAGTTTGTGCTCTACACCGGCGTACGTCCTACCGATGAGCAAATCGCCCGTGCTGCGGCACATGCTCGCGGCTAAATACTTTTGAACTCTTGACGTAAAAAAGGGCGCCTGAGCGCCCTTTTCTTCTTTGGTGATGTCAGTCCGCTACTTGGCGGCACCTTCCATTCCCACCAGCCCCACTTTCAGGTAACCGGCTTTACGCAGCGTATCCATTACGCTCATCAGCGTTTCGTAGTCCACGCTCTTATCCGCCTGGAAGAAGATGGTGGTCTCTTTGTTCGCCTGCGTCCGCTGGTCCAGCACTGACGTCAGTTGGTCGGCACTGACCGCCTGTTCGCCAACATAGAGCTGTTTGTCCGCTTTCACCGACAAGAACACCGGTTTTTCCGGGCGCGGTTGCGGTTTGGCGGAAGAAGCCGGGAGATCGACACGGATATCTACCGTTGCCAGCGGCGCGGCCACCATAAAGATGATCAACAGCACCAACATGACGTCGATAAACGGCGTCACGTTGATTTCATGCAGTTCGCCGCTGTCGTCCAGATCTTCATTTAAGCGCATCGCCATAACTCACCCCACCCGCAGTTGCTGTGAATGCTGTGAACGTTTGGCTTGTGCCGTGGCGGCCAGATCCAAATCGCGACCCAGCAGTAACAGAACCTGCGCCGCCACGTCACCCACCTGGGCACGATGACCGCTGATCACACGGGCAAAGATGTTATAAATCACTACCGCAGGAATTGCTGCGACCAGCCCCAGTGCGGTTGCCAGCAGCGCTTCTGCGATACCTGGTGCCACGACGGCCAGGTTGGTGGTCTGCGAATGGGCGATGCCGATAAAGCTGTTCATAATGCCCCAGACGGTACCGAACAGACCAACAAACGGCGAGATGGCGCCAATGGTTGCCAGGAAGCCGTTACCACGGCCCATGTTACGGCTGTAGCCCGCGACACGACGCTCCAGACGGAAACCGGTACGCTCCTTGATGCCATTGTTGTCGTTAGACTCTGCCGACAGCTCCAGTTCGTTCTGCGCATCGCTGAGTAATACGGAACTGATACTCTCGTCAGAGAAGTTCTGCGCCAGCTCAGAGGCTTCATCCAGCGAACGTACATTGGCCAGCGCCAGTTGTTCGCGACGCAGACGGCGTTTGGCGCGGAACAGTTCGCTGCCTTTAGAGAACAAGATGGTCCAGGTGACGATAGACGCCAGCACCAAACCGATCATCACGATTTTTACCACGATGTCGGCATGTTGGTACATGCCCCAAACGGACAGGTCCATACCGCGGGTTTCCGGCGGCTGGATGGTCGGTTGTGGATTCACCGGCGTGACATTTTCCGGCGCGGCTGCAACAACAGGCGCAGCGGCCGGTGTAACGCTTTCGGTAACGGCTGGATTAGCCGCCGGTGCTGCCTGAGCGCTACCGGCCAGGCCCACCACTAATACCATTGAAGCTAACAGACCACGGCCGAACGCCTGGCCCCATTGCGCCCGGCCCTGACCGAACGATCCTTGATTTAAATTCTTGCCAGCCGTTTTCACGCTGTGCCTCCACCCGTTACCGATCAAAATTGAGGAATAATTCAGCGTGCGATCATATCAAACCACTCAGGGATTGATAGTAGTTCTCATTATTATTTACCAAATAATCGGTAAAATTACCGTCGCAGCCTCCACAAGGCTTTTCAGCTAACCCATTCGCTGCCTGTTCGGCCCTATAAGCACCTTTTATAAGGTTTTTCGTCACTTTTACGGCACAGAGATGCAACAACGTCATCGTTTTATCGCATTTAGTCGTCACATAACGGATTTACCGATAAACCCGCTTGCTAATCGCCTCCCCGCAGAAGGATGACGTGCAGGAACAGCATCAGACAGAGGATTGCATTCGTTTCTGCATTTGGCAGTTAAAACGTCTGGATGGCTATTAAATGTCATGCTAACGTAAGGGCTATCGTAAATGGCCCGTGAAGATTCAATAAAGGTGAGCCAGCTCCTATGACGTCAAAAAACATCGAAACCACCCTGATAGGCGCCGGGCGCAGCAAGCGCTATACACAGGGCTCAGTCAATCCCGTCACCCAGCGCGCTTCTTCACTGGTCTTTGATTCCGTCGCCGCCAAAAAGCACGCTACTGCCAAACGCGCCCAGGGTGAACTGTTTTATGGCCGACGTGGCACTCTGACGCATTTCGCGTTGCAAGATGCGATGGTCGAACTGGAAGGTGGAGCGGGTTGCGTGCTTTATCCTTGCGGTGCAGCGGCGGTTTCCAACGCCATTTTGTCCTTTGTCAGCGCTGGCGATCACCTGCTGATGACCGGTTCTGTCTATGAACCCACGCAGGATTTTTGCACCCATATCCTGAGCCGTATGAACGTAACGACGACCTACTTCGATCCATTAATAGGCGCCGATATCGCCGGGTTGATTCAGCCCAATACGCGCGTGGTGTTCCTCGAATCGCCCGGTTCAATCACCATGGAAGTGCAAGACATACCCGCCATGGTACAGGCCATCCGCGCCGTCGCGCCCGACGTGGTGATCATGATCGATAACACCTGGGCCGCCGGTGTACTGTTCAAGGCGCTGGACTTCGACATCGATATTTCGATTCAGGCCGGCACCAAATACATTATTGGTCATTCCGATTACATGCTCGGTACTGCCGTAGCGAACCAACGCTGTTGGGATCAATTGCGTGAGTACTCTTATTTGATGGGCCAAATGGTGGATGCTGATACCGCTTATATGGCCAGTCGCGGGCTGCGTACGTTGGGTGTGCGTCTGAAGCAACATCAACAGAGCAGCATTGAAGTCGCTAACTGGTTAATCGAAAGGCCCGAGGTTGCCGTGGTCAATCACCCAGCGCTACCCAGTTGCAAGGGCCATGAGTTTTACCGTCGTGATTTCAGCGGTTGCAACGGTCTGTTCTCTTTTGTGCTGAAACAACGTCTCAGTGACGTGCAGTTGGCCAATTACCTGGACAACTTTAGTCACTTCAGCATGGCTTATTCCTGGGGAGGCTATGAGTCGCTGATCCTGGCCAACCAACCAGAGGAATTAGAAGCGATCCGCCCGGCGGGTGGCGTCGATTTCTCCGGAACGCTGGTACGCCTGCATATTGGCCTGGAAAACGTGCAGGATCTGATCGCCGATCTCGCCGCCGGGTTCGAGCGTATTACTAACGCGCACTGATACATCACCTGTTACAGCGGTAACTTTATTCGCCTCGTTTAATGTGTGCTTAAGCTATTAGCGGTACACTAGGCGGGTAACTGTCAGATACGGTCAACACCGCATCCTGGAGTACGTGGCTCCAGGCGCAACCGGCATGCAACAGGATATATAATGGATGTATTACGAGAGATTGTTCATGCGCTTTGGCAGCAGGACTTTATAGCCCTTGCCGATCCAAGCGTCATTTGGGTGGTTTATGCGGTACTTTTCACCACTCTATTTTTAGAAAACGGATTACTGCCAGCCTCCTTCTTGCCCGGCGACAGCTTGCTGCTGCTATCCGGCGCATTGATCGCCAAGGGCGTGATGGCCTTTGTTCCTACGCTGATCATTTTGACCGTCGCCGCCAGCCTTGGTTGCTGGTTGAGCTACCTGCAAGGTCGCTGGCTGGGCCACACTAATCTGGTAAAAGGTTGGCTCCTGCAACTGCCTGCCCAATATCACCAACGGGCGCACAACCTGTTTAATCGTCATGGCCTGATGGCACTGGTGATCGGCCGTTTCCTTGGTTTTGTCCGTACCTTGCTGCCAACCATGGCCGGCATTTCTGGCTTGAACAGCACACGTTTTCAATTTTTTAACTGGCTGAGCGCAGTGATTTGGGTTGGCGCAGTGGTCGGCCTTGGCTACGCCTTCAGTCAAATCCCGTTAGTGAAACGCTACGAAAGTCAGGTAATGACCGGGCTGATGATTCTGCCGCTGGTTCTGCTACTGGCTGGCCTGCTGGGCGCCATGGTGGTTATCTGGCGCAAGAAACGCGCAGCTTCTTCCTGATACGCTTACGGGCGGCATTAGCCGCCCCTACAAAGCTTTTTCGACCAGCGCCAGGCTCGGGGGCAACTTGCTCACCAGCGTATCCACCGCCAGCCGTACCTTCAACGACAAATGTGGCGTTTGCGGCCATACTGCGTGAGCTTCAAATGACATGCCGGGCCGCTCACTCATCAGCCTGACCAATTCCCCTTTCAACAACGATTCCCGTACCAGCCAACAAGGCAACCAGGAAATGCCAAACCCAGCCACCGTGGCGTCCGCCATCGCCTGCAGGTCATCCATCTGCAACCGCTTGTTCGGCACTACTTCCTGTACGTTGCCGTCGCTATCCGGGATCAGCCAGTTATGCACCACACCGGCACGCATGTAAGTCACCGCGTCATGCTGAGTCAATTGTTCAAGGCTTGTCGGTTCGCCATGCTGTTGTAGATAAACCGGCGCAGCGCATAACGTCATACGGTGATCGCCAATATGCCGCGCCACCAACCCACTGCTGCTAACCAGCGTTCCATTGCGGATCGCCAGATCAAAACCATCCTCAATCAAATCCACCACGCGGTCGTTGAACGACAGTTCCAGCTCCAGCCCCGGGTGCTCACGCGCCAGACCGGTCAACAGCGGCGCAATGCACATGCGGCCAAACAGCACCGGCATCGACACCCTCAGCCTGCCGCTGACCTGCTGTTTGCCCGACTCCAGCAGTGTTTCTGCGGTGCGAATCTCCTCAAGCGCCCGTAAGCAACGTTCATAAAACAGAGCGCCGTCGTCGGTCAGACTTAAACTGCGCGTAGTTCGGTGGAACAGGCGCACAGCCAATCGCTGCTCCAGACGGGCAATGGTTTTCCCCACCGCCGAACGTGAAAGGTGCAGCCGGCTGGCTGCCAGCGCGAAGCTGCCCGCCTCCACGGCGGTGACAAACACCGAAATACCGTTCAATCGGTCGGTCATGATTTGTAGCCTTTAGAGAAACAATCAAAGGAAATCTTATCGCCACTGGCGAACCTCAATCAACGATAATATCCACAGGTCTGTTTATCACTGACTTTGGAGTCAATCATGGCCGAAACAATGCAACGCTGGACAATGGATGCCCTCGGGCGTCAGCACCTGAAACTAAGTGAAAGTGCCATTCCACAACCGGGGCCACATGAGATTAGAGTGAAAGTGAACGCGGTATCACTTAATTACCGCGATAAGTTGATGATCGAAACCGGCATGGGGCTGGAGCTGCCACAGCCGTTTATTCCAGCCTCCGACATGGCCGGTGAAGTCGACGCAATTGGCGCCGATGTCAGCCGTTTCCGGCCAGGCGAGCGGGTAATTTCCACCTTTAGCCCCGGTTGGATAGATGGCAGACAGAAGCCGTATGGTAATGCGCGCACCCCGCCTTACCATACACTGGGCGGTTTTTATCAGGGCATGTTGGCGGGATATGTGGTGCTGCATGAGGACTGGCTGGTGGCCGCCCCCACCTCGTTGGACGACGCGCAGGCCAGCACCCTGCCTTGCGCCGGGCTAACCGCCTGGTTCGCATTGGTGGAACAGGGTCACCTGTTCTCTGGCCAATCCGTGCTGGTACAGGGTACCGGCGGCGTGGCGCTGTTCGCACTGCAAATCGCCAAACTGCACGGGGCCAAGGTGTATATCACTTCCAGCAGCGACGAAAAACTGGCACGGGCTAAGGTGTTGGGGGCCGACTACGGCATTAATCGCCTGGATGGCGATTGGGTAGAGACGGTGTATCGGTTAACACAGGATCAGGGTATTGACCATGTGATCGACACCGTTGGCGGCCCTAACCTCGGCAATTCGGTCCGCGCCGTCGCCGTGCAGGGACGCATCTCGGTGATCGGTGCGCTGGAAGGCTTTGAGGTCTCGGCCCCTGCCGGACCGTTGCTGCTAAAATCGCCGGTGATCCAGGGGATTGGTGTCGGCCACCGCCGCGCACTGGAAGATCTGGTGCGGGCGGTGGATGCCAATGGCTTGCAACCGGTGATTGATCAACGCTATCGCTTTGACCAACTGCAGCAGGCACTCGATCATCTCGATCGCGGGGCGTTTGGCAAAATTGTACTGACGCGCTGAATTGCCGCCCCGGCTGCGGGATTAGCCCTCCATCATTAAAGGAGGATTATCACGCAGTCGGGCCACTTCGTCGCTTGGCGTCACGCCAAAGAAGCGTTTGAATTCGCGACTGAACTGCGAAGCACTCTCATAGCCGACGCGGATCGCTGCGGTGCTGGCCTTCAGGCCGTCGTGGACCATCAGCAAACGCGCCTTGTGCAGCCGATAGGATTTCACATACTGCAACGGCGAGGTATTGGTCACCGCCTTAAAGTTATGGTGAAACGCCGAAATACTCATGTTCACTTCACCCGCCAACTGCTCAACGTTGAGGCTGTCGGCATATTGGTTCTCGATGCGCCGCAGCGCCTTGGCTATTTGGCTGAAGTGGGTATGGCGATTGACCAGTTCCTGCAACGATGTCCCGCAGCTGCCGCGCAACACGTGATACAGAATTTCGCGCACAATCTGCGGCCCCAGTACCCGCGCATCGAGCGGTTTGGCCATCACGTCCAGCAGGCGTTCGGTGGCGCACAGGAGCTCTTCCGATAATTCAGCCAGGTTCACCCCACTGCTCTCTCGGCGCGGTTTCATCAGATAGTCATCGTCGCCGATGTCGATCAGTAAATCCTGCAACATCTGACTATCGATATTCACCGACAGCCCCACCAGCGGCAACTCTGGGCTGGCAAAGGTTTCACACTCGAAAGGCAATGGCACCGTCATCAGCAGGTAATTACGCGGATCGTATTGGAATACCCGATTACCGCAGTAACCAACCTTGTGGCCCTGGAAAATGATCACGACGCCGGGTTCGTACATCACCGGCTGACGCGGACAGTGGCGGTCGACATAGAGGATTTTCACCAGTGGTACCGGCGAGGGCGTATAACCGTTGCTCTCGGCAAAACAGGCCGCTTGGCGCGCCATACGACCGCGCAGTTCATCGATTTCACTCACGGAAACACCCTCTTACACTAAGAACAATTCGGCATAAATAATAGTTTAAAACTCTACTTTTCTACAACGTTTTGTAGGAATAGGCAAGACTCGGGCAGGAATGAGCATTGTGCTACGGGGCCAGGTTACTGACAATACACCCCAGATATTTTGCGCTATCCGGCGCTTGCCTTATGCAGAAGAGAAATCAGCCATGCAAAACTTTATTCTTCATACCCCAACCAAAATCCTGTTCGGCCAAGACCAAATCGCAGGTCTGGCGCAACAAATTCCTGCCGATGCTCGCATTCTGATCACCTACGGTGGTGGCAGCGTGAAGAAAAACGGCGTATTGGATCAGGTTTATGCCGCGCTGGCAGGCCGAAATGTACTGGAGTTCTCCGGTATTGAGCCTAACCCAACCTACGAGACGCTGATGAAAGCGGTCGACGTCGTGCGTGCAGAAAACATCGACTTCCTGCTGGCTGTTGGCGGCGGTTCCGTCGTGGACGGCACCAAGTTCATCGCTGCTGCAGCCCGCTACACCGCAGATAACGATGCATGGCACATCCTGAAAACCGTCGGCAGCGAGATCAAAGACGCGGTGCCTATGGGTTGCGTACTGACATTGCCAGCCACCGGTTCTGAATCCAATAGCGGTGCAGTTATCACCCGTAAAAGCAGTGGCGATAAGCAGCATTTCTTCTCACCACACGTACAGCCCCTGTTCGCCGTACTGGATCCGGTAGTGACCTATTCATTGCCAGCGCGCCAAATCGCCAACGGCGTGGTTGATGCCTTTATCCATACCATTGAGCAATACCTGACTTACCCGGTTGATGCCAAGGTGCAAGATCGCTTTGCCGAAGGCCTGCTGCTGACCTTGCTGGAAGATGGTCCACGTGCGCTGGCTGAGCCAGAAAACTATGGGGTGCGCGCCAACGTGATGTGGAGTGCCACCATGGCGTTGAACGGTTTGATCGGCGCGGGCGTGCCGCAGGATTGGGCAACCCATATGCTGGGTCACGAACTGACCGCCATGCACGGTCTGGATCATGCCCAAACACTGGCGATTGTCCTGCCGGCGTTGTTGATCGAGAAAAAAGCACAAAAACGCGAAAAACTGCTGCAATATGCTGATCGCGTTTGGGGCTTGCGTGATGGTAGCGAAGACAGCCGCATTGACGGCGCCATTGCCGCCACCCGCGCCTTCTTCGAGCAAATGGGCGTTCCAACCCGCATGGCTGATTACCAGCTCGACGGCAGCTCGATCCCAGCACTGCTTGATAAGCTGCACCAGCACGGTATGACCGCGCTCGGCGAGCACCAAGATATTACTTTGGAAGTGAGCCGACGCATTTATGAAGCGGCACGTTAATCGCAAACCCGCGATTTACTGCTAGGCTTTAGTTTCTGTTTGTCATTTCTGCCCCTGCGTCCGACTCATCATCGGGCGCAGTCCCAAGCACTATTCCGATATCACTGAAATTTGGTTAGCGAACTCAGCACTACCCTGGTTTGCCAGCTAGAATTTACTGACATGACCTAAATAATTCGAGTTACAGGGAGGCGGTAAGCGCGAGGATCCAGAAGGACTTGCGAACAACACACCTGCAACTTGAAGTATGACGGGTATAGCCGTTCTCGGTGCATGCAGCACCGGGCAATCCGTTGACAAGGAGATACGCATGACAACGCAACAACCCATCATCAAACTCCACGATGGTAACCTGATGCCGCAGTTGGGTCTCGGCGTTTGGCAGGCGAGTATTTCAGATACCACCCAAGCGGTGATCAAGGCGCTGGAGGTGGGCTATCGCTCGATCGATACCGCTGCGATCTACAAGAACGAGGAAGGGGTCGGCGCAGCGCTGCAAACCTCCTCGATTCCCCGCGATGAACTGTTTATCACCACCAAACTGTGGAATGACGATCAAGGCGATCCACAAGGCGCACTGGAAACCAGTCTGGAAAAGCTCAAGTTGGACTATGTCGACTTGTATCTTATCCACTGGCCGAAACCACAGCAGGATCAGTACGTGGATGCCTGGCGCGGGCTGATCAAGCTACGCGAACAAGGGCTGGTTAAAAGTATTGGGGTATGCAACTTCCACACCCCACACCTGCAGCGTCTGCTGGATGAAACCAACGTCGCGCCCGTGATTAATCAGATCGAACTTCACCCACTGCTGCAACAACGCCAATTGCGTGCCTGGAATGCAACGCATCACATCGCTACCGAATCCTGGAGCCCATTGGCACAGGGCGGTGAAGGCGTATTCGACCAAGCGGTCATTAAGGACCTAGCGGAAAAATACGAGAAAACACCTGCGCAAATCGTGGTGCGCTGGCATCTGGACAGCGGTTTGATCGTGATCCCGAAATCGGTCACACCATCACGCATTCGTGAAAACTTCGAGGTCTTTGATTTCAAACTGGATAAAGACGAACTGAGTGAAATCGCCAAACTGGATATCGGCAACCGTTTAGGGCCGGACCCAGACTCGCTGTAGTTCACCGCGTTGTCTAAATGGTAGGGGGATACATGCCGTTCCCCCTACCCTAACCAACATTAAATCGGGACGAACATGGTCGTCCCCCTATTACAGTTGCTCGCCGTTAGTGGCGATCACTCGCTGATACCAGCCAAAGCTCTGCTTTTTCTTGCGTGCCAAATTATTGTCGTGATCGACGTACACAAAGCCGTACTGTTTCTGGTAGCCGTTGAGCCAAGAGAGCAGATCGATAAACGACCAAGGGTAGTAGCCGCGCACATCGGCCCCCTGTTCGATCGCCGTACCGATCGCCTGAATATGATCGCGCAGGTAGTCAATCCGCGGTTGATCGCATACCTCTCCCTCGACGATTGGATCTTTGGCACCCAATCCGTTCTCGGTAATGTAGATAGGGATGTTGCCATAGCGTTTGACGATACGCCCAATGGCATCGGTCAGCCCCTGCGGATACACTTCCCAGTCCCAATCGGTGTAAACACCGTTCGGGTTGCGCACCAGTTTGAACAGCCCTTTGAAACCCAGCTCACGCCCGCTGCCTTTCTGGCCACTGGTGTTGATGGCATAACCGTCCACGTCGTCGTTATGCGCTACCATTTCACGCTTGTAATAATTCAGCCCGATAAAATCTACGATGTTCTCCTTTAGCAGTGCCTCATCGCCTGGTGCAAAATACGGCACGCCAAAGGCCTGCTGCGCCATCGCCAAGAGCTCTGCCGGGTATTCACCCTTCAGCACGGGATCGTACAGCCAGTGGGTGAAGATCCCTTCAGCGATCTCGCAGGCTCGGCGATCCTCTGGCGAGTCACTGATCGGATCGTTGGGTTGCAGAACGTTGACGAAGCCAATCTGCCCGTTGATCTGCATTTCCCGGAAGCTTTTCACCGCACGGGCATTGGCCAGAAACACATGGTGGCAGGCCTGAATGCCTTTCTTCGGATCGGTTAACTTCGGCGGATGCGCCCCGGTGATATAACCCATACCGATAAATACGATGGTCTCGTTAAAGGTTGACCACAGCTCGACGCGGTCGCCAAAACGCTGATAACACAGACGGGCATATTCATCGAAGGCATCGACGATCTCACGCGATTCCCAGCCGCCAAACGCGTCCTGTAACGCTTGCGGCAGATCCCAGTGGTACAGGGTGATCATCGGTTTGATATTGTGTTTGAGCAGTTCGTCGATCAAGTCACTGTAGAATTGAATCCCCGCTTCGTTTACCTCTCCCCGCCCCTGTGGCAATAGCCGTGGCCAGGAGATCGAAAATCGATAGGTTTGCATCCCCAGTTCAGCCATCAACGCCACGTCTTCGCGAAAGCGATGGTAGTGATCAACCGCTACATCACCGTTGGTGCCCTGATAAGTGGTGCCGGGCAGATGGGAGAACAGATCCCAGTTGGACAGACCTTTACCATCCGCATCAAAGCCGCCCTCAACCTGATACGACGCCGTCGCCGCTCCCCAGAGAAAATCCTTCGGAAATACGCTCATTGGTTTTGCACCCCATTCTGTTCCAGTAATCGGTAAATTCTCACCAGTTCCTCCACCAGATCGCGGGCCAGCATGGCATTCATGATGTGATCTTGCGCATGCACCATAATCAGGTTGACCGGCAACTTGCCTTCCCCTTCATCAAACCCAATCAATTCAGTCTGAGTGGCATGGGCACGTTTGGCCGCCAACTGCGATTCCGCCAACAAAATATCTACCTGATCCCACTGGTATTTACGCGCCGCGTACAGCGCCTGCATGGCACAACTGCGTGCCTCACCGGCGTTGATGATCAACTCCATGACTGCCGTTTCCATATCCATCATTCGGTGACTCCCTGCGTTTGTTCAATCTGCTCCGCTTCACTCACTTCCTGGTCCAACAGTTGTTGCTCATAGACCTTGAAGAACGGGTAGTAGATCAGCGCCGATACCGCCGCCAACAGCAGCACCAACAGTGCAGCGCGGAAATCCCAGCCGGTGGCCCAAGCCGCGCCAATTGGGGCTGGTGCAGTCCAGGGCACTACTGAGATCACGCGGCCAATCAGATCCAGCTTCACTGCCGCATAGGCAATGATCGAATTGACGATCGGCGCTGTGATAAATGGGATAAAGAAAGTGGGATTCATCACGATCGGCGTGCCGAAGATCACCGGCTCGTTGATATTGAAGCAGCTTGGCACCAGGCTCAGCTTGCCGATCGAACGCAAATGCGCTGAACGGCTACGCAGATAAAGCAGCACCAGACCAAATGTCGCCCCCGATCCGCCGATGACGATAAAGAAGGTCCAGAAAGCTTCCATAAAGATATGCGGCATTGGCTGGCTGGCGGCCAGAGCATCCTGGTTGATGCCCAGATTGGTCAGCCAGAATGCCTGCAGCATGCCAGAGACGATCACCGCACCGTGAATACCGGCGAACCACAATAAATGGCCGATCAGCACCGCCAACAGGATCGCCGGCAGCGAGTCTGCGGCAGAAATCAGTGGCTGGAACAGCGCCATGATCGCCTGCGGCAACAGCAGGTTGAATTGGTGTTGAACCAGCAAGCTAAGCGGATACAACGTGATCACCACCGCCAGGATCGGGATCAGCAGATCGAACGATTGCTTGATCTTGGCCGGCACCTGTTCCGGCAGAGAGATACCGATATTTCGTACCTTGAGAAAACGGATCAGCTCAGTGGTATAGATTGCCACCAGAATAGCCGTAAAGATCCCCACACCGCCCAAGGCAGCTGTCGGTAACATCTTTTCGGTTTGCGGCGCGGCGACCAATAAAAACGACATTAGCGCCAGCATCGCTGCCATGAAAGGATCGAGCTTATAGCTCTGTGCCAAATTGTAGGCAATGGCCGCAGTAATATAGACGGACATAATTCCCATCGTCATATTAAACGGGGTAAGAATGGCAACCTGATGTTTTTCTGCCGTACCCAACCACCATTGGGCGATTCCCCAACTGCTGTCAGCGGAAAAAGGCGGATACGCGAAAACCAGTAAAAATGAGCCGACAATCATAAACGGCATTGCAGAAATAAAGCCGTCGCGGATCGCCATAATATGTCGCTGAGTCGATAATCTACCGGCAATCGGGCTGATGCGGTTTTCAATAAAATTGAATGCAGCCTGGCTGATACTCATGGTTCAACCCTCGAGACGTTCTGAGTCAATGGTCACGGGGCGAGAAAGCCTACAGCAACGGGCTACAGCAGGCGGCCCCGGTAGAATTAGCGTTGTGCAATCATCGCCAACGCTTCGGCGAGAATTTTATCGCCACGCATCATGCCGTAATCCATGCTGTTTATAACCGCAATGGGTTTATTTTCCTTGTCGGCGATTTTTTTAAAATCAGCCAATTTATATTTAATCTGCGGACCAAGCAGGCAACATTGATAATTCTCCAATGTCGTTTCAAATTCATCTATACCGACGGCGATAATATCAACCTCAATCCCCTGCTGTTCGGCAGACTTTTTCATTTTATTCACCACCATGCTGGTCGACATCCCGGCTGCGCAGCATAAAAATATTTTTTTCATCCGTTCTCCTGGGGGCAATATCCCCGTCGCCTTTCAAGCTGCAGCGTTGTTACCTGCACTCACTGACCCCAGTTACTTACTTAAGTAAGCGCCTGGAGATAAGTGAGCTGGTCGCCTAGCTGCAACTTGAAATTCATAGGGCATAGGTACAAATGATTCAGTTGAAGAATGAGTATGGTTTCAAAAATGAAAAAACAGCAACCGGTTTCAGTAACCGGTTACAGTGTTTGAACAGGTTCTGTGAAGGAGATCCAAAATTGCTGCCGATACCTCATTCTTCCTGTCGAAAGCGCCCGATACCTCTGATTTTTACTAAAGATCTTTCCGACGGCTGACGTTATGATGACGACACCCGGCCCCGACCGCCGGATCAATACCGTTAAAAATAGATAACGCACGGAGCACAATGAAATCTTCCCTATCACAGTGGTCACGCCTGAGCATACTTTGCGTCATGTTGATCCTGGCCGGTTGTTCCAGCAAAAAGCCACGAACCAGCTACGATGCTCACGCTTTTGATGATGCGATCGAAGATGCTGCGGATAAATACGATGTCGATCAAAAACTGATCACGGCGATGATAAAAGTAGAGTCCGGCTTTAACCCAGCAGCAATCAGTCGCTCCAATGCTATCGGCTTAATGCAGCTGAAAGCCGATACCGCAGGATGTGACGCCTATCGCTACAAGGGCAAACGCGGCTGCCCGGACGAAGACGATCTGCTGGATCCTGATACCAATATAGATCTCGGTGCGGCCTACATTGCCGTGTTGCAAAAACAGCAGCTTAAGGGGATCAACAACCCTGTCAATCTGCGTTACGCCACCATCATCGCCTACGTAAACGGCACAGGCGCACTGTTGCGGACCTTCTCCAGCAACCGCCAGCAAGCTATTTCGATGATTAACAATCTGTCGCCGGAAGCCTTTAACTGGCATATACGTAAATATCATCCAGCCCCGCAGGCACCACGCCACTTGATGAAAGTGGAAGCCGCCTACGATCAACTTTGATTTAAAACGAAAAAAGGAGAACCCTAGGTTCTCCTTTTCGTTTAAACACTGACTTAGCCGTTAGGGCTTACTATTACGGATTGGCTTGCGCGGCGGCTTATTGGACGGCGTACGCTGACGAGTGATGTCAGTATGCTTGGTCAACGCAGGGCGAGTATGGCGCTGCAAACGCTTGGCTTCACGCTGTTCGTCAATGCTTGGCGCCGGTACCAGACACTCGCGACGGCTGCCGATCAGATGCTTCATACCCATCTCTTCCAGCGCGGTGCGGATCATCGCCCAGTTGGCCGGATCGTGATAACGCAACAACGCTTTATGCAAGCGACGCTGGCGATCGCCCTTCGGTATCACCACATCTTCACTCTTGTAACCCACTCGGCTCAGCGGGTTTTTACCGCTGTAATACATGGTGGTGGAGTTAGCCATCGGTGAAGGATAGAAGTTCTGCACCTGATCAAGACGGAAACGGTTTTTCTTCAACCACAGAGCCAAATTCACCATATCCTCATCACGGGTGCCCGGATGCGAGGAGATGAAATACGGGATCAGGTACTGCTCTTTGCCTGCCAGTTTGGAATAGTGGTCAAACAATTGTTTAAACCGATCGTAGCTACCCATGCCCGGCTTCATCATTTTCGACAGCGGACCTTCCTCGGTGTGTTCCGGTGCAATCTTCAGGTAACCGCCCACGTGGTGGGTCGCCAACTCTTTGATATAGCGTGGATCTTCCACGGCCAGATCGTAACGTACGCCAGAAGCAATTAAGATCTTCTTGATGCCTTCCAGTGAACGTGCACGACGGTACAGCTTGATCGTTGGTTCGTGGTTGGTATCCATGTAGGTACAAATCTCTGGATACACACACGAGGCGCGGCGGCAGGTCTGCTCAGCACGCGGATTGGTGCAGCGCAGCATGTACATGTTTGCCGTCGGACCGCCCAAATCGGAGATTACGCCAGTAAAGCCCGGCACTTTGTCACGAATTTCTTCGATTTCGCGAATAATGGAATCTTCTGAACGGCTCTGGATGATGCGCCCTTCATGCTCGGTGATCGAACAGAATGAACAACCACCGTAGCAGCCACGCATGATGTTCACCGAGAAGCGGATCATGTCATAGGCGGGAATGGTTTCCTTGCCATAGGACGGATGCGGAATACGCTGGTACGGCAGGGCAAACACACTGTCCATTTCCGGCGTAGTCAGCGGGATCGCCGGCGGGTTAATCCACACGTAGCGATCGCCATGTGACTGCATCAGTGCACGCGCACAGCCTGGGTTAGTTTCGTGATGCAGAATACGCGAGGTGTGTGCATACAGCACCTTGTCGGCCTTCACCTTCTCAAAGGACGGCAGCAGCACGTAGGTTTTTTCCCACGGCTTCGGCTTGGCCGCGCGAACGGTCACCGGCTTGGCTTCCGGTTCCGGCTTACCGCCATCGGCGCACGGCAGATCGTCACCGTAAGGATTAGGGATTGGCTCAATGTGGCCCGGCTTGTCCAGGCGGGTAGAATCCACGCCGGTCCAGCCCGGTAACGCGCCCTTACGCATCACCGCTGTATTACGAATATCGTGGATTTCACTGATTTTTTCGCCTGCTGCCAGACGGTGTGCCACTTCTACTAACGGGCGCTCACCGTTGCCGTAAATCAGCATGTCAGCTTTGGAGTCCACCAGCACCGAGCGGCGCACGGTATCAGACCAGTAATCGTAGTGTGCGATGCGACGCAGGCTGGCTTCGATGCCCCCCAATACGATCGGCACATCTTTATAAGCTTCTTTACAACGTTGGCTGTAAACCAGTGTTGCACGATCCGGGCGTTTGCCGCCCACGTTGCCGGCAGTATAAGCATCATCGTGGCGCAGTTTACGGTCCGCGGTATAGCGGTTGATCATCGAGTCCATGTTACCGGCAGTGATGCCGAAGAACAGGTTCGGTTTACCCAAGCGCATGAAGTCTTCTTTATTGCTCCAGTCCGGCTGCGCAATGATGCCCACACGGAAGCCCTGCGCTTCCAGCATGCGGCCGATGATCGCCATACCAAAGCTTGGGTGATCGACATAAGCATCACCGCTGATAATGATCACATCACAGCTATCCCAGCCCAGTTGATCCATCTCTTCTCGCGACATGGGTAAAAATGGCGCAGTGCCATAGCATTCGGCCCAATAAGGCTTATAGGAAAATAATTCACGATCGGGTTGGATTAGGCTGGTGGTGCTCATTCTGGTGCTCTTATACAGGTTAATTAATCGCCGGGCGGCGATTATACGCACTAGTGGCAAAAAGAGCATGGTTATTTCACACATTAGTCACAACACAAGGGGCTTGCCCCTCGACTCTGCTCGCTTGCACCGTCATCATAGCGCATTCTGTTCGGCCCACCGGTCGGCAGCGGAGGACATGAATGAGTGAGTTTTTAGCAGTAAAGCCTGTCCTGGTACTGGGCAGTGCGATCGGTGAAGTGACGCTAACGCAGGAACGGAAGATTGGCGGCGGTGCGTTTAATGTCGCGCAAGCGCTGATGCATTTACAGGTGCCCGTGATCAACGGCATGCCTGTCGGCAACGGTGACTGGGGTGCCGCGATTGAAGCAGAAATGCAGCAGATGGGCCTGCCAGTGCTGCTGCGCCACGGCCAGATGGACAACGGCCAGCGCCTGATACAGAAGCCGTCCAACGGAGAGCCGGTTCTTGTTATCGAGCCTGGCTGCGAAACCCAATGGAATAAAGCCCAGTTGTCCACCCTCCCGTTGACTGAAGACACCCTGATTTACATCAGTGGCGAGCAACTGGTTGGGGACAACGGTGAAGCATTGCGCGATTGGCTGACGCGCCTGCCTTTTGATCAACGCCGTCTGATCGCCCTTGGTTCACAGGTCGGTCAGCTCGATGAAGATTTCTTCGCCATGCTCAGCGACAGCCACAGTTTGCTGACTTTGAACCGTTGTGAAACAACCACACTCTGCGGTGCAGGTGATGTACTTGCCGCTGCCCGAGGCTTCGCCAGCGCTCATAACCTGGCGCTTGTTTGTCTGCTGGACCGCGACGGCGTCTGGCTTTGTGATGGTGATGCCCCACCACTACAAATTGCCGGCTATCCGGTTGAAGACACGAGCCCAAGCTGTGCCCACTGCATTGGCCTGTTGGCTGGGTTGTCGGCAGGCTGGTCAGTGCCACAGGCCGTGGATCTGGCCAACCGGGTCGCTGTTTGGTGGGGAGCAAATCAGGACGCCACTGGGACGCCGGACTGGCAACAACTGCAACGATGCTTTCCTGACGTTTAAGTCAAAACGGGCGCCTTTAGGCGCCTGTTTCCTTTTTAATGTGCCCGTTGTACCGACCCCGTATTCTCCTCAGGCCGATGCTGATAATTAAAGGTCAGCGCAAAAACGATGCCCAATACCAACGTATACAACGCGAAGATCAACCAGATACTCTGCCAATCTTTTATGCCGTTGTGGGTGAAGAAATCCACGACCTCGCCGCTGGCGATCGCCCCCACATAAGCACCGATCCCGTTAACCATGGTCATAAACAGCCCCTGAGCACTGGCGCGGATGCGGTGATCGGCTTCTTTCTCAACAAAGATGGCCCCGGAAATATTAAAGAAATCAAAGGCACAGCCGTACACAATCATCGACAACAACAGCAAGACAAACCCGAAACCGGCCGGTGTGCCATAAGCCAGAAACAGGAACCGCAACGTCCAGGCCGCCATACTGATCAACATCACCTGTTTGATACCATATCGACGCAGGAAGAACGGGATCGTGAGGATAAAGAACACCTCAGAGATTTGTGACAACGACAACAGCACCGCCGGGTATCTGACGCTTATGCTGTCCTGATACAGCGGGTTGCTCGCAAAATCGTGCAGGAAGGGGTTCCCGAAGGTATTAGTCACTTGTAGCGCAGCACCCAACAACATGGCAAACAGGAAAAATAACGCCATGCGTCGCTGACGGAATAACACCAACGCGTCCAGCCCCAACACGCTGAACCAACTTTTTGATTTTTCCACCCTGCTGGTCGGGCAATTCGGCAACGTCAGCGAATAGAAAGCCAACAGCAGCGATACCCCAGAGGCCAAATACAGTTGCATATTGCTGAGTTCAATCTTGCTAAAGCCGATCAGCCACATCGCGACAATAAAGCCAACGGTGCCATAAACCCGTACCGGCGGGAAATCTTTCACCGTGTCGTAACCCTGCTTCTCCAGACAGAAATAAGAAATGGCATTGGAAAGCGAAATGGTGGGCATATACACCATGGCATTGAACAACATGACCCAGAACATCACCATAGGCTGCTCAACCTGTGCAGCGCAGTAAAGTGCACCCGCGCCGAACAAATGGCACAACGCATACAGATAGTTGGCCTTGATCCAGCGATCGGCCAGAATGCCTGCCAATCCTGGCATAATCAGCGCTGCGATACCCTTCGCGCTGTAAACCATACCCACTTGCAGCCCGCTGAAATGCAGGGTATTAATCATGTAAGATCCCAGCGTGACCAGCCAGGCACCCCAAATAAAGAACTGCAGAAACACCATCACCTTCAGTCGCGTTTTTATTGCCATCACCATCACCTTATTATTCTGATTAAAACGATGATTCGCACGGCAAGGCCCCTGTGCCCTACCGTGCAGGGACTACAGCATTACAGCGTTTTGAAGAACTCACGGATCAGGCGCATAAAATCTTCTGCCGCCAGCGCAGCACAACTCAGGGTTTGCTCATGAGACAACGGCGTATCGGACAGCCCCTCGGCATAGTTGGTCATCGCAGACACCACCAACACCTTCAGCCCGCAATGACGTGCAGAAAGCACTTCCGGCACGATAGACATACCCACCACATCACACCCCAGCGTTTGCATCATGCGGATTTCCGCTGGAGTTTCGAAATTAGGCCCGGTGTAAGCGGCAAATACCCCTTCGGCCAGCGGAATACCCACGCGTTCAGCCACCTGGGCCAACTGGCTGCGCAGGTCACGATCATAAGCGTTCGCCAGGCTAAAGAAACGCGGACCAAAACGCTCATCGTTATCACCAACCAATGGCGATTCAGGCATAAAATTGATGTGGTCAGTAAGCGCTACCAGGCTGCCCGGTGGTACCGACTGGCGCAGCGAACCGGCTGCGTTGGTCGCCAGCAGGAATTCACAACCAAGCAATTTGAAAGTGCGCACGGCGGTGGTCATCACTTGCATGCCGCAGCCTTCGTAATAGTGCCCACGCCCTTTCATGCACACTACCGGCACGCCCTCCAGCCAACCGGCGACCAGTTGCCCAGCATGACCCACCACACTGCTGACCGGGAATCCCGGCAGCTCAGCGTAGTCGATTGTCAGCGTGTCGGTCATCACCTCCGCCAGCGCGCCCAGCCCCGAGCCCAGTATCAATGCAGCTCTCGGTTGGAAACCCGGCATGCGGGTGCGGATCACGTCAGCACAGGAAAAAGCATCTTCTTGATTAAACATTGTATTCTCTTCTGTGAGGGGAGGAAGTAACCCCCATAGTAGAGAGCGATGTCCGGCGGCGACCAATACATTATTGGCGGCCTATTTATTCCATTTACCTATAAATTGGCAGTATCAGGAGGCCATCATCAGCATCAAACAGCCCCAGCAAATGCCAGACCCAAGCCGGATTAATTTCCGCCTGCTGCACTATTTCCGTGTCGTAGCGGAGGAAATGAACTTCACTCAAGCGGCACTCCGGCTAAATATTTCGCAGCCGCCGCTTAGCAAGCACATCAAAGAGCTGGAGAGCCAACTGGGTGTCGCGTTGTTTAAACGCACCACCCGCTCGATGGCGTTGACACAGGCCGGACGAATGCTGTTTCGCAACGTAGAAATGTTGCTGGATCAGGCCGGGCATGCGCTGAATCAGGTACAGCAATTGGGCCGTGGCGAGGCTGGCCACATGGTCATTGGCATGGTTGGTACTTCAGTATGGGGCGGATTGATACCGGCACTTAAGCGCTTTACCGAGCAAACGGTCAATGTCACCTGGGCTTTAAACGAACTGACGCCTAGCCAACAGATCACGGCACTGCAAAAGCGTCATATCGATATTGGCGTCTGGCGGGAAGCCAGAGAGCAAGTGTTACCGGGATTGGCGAGCCAATTGCTGGCGCGGGAGAATATTGCGGTGGTGCTGCCACTGGCTCACCCACTGGCGCAAGCAGAAAGCCTACCGCTCGCAGCACTGAGGCATGAGAAGTTCATGGTCCTACCGCCACACGAGGCCAGTCTGGGGCTATATCTGCACAACCTCTGCCTGCAGCAGGGGTTTAAACCCGATATCGCCTATCAGGTCAACGAACCGCAAACCCTGATGGCGCTGGTAGCCGAAGGTTACGGCATCACACTGCTGCCGGACAGTTATGGACGTATCCCGTGGCCCGGCGTGCGTTTCTGCCCGCTACAGCAGGCGCCATCGGCAGATTTATACGCCATTTATCATGCTGACAGCGCAACGCCGGTAGTGCAGGCATTTCTGGACATGCTGCGGACCTAGCCTTTGTGGCTGTTCATGCTTAAAGGTGATGTCGTCTCCACCGGGATTGTCGAAACAGTATGCTGCCAGGCTACGTGCTGCATTTCCGATAAGAACAAACGCTGCTCTTCCTGCCGGCGGCGTAATAGTCCTGGCAGGCGTTGACCACCGGCATACATCCACAGAGGGAATTGAGCCGCAGCCTCTTGATAACGTCCAGCGTTCAGCAATACCAATAACGTCGAAGGCGAACCGGATTTCAAATACCGCAGCCCACTCTTCACCCCTGGTTTTCCCGGTCCGACATTGAACAGAAAAGAGACCAAAGCATCGAATTGCCCTTGGTTTAACGGCACCTCAACAATCTTGTACAACAACTTTTCACAGTCCATAACATCGGCCTGCAACAGGGTTAACGCGGTTAATTCACTGATGGTTCTCCCCGGCCCAACATCACCGGTATGCCCATAGCCAATAGTCCAAATACCGCCACTGTCGCGGTACGAAGAAAGGCGAAGTCCTTCAAAACTTTTAATTAATGCAAGACCACGTTCTGACAATATTTGACGCATAAATACCCCTATCGATTACACGATTAATAATACTCCTCACTTGAATGGTGAATCAGTATAGGGGGGTAAAGGTAACTGACAATACCCCATTATAATAAATACGCGTGAATCATCAAAAAGGACATGTGAAATAAAAAACAGAGGTTTTCATAGCCAAGATTAAGAAGCTTTATTTACCCCCTTCATCATCACCTGCCCATTAAACTAAATTTGTTTTCCATTTCGAACACCCACCTGCTTATTTTGACTATATTCACCCCCCTCATCCTGCGATAGGTTTATCTCGCAAACGGATAAAACACAGGAGAATGCAGAAACCAATTCATTGGAGCATTTAATTTAATAACCCATCACACAAGAGAGCGTATTATGAATGATTCGGTTGATATCGATTTAAGTCCGCAGGAGTTATTAGCGTTGCATATCGCTATTTCCTCTCATGCATTGCTTAACCAAAGTTACAGTAATCTGTTGCTGAGCCAGCAATTATTAACATCACAACTGATGGAGCCAGGCCTAACCGTTAAAGTAAAAGCCTATCAGAATCAGTTAAGGCAGCATGCTCATAATTTTAAACAGAACACAATGTCAGAACTTATTGGGCTATTTACCAAGGCATCCAATTTTTCCACATTGGTCAATACCGTCAACACCCTCTATTCCGCAGAGGATCTGCAAGCCCCTCAGAAAGGCGCTGAGCAGATCGCGGCACTGGCTGATTTGGCACAGAGCTATCAGATTGTGGCAAAAGCTGTTGATACGCAGTTCAGCGTGACCCGAGAAACGTTAGAGCCGTTAATGCGCAATTTCCATGAGACGGTTGACGCTATCGAGCAAGGGCTCAGTGCTGAAGCCAAGCAGCAAGCACAGACTATTAGCGCACTCAATGAAGCGATTGCTAAAAATATTCAAGGCATCGTTGACGCGGGCATCAAGGCGGGTGAAGGCGTCGTGCAACTAGGCCAGTCGATTGTCGCGACCGTACCGCTAGGCCCGGCAAAAGAAACGCCTCCCGCCAAGCCTAAAGCAGCGACCGAGCAGGCCAGCTACATGATTTCCGGTATTCAGGCGATCTCAGCCGGGACTTCCGGCGCGCACCAGGCGGTGAATGATCTTAAGGCCAACTATGCCAAGCTGGCTACAGCATACCAGACGTTGGCCAGTGCCAATGCGTTGCTCACGGTTGCCAAGTCCGTTCAGGCTCAAGCTCAACTGTTTGTCGATGCCTATACACTAACCGCGCAACGTGTGGCGATATTGCCCACAGAGTGGAACAAGGTGGCAACAGCCTACCAGACAGCGGCGTCAGCGTTACGCAATATCAGTGAAGCCGCTGAAATTAAGCAAATCAAACACGTTATTTCACTCAGCGCCGATCAATGGCAACAACTCTCGAAAGTTATCGACAAGGCAAAAACTAACTACGCCGGTAATAACGTCTTACCCGAAATTTAATGATCTTTAGCCTCAGTATTTAATCACATTTAAACTCAATAAAGGAAAATATCATGTTGACTCCAACACTTTCGATTAATGACGGCATGAATACTCAATCATCCCAGGCGCTGCATATTCAAACCTATTGCAATAGTGTCAGACAGCAGATCCCCGTTGATTTTGAGCGTTTCCAGAACTTGCGGGAACATCAACGTCAAATCAATACCAGCCTGGATACTGCCAAGATCCATGCAAATAACTATCTGAATAATATTCAACCTTTAATTATCAGTAACGTCACCAACATTCAGAATTATTTCGAACTGCAGAAAATCATTCCGAGCGTTATCCCATCAGGGGCAACAAAAGAGGAGTGGTTAAAAATGCTAGGTGCAATTAATGATAAGGCTAAAGAGTATCAAGAGGTTTCGGCGAGTACGCGCCGGACAATTGGCACCCTGAATAACAACCTCATTGTTGATTCAAATAACTATCAAGTCATTGTGCTAAATCTTAATAACGTCGTCGGTGGCAACAATGGGTTATTGGAGCAGCTTAACCAAGATATCGGTAAAATCAATGCGGCCATTGATGGTGCCATTGCCGGCATTGTACTCGGCGGCCTGCTGGTCGTTGGTGGTGTATTTGTCGCAGCCGTGGGGGCGGTCGCCGGTCTGGTCACTGCTGGGACATCAACACCGGTGGTGCTTGGCGGTATCACAATGGTACTGGCCGGAGCCGCAGGCGTGACCGGTGGCGCGATTGTTCTAAGTAACTCCCTAAATGCCCGTGAAAAACTCTATCGTGATCGTAGTCAGCTAAATAGTGAAGTGTTGGTGGCAAGCCAAATCGGTTCAGGCTATCAGGGACTGCAGATTCAGGCACAAAGTGCAGTAACTGCCGCTACGCAGATGAGCAATGCATGGGATTCACTCACCACAGAGTTGGAAACCCTGAGTAATAACCTGCGCACCGGCATCATTGATGACGGGTACCTCCGCGAACTGTTCCTTAAAGCATCGACAACGTCCGTTGGCAAGGTACTGGACGGGACAACCATCATCAAACGTCAGATGGCTGGCGTGGACATCCGCGCAGTACCAAAAGGGCAAACCATTGCCGATTTTACCAAGCAACTGGTGGCATAACACCCCATAACCTTAAGGGGCGGAGCTGAGCCTGCCCCTCATTCGGAGAACTCCCTATGAGTGATGGAATGCTAACGCAAGTCATCAATAATTTATCGCGCACCGGTGAGGTCATTCAGACATTCAGCGGACTGCCTGCCAATGCCGTTCCGATCCAACATAATATCCAGAATGCTGTCGGTACATTATTGCCGGATCTTAAACAGATGCAGCGAGAGGTAATATCTTGGGGCCAAAAACTGGAGGTGCAGCTTGATGAAAAACTGGCGGTGCTGGAGAGTTTATCCCCCGCAGAATTAGGCCTGTTTATTCGCCAAAGCAAGGAAGGCATTGCCCAGGTTATGGGCCAGGTTGCGAAGGTGAAAGATCGCGCCAAGAGCACTGACAACACCGTGACCGATAATAATATGGCCCTACAACGTATTATTATCGATTTACAGGCAACCATTGCAGGATTGCGATCTAACTTGCAAGGCAGCCAACAAAAACTCGATGAGCTGAATGAGAAAAAATACTACTTTATTGCCTTGGGTATTTTCGGCATACCGGGACTCATCGCCATGGCGGTATTGCTCAGCGAAGCGCAAAAGAAGGTCGGTAATCTTGAGCGCCAAATTGCGTCACAGCAGTCAGATATTAGACAGCAGCAGAGCTTCGCTACACAAACTCAGGCCTTCTCTCAAGACTTGCTTGATCTGAGTAACCACATGTTAAAAATCGGCAATGCCATCGAAATTGTAGGTAATGACATTAATAATGCAGAGAAAAACCTTTCTGCCGGCGAAGCGCAACAGTTGACGAAGCTGTTCTTTACCGCCGCAAAAATGAGTGTGCAGACGTTGCTGGTCGACGTTTCGTAGCACGGCAGAAACCCCATCACCTTTTAGCCTGAGAGGCATCCTCCCTGACTGCGGACAATATTTGTTCGCAGTCAGGGAGGATGCCCTGTGCGAATGAAGGCATAATTAACATCCTAATGTCCTTTTTAATCACGGATACGGTTCCATTCAACCCTATACACTCAGGATCTGGCATTCCAAAATGCGTCGACTCGCTGCATTTGGATATGCGCCCCCCTGATAAGGAATATCATGAAGAAAAGAGCCTGCTCTTTCGTGTTCGCGATCTCGAGCCACATAGCGCTAAGAAGCTTCCTAGGCATTAAGCGGATAATCTTCGCCATCACCCTAATGGCTTCAGCACTTCTCGACTTAAACGAAACTTTGAGGTTTCGAATAACCCTAGTTCCCCCCAATCACCATAGCTCGATAAAGTAACCAGTATCACTTCGTATTCTCAGTGTGAAATCTAATACTATAGAGGTAATAAAAGACCTTCAAAAAAGGAGACCACTATCATGAATAACGACTTCATTCATGGAAAAACAGTGAATCACTGTGTAATTCAATGTAAATTCAGTCGCAGGGCATGAACAAAAAAAAGAACAACCCACTCTAAACGAAATTAAACAATTGCACTCAGCCTATTAAAAAGGAATTGCTATGGAATTTATGTCAAAGCGCGTTAATTACTTTATCGCCGTTGCACAAGAAGGTTCGATTACCAAGGCTGCAGATCGCCTCTGCATTACACCGTCACCATTAAGCAAAAGAATTAAAGAGCTGGAAGAAAATTTAAAAATTACGCTTTTCGAGCGAACTAACCAAGGGCTATCCTTAACCAAGGAGGGTCAGCATTTATATACCGACATTATTGCTCACTATGAAGAACTTAATCGGATCAAAGACAACCATAAAGAAAAAAGACACCTTCAGGTCGGCGTTTATGGGCCCGTTCCCCCCCACGTCAATACGGTGATTGATTATCTGTTGATAAAAAACCCCGAGTTGACCATCAACCTGGTGCGTCTCACACCGACTGAAGGGGTGAGCCGCAACGAGCTTAACCGACTTAATCTGTTATTCAGCATAGAGCCCTTGCCAACACCCCCGTTTTCACAGCATCTGTGTACCGAAGAACGACTGCTGCTGTTACATCCGGTAGGGCAAAAGCCAGAACAATACCGATCATTACCCTGGGTGCAAGGCACCTATTTTTCAGAAACGTCGATATTCAAGCACTGCCATGAGCAACTGCAACGACAGGGGTTTTCTCGGGAGTTGATGAACATCGATAACCTGCATCTACGGCTCAATATGATCCGCCAAGGCAAAGCCATAGCATTGGCTCTGGAATCCATGTTGCCGATCATGAACGTTGATAAAAGCGAATGCAGTACCTTATTGTTGTCAAATGCAAGCTTAACGCATCATATCTACAGCAACGTTGCTCAATTGAATGACAGCCAGCAGGTGATGGCGCACCTAGCTCATCAAGGTACACAGCAATGGAAGAAAATCTGCGCGCCAGCTTACATGAATTAATAAATTAATATATTTCTGAGTCAACTCAGTTTGGTTTTTTAGATTATATTCAGGTACTTTTCCTGCGCCCAACACCAGTTTTATTGCAATGCCGCTCATAGCGCTGTCAGCGCATCCTCTCTCCTTCCTGGTAAAATAGCAAACGATTACGCCTAATGACTGCCTAAATCCCATAAGATGGAAAGCTTCGTATTTGGATACCCGCAATGTTTTGTGAGTATCTCGCACAAAATAAAGGCCGGGATCCCGTAGAACCCTGGCCTCGATAGTTGATTGATTTGAAACAGCCTCTTCTTATGGCGTCAGACGTTATTCACGCTAACATGACGAGATAGGCATTACGGCAGCACACGTTGTTGTTTCAGGTAATCGGTTACATGCTCCGCCAACAAACGGTGAGTGTTAGTCGTCGGATGCAGTAGATCCCAAAATACATAGGTATCCGCATTGGTACAGGCAGCGCTAACCGGAATCGCATTGATATAATTTAACGACGAAGGTGCATTGATATCAAGGCACGCCTTTTGGGTTTCACTGACCTGATAGCGGGCAGGATTATCAAGCATATCTGTAAACAGTGCCGCTAAATCAAAAATGATCACCGGCGATTCAGAGTAGCTATTGTTGATCTTGTCAACAACCTGCTTAATGCGGGTATTGTAGTCGTTGATCTGCTGTTTAATCTTTTCACCGTCTTTACGGTAAGCAAACTCTGGCGCACGCGTTATATCGGGCAAATTGAGCACCAGCACCTTTTTTGCGCCCGCGCTGACCAGTCGATTAAGCGCCTTGGTTTGATTCTCAATCAGACCATCCACTCCTTGGTTATAGGTAACCAAATCATTGGCCCCTATCCAAACAGTAAACAACGAGTTTTCCGGACGATAATTTTTGGCCTCTTTCATATAGATAAGCCACGAATCCACTTGTTCTAGCACGCCGGGAATCACCAATTTTTGCTGATTAGACGCCGCTCCTCCAACAGCCCAGTTATAGACAGGCAAATGGTTCTGTTTAGCCAGGTACTCGACCCAGGTAGGGCCATTGCTGAACCGTCCTAAAAACCAGCTTTTCGGGTTTGGAAAACGCCATAGGGATGCATTAAACACGTTATTCGTATCGCTCAAACTGTCACCGAAAGCGATGATTTTATTGATACCTTGCCCCTGTGCCGGTGGATCATTGCTCCAAATGGTATAGTTAAAGGACAGCTTATTGTTAGCCGCAGCGATCATCATCAAAGGTTGGCGAATACCAGCCCGACTCAAGGTATTTTCACATACCTGATTCAGTACCGTTAATGGCTGATTGCTGTAAAACATATTTTTCCAGGAAACGGCCAGAGATGACCACCAACTCCCTTGCAAACGATAATACGTCGAGGAGTCTATATTTCTCGCCCAGAGATAATCTGCACGTGGAGTGGTACTGGCAGGATCTACACGATAATAACAACGCATATAAGTGTAAGTATCACTGCCCTTACCCAATATGAAGGGAGCTACTTTCCCAATTACATTAGGCCCGCTGGGTGAAAGTGTATTATTGACGCCACTCTCAGAAAGAGGAATTAATTTATCATTAGCAAAAACGGAAGACGAAACAAACAGTAATGCATACAGTATTCTTTTCATGAAAAGTCTCTCTTCTTATCGCACCGAATGATGCGATAAAACTATGACACTGGAAGAATTTCATATACAGGTCCATTTAAGACGCGGGAGAAGGCTATTTGACAACGTGCTTTTTTAATTAATTAAATTATTAAAAAGGCAACATCAGAAAATACACTCAAGAATTATTTCTGGTCTGTACATATATTATTATATGAACACTAATAAAAATCCCCTGTGGCTTGAGGCCTCAGGGGACGGGTTAAATTATAATATTTTGTGGAAACGTCGCGCTCACCGAGTTTAAGGCGCGGGCTGCACCATAAACTGGCCTGCGCTGCCGCGATCCGCCATTTCTAGCGTCTGGCTGTAGTAAAGGAACGGGAAATGTTCTGAGGTGGACTGGTTGAAGTAAACCAGCAGTTCGACGTCACCGTCGATCCACACCGTGTCTTTCCAACCACGATCTTCCGCCATTGGCTGAGCGCCGTTAACCCGTTTCACCAGGAACTGAACGCCCTGAATGTGGAACGCCTGCGGGGTATCCGCATGGATATTCCAGCGTTCCCAGCTACCTTGTTGCGTTTGTACATCAATGCGGTTCATGTCCCAGATCGCCCCGTTGATCCCGGCCTGGCTGTCGCCCAAACGGAATTCACGGGTACGGCTGACACTGCCATCCAACAGTTGATCCGCCAGCAAACGCATTGGCAAATTATCGGTCACCAGCGGCAATAGCCCTGTTGGTTTCAGCGTCAACACCTGGGTTGAAACCAGAATGCTTGACGGCTCAAACAGCCCACGCAGACGATCCATAATACCCGCGGCTTCACCGGCGGTGATTGTCACCTCATCGCCTTTAGACATGTCGATCAGCACTTCACGACGCTCACCTGGCGCCAGTGAAAGCTGCTGTACCGCAACCGGCGCAGGCAGGAAACCCTGATCGCTGGCAATAACGTTAAGCGGTCGGCCGTCACTTAATTGCAGCATGTAACGACGTGAGTTGGAAGCATTAAGCAGGCGCAAACGCACCCAACCACGTGATACTTCGACGTACGGGTTTTGCACACCGTTAACCAACAGAGTATCGCCAACAAAGCCGCCTTGCGACGGCGGGTCATATTCCGGCGTACCAAAGTTATCTAACCGCTTGTCTTGAATAATCAGCGGGAAGTCATCAACGCCGTAATGGTTTGGCAATGGCAGTGCCTTGCTGACTTCGTCTTCAATCAGCCACAGCCCTGTCAGACCGTTGTAGACGTGTGGAGCCATACGGTTCGGCGTGCTGGCGTGATACCAGCAGGTCGCAGCGTTCTGGCGGATAGGCAGCACAGGTGACCAGTCGACGTTAGGCGACATCATGCGCGGGGCGCCGCCCGTTAGTGTCCCCGGCACTTGCAGACCGCTAATGGTCATCGCCACTGGCTCCGGCAGACGGTTGCTGTAGATGAGCTTTACGTCATCACCGTTGTAAACCCGCACTGTCGGCCCAAGATACATACCGTTAATGCCCCACACTGAGGCTTTACGGTTATCCATAAATGCCCAATGCGCGCGCTGCAGCGTTAAAAACAGCGGCTGTCCACGACGGGATTCAAGCAAGGGGGGAATAGGTAATGGGGTCTGCATTCCGCTCGCCTCAGCCCTCAGCGGCACGGATCCTGCGCACAGCGCCAAGCCCGATGCCTGAATAAACTGACGTCGACTGAGTGACATATTTTCTCCATGAAAAGCAATAACTAAACCGTGTGCAAAGACCAGGCCCCTGATAATCAGATTAGCAGGAGCCCAGGCGTTAACGGCATCTGACGCCGTTTAAAAGTTCATTCTTTGAAGCCGGTAGGAATATTATTTTCCGGCCGCATTGCGCTGGGCCACTTCCGCATCCAGCTCGGCAATTTTCGCCAGCATCAGCGCATGGCAATGGGCCGCCAGCTCACGCACATTTTCTTTACTGTAATGACTAATATCGACCGGTTCTAACATTTCGACGATCGCATGGCCATTATTCCAACGGTTAAGATTAATTTTACCGCTGGTGGTAGAAACACAAATCGGCACAATTGGCACCCCAGCGGCGATCGCTGCGTGGAACGCACCCGTTTTAAACGGCATCAACCCACGCCCGCGGCTACGGGTGCCCTCTGGAAACATCCAGATCGAAATATCTCGTTTTTTAAACTGTTCGGCTACCTGTGCAATGGTGCCATGTGCTTTGGCACGATTATCACGGTCAATCAACAAGTTACCCGTCAGCCAATACAGAGGACCGAAGAAGGGTACCCACAGCAGACTTTTTTTACCCACCGTCACGGTACGCGGTTGAACCACCTTGGCGGCGGTTACCATATCGTAGTTATTCTGATGGTTAGCGATGTAAATACAGTTGCCATTTTTAGCCGCACTGGCCGGCACGCGAATTTCCACTTTTAAGCCGAATAACCCGGACAGGCGACCAAACAAGTGACCAAATGTCGCCACATGGCGAGGATCACGTGGGCTGAATAGACAGTAAATAGAACCAAAAATGCACACCAAAATACAATAGAGAGTGGCGAGCACGGCACGCAAAATCAATAACATAACAACCTCATTAGCACACTGCCGACGCAGCCTGATGCGCTGCGCAGATCCCTTTACTCGTTCTTTGATTGCAGGCCCTGAAAAAATCGCCCGCATTTTTTTGCTATTTTCCCGCCAGCCGGCGATACGCACAATAATTTTATGCAGAGAAATGTTAACTATTTGAAAATAATTGCCGGTGGTAGGAAATCAAGCGGGCGCAGCATGCTGCGCCCGTTTTGTTATCCTGCTATAGCAGGACTTATTCTTCGCTGTCGCCCGCTGGGGCACGTGCTGGTGCATCAATCTCTACGCGATCGATTCGCTGCAACCCACGTGGCAGTGAGGTGCCTTTACGGCCGCGCTCCGCACGGAATTTCTGCAAATCTTCTGGGCGCAACGTCAGCTTACGTTTGCCCACATGCAGAGTCACCGAAGTTTGCGGTGGCAACACGAACAGCCACGTTAACTTATCTTCACCAGATGCGGCCTGCGCTGATGGGATAGAGACAATCTTGTTGCCCTTGCCTTTCGACAACTGCGGCAGATCTGCAACCGGGAACAATAACATGCGTCCCGCAGCGGTGATTGACAACAGCATGTCGTCGTCGCCGTGAATCTCCATCGGTGCCAGCGCCTTGGCGTTATCCGGCAGGGTTATCATCGCTTTACCGGCACGGTTACGCGCCACCAAATCGTTGAAGGTACAGACGAAGCCATAACCGGCATCGGACGCCATCAGCAGCTTCTGATCGTCTGCCGCCATCAGCACTTGCTCAATGGTCGCGCCCGGCGGTGGCGTCAGTTTACCGGTCAACGGTTCACCCTGACCACGTGCCGAAGGTAACGTCAGCGGATCAAGCGCGTAACTGCGTCCGGTGGAGTCGATAAACACGACCGGCTGGTTGGTCTTGCCACGGGCCGCACTGCGGTAGCTGTCGCCAGCCTTGTAGCTCAAACCAGTTGGATCGATATCATGGCCCTTGGCGCTACGCACCCAACCCATTTCAGACAGCACAATGGTCACAGGCTCAGACGGCACGAAGTCATGCTCGCTCATCGCCTTGGCTTCTGCACGCTCAGTAATCGGCGAGCGACGATCGTCGCCATAGGCCTGTGCATCTGCCTGGATCTCTTTCTTGATCAGGGTATTCAGCTTGCGCTCAGAGGCCAGCAATGCCTGCAGCTGATCGCGTTCTTTTGCTAACTCGTCCTGCTCACCACGGATCTTAAACTCTTCCAACTTCGCCAAATGGCGCAGTTTCAGTTCAAGAATGGCTTCCGCCTGAGTGTCAGTAATGCCAAAACGCTGCATCAGGACCGGCTTGGGTTCGTCCTCACTACGGATGATGTGGATCACTTCATCGATATTAAGGAACGCCACCAGCAAACCTTCCAGGATGTGCAGGCGTTTCAGCACTTTTTCCAGACGGTAGTTCAAGCGGCGGCGGACTGTATCACGGCGGAACGCCAGCCATTCGGTAAGGATTTCCACCAGCCCTTTAACTTGTGGGCGGTTGTCCAGACCGATCATATTCATGTTAATACGGTAGCTTCGCTCCAGATCGGTCGTGGCAAATAGGTGGTTCATCACCTGATCCAGATCGATACGGTTGGAGCGCGGCACAATCACCAGTCGCGTTGGGTTTTCATGATCGGATTCATCACGCAGATCTTCAACCATTGGCAGCTTTTTGGCGCGCATTTGGCTGGCGATCTGTTCCAATACCTTGGCACCGGACACCTGGTGTGGCAAGGCGGTGATCACCGCACTGCCGTCTTCTTTTTTCCAAACGGCGCGCATGCGTACTGAGCCGCGGCCATTTTGATAAATTTTGCGGATTTCGTCGCGTGGCGTAATGATCTCGGCTTCGGTTGGGAAGTCTGGCCCCTGTACGAACTCGAGCAACTCTTCAAGCGAAGCGCCTGGCTTGTCGATCAGCGCCACGGCGGCGGCGGCCACTTCACGCACGTTGTGCGGTGGGATATCTGTCGCCATACCAACAGCAATACCGGTGGTACCGTTCAGCAGAATGTTGGGCAGGCGAGCCGGTAACATCTTCGGCTCCTGCATGGTGCCGTCAAAGTTCGGTACCCAGTCAACGGTGCCTTGGCCCAATTCGGCCAACAACACTTCCGCATATTTGGACAGGCGGGATTCGGTATAACGCATCGCGGCGAAGGATTTCGGGTCATCCGGCGCACCCCAGTTCCCTTGGCCGTCTACCAACGGATAGCGATAAGAGAACGGCTGGGCCATCAACACCATCGCTTCGTAGCAGGCGCTGTCGCCATGCGGATGGTATTTACCCAGCACGTCACCCACAGTACGGGCGGATTTTTTGAATTTGGCGCTGTTATTCAGCCCCAGCTCAGACATGGCGTAGATGATGCGGCGTTGTACCGGCTTCAAACCGTCACCAATGTACGGCAACGCCCGATCCATGATGACGTACATGGAATAGTTCAGATAGGCGTTTTCAGTAAATGTGTGCAGCGGTAAACGCTCTACACCGTCATGAGTCAGATCACTCATTACTCAATTATCCTCAGACCGTGGCTTGGCAATCCCTGGACGACAAAGGGTTGATTCTGTCCGCGATAGTAACTCATCAGCAGGGTGGCTGTCACAGATGGCGCAGCAATCGTCCGGTAAAGCCAGCTCATCTGCGCGTTTTATTCGAAATCCAGTCATTTGGCGCGCATTTATTGACTCAGAGTCAACACTGTTGTGCGCTGGATCCCATTTTTACTTACACTGCTAACCATTAATCTCCTTGTCAGCGAAATGTCTCCCAGCCTTCAGATGCGGAAGACATCACATATTTTAACTCTGACAGGTGCCGTGAAAAATGAGCAATATCCTGATTATCAATGCTAAAAAACAGTTTGGTCATTCTAATGGTGAACTCAACCAGACCATGAGCGACGTCGCGGAAAGCTTTCTGCGCGACATGAAGCATGACGTACAGGTCACTGTGGTTGATGACGGTTACGACATCGAGGCCGAAGTACAAAAATACCTGTGGGCCGACGTGGTGATTTACCAGATGCCGGGTTGGTGGATGGGTGAGCCGTGGATCCTGAAAAAATATATCGATGAAGTGTTCACCGCCGGGCACGGTAGCCTGTACGCCAGCGACGGTCGCACCCGCTCCGATGCCGGTAAGAAATACGGCTCAGGTGGCCTGATCCAAGGCAAGAAATACATGCTGAGCCTGACCTGGAACGCTCCGCTGGAAGCCTTTACCGCTCCAGAGCAGTTCTTCCATGGCGTCGGCGTCGACGGTGTGTATCTGCACTTCCATAAGGCCAACCAGTTCCTGGGGATGGAAGCACTCCCAACCTTCATTTGTAATGATGTGATTAAACAACCAGATATCGACGGCGACATCGCACGTTATCGCGCGCATCTGACAGAAATTTTTGCTTAACTAGCATTATGCATGTCAATCAATGAGGTAGTGATGATCACCGTAATTGCAGAAATCAAAACCAAACCCGGCCACCGTGAAACCGTGCTGAAAGCGATTGAGAAACTGGTTCCATTAGTGCTGGCAGAAGACGGCTGTAGCGAATATACGCCGATGATCGACAGCCACACACAGGCGCCTTGGCAGAAATTGTCGCCGGATTCCGTGTTTATGCTGGAAAAGTGGGCCAGCCAGGCGCATCTGGAAAAACATCTGGATATCGCTCACATGCATCGTCATCGTGACACCATCAAAGACAGCGTGTTGGGCGTGACCATTCACGTGCTGGGTAACGCACTGTAATCCCCCTGAGGGGCCGCTCTGTGGCCCCTACAGCGTCTGCGTATCAATATGCGCGCTGACGTAGTCCAGAAAACAGGTAATACGCGCTGCCAATTGGGTATTGCGGTAATACACCGCATTAATCGGCTGACGTACGTCCAACGTCTCCGACGTCAGTAACGGCACCAGCCGCCCGTTACGTTGATCGTCACGCGTCATAAAATCAGCCAACTGCACGATCCCTTCACCACGCAACGCCAATTGGCGCAGCGTTTCACCGCTGGAGGCTGATATTGTCGGTGTGATGGCGAAATGCTGTGCCTGCTGATAGCGCAGCGGCCACAAATTAAGCGATTCCGGCTGCGTGAAACCAAGCAGGCAGTGGTCGTGTAACGCCTCTACACTGTCAGGCGTGCCGTAACGTGCGAGGTAGTCTGGACTGGCGAGAATGCGTAAGCGGCTGGCGCCCAACAGACGTGCATGAATGGTCGAATCCCTTAGGGCACCAATACGAATGGCAATATCGGTACGTTTCTCCAGCAGATCGATAATCAGATTGTCGGTATTCAGTTCCAGCTCAATCTGCGGATAACTTTGACGGAATCCTGCGACCAACGGCACGATCACGTGCTCCATAAATGGCGCGGCGGCATTGACCCGCAACTTCCCAGCCGGGATCAGCCTTCGTAGCGCCATTTGCTCTTCGGCATTCTCCACCGAGCGAATAATATCGCGCGCATGACTGAGAAAGTTTTGCCCTTCTTCCGTCAGTTCTAAACGACGCGTGGTGCGACGCATAAGGGTTGTTTCGAGTTTTTTTTCCAGCCGACTGAGCGCACGGCTGATGCCAGAGGTGGTCTGGCCGAGCTGTTCGGCGGCAGCGGTGATGGAGCCGCTGTCAACCACCGTGGTAAACGCCAATAATTCTTCAAGGGTGATTTTCATGCATTCCGCCCAGAGTGGTCAGGCGCCATACGCAACGGCCCTACGGGAAGAAGGCCCGGCAAGAGTGCCGGGCCTAACGAGGATGCGTCCCACAAGAGGCCGTGATGCCATCGCATTCCCAAAAGCCCGTAATCAGGTGATGGGAGCAGGACACAACCTCATAGGTCAGACAGAAAGCTCTGCCATATCGCCTTTGTCTTGCAGCCAGTTACGACGGTCTTCCGAACGCTTCTTGGCCAACAGCATGTCCATCATCGCCAGCGTCTGATCCACGTCATCCGCATCCACCGTCAATTGCACCAGGCGGCGGGTATTAGGATCGAGCGTAGTTTCACGCAGCTGCAATGGGTTCATCTCACCCAGCCCTTTAAAGCGCTGAACGTTCGGCTTGCCCTTTTTGCGTTTCAACTGGTCCAACACGCCAGCCTTTTCTTCTTCATCCAACGCGTAGAAAACCTCTTTACCGAGGTCGATACGGTACAACGGCGGCATTGCCACATACACGTGACCGCCCCTCACCAGTGAACTGAAGTGGCGCACGAACAACGCACACAGCAACGTAGCAATATGTAAACCGTCGGAGTCCGCATCCGCCAGAATACAGATCTTGCCGTAACGCAGTTGGCTAAGGTCTTCACTGTCTGGGTCAATGCCGATCGCCACGGAAATGTCGTGCACTTCCTGCGAGGCCAACACTTCGTCCGAAGACACTTCCCAGGTGTTCAGGATTTTGCCTTTCAGCGGCATAATCGCCTGATACTCGCGATCGCGTGCTTGTTTGGCTGAACCGCCCGCTGAGTCCCCTTCTACCAGGAACAATTCGGTCATGTTCAAATCTTGAGAAGTACAGTCGGCCAATTTACCCGGCAGTGCCGGACCGCTGGTCAGCTTCTTACGGACCACTTTCTTGGCGGCACGCAGACGGCGTTGAGCGCTGGAAATGGCCAGTTCAGCCAACTGTTCCGCTGCCTGTACGTTCTGATTCAGCCATAGACTGAAGGCGTCTTTCACCACGCCGGAAACGAATGCCGCACACTGACGTGAAGACAAGCGTTCTTTGGTCTGCCCGGCGAACTGCGGATCCTGCATCTTCACCGACAGCACATACGCACAACGGTCCCAGATATCTTCAGCAGACAGTTTTACGCCGCGCGGCAAGATATTACGGAATTCACAGAACTCGCGCATAGCGTCAAGCAACCCCTGACGCAAACCGTTAACGTGGGTACCGCCCTGCATGGTCGGGATCAGGTTCACGTAGCTTTCGGTTAGCAGCTCACCGCCTTCCGGCAGCCACAGCAGCGCCCAGTCTACCGCTTCTGTATCGCCAGAGAAGTTACCGACGAAGGCCGCTTCCGGCAAAGTGATCAGACCGTTAACGGCTTCCATCAGGTAATCGGTCAAACCGTCCTGATAGCACCAGCGTTGCTCGGTATTGTTCACCTTGTCGATGAAGTAAATTTCTACTCCGGGGCACAACACCGCTTTGGCTTTCAACAGGTGAGTAAGGCGCGATACTGAGAAACGCGGGCTGTCGAAGAACTGTTCGTCAGGCCAGAAATGGATACTGGTACCGGTATTGCGTTTGCCGCAACTCCCGGTCACCGCCAATTCCTGCACTTTATCGCCATTTTCAAAGGCAATGCTGTAGACGTTGCCGTCGCGCTTGACGTTGACTTCTACCCGTTTCGACAGGGCGTTAACTACCGAAATCCCCACGCCGTGTAGGCCGCCGGAGAACTGATAGTTTTTATTAGAAAATTTACCACCCGCATGCAGACGGCACATGATCAACTCAACCGCAGGTACGCCTTCTTCAGGGTGGATATCCACCGGCATACCGCGGCCATCGTCGATCACTTCCAGTGACTGATCGGCGTGCAGAATCACATCGATGCGCTTGGCGTGACCGGCCAGGGCTTCATCGACGCTGTTATCGATCACCTCTTGGCCGAGGTGATTGGGGCGCGTCGTGTCGGTGTACATGCCGGGACGACGGCGCACTGGTTCTAGACCGCTGAGTACTTCAATGGCATCAGCGTTATAGCTGGATTGAGTCATCGTTGATTATTTTTTCGTGGTTAAAGGAAGGTGCCGGAAGCGTCTGCTCGATTCCCTTCGTCGTTCAAGCCGCAGCCGGGTTATAGCCCTAAAAAATCCACAATCTGGGGGAAGTAGTGCTCGAAACCGACGAAGGCATGGTTTCCACCCGACTCCACCGTCTGTCGGCACGCGGTGTAATAGGCGACCGCTTGCCCATAATCGAGAATTTCATCGCCCGTTTGTTGCAGTAACCAGATTAAATCCGGTGACTCCAAAGGATCGATCTGCATCGTTTTCAGATCGTAAACGTGACGTGACTCTAACACATATTGCTGGCCGGTGTAGGGGTTCTCGTTTTTGCCAAGGTAGTCAATCAACAGCTCAAACGGCTTCACGGCAGGGTTAACCACTACCGCTGGCAGTGAAAAACACTGTGAAAGCCAGGTCGCGTAGTATCCACCCAGTGAAGAACCGACCACACCTATCGTCTGCCCGGCACGCTCCATCACCATGTTCTCGATCATCTCCGCGGCGTCCGCCGGGAAAACCGGCAACTGCGGTACCAACACCTCAATATGCGGATGATGCTCGGCCAGCCACGCCTTAAAAGACGTCGCTTTAGCCGAGTGCGGCGAACTGTTAAAACCGTGCAGGTAGAGCAATGTAGAAGGCATCAATATCCATCCGAATCCATGTCGGGGCGGAAATCGTCGTTTTCCAGCCTGAAAACCTGCGTCTCGATGCGGCCATCCGGCAGCAAGTCGAGGTAACGCCAGCCGGGGGAAACGTCGTCGATAGTAAAGTTGGTACAATGCGGTTTGAATTGCACGCACGTGGACGGTGATGCCAGTAAACGGCGCCCCTGCCACTCCAGATCCAGCTCCTGGTGAATATGACCACACAGCAACGTGTTCACTTTCGGGTAACGCAGCAGTATGGCCCCCAACATATGTGGGTTGCGCAAACTGTGTTGATCAAGCCAGGTGCAACCAGAAGGCAGCGGATGATGGTGCAATAGCATCAAAGTATAGCGATCTGGATAAGCCTGCAGACAGCGCTCCATCCATTCGAGCTGGTATTCGCTCAGTTCACCGTGCGGCACACCGAATACCTGGCTGTCCAGCAACAACACTTGCCAGTGATCACCCACCAGCACGTGTTTTGACGGGGCAATGCCCGCGGCGGCCAACGCATCGACCATCGCTGGCTGAAAATCATGGTTGCCCGGTAGCCAAACGCAAGGCGCCGGCAATCGTGCAATACCTTCAGCAAAATGCTGGTAGGCAGCCAATGAATGATCCTGCGCCAAGTCACCGGTGGCGACGACCAGATCAAAATCACGCTGTTGCGCCTTGATAGCGTCCAATACCGCATGATAGCTACGATAGGTATTGATGCCGAGCAACGTCTCATTTTCGCCGGCAAAAAGGTGGGTATCTGTTATTTGTAGAATCCTGACCCTGGCCCCACTTGCCACGGTCAGTTTAAACAGGCTTTCCAAATGGTGTCCTTTGTTATCTCAGTCTGTCTAACAAACCGGAACCGCCATCGCTCCATGCGCCAAACAGTAGCGCAACCAATCAGCAAGAAACTGGTTAATTTGATGCTTTTCGTCGCGTTGATGCAACTTTTTGTTGGGATAATCATAACGCGCTTTAAAGCGATAGATCTGCTGACTTGAACACACTTCCGCAACCATCGCATCATGATAGAGCCTTACGGTCATCGCAGGCAGGCTCCAATAGCTTACCGCCGGTGCGGTCTGCTCAATCTGCACCAGCGAGGTGTAGCGCGTGGATTCAACAATAGTCAGACGATAACTGGCGCCGTTCACCTGATAAGTCACCGTTTCACCCACTTCATCATTGCGCGGCAGCAAGCGGCGCAATTGCGCGAAGTTGGTTTCACACAATCTCATCATTTCGGGGAAATCAGGGGTGTAGCGCTGTTTCATTAGTTGGCCCACTCTTTTCTTAACGATTCATGGTGCAACGCCAGCCACTGCAAAGCAATCACTGATGCCGCGTTATCAATCGCGCCCTCTTCAACCCAGCGGTAAGCCTGTTCACGGCTGACCACATGGACACGGATATCTTCATGTTCCTCTTCCAGTCCATGGATACCTTCCGCTGTGGTAGCGTCCACTTCCCCCACCATGATCGACAGGCGTTCGCTGGTGCCCCCCGGGCTTGCCAGGTAGCTCAATACAGGCTTACAACGCCCGACTACAACGCCAGCCTCTTCCTGCGCTTCGCGGCGGCAGACGTCTTCGACACTCTCACCGGTTTCGATCATACCCGCCACCATTTCCAGTAGCCAGGGGGAGCTACTGGTATCGACCGCAGCGATCCGCAGTTGTTCAATCAGCACCACTTCGTCGCGTACCGGGTCGTAGGGTAACAACACCGCAGCATGCCCACGCTCGAAAATTTCGCGTTTAATCTCAGGACTCATTTCACCGTTGAACAAGCGGTGACGAAAGCGATATAAATTGAGTGAAAAAAAACCACGATAAAGCGTCTCACGTGCAATAATTTCTACATCATTTTTATCGAGAGTAACGGGCGATGGCTGTGAGTGGCTCATAAGCGAATTCTCCTGCGTGAGTATGCCGATAAAATAAACAGTTTTGATGACAGAAACGGCGGGATAATCTTCCGCAGCTTTATGTTAGATTGTGAGCCATGATATCAGGTGTGACGTACGCAGCCAGTTGAACTAAGGTAAACAGGCGGCCTGAAAGGTAAAAGTTACGCGAGATGGCACATTCAGCCACCTGAGGCGTACAACAGACTCTGCTAGAATCGGCAACTATTTCGTCTATCGTCAGCGCTAACATAGCAATATTGCTGCACAACAAGGAATGCAAATGAAGAAACTGCTCCCCCTTCTTATCGGACTGAGCCTGGGCGGCTTCAGTGCAATGAGCCAGGCAGAGAACCTGCTGCAGGTCTACAAACAGGCCAGGGAAAGTAACCCGGATCTGCGCAAAACCGCCGCTGACCGTGACGCCGCATTCGAAAAGATCAACGAAGCGCGCAGCCCACTGCTGCCACAGTTAGGTTTGAGTGCCGGTTACAATTACAATAATGGCTATCGTGACAGCAATGGCGTCAACAGCAATGTGACCAGCGCGTCACTGGGCTTGACCCAAACTATCTTCGATATGTCCAAATGGCGCGCGCTGACGCTGCAGGAAAAAACCGCCGGTATTTCCGACGTGACTTTTCAAACCGCCGCGCAAACGCTGATCCTCAATACCGCTACCGCCTACTTTAACGTGCTGAGCGCCATTGATACGCTGTCCTATACCCAGGCGAATAAACAAGCGGTTTACCGCACCCTGGATCAGACCACTCAACGTTTTAACGTGGGTCTGGTAGCGATCACCGACGTGCAGAACGCCCGAGCGTCTTACGACACCGTGCTGGCGGCAGAAGTGACTGCCCGTAACAACCTGGATAACGCACTGGAATCCCTGCGTCAGGTCACCGGTACCTTCTATCCAGAGCTGGCATCACTGAACACTGCGTCCTTTAACACCAAGCGTCCGGAAGCAGTGAACAACCTGCTGAAAGAAGCCGAAAGCCGCAACCTGAGCCTGCTTTCCGCCCGTCTGAGCCAGGATCTGGCACGTGAGCAGATCCGTTCGGCGCAAACAGGCTATATGCCAACGGTTAACCTGAACGCTTCAACCGGTATCACCAATACCCGATACAACGGTTCAGCAACCACAGATACCCTCGGTTCCACCCGCTACAGCAACTCTGACGCGGGTCAAAACCAAGTTGGCGTATCACTGAGCTTGCCACTGTACAGCGGTGGCCAGACCAACTCGCAGGTACAACAGGCGCAGTACAACTTCGTCGGTGCCAGTGAACAACTGGAAAGCGCGCACCGCAGCGTCGTGCAAACAGTCCGTTCTTCGTTTAATAACGTGAACGCGTCTATCAGCAGCATCAACGCATACCAACAAGCCGTTGTCTCTGCGCAAAGCTCATTGGATGCAACCGAAGCTGGTTATCAGGTGGGCACCCGTACCATCGTTGACGTGCTGGACGCGACCAGTACGCTGTATAACGCTAAGCAGCAGCTCTCCAGCGCACGTTATACCTACCTGATCAACCAATTGAACATCAAGTCCGCACTCGGTACCTTGAACGAGAACGATCTGATGACACTGAACGGTGCTTTAGGTAAGCCGGTTTCGACCTCGCAAGACGTGGTTGCGCCACAGACCACCGCACAGGACGCTTACGCTGAAGGCTATAACGGCAACGCACCTGCGCCGCAAACCGCAGCACCGGTTGCTGCCACCCGCGCATCTGCGCCAGCAGCAAGCACCCCAACCCAGCCAGTACGCAAGAGCGGTAACCCATTCCGCAACTGATTTGCGCACTACGCTGAAAACGGAGTACGGCATTCGCCGCACTCCGTTTTTTTTTGCTTTGTCACTGCTTCTGCCTGCCGCCTCACAACCTGCCCCCCATCCGGTGGTGGTATCATCATGCGATGGCTTTATACCCAAGATAGACGGGATCCGATGGATAATACTTCACGTTGGCAACGCCTGATAGACGGTGAACTCACAGCGGCACAACGCCCTGCCACCGCCATTTACGCGTCCTGGCTGCGCTGCCGCAGCCTGATGCAGCCGGCGGTATGGAAAGCGCCGCACCGCGCGCTCGGTGCCACGTTCAACTCCATCTGTCAGCGCAAGAACGATCTGTTAACGCTCGGACAGGCGGCGCTGGAAGATGCTTGTGAATACATGGAACAGCGCCGCTGTTTGTTGATGATCCTCGACGAAAGTGGCTGCATGCTGTGGTTGTGCGGTGATGCCATGACACGTGAGCGCTTGCAGCAACTGGGTTTTACCCCAGGAGCCTACTGGGCCGAGGGCGACATCGGCACCAATGCGCCGTCCCTGGCGGCAGCCGAGGGGCACCCGGTGCAAGTACGCGGCAGCGAACATGTGCGTGCGGCGCTGCACGACTGGTCATTCTGTGCCACGCCGGTCTATGACAACAGTGGCCGTCAACGCGGCTCGATTGCATTAGGCTGCCTGCTTGCCGACTGTGCCGCCGGCGATCTTTCTCTGACGCTGGCGCTGGCGCGCGAGATCGGCAATTCACTCAACGCCGACAACCTGCTGGCAGAATCCAACCGCCACCTGAACCAGCTTTACGGCCTGCTCGATGGGGTTGATGACGGTGTTATGGCCTGGGATCATCGTGGCTATCTGCAATATATCAATCAGCGTGCCGCAACGCTGCTGAAGCTCGACGAACAGCACAGCCAGGGCAAACCACTGACACAGCTGCTCACGCTGCCCGCCCTACTCAATCGAGCCATCGCCCAGCGTCAGCCACTGCAACATGTTGAAGTAACCTTCGAAAGCCAGCGGCAGTTTATCGCCGCGCTATTAACCCTAAAACCGATCTTCGACGGCGAGCGCTGTAGCTTTATCGCCCTATTGCACCCGATTGAGCGCTTGCACCAGTATGTCAGCAGCCAATTGGGGCGTGTCAGTCACAGTTTTGAACAAATGCCGTCCGCCTCATTGGAGATGCGTCGGTTGATTCGTTATGGCCAACAAGCGGCGAAAGGCCAGCATCCCATACTGCTGTGCGGCGAGGAAGGTGTTGGCAAGGAGTTGCTCAGTCAGGCCATTCACAATGCCAGCGAACGCGCCGCCGGGCCCTATATCGCCCTCAACTGCCAGTTAATGCCAGAAGCGCAAGGGCTTCGCGAGCTGTTGGGTAGCGATGCCAACGAAGAAGAAGCGGGCCAGCTTAGTAAGTTTGAACTTGCCAATGGCGGCACGCTGTACCTCGAGCAGATAGAGTATCTGCCGGCAGAAATGCAGTCGGCACTGCTGCAGGTGTTGAAGACTGGCGTGGTGATGCGGCTCAACTCTAACCGAGTAATTCCGGTTGATGTACGGGTGATCGCCAGCAGTGCGGCCAATCTCCCGTTGCTGGTGCAGCAGAACCGCTTTCGCCGCCAACTGTTTTACAGTCTACAGGCGTTTGAGATCCAGATCCCCGCGCTGCGCCAACGCCTGAGCGACATTCCGCTACTGGTAAAGCACCATCTGCGCACGCTGGAACAGCACTTCCAGTGTCGCTTCCGGGTAGATGATGAAGTCATGGCCCAGCTTGGCCTGTATTTATGGCCCGGAAACGATCTGGAGTTGAAAGGCATCGTAGAACGCACGGCGATGATGTGCCACGGCCACCACCTTCAATTAGCGGACTTACCTGAGCACCTGCTCAGCCACCAACCCTTGTTAGAAAGTGAACCACAGCCGGGCATGCCGCTGTTAACGCTGGCTGAAATGGAACGCCAGGCTATTATCCGCGCGGCTAAAATCAGCCGTGGGCAATTGAACGAGATGGCGCAGCTGCTGGGCATCGGTCGCACTACACTGTGGCGGAAAATCAAACAGTATCAGATTGATATCCGCCAATTTAAGCTTCGCGCCTGAAGGTAGCCCTCAGTGACTGAGTTGCAGCACACCGCGTGCTGCATCCAGCATCGCTTTCTGGCCGTTACGGGTTTTGCTCATGCAGTCGTTCATGCCAACCACCATCGGCATGCCCATTGCTTTCGCCAGAATGGCGCTGTGCGACAGCGCATTGCCGCCACTAAGGCAGATGCCAAGCACTAAACGACGATCAAGCATTACCACGTCAGATGGCATCAGTTCATCCATGACCAAAATTGCCGGAGCAGTGAGTGTAATTGGCGGTAATGGCTGCTGTTGCAGATGACTCAGGGTACGGCGCAGCATATCGCGGACATCCAGCTCACGTGCCCGCATATAGTCGTCGTCAAGCGCACGGTATTCCTCGGCTATTGCGTCCATTTCCTGCTGCCAGGCCTGCTCGGCACTGCATTGCTGACGGGCAATACGGCTATAGGCCGCCTGCTGCAAATCCGGATCGTCCAGCAGCATGCTATGCGCACCAAAAATCGCTGCCTGCGGTTTACCAATCAATGAGCCGGTACGTTCCGCCAACCGATTCAGATCGCTCAATGTATGCTGTAGCGCCTGTCGTAACCGCTGTTGTTCATTGAGCACGTCGTCGGCGCCAATCTGGCGTTCAACCACCGTCGGCCAGAAACTGTACGCCTGCCACACCGGGCCGCTTGTCACACTTTCCGCCACCGGAATGCCGTGTAACGAAGGTAGGCTCTGCTCAGAAACCGTTTCGCCAAAGTGCTGTTCTGCCAACGCGCTAAACGCCGCCAGTGCCTGTTCGGCCTGCGCCCCGTCAGCAATCAGCTGGATGGTGTCACCATGGCGTACCTGTAATAGCGCCAGTTGGTTAAGACTACGCGGGTTGGCGTACTGACCTTGCTTTTCCAACACCAGTTCAGCATCAAAGGGTGCCAGCACTTCCGCCAATCGTGCCGCTGGACGCGCATGCAACCCATGCGGGTTTTGCACCGTCCAACTCACACGTTTTCCCTGTATCAACGGTACTTCAACCTCTGTGGTGACCGAAGCAGCGGCCTCTCCTAACTGCGCCTGCTTGGCCTGCAATGCCCCCTGCGCCTCGGCCAGCACCTGTTCCAATCCCGCACCGGCATTAGCGGCTACCACAGCCGCCAATGTTCCTTCAACCAGCGGCGCCGAACACAACCTGACTTTAGCGGCCAAGGCCGGATCCAACAAATCAATCGCAGTTTCAGCGCTCAGTAATGCGCTGCCCAAATCCATCAGCACCACAATGCCCGCACCGTCGGCCACTGACTCGATCGCTTCCATCACTTTGACAGCGTCAGTACCTATCGGGTTATCCGCATCATCGACACCCGCTGCCAACACCAGTTTGCAGCCATCGCCGTGCATCATCTGCAACGACAGCTCTTCAACTCCGCGCGCCAACTGCGCACTGTGTGAAACTACAACGATATTGATCATCTCGCCTCCTGCTATTGACCCGCGACCTCTGCCAGCGTTTTCATCATCAACATCACCGAGGTCGCCCCCGGATCCTGATGACCGATACTGCGCTCACCCAGGTAGCTTGCCCGCCCTTTCCGCGCCTGCATTGTGATAGTACTTTCGACCGCCTGTTCTGCCCGCGCGCTGGCACGCTGTAGGGCTTCCGCCACGCTCAATTGCTGTTGAGCTGACTGGCCGAGGCTTTCCACGACTGCCCACCAGGCGTCACACATGGTTTTATCACCCGGCTCTGCCTTGCCACGCATCACCACACCATCAACGCCTTCCTGTACCATTTGATGCAGCTCCGCCAAATCCAGACTCTGTTTAGCGTTTGCCGCCTGCGCCGCCCGAATGAAGAATGTGCCAAACAGTGGGCCACTGGCGCCGCCCACGCTGGACAACAACGTCATGCCGGTATTTTTCAGGATAAAACCAATGTCTTTGTCTGCCACCGATGGCAGTTTTTCCACGACTTTATTGAAGCCACGGTTCATGTTTAAACCATGGTCGGCATCGCCGATCTCGGTATCCAATCGGGTTAAAAAATCACGCTGCTGAGTAAACACCTCGCCGCAGCGCATGAGCCAATCGACTACCTGTTGTTTGGTTAACGCCATGATTCCTCCTCAGCAACCCCAACGCAACGCAGGTGTTTTCACCGGCGCATCCCACAAGGACAACAACTCGTCATCCACCTTCAGCAGCGTGATGGAGACCCCTTGCATATCCAGCGACGTACAGTAGGAACCCACCAGGCTGCGCTCAACGATCATTCCCGCTTCCGCGCACCGCTCGGCCAAGCGGTGATAAACGCCGTACAATTCAGACAGCGGTGTCGCGCCCAGGTTATTGACCAGTGCGATCACCCGATCGCCACGTTTCAGCGGTTGTTTGGACTGTACTTCATCGCGCCATTCGCCCTGCTGGCGATCCCAAACGCGAATCGTACGCTGGTAGTGGCCGTGATCGATCAGCGTATGGAACATGTCGTCCACCGCCGCATTGAGTGTGGTGAACGGGCGTCGCGCAATGCCCGGCTCGCCATGAATACCAACGCCAAACTCCATCTCGTTTTCCGCCAGCACAAACGACGGCTTACCCGCTGCCGGGACGGTGCAGGCACCCAGCGCAATACCGATCGAATGTCCGTGATTATTGATGCTGTGGCCCAACGTTACGATGGTATCCAAATCGTCACCGCGTGCCGCAGCAGCACCGAGCAATTTCTCCATCAAAACGGTATTCGCTACCCCGCGCCGCCCTGCCGTGAACAGGCTGTCTTTAACCGCGACATCATCGTCTACCAGCACCGTCGCCACCTGGGTACCGCTGTCATGCAGCAGTTCGGCGGCGGTTTCAAAGTTCAGCACGTCGCCGGTGTAGTTTTTAATCAGCAACAACACCCCGGCACCGCCGTCGATCGCCTGACCACATTCGTACATTTTATCCGGCGTTGGTGAAGTGAAAATTTCACCTGGGCAAGCCCCATCGAGCATGCCCTCGCCGACAAAACCACAGTGCATTGGCTCATGACCACTGCCACCACCGGACAGGATCGCCACCTTACCTGCAACCGGTGCGTCAGCACGGGTGACAAACACCGGCTCCTGATGCACCAACAACTCAGGATGTGCCTCTGCCAATCCCAGCAGTTGCTCTTCCAGTACCGACTCAACGTTATTGATCAGTTTTTTCACGGTTATTTCCTCATGTCAGCAACGAGGCGCAGCCTGCTGCGCCCCTGCGCGATTAGCGTGAGTGTTGTTGCAGCCAGGCGCTGCCCAGCCGATCTGCTGTCAAGATTGCCGCCTGCACGCTGGCCGGTGTGACCTTGAACGGCATATTGTGGATGGTTTCGCCTTCAGCGCAGCTCGCTTCGGCAACTGCCATGATTTTCTCTGCCGGATCGCCGCTAACCCCCATCTGCGCCAGCGTGATTGGCAAGCCCAGGCGTTGGCAGAAATCCAACACCGTTTCGATCTGCGTCATACTGCTGTTTTGCAGCACTAACTGCGACAGCGTACCAAATGCGACTTTTTCGCCGTGATACAGGTGGTGGCACTCTTCCAGCACGGTGAAACCATTGTGGATGGCATGCGCGGCTGCCAACCCGCTGCTTTCAAAACCGATGCCACTCAAATACGTATTGGCTTCAATAATGCGCTCGACCGCCTCGGTCACCACGCCGGCCTCGACTGCCAGTTTGGCCTTAACGCCCTCCGCCAACAGCGTCTCGTAGCACAGCCGTGCCAGGCTGAGCGCCGCTAGTGTTGACTTGCCGCCCGCCATGCTGGTTGCCTGAGCATCGAAACAAGCCTGTGCCTCAAAATAGGTCGAAAGCGCATCCCCCATTCCCGCCACCAGCAGTCGCACCGGCGCCTTGGCAATAATCGCACTGTCCATCACCACCATGTCAGGGTTGCGCGGGTAGATCAGGTATTCGGCAAATTCCCCCTGTTCGGTGTAAATCACTGACAGCGCACTGGTTGGAGCATCGGTAGATGCAATCGTCGGGATCAACACCACCGGGAGGTGTTGGTAATGCGCGATGGCCTTGGCGGTATCCAGCGTTTTACCGCCACCAACGCCAATCACGCCACGGCAGCCATGAGCCTTCAGCTCTTCGCCTAACCGGTCGATTTCCTTATGGCAGCATTCGCCGTTGAACACACAGGCGTGATGTTTTACCCCGTGGTGTTGCAAGCTGCCCATCAGGGTATCGCCCGCCAGCTTCATCACGAAGTCGTCGGCAATCACAAAATAATGGTCGGCAAGGGCTTTAGCGTATTCGCCCACGGCGGCCAATGCGTTGGCACCCTGGATGTACTTGCCTGGAGACTGGATGATTCTCAACATAACCGGATCCTTTTTGGGAAATTGGCGATGGTAACGTTCAGATATCAGGTGATGGTGCGCCGGGCCTTGTGCCGCCGCGTTGTTATGGACTGACTATAGAGCCTGTCAGACGCTTTGCGATCTCTCGTCTTTTTTGTTCCAAAGTGGAACGTTACTTTACCCATGACGTTTCATAATGGAACTCTGACGCGGCTTTTTTAGCCAGTAAAGCGAACTGGCGCACAGCCTAACGTATAGCTGCGTAAAGAGTGGATTCTGTGGGCGTTTCAGCTTTAATTTTGACCATCTTTCCCCTATTCTTACGGCCACTACTGGGAAAGGGCGAAAACAGCCCGACTGATGGGATTAATAACGATGAAACGGACAAAAAACATCAACCAAGAGACGTTCCGCAAATCTTGGCGCAACTACCGTGTTGCGCCCGTAGCCTTGGCGATCAGCGCAGTCTTTATGCTGGCCGGCTGCGAGAAGAGCGATGAAACGGTCTCGATGTATCAGAATGCCGACGACTGTTCGCGCACCAACCCTTCCATGAGCGAGCAGTGCACCACCGCCTATAACAACGCCCTGAAAGAAGCCGCAAAAACTGCGCCGAAATACGCCACCCGTGAAGACTGTGTTGCCGAGTTCGGTGAAGCTCAGTGTACTCAGGCACCGGCTCCGGCACAGGCCGGCATGGCCGCCGAATCACAGAGCAGCGGCAGCTTCTGGATGCCACTGATGGCAGGTTACATGATGGGTCGTATGATGGGCGGTTCCGGCTTTGCTCAGCAGCCGCTGTTCACCTCCAAAAACGCCGCCAGCCCAGCCAACGGTAAGTTTGTTGACGCGACCGGTAAGAGCTACGGCCCTGCCACCGCTGGCGGCCGCACCATGACAGTACCGAAAACCGCAATGGCGCCAAAACCGGCAGTGACCAATACCGTCACCCGTGGTGGCTTTGGTGAGTCCGTAGCCAAGCAAAGCAGCATGCAACGCAGCAGCGCGACCTCTAACTCCAGCTCTCGCAGTATGGGCGGCTAATACATGAAACGCGTTGCGATTACCGAGCGCCCGGACTGGCGCGAAAAAGCCACCGAATTCGGCTTCCGCTTCCACACCATGTACGGCGAACCGTACTGGTGTGAGGATGCCTATTATCAATTTACGCTGGCGCAGATTGAAGAAATTGAAAGCGCCACTGCTGAATTGCACCAGATGTGCCTGCAGGTCGTAGAAAAAGTGATCAACAGTGATGTGTTGATGGCCAAGTTCTGCATCCCGAAACACACCTGGGATTTCGTGCGTAGTTCATGGCGTACCAACCAGCCTTCACTGTATTCCCGTCTTGATCTGGCCTACGACGGTGTTAACCCGCCCAAACTGCTGGAGAACAACGCCGATACACCTACCTCGCTGTACGAAGCGGCCTTTTTCCAATGGCTGTGGCTGGAAGATCAGATCAACGCCGGCAACCTCAGCCCAGAGTCCGATCAATACAACAGTCTGCAGGAAAAACTGATCGAGCGTTTCGCCGATCTGAAAGCACACCACGGTTTTGGCCTGCTCCATCTGGCTTGTTGTCAGGACAGCGAGGAAGACCGCGGTACCGTGCAATACCTGCAAGACTGTGCGCTGGAAGCTGGAGTCCCGACCGAATTCCTGTTTATGGAAGACATTGGTCTGGGTGAAAAAGGCCAGTTTACTGACTTGCAAGACCAGGTCATCGGTAATCTGTTCAAGCTTTACCCGTGGGAATTCATGTTACGCGAGATCTTTTCCACCAAGCTTGAAGATGCTGGCGTGCGCTGGCTGGAACCTGCGTGGAAAAGCATTATCTCCAACAAGGCACTGCTGCCGATGTTGTGGGAAATGTTCCCGGATCACCCGAACCTGCTGCCGGCATACTTTGCACAAGACGAGCACCCACAGCTCGATCACTACGTGACCAAGCCACTGTTCTCACGCGAAGGCGCCAATATCCAGATCGTGCAAAACGGTCAGGAAGTTGCACGCGTTGACGGCCCTTACGGTGAAGAAGGCATGATCGTGCAGCAGTTCCACCCGCTACCACAGTTCGAAGGCAGCTATACGCTGATCGGCAGCTGGCTGGTTGACGATCAACCCTGCGGTATCGGTCTGCGTGAAGACCGCGAACTGATCACCCAGGATCTATCCCGTTTCTACCCGCACATTATTCTCGGTTAACGATCAAATTCATTAGTAACAGGCGCGACAATATCGCGCCTTTTTTATGTCTTCCGTCTGGTGATTAATCGATTAACCTTTTATACTCGATATGTCTGTTCTCCTCGGGCGGAGCAACCAGATATGAAGAAACTGACGTCCATTATTCCACCGCAGGTCAACCTGGCGAACGGATGTTTTACCGCGCCTGATATCCAGTACAAATCCACTACCCTGGGCAGTTTGGCTGGGATCTTCGCCGATCCCGTCGCATGGAGCGCTATGCCTGCGGAGTTTGCTGTATATCAGGTAGAAATGTTGCCCTCCATCCAGCAAGAAGGCGAACTGTTTGTTGGTACCACTCACCTGCAACCTGGCCGCGTGGGTAACGAATTCTTTATGACCCGCGGGCATTTCCATCAGCGCCCCGAACAAGCGGAATTCTATTTTGGCCTGCGCGGTCAGGGTTTGTTGTTGCTGCAGCACCAGGACGGTGCGTGCACGCTGGAGCAGGTTTCGCTCGGCAGCGTTCATCATATTCCTTCCTTCACCGCTCACCGCCTGATCAACATCGGTGATGAGATGCTCTCTGCATTGGCCGTCTGGCCAACAGTCGCTGGCCACAACTACGATGCGCTACAACCACAAGGATTCAAATTACGCATATTTGCCGACGGCGCCGGTTGGAAAGCGGAGGCACAATATGAGTGACTCGATGCTTAAATTTGGCCTGGATGTCTACATTAACGACCATCCGATGGGGTTTTGCTATGGCGATGAGGTAATTGGCCCCTTGCCGGAGATTCGGACATTGGAGCAAATCCGTCGCTCGCTACGTGACCCGGACTGCTGCGGGCCAGAACAAGTCTATGCCATCGCCATGGACGTCGCCAAACAGCAGCATTTGGCTGAATTGAAGAAACGCATGTTGCTGTTCGGTATTGTGACCTATGCCAAAGGTCAGTTAGGTCAGGAACCCGTTCGCAGTCAAGGGCATGTGCACCGTATCAGCACGCACAGTGGCTGGTCACCGCCGGAGCTGTATGAGATCTGGCAAGGGAAGGCAATCATTTATATGCAAGAACGCGTAGAGCATGAGCCAGGGCGCTGTTTTGCCGTCCATGCCGGCCCTGGTGAAAAGGTGCTGGTACCACCGGGATGGGCGCACGCCACAATTTCAGCCGACCCCAGTCAACCATTGACCTTCGCTGCCTGGTGCGATCGTGAATATGGCTTTGAATATGATGCGGTTCGTGAATACAAAGGGCTGGCGTGGTATCCGTTGTTACAGGGCAATAATATTATCTGGCAGCAGAACCCGCGCTATCAATCCGGCAGGCTCCATGCCATCGGACCACGCCAATATCACGAATTCGGTCTGAGCGACGACCCTTTGTACCTACAGTTTGAAACCGATCCAGCGCGTTTCCAGTTCATTTCCAAACCGGGCAGCGTAGCGGAAAAATGGCAACGATTTGAGCCGTAAAGACCACTGTCTCGCTCAATAACAGGAAATTTCATACCCTATGAATTTCGAGTTGCAGCTAGGCGCCCAGCTCACTCATCCCCAGGCGCTTACTTAAGTAAGTAACTGGGGGGACAAATCTGCCGGGAGCAGATTTGAACGCTGCTAGCAGCGGCCCCAAAGGGGTGTGGCCCATGGACGGGCCACATAACTGAGTGCAGGTACAACGCTGCAACTTGAAAGGCGACGGGTATTATGAGAACAGGCCGCAGGCCACCCCTGCCGCTGCCAACACTAATAACCCAAGCATCGCTTTCACCGGAGAAAGCCCTCGTTTAGCCATCAGATACCAGGTCACCAGCACTACTATCAGCGGCATCAGGTTAGGGAAAATGCCGTCCAGCATTTGCTGCAGATGAATATTCACCCCGTCTTTGGTAACAAACTCCAGACCAGTCCCCAGTTTGACGTAGCTCGCCGCTACACCGCCCATGACGAACACTCCCAGTAGGGAAAGTGCTTCTCGCAGCCGTGAGGACTTGCTACTGACCAGCATCTCCACCGAGCCGGAGCCCATATGGTAGCCTTTCATAAACAGCCAGTAGGAACCAGGAATGACGATCAGGCTGAACGCAATGATGTAAAACAGTGGGCCAATCACACTGCCACCGGCCGCCAGCGCCATACCTATACTCAATAAAATCGGGATCAGCATGCCCGGCACCATTGAGTCGCCAATACCGGCCACCGGCCCCATCAGCCCCACTTTGAGCGTGTTGATGGTTTCCCCGTCGATCGGCTCGCCGTTGGCGCGCTTTTCTTCCAGTCCAATCACCATGCCGTTAACAATCGCACCCAGCTGTGGCTCGGTATTGTAAAACGAGGTATGGCGGCGAATGGCTTCAATACGCTGCTGTTTATCCTGATACAGTTTTTTCAGCGCCGGCATCATGCTCAGACAAAAACCGTAAGATTCCAGGCGTTCGAAGCTCATCGATGACAGGTTGTACATCATCCAACTGCGCCAGCAACGGCGCAGATCCTGCTTATTCAATTTTGGTGTTGGCATATCCATCAGAATTCATCCTCATCATCAGCCTGAGGCGTGGCCTGTGCGGCGACCACCTGCGGCTCTGGCTTATAGTTGTAGTGAATCAGTGCCAGCAGCGCGCCGACAATCACCAGCGCCACCATATTCAGTTTGAGGAAAACAATGCAAATGAACCCCACCAGGAAGTAAATCAGCATGCTGTAGCTTTTAATGATCTGTTTGAGAAGTATGGCGATGCCAACTGCAGGCAGAATACCACCCACTACGTTCATGGTGGTCAACACCAGCGCCGGCAAGCTGTCCATAAAGGCGTTGATATAACGCGCTCCAAAAAAGACAGCGATAAACGTTGGCACAAAACGCAGCAAGAAGTTAGTGACCTGCGGCCAGATGGCACTATTGAGGTAAATCCCCCGTTCATCACCACGCTCTACAGCCAGATCTGCACGGTGATTCCAGTAAGAATTGAGTACCATCATGGCGTTGAACAACACCGTACCCATGATGCCAATCGTCGCCGCCAGCGCGACTGCCACCTCGGTTCCTTTACCAGAAAGAATGCCCAGCGCAATTGCCGGGAACGCCACAAAGTTGAGATCGGCCGGCATCGAACCACCCGGCGTTACCATGGCGATATATACCGCCTGTACCGCAACACCGATGATAATGCCGGTCTGTACATCGCCGAGAATAGCCCCCACCAGCATGCCGGAAACTAACGGGCGGCTGAGAATATACCAGCCTCCGGTCAACCCCAGCAGCCAAGGGCTGCTCAGCGCGCCGAGATAGCAAAGTATCCCGATAAGCGTCGCTTCAAACCACATAGTTAACTCCTGCCGTTCAGGCTTATTTGAGTTTCTTTTTTGCGTCCAACCAACTGAAATGACTGGCATCAGGGACTAAACGGAATTCGATGGCATGCCCGTGTTCAGCCAGGAAATCAAAAGCAGCGGCTTCTGTGACACTCACCGATTGATTCGGGCCGATAGTCACCGTTTCCTTACGGGCAGACATCGGTCCAACATTAATCTTCTTGTTACGATTATTGAGATCGATCCCTGCTTCCATCAGCCTACGCAGCGTGACCGGCGATTTGCCAATCACAAAATATTGCTTGTCGCTGGCGATCACTTTCGGCAGTTTTTCTATCGCTTGCTGCACGGTAAACAGCCACACCTTAGTGTCCTGTACAGCCCCCTTCATCACCGATGACAGCAGTGGATCAGCCGCCACCTCATCATCAATCGCCACGATGCCGTCACAGGGCAATTCCTTTGCCCAGCGGGTTACCAATTGACCGTGGATAACCCGGTCGTCGATACGTACAAATGAAATGGCCATATTCTTTCCTCAGAAATCGTCCAATTGCGCCGTTGGCGCCGGACGAGCAAGGGCTATTGCCTCACCCCCCTGTGCCACCAGCTCTTGTGCCGCCTGTTGAACATCCTTCCCCTCCAGCAATTCGGCGCTCATCAATAACATCGGGAAATTCACCCCCGTCACCACGGCCATTGGCACGGGTATTTCGGGATCAAAAGCATGGCGGCAGGCCACGTTGTAAGGCGTGCCACACAGCATGTCGCACAGCACCAGTACACCATCAGCCCCCGCACTCACGCGGTGCAGTTCGGCAGCAAAATCTTGTTTAAAAGCCTCAATACCGGCGCTTTCGCTCAGGCCGACATAACTGGTTCCTGGAAGTTCGCCATAAACCATACGCGCACTGGTCATCAGTGCTTCAGCCATTGGGCCATGAGAAATCACAATCACTTTCAACATGATACTTATCCCCTTACCCAGGCTTTAATCGTGCCAAGGGTTTTGCCCAAGCTTCGGCCATGAGGGCTAATGCGATACGCTCCTACTGCGGCCGGTACGATAAAGGTTTCCGCGTAATGCACCACAAAGGGAGCGAAATACCCACCGGGGCTTTCGATCACCGCCTCTTCGCCTTCAACCAAGTTCAGCACATTGACCCGGCCCTCTGTATGATGCAGTACCGGCCCGCTAAACCAGTGACGTCGCGTTTCGATAAATTCACGCTCATGCAGACCGGTCCGCTCTTCTTGCCAGCCTTCTCCCTCGGCAACGGGTTCAATACGGTTCACCAGATGCTTCGTTACCCAGTCGGTGTCACAGTGCCAGTTGATCACCTGCTCGCCGTGCCGTAGGTGCACAGGGCGTGGTTGACCATCTAATCCCAGGCGGCCCCAGTCCCACAATTTGAACGTGAAAATGTATGGCGTAGCACTGATTTCCAACACCATGGAGCCCGCGCCTGAGCAATGCACCGTACCCGCAGGGATCAAGAAGTGATCGTGTTTACGCGCCGGGAACCGATTAACAAAACGCTGATCATCAAATGCCTTTTCACCTCTTTGGGCTATGGCAAGATCTGCCATCATCGCCTGTGGGTCTGCGCCATTTTTTATGCCCAGATACACTTCAGCTCCCGGTTCAGCGGCCAGAATGTAATAGCTTTCATCCTGGGTATAATGCATACCAAAGTGCTGTTGGATGTATTCCGTCAGCGGGTGAACCTGGAAGCTGAGGTTCTGCCCACCGACGGTGTCCAACAAGTCAAAACGAATGGGGAATTCAGCCCCAAAGCGGGCATGTACCTTTTCGCCCAATAAGGGCTGTGGATACAGCAGTACCAAATCCTGTGAGGGGATCTCGACCCGAACGTCACCAAAACGCATTAGCAGGCTGTTTTCCTCGGGCACGCAGTCAAAACACCACGCGTAGTTGGCTGCCGTCGGGTCGAGATCAAACTGGTTTTTCATCCACTGGCCGCCCCAGATGCCGGGGTCAAAAAAAGGCACTACGCGGAATGGGCGTTGAGTTGCCTGCTGTAATCCAGCATGGAATGCCGTACCGGACACTAATGTCGGTTTACCGGCCTGGTTCGTGTCCAATACAAAATCCGCACGCTGAAGCAGTGGCGTTTTATGGCGATCGAAGACCCGCCATTCGACAAAGAATGCCCGCTTGTAGCGACGTAATACATCTTCATCCACATTGCCCGCGCCCCAGTTACCCAGCTCGCCACGGCGGAAGCGCTGCTGTATTTCCCAGCGTGCCATATCGGCATACACCAGCACATCCCCTTCGGCGATTAACGCGGCGCCCGGCCCATATACCACGACCAGCCCACTGTCGACGCGCGCAATCTGACCACGTAACTGCTGTATACGTTCAATATCAAAAAATTCGGGCATTTCATGGCATGACAGCACGCCAAACACACGGTCATCCGTTAGATTGCGCTCAATCATCGCGTGAATATGCGGTTCATCGTATTTGGCCAACTCGGCGTTGATGCTGCAGGCTGGTTGCAGAGGATTGATAAAATGCTCAGTGAGTTCTGCCAGATTCACCCCATGGTAGCAATCCACGATCAACAGGGTTTTGCGCAACCCAAGGGCAGCCACTTTGCGACTAACAGCCTCAGTCACAGCCTGCCATCCTTCCCAGGCGGCGTCGTCATACCCCTGGACGGTCACTTCCGGGAACTTGTCGTAGCTCGTAGCCTTATACTGTTGCTCTGCCATATTGTTCTGCCTATGAACTGAATACATAGCAAAAGATTAATCGATTAACCTTATTACAAACAGGCTGATTAACGAGATTAACCTCATAAAACCGATAACAAGCGCGTAAAAAACCGAATTTTCGTGACATTAATCACGATTTATTTTCGTTATTTTAAAAAATTAGGTTAATCGTTATACCTTAGTCTGACAAACAGTACCGACAGGACATCAAATGAGCACAATTACCTTGGCGGACGTCGCCGCACATGCAAAAGTTTCTACCGCCACGGTATCGATGGTATTGCGCAACCGCGGCCGCATATCGGATGACACCCGTAAGCGAGTCCTGAGCGCCATTGATGAATTGGGCTACGTATACAACCAGACCGCCGCTAACCTGCGTAATCGCAGCAGCAATCAGGTCGGTCTGCTACTGCACGATATCACCAATCCGTTTTATGCAGAGATGACCGCTGGGCTTAGCCAAGAGATGGAACGTCATCAGTTGATGCTATTTCTGGCTAACAGCGAAGAGTCGGCTGACAGACAGCAAAAATTTGTCGACTCGCTGCTGCAGAACAGTGCCAGCGGCATGGTGCTGTGCGCCGCCCGGCAAACACCTACCCTGTTTTTTGAAACACTGAAACGCCGCAAGATACCGGCCATTATGGTAGTCCGCCCGGTGGCCGATGCGCACTTTGACTTTGTCGGCACCGATAATTTCTTGGGCACCCAATTGGCGACTCAGCACCTGCTGGATTTGGGACACCGTCATATCGCGTTTATTGGGGGCTCCATCAGCTCTACCACCCGCGCGCAGCGACTTGGAGGCTACACCAGCAAGCTGGTTGAACACGGCATTGTGGTAAAAGGGGAATGGATCGTAGACAGTGAAGCGAGCCAGAGCTCTGGTGCCAGAGCTGCGGAACAGTTGTTGATGGCCCACCCTGAAATCACTGCAGCGTTGTGCTATCAGGATATTGTTGCGTTGGGTGTGATGCAGACATTACGTAAGTTCGACCGCCAGGTTGGCAGAGATTTTGCGTTGATTGGGTTTGATGATATTACCGAAGCGTCTTTGGTACAGCCGGGTTTAACCACCGTATCAGTGGCCTCACGCGAGATCGGTCGCAAGGCCGGGGAATTGCTGTACAGTCGTATTCAAGGCAATGATGAGCCGCCAAAACGCATCATTCTGCCACCGTCATTGGTGATCCGAGAATCTTGCGGTTTTGCCAATAAATCTACGCCAGCCTAAGCTGGCGTGACAGATTAGCCGACCTGTACCGACAACATGCTCAAAGAGCTCATCTCGATACCATCTACCGGTACGGTGATTTCTTCCTTGCCGTCCCAACCACCGAGCACATACAGCAGTGGCAGGAAATGTTCCGGCGTTGGGTTCGACAACGCCGCACCTTCGTGCTGCATAAAATTCACCAGCGGATGGTTATTACCCTGATAAGTCAGGTTATCCCGCACGAATTTATCAAACGATGCCGCCCACGGATACGGGGTAGCTTCGCCCTGCCATTTGACCATGCGCAGATTATGCACCACGTTGCCGCTGGCGACGATCATCACCCCTTGATCACGCAATGCTGCCAGCTTGCGACCCAGCTCATAATGATATTCTGCCGGCTGGGTACCATCGATGCTGAGCTGTACGATCGGGATATCCGCATCAGGGTACATCTTGATCAGTACACCCCAGGTACCATGATCTAATCCCCACTCACTGACGTCTGAAGTGACGTTGATTGGCGCCAGTAGTTGCTGGATTTGTGCCGCCAACGCAGGTGACCCCGGAGCCGGATACTGTGTATCAAACAGCGCCTGCGGGAACCCACCAAAGTCATGGATAGTTTTTGGTTTCTCCATCGCCGTCACCGCGGTGCCACGGGTGTACCAGTGGGCAGAAACAGCGACGATAGCCTTTGGACGTGGCAATGTTTCACCAAGCTGCCGCCATGCCTGAGTGTAGCGGTTTTCTTCCAGTGCGTTCATCGGGCTACCGTGACCGAGGAAAAGTGCAGGCATACGAGAGGTGTTCATACAGGATCCTTGGTTAGTCACAATATATTCTGAGGACTAGACTACGCTGTTTGCCTCAATGGCACAGCCGGATAACCGTGATGATGATCTTCAATAAATTTGAATGGTTAAAGCAATGGAAGCAATCAGCTAAATCCATTCGATTTATACTTTTGGTCTGTTAGTATCAGAAAATAAACAATAATTTCAGCATATACCCGGTAGCTTTCAAGTTGCAGACAGGTGCCCAATTCGCTCATCCCCAGCGTGCAGGTAACAACGCTGTCGCTTGAAACGACGGGTATGAGGAGACAACTATGTCCGTACCGCTACTCCTGACCTTGCTGGCTGGCGGCGCCACCTTTGTCGGTGCGCTGTTCGGCATTATTGGCCAGAAGCCATCCAACCGAATGCTGGCGTTTGCTCTCGGCTTCGCCGCCGGGATTATGCTGTTGATATCACTGATGGAAATGTTACCCGCTGCGCTGCACACCGTTGGTATGTCGCCTATGCTGGGCTACAGCATGTTCATGCTTGGCCTTTTGGGTTACTTTGCGCTGGATCGCATGCTGCCGCACCAGCATCCACAGGATTTGCTGCAGAAACCGCTCAAGCCGCACAATCTGAAACGTACCGCTGTTTTACTGACGCTGGGCATTAGCCTGCACAATTTCCCTGAGGGTATTGCTACCTACGTTACCGCCAGTACCGATCTGGAGTTGGGAATGGGTATCGCGCTGGCCGTTGCCATCCATAATATCCCTGAAGGCTTGGCGGTCGCCGGTCCGGTGTATGCCGCCACCGGATCAAAAACCAAAGCGCTGCTGTGGTCAGGTATTTCCGGTTTGGCGGAAATTCTCGGGGGTGTACTGGCATTTCTGCTGCTCGGGCCGATGATCTCGCCGGTAGTAATGGCGTCAATTATGGCCGCGGTTGCCGGTATCATGGTGGCATTATCGGTTGATGAGCTGATGCCATTAGCGAAAGAAATCGACCCACATAATAACCCAAGCTACGGCGTGCTGTGTGGGATGGCAGTAATGGGATTCAGCCTGGCATTATTGCAAAGCGGCGGCATCAGTTAATCATTTTCAGGCACAAAAAAAGCCGCGTTACGCGGCTTTTTTCATATTCAGAAAATCAGTCGGATATCAGCTGGCTTTCTTTTCGTGAGACTGGCGATAAGCCACCAGATCTTCGATAGTCAGCACAGTCATGTCATGCTGTTTGGCAAACAGGATAACTTCCGGCGCATGCGCCATGCTGCCATCATCGTTAGTCAGTTCACACAGCACACCGGCAGGTTTGAAACCCGCCATTGCCACCAGATCAATAGTCGCTTCGGTATGGCCACGACGGCTCAGTACGCCACCCGGTTGTGCACGCAATGGGAACACGTGGCCTGGGCGGTTCAGATCGCTCGGCTTGGCGTTATCAGCGATAGCCGCGCGGATAGTGGTCAGGCGGTCGGAAGCAGAAACACCGGTCGTCACGCCCTGCGCCGCTTCGATCGTCACGGTGAAAGCTGTCTGGAACTGACTGGAGTTATTAGTCACCATCATCGGCAACTCAAGCTGCTGACGGCGGTCTTCGGTGAGACACAAGCACACAATACCGCTGCCGTGACGGATGGTCAGTGCCATCTGCTCAACGGTCATGGTTTCTGCGGCGAAGATCATGTCACCTTCGTTTTCACGATTTTCATCATCGAGCACCATCACACCGCGCCCATTGCGCAATGCTTCAAGAGCGCGTTCTACGCGTTCTACCGGCGTGCCGAAATCTGAAAGTAGGGTCTGATTCATGGTAAAAAACCTCATTAATAAATTATGGATTACCAGAACCAGGGCGAACTTGAGGAGTAGCTAGCAATAGCTAAAAAAATAACGCAAGCGGGCACAAACCCGGCAGATACCGTTACTCTCTCCCATCCGGACTATAACCGTCGGCCCCGGAATTACACCGGATCTGCTGACCTCTAACCAAACTGCAAAAGACTGGCTGAGCGCTCGCGGGCTTTCACCGTAAAAGGTGATTTACCGCCGGTGGGGACTTGCACCCCGCCCTGAGAATAAGCTTCTCGACTATAACGCTAATGATTAATCAGGGCAATTGGCAAAAGCACAATTCGGTCAGCATCAGGGAATGCGGTTAATAGTTTATCCGGCGGGCAACTCGCATTACACTAGGCGACAGCTATTAAACTCTGAAAGGGATACGCCATGATTGACCCGAAAAAAATTGAACAGATCGCACGTCAGGTGCATGAGTCCATGCCTAAAGGTGTGCGCGAATTCGGGGAAGACGTTGAGAAGAAAATCCGTCAGGTGTTGCAGTCACAGCTCACCCGTCTGGATTTAGTTAACCGCGAAGAGTTCGACGTGCAGACTCAGGTGCTGCTGCGTACCCGTGAAAAACTGGCCTTGCTGGAACAGCGTATGAACGAGCTGGAAAGCAAGCTGAACACAGCACCAGTAGCACAACAGCCTGACGCAGAGTAAGTTATTGATAAGGGCGCAGTACCGCGCCCTTATTGCTGTTTCAACGCCGCCTTCGACGTAAATTGCAATATCAACCCAATCAGTACAAACATTCCTAGCGCATACAGGCTTTTCCAGCCGATGATCACCATCAACAACACACACAACCCCAAGCCCGTCGCCGCCATTAGGCGCGAACGCCCATGCAAAATCCGACAGCCCGCCAGCATGCACAACAGATAAATAAACACGAAGATCCCATTGGCATACACCAGCAACGTATCCAGCGGCAGATTCAATGTATAAATCAGCAAGGTGAACAACAGGCAACTGCCGACCACTGCGCTGAGTGCATTGACAGGTGCCTGCCCGGCGGACAGTTTGGCCAGCGCGCTGTCAGGGCGATCCTGCGCCTGCGACCACACCAGCCTTGCGAAGCTTTGCGTATAGATATTCACGCTGGCGAAGCAGGCCAGATAACCAATGATGCAGGCCACCCACAGCGCATGTTGGCCAAACAGTTGCACCACAATACCTGGCAACGACGCAGCCGCCGCCTGATGCTCACCGTAGGCATGAAAATGCAATACCGCTACGGTACACCCCCAATACACCGCCCCGGCAACCAACATGCCAAACAACAGCGCACGTGGAAAATCGCGCTCTGGGTTACGGAATTCTGTCGCCAAATGCGCAAACGCCTCCAAACCAACAAAACACCAGAACATCACTGCCAGTGCATGGAACAGATTAGGGGGAGAAATTTCGGTGAACGTCGGCCAGGGAATGTGAGTCAGTGAAATATCGCCTCGCCACCAAATAGCGGCGACCAGCGCCACCACCAGAATCGCGATCAACGTTTGAACATTAGCGCTGGAACCAGCACTGCGCATGCCCAGTAACCAGATAATCACCAGCGTGGCAATCTGCACCAGCAGCAGGCCGTTGGCACTCCAACCGAATGTGGCCTGCCAAAAACCTGCGGCAATCTGCAATGCCGCTGGCAATCCCACGGGGATCACCGACAAAAAAAGCCAGCCGGTCACCTTCGCCATACGCGGGCCAAAGGCCAGGCCGACGAAGTGAGCAGCACCACCGGCACTGGGAAAATGCCGCCCCAGAGCCGCAAAGGTGATAGCAATAGGGAAGACCAATGCAATCAGCACAGGCCAAGCCCACAAGCTATCGCCCTGCGCCACCTGGGCCGCCAAAGCAGGAACGGCAAATACGCCGGTACCCAGCAGTGAGGTGGACAATAGCCCAACGCCCTGCGCCAAACTCAGCTCTTGCTTCAGTCCACTCACTGCCCACCACCGTTTTATCCTTCATACTCCAGGCTGTATCCGCGTTGGCCGCTCAGTTATGGCCCATCCATGGGCCTCCCCTTCGGGCCGCTGCACACAGCGTTCAAATCTGCTCCCGGCAGATTTGTCACCCGAATCACTTACGCATGTAAGTTCATCGGTCTCCCTCGATTGCCGCCTTGATACAACTCGAATTATTTAGGCTAAAAATAAAATGTTAGCCACGCCCGTCTTTGATTGCCTTGATGATGTTGGTGGTCGACAGGCCGTCTTCAAAGTTCAGGACTTTGACGTCGCCGCCATTGGCCCACACCTCAGTGCTGCCTGCGATGTCTTCAGGCTTGTAGTCACCGCCTTTCACCAGCAGATCCGGCAGGATATCGGCGATCAGGCGTTGTGGCGTGTCTTCTTCGAATGGCACCACCCAGTCCACTGCTTCCAGTGCACCCAGTACAATCATGCGGTTTTCCAGCGCGTTGACTGGGCGGGTTTCGCCCTTCAAACGTTTGGTAGAGGCATCACTGTTTACCGCTACGATCAGGCGATCGCCTAGTTTGCGGGCATTCGCCAGATAAGAGACGTGACCGGCATGCAGAATGTCAAAGATACCGTTGGTCATCACGACTTTCTCACCGCGCTGACGGGCTTGCGCCACAGCGGTTTTCAACTGGGCTTCGGTCATCACGCCAAAGCCGGTTTCGGCCCGGCCACGTACCGCGTTTTCCAGTTCGATCGGTGAAACGGTAGACGTCCCCAGCTTACCCACCACCACGCCAGCGGCGGCATTGGCCAGGAAACAGGACTCTTCCAGTGTGTTACCGGCAGCCAGTGCCGCAGCCAACACGCCGATAACGGTATCGCCGGCACCGGTAACGTCAAACACTTCCTGCGCCAGCGTTGGCAAGTGCAGAGGCGCGATGCCCGGCTGCAACAGCGTCATACCATGTTCGGAACGGGTGACCAGCAGTGCAGAAAGCTCAAAGTCCGCCACCAGCTTCATGCCACGCTCAACCAGTTCGGCTTCGTCTTTGCAGTGACCTACCACCGCTTCGAATTCGGACAGGTTTGGCGTCAGCAACGTTGCACCGCGATAACGCTCGAAATCAGAGCCTTTAGGATCAATCAGCACTGGGACTTTGGCAGCACGAGCCAGTTGGATCATGCTCTGCACCTGGCTCAGCGCACCTTTGGCATAATCAGACAGGACCAACGCGCCAATCTGCGGCAATGCCTGCTGAATACGTTCCAACAGCGGCTGCGGATCGACGTTAGAAAAGCCTTCTTCGAAATCGAGACGGATTAATTGCTGATTACGTGACAACACGCGCAGTTTGGTGATGGTCGGATGCGTCGGCACCGAGACAAAATCACAGCGCACGTTCACTTCGTTCAATTTGGCACTCAGCGCCCGCGCTGCGTCATCAATACCGGTCAAGCCCACCAGGCGTGAGTTAGCACCCAGCGAAGCAATATTCATCGCCACGTTAGCCGCACCGCCGGGACGCTCTTCAATGGTTTCAACCTTGACCACCGGCACCGGCGCTTCCGGTGAAATACGGCTGGTCGGCCCATACCAATAGCGATCCAACATGACGTCACCCACCACCAATACCCCGGCGCGGCGAAAATCAGGCAGTGTAACTTTCATCCGATAACTCCAAAAAAGTACAAAATTTTAGTGGCGCAGATATTACCACAGACGTTTGTAATAGCTGCAAAACGTATTGCGCAACTGGCTTGCTCAGCCCAGCCACTTCACCCAACTGGCGCGGACTTGCTCACGTTCGGCAATGAATTGCCCATTACTGACCTTGCTGGAATGCTCTTGCAGCGCCAGGTGGTGGATCTCATCGCGCATGGTGACATACGCTTGGGTCAGCGCACGCGCCTCTTCTTCCGGCATGATGTCGTAATTGGCCATCAACTCAAAAATACGCACATTATCAGACCAGCGCGTCAGGCGCGGTTCGGCGCCCGCATAGCCTAAGACCAGATACTGGGCAATAAATTCGATATCGGTGATCCCGCCTTCATCCGCTTTGATATCAAAGAGATCACGTTGCTTGCTGCCAAGGTGGCTGCGCATTTTCTCCCGCATCTCACGGACCTCACGCCGCAGCGTTTCTGGATCACGCGGTTTGCACAGGATCTCACGACGGATAACGTCAAACTGCTGATGCAACGCCGGATCGCCATGCACAATGCGCGCCCGCACCAGTGCCTGGTGTTCCCAGGTCCAGGCTTCGTTTTGCTGATAATCTGCAAACGCCTCGACGGTGCTGACCAACATGCCAGCCGCACCCGATGGCCGCAAACGGGCATCAACTTCATACAATATGCCGGACGAGGTACGGGTACTAAACAGGTGCATCACACGCTGTGCCAGACGCAGATAGAATTGGCGGCCATCGATACTGCGCTCCCCGTCGGTCATCACTTCCGGTGGGCAATCCAGAATAAACACCAGATCAAGATCAGAACTGTAACCCAGCTCCCAGCCGCCCAGCTTGCCATAACCAATCACCGCAAAACCACGCCCTTCACGTTCTTGCAAATGCGTCGGCTGGCCATAACGCGCAACCATATCGTTCCACGCCTGCTGCACCACTGTGTCGATGATGGCTTCAGCCAGGTAAGTAAGGTGATCACTCACTTTCATTACCGGCAACGCGCCCGAGATATCCCCGGCGGCAATACGCAGCTGTTGGGCCTGCTTGAACTGGCGTAATGCCTCCAGCCTCTGCTCTTCGTCGTCTTCGGGTACCCGTAATAGGTATTGGCGCAGTTCGCTGCGATAGGCATCCGGAGCTACCGGTTGATAGAGCGTCGCTGGATCCAGTAATTCATCCAACAATAACGGGTAACGCGACAGTTGGTTGGCAACCATCGGCGAGGCAGCGCACAGACGAATCAAATGGCTAAGTGCTGCATGGTATTCCACCAGCAGTTCAAGGTAGGTGGTACGGGTCACGATACTCAGCAGCAACTGAGTCAAACGCAGCAATGCAGTCGGCGCATCCTGACGCGGGCACACCTCCGCCAGTAAGCGCGGCATCAGTTGATCAAGTACGTCCCGGCCACGTGGACCTATGGTGCGTTTATCAACGTCATGACGGAATTCAGCAATGGTACGCAACATTTGCTTGCGCGCGTCTTCGTCCAGGTGCGGCGTCAGCGGTGCCAACTCGTTTTCTTCCAAGGCATCCTGCCACAAGCTGTGGTAGTTCTGATAATCCGGATCTTCACCAACATCTGGGCTATCGTCGCCAATCAAGTCGTTAAATACGGCCCTTACTGCTTGCATATGCCCATCGAGCGTGGTCAACAGTGCCGACCAGTCACCGAACCCCATCCCCCAAGCCAAACGCGCTTGATCGAGTTCATCTTGCGGCAGCGTTTGTGTCTGTTGATCGGCAATCGCCTGCAGCAGGTTTTCCAACCGACGCAGGAACAGGTAACTGGCGCTCATTGCCTGGACCTGTTGCGACTCCAGCAACCCCAACTCCCCCACGGCCTGTAATGTCGGCAGTAAGGAGCGCCCCTGCAATGCAGGTTCACGCCCACCACGGATCAGTTGGAATACCTGAGTGATAAATTCAATTTCGCGAATGCCGCCAGCACCCAGCTTGATATTATCTTTCAACCCACGCCGCCGCACCTCACGCGCAATCATGCCTTTCATATTGCGCAGTGACTGGATCACGCTGAAGTCGATATAGCGGCGGAAGACAAACGGTCGCAAAGTTTTGCGCAACTCCTCACTGTAGGCGTCTTCTGAACCGCCCATCAGCCGTGCTTTCACCATCGCATAACGTTCCCAGTCGCGCCCTTGCTCTTGGTAATAGTCTTCCAGCGCGGCAAAACTCATCACCAGTGGACCGCTGTCGCCAAAGGGCCGTAGCCGCATGTCCACACGATAAACAAAGCCGTCGATAGTTTGTTGATCCAGCGCTTTGATCAACCGCTGCCCCAGGCGGGTGAAGAACTGGGCGTTATCCAGTTCACGCCGTCCGCCCTGAGTTTGGCCGTTTTCCGGATAAGCAAAGATCAGATCAATATCGGATGAAAAATTCAGCTCGCCACCGCCCAACTTCCCCATGCCGAGGATCAGCAGCGGCTGTGGTACGCCCTGAGCGTTGCACGGCGTCCCCCATTCACGGCAGCAAGTTTGGTACAACCAATCACGAGCACTGACAATCAGCGTTTCCGCCAGCCCACTGAGCTGCAACAGCGTCTCTTGCGTGCTGCATAGTTCTTGCGCCTGCGCCCAAGCAATCCTCACCAGCGTCTCACGCCGGAACAGGCGCAGTACGCGCATCAGTTGCGCTTCGTCGCGCACCTCTTCCAAATCATCCTGCAGCCAGGCGGCGTAATGCAGCCACTCGTCCGCCACCGGCGGTTGCTTGCGCAGTGTCTCCAGCCATTCCGGCTGATGGAGTAACATGTCACAGACAAAGTCACTCGACGCTAAAACCCGCTGTTCCTGATCGCTGAGCGCGCTGTCCGCGCCCTGAGTTTCCTGAAAACGCTGCACGATGTTCTGTGCCTGAGCCTGTAACGCTGCTGAGAGTGGCAACATAATGAATGATCCGTTCTGCGGCCCACGCCTCGCAGGCCAGCTTAATTAGCGGAGCGCGCCGTTTAACCAGAATGGCGCATGCGATAAGGCTTGCTTACGGCTGCCTTCGTACCAGCCCTGGCGTCGTTCGGCTATCGCCAACTGCAGCTCACGCCAGCCGTCGATGTAGGGGCCGGTTTCGTCGTCAGGGTAAGCACCTGACAGCAGGATAAATGCCGAGACCTGACGCGTCAGACGTGGCAATTGTTCTTCGTATTCATCATCGTTCAGCGTACGGGTAAAAGCGTCTTTCAATTCCGCAGCGCTACGCCCCAGCATAATGTCGCTGAAACGTTTGAAAGAACCGTCAAGCTTAGCCTGCGCCTTGGCATCAATAAACGGACGCCAGGCGCCGGTCACCAACCATGATGTGAGTTCCAACTTACATTGCAGATACTCTGCGCTGTAGCACAGCTCCTGTGGCTGAGTGGCTTTATCGATCAGCAGCGGTTCCAGTGCAGTCAAGCGGGCGCGCAGATCGGCGCTGGCCTTACGCGGCACCAGGCCGCCAAAGATCACCAGAGCTTGGCGGATCAGTGCAATCGCCTCCATAACGGAACGGCGTGCCTGAGTATCTCCGCGCAGCCACAGTTCTTCGTGATATTGCCAATGACTCAAACCCAATTCAAAACTGGCGATCATCCCTTGTTCAACGCTGGATTTTACCGCAGGTTTCAAGACCGCCAACGGGTGGCGCTCACGTGGGGCATTACCTTGTGCCAGATGATAACCACGCGCTGCTTTACTCAGGCTACCCTGACGCAGGCCGCCGTGTTCTGCCAGTGCGTTAGCCAGCGCCAGCAAATCTTCGGTATTCCCGGTTTTAAGCTCCAGCTCGATCTCGCACAGTGCTTCGCTCAGCTCTCCCGCTTTCACTTCGCCCTGATCAAGACCAACCTCAATCTCGCTCTTACCGTAAGTGACCACCCACTTTTCCCGCACAAAATCAGTACGGAACAACGGTTGGAGCGACTGCTGTAACGCTTTGATATCACAGCCCTGCGGCCAGATATCCGCCGGGAACTGATCCAGCGCCAGTTCTGGCGTGGCGATCGCGACATTGTATTCCGGGCGCTGATGTAAGCCTGCGACGACTTTACCGGCGGTTTTGATGGTCATTTCATAGCTGTCATCGAACCCACGGATGCGCAGCCCCATGTCGTGACCACGCAGAAAATTATCAGCGGTTTCGAAATAAATATTGGTCAGTTTTTGCGGCGCGGAATGTTGGTTTGGCCAAGCCGCCAGTTGCTGCGGCAAAGCGGCAACAGCATCCGGGGTAGCAATAAATTTCAGTTCTATTTCAACGGTCATAAGTCTTTTACACCAATAAGTTACGCATTCGCGTCAGCCTTCACGGCGGCAGGCCTGACCTGCCACGTTCTGCCCGGTGACGCACAGTTGCCGTTATCTTACCGCGATTCCCAGCGCCTTAACCCTGCTAACTGCAGAAAAAACCTGTTACGTTATAAAACGCTGCGCAACTCACAGAATCTGCCACAGTAAGATAGTTCTCATTCCGGTTTTTGCGTTGCGTCGTCAGACTGAACGCTCTACTATCGTTCCCATAAATTCACACAGAAACGATGAACTAATGCAGAAATTACGCCTAATTTGCCTTGCCGTGCTGAGCTTCAGCATCACTTGGGGCGCACATGCCGAAGATAAGCGCTATATCTCCGATGAACTGAATACTTATGTCCACAGCGGCCCGGGTAATCAGTACCGTATTGTCGGTACCCTGAACGCCGGTGAAGAAGTGACCCTGTTGAGCGTAAATGACAGCACTAATTATGGCCAGATCCGCGATGCCAAGGGCCGCACCACCTGGATCCCGCTGGATCAGCTTAGCCAAACACCAAGCCTGCGTACCCAAGTACCTGCGCTGGAACAACAGGTGAAAACCCTGACTGACAAGTTGGCTAACATCGACAACAGCTGGAACCAACGCACCGCAGAAATGCAGCAAAAAGTGGCGGGTAGCGACAGCACCATCAGCGGTCTGCAACAGGAAAACCAAGATCTGAAGAACCAACTGGTCGTCGCCCAGAAAAAGGTTAACGCGGTTAACCTGCAACTCGATGACAAACAGCGTACTATTATTCTGCAGTGGTTCATGTACGGCGGCGGTGTAGCCGGCGTTGGCTTGCTGCTTGGCTTGTTGTTGCCGCACCTGATCCCACGTCGCAAAAGCAACAACCGCTGGATGAACTAATTTTAGTATCGTTCAGTTTGAAATCGGGCGCCTGCGGGGCGCCCTTTTTATTGGCGCCGACATCCCGTCACCAATTCATGTAATCTGATAGACAGAGCCCTAAGAAAAATTCAGGAGTTAACCGTGAAGATTTACCTGGTCGGCGGCGCTGTCCGCGACAGCTTGCTTGAGTTACCGGTGTTTGACCGCGACTGGGTGGTGGTGGGTGCCGCACCGGCAGAGCTGATCGCACTGGGGTATCAGCAGGTCGGTAAAGACTTCCCGGTGTTTCTAAACCCGGAAACTCATGAAGAATACGCGCTGGCCCGTACCGAGCGAAAATCCGGTCAGGGATATACCGGTTTTACCTGCTACGCCGCCCCCGATGTCACGCTGGAAGAAGATCTGCAACGCCGCGATTTAACCATCAACGCCATCGCTCGGAGCGCCGACGGTGAGCTGATCGACCCTTTCAACGGCGTGACCGATCTACAATCGCGTGTACTGCGTCATGTGTCGGATGCTTTTGGTGAAGATCCCCTGCGCGTGCTGCGCGTGGCACGCTTTGCCGCCCGTTTTGCTCATCTGGGCTTTACCATTGCCCCAGAAACGCTCGCATTAATGCGTCAAATGGCACGCAGCGGCGAATTGGTCGCATTGACAGCTGAACGGGTATGGAAAGAAACCGAGAAGGCGCTGCAAAGCCAAAGCCCTCAGGTGTATTTTCAGGTGCTGCGAGACTGTGAGGCACTGAGCGTGCTATTCCCAGAGATCGACGCCCTGTTCGGCGTACCGGCTCCTGCCAAATGGCACCCGGAGATCGACACCGGTGTTCACACAATGATGACGCTGGCGATTGCTGCCCAACTCAGCCCTGACGTGGACGTACGCTTCTCCGCACTCTGTCATGATCTCGGCAAAGGTCAGACGCCAAAAGAGCTCTGGCCACATCACCACGGCCATGGGCCTGCGGGCGTGCTGCTGGTTGAAGAACTGTGCCAGCGGCTACGAGTGCCCAACCCGGTGCGAGATCTGGCCAAGCTGGTCGCTGAATATCACGATCTGATCCATACGGTAAACAAGCTGCGCCCGGAGACATTGTTGAAACTGTTTGATGCAGTTGATGTTTGGCGCAAACCGCAGCGGCTGGAACAGATGATCCTCACCAGCGAAGCCGATGCCCGCGGTCGTACCGGCTTTGAAAACAACCCTTATCCGCAGGGTGACTACCTGCGCCAAGCGTTTCAGGTGGCGAATGCGGTGTCGGTTAAAGAGGTGGTAGCTAGCGGCCTACAAGGGCTGGCAATCCGCGACGAGCTGAAACGCCGCCGTCAACAAGCGCTGGCTGAATGGAAACAAACTCAGGATATCCCTTTCGATCAGGCATAAAAAAACCCCGCAGCGCGGGGTTTTTTTATTGCTGCACAGCTTACATGAAGACCATGTAAACCACGCCAGCCACGATAAAGCGATAGATAGCGAACGGCACAAAAGAGATGCGTTTGATCAGCGACAGGAAGGTCTTGATCGCGATCAGCGCTACTACGAAGGCAGTGGCAAAACCGACGGCAAACATCGGTAAGTCGCCCATTGTCAGGAAGTGCAGACTCTTGTACAAATCCAAAGCACTGGCACCAATCATCATCGGCACCGCCAGAATGAAAGAGAACTCCGCAGCTGCGTAACGATTCACGCCCACCAGCATACCACCGGCAATGGTGGAACCTGAGCGGGAGAAGCCCGGCCACAGTGCCAGACATTGGAAACAACCAATCATAAATGCCTGGCGGTAGGTGATGTCATCGAGCCCTTCCGCACTTGGTTTTTTCGGTTTAAACCATTCCGCTGCCAAGAGCAGGAAACCGCCGACCACCAGCGCATACATCACGTTTTTCGGTGCAAACAACGACTTGATAAAGTCATGGAGTAGCAGCCCCAACACCACCGCCGGGATCATCGCCAGCAAAATATGGCCCAGTTTCAAATGGCCTGTCGTTTTGCCTTCGTGCTCAACCGGTTTACCGCCAAAATGAATGCCGATCAACCCAAACAAACGGCGCCAGAACATCACCACCACGGCCAGAATCGACCCCAGTTGGATGATCACCTCAAAGGTTTTAGCCTTATCACCGGTAAAACCCAGCCACTCGCCCACAATGATCATGTGTCCGGTAGAAGATACGGGTAAAAATTCAGTTAATCCTTCGACCACCCCAAGAACAAACGCAATAAACAGTGAATGCATGTCCGCCATGTGCTTCGATCACCCTATAAAGTTACGGCTATAAACATAAAAAAGCGGCAGTGTTCAATACATTGCCGCTAAAACTATTCTCAGGTTCGGACCAAATTAACGGTCTTAAGTTGCATCTGTATGACAGAACGTCACGCCGGACGGGTACCACGCTCAATGATCACCCCAACCCGGTTGGCATGTGCAACTGCGCCCGGTTTGCTGACCTTAATACGGACCCACGGGGAATTGAAGCGCTGGAGTAATATTTCAGATATTTCCTCTGCAACCCGTTCTACCAGCGCAAAGCGATTGGGCTCCACGTGCTGGATAATAGCTTCACTGATATCGGCATAGCTCAGGCAGTCATTCACATCGTCACTGGCAGCAGCCTGACGGTTGTCCCAGCCCATTTCGATATCGAACACCAACTTCTGGCGAATGTTTTGTTCCCAGTCGTAAACGCCAATGGTAGTAATTACGGTAAGCTCTTCTATAAATACGATATCCATCACGTCATTCTCTGTTTTTGGCCTTGCCGGATACCACTTCCAGCGGAATATGCGTATTATCCATATATGTTGCGAGTAAAACGACCCTTATTAAACGGAACCGCGTTATGAGTGCTACCGCGCTTGGCATGATTATCTTCGCGTATCTGTGTGGCTCAGTTTCCAGTGCGATCCTGGTTTGCCGGATCGCCAGGCTGCCCGATCCGCGTGAAAATGGCTCAGGGAATCCAGGGGCTACCAACGTCCTGCGCATCGGCGGTCGTGTCGCCGCGGCAGCAGTGTTGCTGTTCGATATTTTAAAAGGGATGCTGCCGGTCTGGCTGGCGTACAAGCTTGATGTCCCGCCGCTGTACCTCGGACTGACAGCGATCGCTGCCTGTGTGGGGCATATCTATCCGGTCTTCTTCCACTTCCGCGGTGGCAAAGGCGTAGCAACGGCATTTGGTGCTATCGCGCCGATCGGCTGGGATCTTACCGGCCTGATGACCGGTACCTGGCTGCTGACCGTGTTGCTTAGCGGCTATTCTTCACTCGGTGCCATTATCAGCGCGCTAATTGCCCCGTTCTACGTCTGGTGGTTCAAACCGCAATTTACCTTCCCAGTGGCAATGTTGTCGTGCCTGATCCTGATGCGGCACCATGACAATATCCAGCGCTTGTGGCGCGGTCAGGAAGGGAAAATCTGGGGTATCTTCCGCAAAAAGAAAACGGATGCGGTAGAACAGGAAGAGAAAAAAGAAGAGTGATCAAAAAGGCCGGATATCCCGGCCTTTCTTAATTTATACTGCAGGCAGTTCCGCCAGTGGCCAACGAGGTCGCACCGAAACGCTCAGTTCCGGATTAGCGCCGCTTTTCAACCGCACCAGGCCCGCATAAGCGATCATCGCGCCGTTATCAGTGCAGAATTCCGGACGGGCATAAAACACTTCACCACCACGTTTTTGCATCATTTCCGCCATTTTAACCCGCAGCGTACGGTTAGCACTGACGCCGCCAGCCATGACCAAACGTTTAAAACCGGTTTGCTCCAGCGCGCGCTTGCATTTGATCGCCAACGTATCCACAACGGCATCCTCAAATGCCCGCGCGATATCCGCCCGCGTCTGATCGTCATTACCGTTGGAGCGGATAGTATTGGCAGCGAAGGTCTTCAACCCGGAGAAGCTGAAATCCAGACCGGGACGATCGGTCATCGGGCGTGGGAAGGTGAAACGACCTGCAGTGCCCTGTTGCGCCATTTTTGACAGCATCGGGCCGCCAGGGTAGTCCAGCCCAAGCAGCTTGGCAGTTTTGTCGAAGGCTTCACCGGCCGCATCGTCCACCGACTCACCCAACAGTTCGTACTGACCAATACCGGTCACGCTGATCAGTTGGGTATGACCACCGGAAACCAGCAGCGCGACAAACGGGAAAGCCGGAGGATTATCTTCCAACATTGGGGCCAACAGGTGACCTTCCATGTGATGCACCGGCACCGCCGGCACATTCCAGGCAAACGCCAATGCGCGACCAATGGTAGCGCCGACCAGCAGGGCTCCGACCAGGCCTGGCCCTGCCGTATAGGCAACGCCGTCGATATCGGCAGCAGTCAAGTTCGCTTCCTTCAATGCCGCCTGAATCAAAGGTACGGTTTTACGCACGTGATCGCGGGAGGCCAGTTCAGGTACCACACCGCCGTAATCGGCATGCAGCTTCACTTGGCTGTATAATTGATTGGCTAATAAACCGGTCTGATCGTCATACACTGCAATTCCGGTTTCATCGCAGGATGTTTCTATACCCAGTACTCGCATTACATTTCCCATCATTCACATGCGGCCGCCAGTTTAGCACAATCAGGCCTGTTTACCGCCAGCACAGCGCATCTTGTCAGAGGTATTGGGCTATGTTGATGATTCCAGCCATAAATGCCGGTTTGATTAAAAACGAGCATTTTTTTCTGATTAGTCTATAATCAGCGCCCGATGCAAAATTGCGCATGTTTTACCAGGGTGGCCGCAGGTTTCAATTTGCTGTGGTGCTTTACAAAGCAGCATCCGTTGAAGTAAAATTCCGCACCATTTTGAAATTGCTGGCGCTTGGCCAGCAGCAAACCGAATTTTATTGAGGTGAGAGGCACATGCCTGTAATTAAAGTACGTGAAAACGAGCCATTTGACGTTGCTCTGCGTCGTTTCAAACGCTCTTGCGAGAAAGCAGGCGTTCTGGCTGAAGTTCGTCGTCGTGAGTTCTATGAAAAACCGACTACCGAACGTAAGCGCGCTAAAGCTTCTGCTGTGAAACGTCACGCGAAGAAACTGGCTCGCGAAAACGCACGCCGCACTCGTCTGTATTAATTCTTCGGGGGTAACCCCGCCGCGTGAATTTCTGATTTTAAAAATCGCGCAGACCGAGTAGTTGCATACGAAGGCCGTGCTTTCCGAAAGGAATGCGCGGCTTGTTCTCGTTTATAGGCTAGTAAAGTAAGGGCTTATGGCTGGACGAATTCCGCGCGTATTTATCAATGACTTGCTGGCTCGCACCGACATCGTCGATCTGATCGACGCACGTGTGAAGCTCAAAAAGCAGGGCAAGAACTATCACGCGTGCTGTCCGTTCCACCACGAAAAAACGCCTTCATTTACGGTTAATGGCGAAAAGCAGTTTTACCACTGTTTTGGTTGTGGTGCGCACGGTAATGCCGTCGACTTTCTGATGAATTACGACAGACTTGAGTTTGTTGAAACCATCGAAGAGCTGGCGACCATGCACGGGCTGGAAGTGCCTTACGAGGCAGGTTCCGGACCAACCCAAATCGAACGTCATCAGCGCCAGAGCCTGTATCAACTGATGGAACAGCTCAGCGCGTTCTATCAACAGTCACTGCATCAACCCTCCGGTACGCCGGCGCGTGATTATCTGCAACAGCGCGGGTTGAGTGACGATGTTATCCGACATTTTGCTATCGGCTTTGCACCTGCCGGTTGGGATAACGCATTAAAGCGTTTTGGTCGTGATGCCGACAGCCGTAGTGCATTGAACGATGCCGGCATGTTGGTGACTAACGATCAAGGACGCTCATACGATCGTTTCCGTGAACGCGTGATGTTCCCTATCCGCGATAAACGCGGGCGAGTGATCGCCTTTGGCGGGCGCGTGTTGGGTGACGGCATGCCGAAATACCTGAACTCGCCGGAAACCGAAGTATTCCACAAGGGTCGTCAATTGTACGGCCTGTATGAAGCACAACAAAACCACCCTACCCCGCAACGGTTGCTGGTAGTGGAAGGTTATATGGACGTGGTGGCGTTGGCGCAATATGGCATCGATTATGCCGTCGCCTCGCTCGGGACTTCAACGACAGCTGAACATATTCAGCTGCTGTTCCGCGCCACCGATAACGTTGTCTGTTGCTATGACGGTGACAGAGCTGGTCGTGAAGCGGCCTGGCGTGCGCTGGAAACCGCGTTGCCCTATCTGAACGACGGGCGTCAGTTGCGGTTTATGTTTTTGCCCGATGGCGAAGACCCAGACACATTGGTACGTAAAGAAGGCAAAGAGGCCTTCGAACAACGAATGGAGCTGGCGCAGCCGCTTTCCACTTTCCTGTTCGAAACCTTGATGCCGCAGGTTGATTTGAGCAGCCCAGACGGTCGCGCCAAGCTAAGTACGCTGGCACTGCCGCTGATTACTCAAGTGCCGGGCGAAACGTTGCGCTTGTACCTGCGCCAACAGCTCGGCAGCAAGCTTGGTCTGCTGGATGATAGCCAGCTCGACAAGCTGATGCCCAAGCAGGCTGAAAATGCGAATACTTATCAGGCGCCCCAGCTAAAACGCACAACCATGCGTATACTAATAGGGTTACTGGTACAAAATCCGCAACTGGCTACACTTATCCCTTCACTCGAGGGATTGGAGCAGACTAAACAGGCGGGCTTACCGCTGTTTGTCGAGCTGGTGCAGACCTGTTTGGCGCAGCCAGGCCTGACAACCGGTCAATTGTTGGAGCAGTATCGCGACAACAAATTGAGCCAACAACTTGAAACCTTGGCGACATGGAACCATATGATCGTTGAGGACAGGGTCGAACAGACCTTTTTAGATACCTTAGCTAGCCTATATGACTCGGTACTGGAGCAACGGCTGGAAACATTGATCGCGCAGGCCAGAACGCATGGCCTCAGCCCAGAAGAACGTGAAGAAGTCCGTTCTCTTAACCAAGTGTTAGCAAAGAAAAACTAATTTTTGACCAAATTAATTCATGTTCAAGCCGCCAATAACGCCGCCAGAACGTGAAGAATAAAGAATACAACGGCTTAAGTGCCGATAAATGCGAGGGCAGAGCCCTGCAATATGCCGCCACAGTGGGCCGCGGCAACAACAAAAACGCCCCAAATGCTATTGTTGGCGGTTTCGCCGACCGACACCAACCCAAATACTCTGAAGTGTGGATACCGTCTTATGGAGCAAAACCCGCAGTCACAGCTAAAGCTACTTGTCACCCGTGGTAAGGAGCAAGGCTATCTGACCTATGCTGAGGTCAATGACCATCTGCCGGAAGATATCGTCGACTCCGACCAGATCGAAGACATCATCCAGATGATTAACGACATGGGCATTCAGGTTCTGGAAGAAGCGCCAGACGCCGATGACCTATTACTCGCTGAAAACTCAAACAGCACAGACGAAGATGCGGAAGAAGCTGCCGCTCAAGTGTTGTCGAGCGTTGAGTCTGAGATTGGCCGTACCACCGACCCGGTGCGCATGTACATGCGTGAAATGGGTACCGTTGAACTGCTGACGCGTGAAGGCGAAATCGACATCGCCAAGCGTATTGAAGACGGTATCAACCAGGTTCAGTGCTCTGTTGCCGAATACCCTGAAGCCATCACCTATTTGCTGGAGCAGTACGATCGCGTCGAAGCAGGCGAAGCTCGTCTGTCCGATCTGATCACCGGCTTCGTTGATCCTAATGCGGAAGAGGACATCGCCCCTACCGCTACGCACGTTGGTTCTGAACTGTCGACTGAAGAACAGAACGATGACGAAGAAGAAGACGACGAAGACGACGATGCTGAAGACGACAACAGCATCGATCCGGAACTGGCACGCCAGAAATTCGCCGACCTGCGTGATCAATACGAAGCGACCCGTGTTGTCATCAAAAAGAACGGCCGTAGCCACGCCAGCGCAGCAGAAGAAATCCTGAAGCTGTCTGAAGTGTTCAAGCAGTTCCGCTTGGTGCCAAAACAGTTCGACTTCCTGGTCAACAGCATGCGTACCATGATGGACCGCGTTCGTACTCAAGAACGTATCATCATGAAGCTGTGTGTTGAACAGTGCAAAATGCCGAAGAAAAACTTCGTCACTCTGTTCGCCGGTAACGAAACCAGCAACACCTGGTTCGAAGCAGCACTGGCAATGGCTAAGCCATGGTCAGAGAAGCTGAAAGACGTTTCCGAAGACGTACAGCGCAGCCTGCAAAAACTGCGTCAGATTGAAGAAGAAACCGGCCTGACTATCGAGCAGGTGAAGGATATCAACCGTCGCATGTCTATCGGTGAAGCGAAAGCCCGCCGTGCGAAGAAAGAAATGGTTGAAGCTAACTTGCGTCTGGTTATTTCTATCGCCAAGAAATACACCAACCGTGGTCTACAGTTCCTGGATCTGATCCAGGAAGGTAACATCGGTCTGATGAAAGCCGTAGACAAGTTCGAATACCGTCGTGGTTATAAGTTCTCAACTTACGCCACCTGGTGGATCCGTCAGGCTATCACTCGCTCTATCGCCGACCAGGCGCGTACCATCCGTATTCCGGTGCATATGATTGAGACCATCAACAAGCTCAACCGTATTTCGCGCCAGATGCTGCAAGAGATGGGCCGTGAACCGACGCCGGAAGAGCTGGCTGAACGTATGCTGATGCCGGAAGACAAAATCCGTAAAGTGCTGAAGATCGCTAAAGAGCCGATTTCCATGGAAACGCCAATCGGTGATGATGAAGATTCACATCTGGGCGATTTCATCGAGGATACTACCCTCGAGCTGCCACTGGATTCTGCAACTTCAGAAAGCCTGCGTTCTGCAACGCACGACGTACTGGCTGGCTTGACTGCACGTGAAGCGAAAGTGCTGCGTATGCGTTTCGGTATCGACATGAATACTGACCACACGCTGGAAGAAGTGGGTAAACAGTTTGACGTTACCCGTGAGCGTATTCGTCAGATCGAAGCCAAAGCACTGCGTAAACTGCGTCACCCAAGCCGTTCCGAAGTACTGCGTAGCTTCCTGGACGATTAAGGTTTAGCTGCTTGCAAAAAACCCCGGCATGCCGGGGTTTTTTATTGTCTAAAACATGCTGTTGCCACTGGCCGTTTTTTCCGGCACCGGTTGGGTAACGTCCCAGTGTTCCACGATTTTCCCCGCATCGTTGAGACGGAAAATATCGATAATTGCGGCTGTTTTTCCCTTTTCACGTCCACTGGTTTCCACATGTAATATCACATAGTTACCGTCGACAAATACCTGTTTGATTGCGCTATGAGAACGGGGAAAACGTGTTTTCAACAGTTCGACAAACTTACGGAATCCTTCTACACCATCCTGCGCGTTAGGATTATGTTGTTTGTATTCATCGCCCAAATAGGGCCGCGCCGCCGCAAAATCCTTGTTGTTCAGCCCCTGCTGATAAAACTCCAACACGTTATTTTTATTCTGCACTTCCTTCGGGGTGTTACCTGCCTGAGCAACACCGGCAACCAACAACAGACCAACCACACAGCCTTTGATTATCGATTTCATGCATGAGCTCCAATAAAGATCATTTCAGGGCCAGGTACAGCGCGTGATAGCTCGCTGTAAGTTGTTCCAGCGTGGCACGGTTCAATCCGCTTGGGTTAGGCAATACCCAAACCGCAGTTTTGCCAATGGTCATCTCCTGACGCCCCCAAGACGCGTTACGCACACCAAAGGCACTGCTGAACGCCTGTTTCCCCAGGATAGCCAGTGCACGCGGCTGATAACGCAAAATCTTTTCTTTTAACGCCTCACCACCGCTGAGTAACTCGTCGCGCGTTACTTCACTGGCCGCTACCGTTGGCCGTGCCACCAGCGCAGTGATGCCACAGCCTGTATCTTGCAACTGCTGCCACTGCTCGGGGGCCAATTGACGCTCAGTAAAGCCAGCCTGATGCACCACCTTCCAGAAGCGGTTGCTGCCGTTAGCAAAAGGGTAGCCTTGATGGGCTGAAGAAAGGCCGGGGTTGATGCCGCAAAACACCACCCGCAGGTTGGGTGCCAGGAGTTCCATAGGGTTCGCGCGTCCATTAAAAGGATTTACAGCGGTTATCGCAAAATCCGCCAGTAATTACAACAGGCTATAACTGCGCATAAAAGCAACATACAGATGGTTAACAGTAGACCTGCGCCAAAAGATTACCGTATAATCTCGCCGCTTGGCCCCTTAGCTCAGTTGGTTAGAGCACGCGACTCATAATCGCTTGGTCACTGGTTCAAGTCCAGTAGGGGCCACCAAATTTTAGCTGATATTACAGCATATTAAGCCACTTCTCCTGAAGTGGCTTTTTTGTTTCGTGCCCGCTGAGGCGACAAAATGGCGACGTTCGCATTTTTCAAAACTTCAGATACGATCCAGTAGCCAAATTCAACGTACCGCTACATAATTTGTCCAGACAAGGATTCTATTTTTCCAGGAGGAATAATGACGACGTGCATTCAATGCGACAATCAAGCACTTCAAGACAGTGATTTTTGTGCGGATTGCGAAAACAAAGAATTTAAGAAAATCCGTGGTTGGCTTTTTGTCCCTGCGTTCGGCCTGCTCATTAGCATCATTGGTCATATTGTCGCCATCACCAATACACTCAAGATAGCACTTAACCATTACGACGTTCTGCAGGTGGCACTCAAAGGGATTTTGTTTTTCGAACTATTCAGCTTTATTGGCCTGTTTTTATTGTCTATTTATACCACCAGCCTCTTCTTCCGTAAGAAACGTCAGCTACCCAGATTTTATATTGGTCTGCTGCTAGCTAATATTCTTTTCTTAGCGATAGATCTTTACCTTGGCAATCGTTATTTAGACGTTGCGCTTAACTATGAAGAGTCCCGCCCATTGATCCGAAATATTATCGGAGCTTGTATCTGGATACCTTATTTCTACGTCTCAGTACGCGTTAAACGCACTTTTGTGCACTGAGTCAAAATATTGCCCAAATACGTACAGATCAGCCAGATAATCTCTGGCACGGCAGAAAGCCGTTGCCCAGAGTCTCTGGTTGACTCAAGTAGATTCCCAGCGCCTGCATACGACGCGGGGTTTTAGCGAAAAAGAGCGAGTCGTGTTTTATCGAAAAACACTCGCGTAATCAGGCTTTGCCAGTCTGCCGCTGATGCGCCAATTGTTCGGCACGCAACAGGATGTCCTGCAGATCGTCTTCATCGATATCAAACAGTTCGCCCTGCATCAGCGCCTCGTGCAAGTCGGCGCGGGTAATAGACACCGCATCGATCGGCAGATTGGCTGGCTTGGCCTCGGTCGGTGCCAAAGGGTGCGGGTAGCGTCGCCCTGCCAGGTTATTGAAGATAATCGCCAACAGCGCCAATAAGACTGAGTTCAGCAGTACTGGGTACAACACGAAGCTATAGCCGAGTTGGTGAATACCCGGCCCACCGAGGATCGCAGTCAGTGCGACTGCACCACCGGGCGGATGCAAACAGCGTAGTTTGAACATCAATCCAATCGCCAGCGCGGCTGCGACTCCACAGGCTAACCCGGGATCAGGAATCAACAGACTGGTACTCACCCCCACCGCCGCAGCAGATATATTGCCGCCCACGATCGACCAAGGTTGCGCCAACGGGCTGTTCGGAACACCAAACAACAGCACGGCAGATGCCCCCATAGGTGCGATGAACCATAGGTTCACCTCGCGCAGCACAAAATGACTGATCCAACCTGCGATCATCAACCCCAACCCAGCGCCGACGCTGGAAAGTAAAATCTCTTTTTTACCAACGGCCAGAGGATGCGGCCACAAACGTGCGCATCCCACTTTCAATCTTTCTTTCAACGACATCTTCATGTTACTTCGCACTGCCAAATTCAACTTAATGGCAACAAATATATCACAACGCAGGCTTCTGCCGCTTACCACGCCAAACACGCTAGAAATAACTTTCAGCTAACAGATTGATCTTTAGCCATTCCTCGTCAATTATCAAAGTTCGCGTCCCTTTGCCTTGAGGAAATCCCAATGTCTCAGCCGATTGCCGAACTCTATACCGATGCTGAATTTTTCAGCCCTTATGCCATGTCGGCGTTTATTACGCTGACGGAAAAAGGCATCCCCTTCACCGTGAAACCGGTCGACCTGGCACAGGGGAAAAACCAAGAAGCAGCCTACGCGGCGCTGTCATTGACGCGCCGGGTGCCTACGCTCGTGATCGGCGAGTTTCAGCTTTCGGAATCCTCAGCCATTGATGAATACCTGGATGAGATCCATCCGGCCCACCCGGTGTACCCACGCGATGTCAAACAACGGGCCAAGGCCCGCGAGGTTCAGGCATGGTTACGCAGCGATTTGCAGGCCCTGCGTGCCGAGCGTCCCACCGAGGCCGTGTTCATTAACAGTAAGTTTCCACCGTTGTCCGCCGCTGCGCAGGCTGCCGCCAACAAGCTGATCGCCGTCGTCGAAAAGTTGCTGAGCCACGGCCAGGATAACCTGTTCAGGGAATGGTGCATTGCCGATACCGATCTGGCCTTGATGCTGAATCGGTTGGTGATACACGGTGATGCCGTACCCGAAAGTATTCGCCACTATGCACACAAACAGTGGCAACGCCCTTCGGTACAGGCCTGGTTGGCACTGCCGGAGAAAATAAGCGGGTAATAAAAAATCGGCGGCCACGACGCCGCCGTTCTCAATGACCGAGAAACAACATCACTTCTTGAGGGAAGGCAAGTCACCATCCAGAGGGCAGATAACCTAATAACGAGGCAATGGCATATACCGCGCTTGCCAGATACAGCAACACAATGCTGATCTGCAACAACGGATGAGTGATCCAGCTACACTGCCAACGCGGCGTCTGATCGCCGTGCTTACGCGCACCACGCAAGATTAACATCGGCATAATCGACAAGATCACCCCGCTGAATACCCCAGCGAAATACAGCGCGTTAACGAACGACACCAGCCCGCTGTACGCCAGCACAAACGGTGGCAACACCACCAACATCAACACACCGAAGCGGCGCAGCGGCTGCTCGTCGTTGCCCAGCCTGAACTGGTCAAAAATATTGGTCAGGAAGCTACCACCCAACCCCCAGTAAGACGTCAACATCGCACACAGCGCAAAGATGTTGGCTGAGAAGAAGGCCCACTGCCCCAACGCCTGTCCCCATGAAATGGTTGCCACGTCAGAGATGCCATTTAGCCCACTGAGCGCAATCACCGACATCGGCACCGCTGCCAGCAGCACAAAAGTCACCGCCATGCCGACCATAATTGCCTTGGGCAGTTGCTCTGGTTTGTCCGAGAAACCACGTGCCATTTCCGGCACGATGTATTGCGCAGAGAAGCAAAACACCACCACGTTGAATACCGGCACCATAAAGCGCCAATCACCGTCCAGCAGGTTACGCATCTGGGTGGTATCTTTGAGCAATGTGGCCGCTACCAATGCGGTCAGCATCACCACCATACCGATACTGATAAACTTTTCACCGCGACCAATCGCCTTTAGCCCCAGATACAACACCCCTGCCGCCGGCACGAAAAACAGCAGGCTGCCTATCGCCGGAGAAATACCAAACAGGGATTGCAACAGCTTGCCGCTGCCAGTCATATAGGCAGTCAAAGCTCCAACACTGTTAACACAGACAGAAGCAAACATCAGCCAGGCACCAATACCGCCGACATAACGTTTTGCCAGCCCGCTTAACTGCAAATGAGCACGGGTACGCAGAGTCGACTCGGCGACATACAGCATGGTGACCGTGGTCAAACTCCCCACTAACACCAACCAAAACAACAGGGGTAAAAAGCCAGCCTTGCTTGAGGCATAAGCGATGGACAGTACACCGGCCCCAATGTTGGTGCCGACAATCATCGCCACCCCTTCGAGGAAACTCAGTGATTTGGTGGGTGCAGACGTTCGCACCCCGGCGGCAAGCGCCGGAGAAATATAGGTATTATCAGAAGACATGCAGCATCCTTTGTCTCCCGGCAGCTCGGGCCACCGGGGTAGGTTAGTTTCCCGGTGGTTAACAGCTCACATCGATACACAGGTATTTTAGCTCCAGATATTCTTCAATCCCGTAACGCGATCCTTCACGTCCGAGTCCTGACTGCTTCACGCCGCCAAACGGCGCGACTTCATTGGAAATCAACCCGGTATTGATACCGACCATGCCGTACTCCAGGGCTTCCGGCACTCGCCACTGGCGCGACGCATTCTGCGTGAACACATAGGCGGCCAGGCCGAATTCGGTATCGTTGGCCATGGCGATGGCTTCCGCCTCATCATGGAAACGGAACAACGGCGCTACCGGTCCAAAGGTTTCTTCTTTGGCGAAACGCATTTTTTGCGTCACGCCAGTCACCACCGTCGGTTGGAAGAAGGTACGGCCCAGTGCGTGCGGCTGCCCACCGGTCGCGATCTGCGCGCCTTTGATCAACGCGTCGTCGATGTGGTTCTGCACTTTTTCAACCGCATCCTGGTCGATCAGCGGCCCCTGCGTGGTACCTTCCTGGCTGCCGTCGCCGACCTTCAGTTGCTCAACCGCCACCACCAGTTTGTCCACCAAACGGTCATAGATACCGTCTTGCACGTAGATACGGTTGGCGCAGACACAAGTTTGGCCACTATTGCGGAACTTAGAGGCCATAATGCCCGCTACCGCGGCGTCCAAATTCGCGTCGTCGAATACAATCACCGGTGCATTGCCGCCCAACTCCAGCGACAGCTTCTTAATGGTTGGCGCACACTGCGCCATCAAAATACGGCCGACTTCGGTCGAACCGGTAAAGCTCAGTTTGCGTACCACCGGGCTGTCGCACAGCACTTTGCCCACTTGGGCAGCGTCACCGGTCACCACCTGCAGCACACCAGCAGGAATGCCTGCATCCTGCGCCAGTTTGCCCAACGCCAGCGCAGTCAGCGGCGTTTGCTCGGCCGGTTTAACGATAATGGCGCAGCCTGCCGCCAATGCCGGTGCTACCTTGCGGGTGATCATCGCAGCTGGGAAATTCCACGGTGTGATCGCCGCACAAACGCCGATCGGTTGTTTCACGACGACTAAGCGCTGTGAAGCTAATGGCGCCTGCAATACCGCACCGTCTACCCGTTTGGCTTCTTCGGCGAACCAGGTGATAAACGAGGCCGCATAAGCCACTTCACCACGCGCTTCCGCCAATGATTTCCCTTGTTCAGCCGTCATCAGCTGCGCCAAATCTTCTTGTGCTGCCAGCACCTTGTCGGCCCAGGTCTGCATCAGCGAGGAACGTTGTTTTGCGGTCAGTTGCTTCCAACTTTGCTGCGCCACCTGCGCCGCATTGATTGCCTGTTGGGTCTCTTCGCCGCTGACCAGCGGTATGCTGGCCAGTTCAACACCGGTTGCTGGGTTGATGACCGCTTCGCGTTTTCCACTCAGCGCATCACACCACTCACCATTTATCAGGCACTGACTGCGTAACAGTTCGGGATTATTCAGTTTCATAGCAGCCACTCCTTATTGAGCCAATGCGCGAGAAAGAATGCCCAGCGCTTTGGTGAACTGGTCCTCAGGAATGGTCAGCGGATACAGGAAGCGGATCACATTGCCGTTCACACCACAGCTCAGCAACAGCAGACCTTCTGCCAATGCTTTCTGTTGTACCTGACGGGTAATTTCCGCTGATGGCTTACCGGTCGCCGGATCATTGAACTCCACCGCCACCATCGAACCCTGTGCACGAATATCTGCAATCGCCGGGCTGGTCTGACGCGCCTGCTGCAACACTTCCACCAGATGTTGGCCCAGGCGTTGCGAACGTTGGCACAGCTGTTCTTCTTCAATCACGTCAAGCACTGCCAGTGCAGCCGCTACCGCCAGTGGGTTACCGGCATAGGTGCCGCCCAACCCGCCCGGAGCTGGGGCATCCATCACTTCGGCACGACCCGCCACGGCAGACAGCGGCATGCCACCTGCCAGACTTTTTGCCATGGTGATCAGATCGGGTTTTACGCTGTAATGATCCATTGCAAACAGCTTGCCGGTACGAGCAAAACCGGTCTGCACTTCGTCGGCAATCAGCAAAATACCGTGCTCGTCGCACAAGGTACGTAACGCCTGCATAAACTCGGCGGGTGCGATATTGAAACCGCCTTCCCCCTGCACCGGTTCCAGCACGATAGCGGCGACCTGCTTAGGATCAATATCCGCTTTAAAAATACGTTCCAGGCTGTTCATCGCGTCTTCAGTGGTCACGCCATACAACGCGTTCGGGTACTGCCCGTGGAACACTGAACCCGGGAATGGTCCGAAGCCCAACTTGTAAGGTGCCACTTTTCCGGTCAGCGCCATGGTCATGTAGGTACGTCCGTGGAAACCGCCACCAAAGGTGATCAGCCCCGGACGCCCCGTATGAGCACGCGCAATTTTGACGGCGTTTTCTACCGCTTCAGCACCGGTGGTGAAGAACGCGGTTTTGCATGGACCTTCGATCGGCGCACATTGGTTGATACGTTCCGCCAGCGTTACGTAGCTTTCGTAAGGAACAATTTGGTAAGCGGTATGAGTAAACGCCTTCAGTTGCTTTTCAATCGCGGCGATCACTTTCGGGTGACGGTGCCCGGTATTCAATACGGCAATACCAGAAGCGAAATCGATAACTTCATTGCCTTCGACATCCCACAGCGTGGCGTTTTCTGCACGCTCAGCGTAAAAACCACACATCACACCTACCCCACGCGGAGTGGCATCCTGACGACGTTGATTCAATTCTGCGTTTTTCATGTTGTTCTCTCCAGTCGGTGCCTGTTGTACGTTTCGTTCACATTCGTGAAACAATGACGTTTATTTACACAGGATGTGGCCCTATAATCGAGAGCCAGTTACGATTAATTAAGGGATCCAATTGCGCTCACTGAGTGGTGATCTGTTATTGCAACGTCTTGGCGAACAACCTGAAGATAAGCTGCATAAACGGCTATATAACGCGATCCGCACCAGTATTTTGGACGGCAGCCTGCCGCCCTCCAGCCGGCTGCCTGCCTCACGGGATTTGGCGCAGGAACTCAGCCTTTCTCGTAACACTGTATTAACCGTTTATGAACAACTCCTGGCAGAAGGATATGTTCTGGCTCGTGCCGGAAGTGGCACATTCGTCGCCGAAACCGTACCGGATAGTTGTTTATCCACTACCAGTGCGCCGACGGGCAGTGACGGGGAACAACGACGTATTGAACTGTCAGCGCGCGGTACTACCCTCTTGCACCACGCCAGTGCCAGCCCAAAACAATGGGGCGCGTTTATTCCCGGCGTACCCGACGTTAACGCCTTTCCACACCAGTTATTCAGCAAAATCCAGGCACGCATTAGTCGTCGTCCTGCACCACAGCGACTGACTTACAGCAATCAGGGCGGTAGCCCGGAGCTGCAACATGCTCTGGTGGATTATTTGCGGGTAGCACGCTCGGTCCGCTGTTCTCCGGAGCAAATTCTGATCACAGAGGGTATTCATCAGGCGATAGATCTGGTGACACGCATGTTGTGCAATCCGGGTGACGATGCGTGGATTGAAGAGCCGGGTTACTGGGGGATCCGCAATATCCTGCGGATGAACGACGTGAATATCTGCCCGCTAGAGGTTGATGAAGCTGGTATGGTGCCGCCGGAAAAACCCACTGGCGCACCACGGCTGATTTTCGTTACGCCCTCGCACCAGTATCCGCTGGGCTCCGTGATGAGTCTGGCGCGGCGGCAACGGCTGTTGGCACTCGCACGCAACGGCGGCAGTTGGATTGTTGAAGACGACTACGACAGCGAATTCCGTTTCTCCGGCCAGCCGATACCGGCGCTGCAAGGGCTGGAAGCCGACGCACCGGTAATCTACATCGGCACCTTCAGTAAAACGCTCTACCCCGCGCTAAGGTTGGGATACGTGGTATTGCCAAAACCGTTGATGGCGGCACTGAAAACGGCTCATGCCGAACTGTATCGTGGGGGTCACTTGCTGATCCAAACCGCATTGGCGCAATTTATTCAGGAAGGCCATTACACGGCGCATATCCGCCGCATGCGACTGCTTTACGCTCGACGTCGGGCATTTTTGACCACATTGATCGAACAGCATTTGGGTAAGCAGGCGCTCAGCGAATTCAACAACAACGCCGGGTTGCATCTGATCCTTAATCTGCCAGACGAAGCTGACGATGTGGCGATCGCCGCCGCTGCTAACACACGCGGCGTGCTGGTGCGACCGCTTTCGCGTTATTACATGCTGCCCAACCATCGCCGTGGTCTGTTAATGGGCTTCGCCTGCGTGCCGGAAGAACAGATGGCAGCCGCCTTTGCCCAACTGCTGGAATGCATCAATCCCTGATACAAAAAAGCGGCCCCTAAGGCCGCTCTGCACATTCAATTGACGTTTATCACCAGACTTGAAGTTGCCACTTTCCTTCCTGCCACTGTAAGCGGTGGGTTAATTTTAACGCCTGCAAAAACGCCTCATCATGCGATACCACCAGCATGGCGCCAGGGAAATCGACCAACGCGCGCTCAATCGCCAATGAGGAAGCCAAATCCAGGTGGTTAGTCGGTTCATCCAGCATCAGCAATTGCGCTGGCTCCTGCCGCCACAGCATACAGGCAAGCGCCGCCTTCAAACGCTCTCCCCCACTTAGTGCTGCCAAGGGCAACAGCACACGTTCTGCATGTAGTTGCAACTGCGCCAACTGGCTGCGAACCGTGCCCTCATTGAGCGGCGAATCCTGCAAGCCAAGGTGCTCGACGACCGACAGCGACAGATCGAACTGTGAAAGATTTTGATCGAGGTAAGCCGTTGACAACGGACAGTGGCACCGGCCGGAATCGGCCACCAATTGGCCCACAATCACCTTCAGTAACGTGGATTTACCGCAGCCATTCGGGCCGGTCAGTGCGACGCGCATAGGGCCGTCGAGGCGCAAGTCCAACGGTGGCATAGCAATAAAAGGCAGTTGCAGTTGTTCAAGTACTAACACCTGTTTACCCGCCGCCACGGCACTGCCCGGTAGCGTCAACATCACCGGGTTATCTTCATCTATCCGTTGGTATGCCTCACGCACAGCGGCGTCGAGACTGGTCTTCTGATCATGATGCTGCTTACGCAGCGTACCGAGACTTTCTTTGGCAGCTCCCTTGTAGGCCACACGTTCAAAGGAGGCAATATTCAGCGTATCAACCGTTTTCAGCGTTTGCGCAGAACGCCGCTGGCTGATGTCGTGTTCTTTCTGTTGTCGGGCACGGATGCGACGCCGCTCCTGCCGCGCATGCTCCAACCCGGCACGCGCCGCCTGCTGCTCCAAATCACGCTGACGGCGATAATCATCATAGTTACCCCCGTAGCTGAGCAATGTGTCGGGCGTCAGTTCAACGATGCGCTGCATGCGTGCCAGCAGTTGCCGATCGTGGCTGGCAACCAGCAAACCACCGCGCCAACTTGCTAGTTGCTGATACAGCCAATCACGCCCCCAGGCATCGAGATGGTTGGTCGGTTCGTCCAGCAACAGGAAGTCCGCATCGCCCAGCATCGCGCCACACAATACAGCACGCATGCGTTCTCCGCCGCTCAAATCATGTGCCGGTCGTTGTGGATCGAACGCTGGCAACCCAGCAGCGGTAAAAGCGATCTGTAAACGATCATTCAGATCCCACCGCCCTTCAAGACGATCGATATCTTCCGCTTGCGGCTGCCCCTGCTCAAGACGGGCCAGCGCGGCGAACATCTCACCGTAGCCCAGCAGCTCCGCTAGCGTGGTGTCCGATGAAATTTCTGGCTGCTGTGCCACATAGGCCAATGAAGCATGAGATTCAACATGCCCGCCGCCGGGCTGATCTAGCCCCGCTATCAGGCGCAGCAGTCGAGTTTTGCCGACGCCGTTGCGCCCAACCAGGCCGCAATGCTGTTGATCGAAAGTCAGATCCAATGGGCCGAACAGCGTTTCACCGTCAGCAAACTGGCAGGTCAGTTGGTGTAAAACAAAATGGGGGGACTGCGCAAAATGAGCCATAAGCACTCCTGAATGAAATCAAAACATCCCCACAAAGCACGGATATGTGCAGCGCAGGACAAGATATCAGCAGGTGTGTGTGTTCATTTTCGGTAATGGCTCCGCAGAGAGAAGGAATTTCAACGCGCAAATGCTAACCGATTTGCTGTTCAGTATGCAAACAACAATAAAGATTCATGACATCTATCACATTCAGCGCAACACAGATTCCCAACGGCAGTGACAACGGCTAGATTTATCTCATCCGACCACTTAGTGTCGCAACATAATAATAACAACTAATCATGCCCAATAATTTTCAAGCGATAGCCCGTTTGAAAGAGGCAGGGGATGAACGATGGAGACTGCAATGAGCAATTACCCACACCTGCTGGCACCGCTGGATCTCGGCTTCACTACCCTGAAAAATCGAGTGCTGATGGGATCAATGCATACCGGCCTGGAAGAACTGCCCAATGGGCCCGAGCGGATGGCGGCCTTCTATGCCGAACGTGCGGCGGCTGGCGTAGCGTTGATCGTTACCGGCGGTATTGCCCCCAATGAAAAAGGTGTGGTGTATCGCGGTGGCTCCACCCTCAGCCACCCGCAGCAGGTCGCTCACCATCGCATTGTCACTGATGCGGTCCATCAGGCTGGCGGCAAAATTGCACTGCAGATCCTGCACGCCGGTCGCTACAGTTACCAACCGCAGCCGGTAGCCCCTTCTGCACTGCAAGCGCCGATCAACCCCTTCGCCCCCACTGCGCTGAGCGAGGATGAGATCTTGCAGACTATCGCCGACTTTGCCCAGTGTGCAGCACTGGCGCAGCAGGCAGGTTACGATGGCGTCGAGGTGATGGGTTCCGAAGGTTATCTGATCAACCAATTTCTGGTGTCGCGCACCAACCAGCGCGACGACCAATGGGGCGGCAGTTTCAGCAACCGCATGCGTTTTGCCGTGGAGATCGTCCGGGCGGTGCGGCAGGCGGTCGGTAGCGATTTCATTCTGATTTATCGCCTTTCGATGCTCGATCTGGTGGAAGACGGTTCCAGCTGGCAGGAAATCGAACAGCTGGCGCTGGCGGTTGAGCAGGCGGGAGCGACCATCATCAACACCGGCATCGGCTGGCATGAGGCACGTATTCCGACCATCGCCACCATGGTGCCACGCGCGGGGTTCAGTTGGGTAACCCGTAAGCTAATGGGGAAAGTGCGCATCCCACTGATCACCACCAACCGCATCAACGATCCGGCGGTAGCAGAACAGGTGTTGGCGGACGGCTGCGCAGACATGGTGTCGATGGCCCGTCCATTCCTGGCTGACGCTGCCTTTGTGCAAAAAGCTGCCGAGGGACGCGCCGACGAAATCAATACCTGTATTGGCTGCAACCAGGCTTGCCTCGACCAAATTTTTGAAGGCAAGCTCACCTCTTGTCTGGTTAATCCGCGTGCCTGCCGCGAAACCGAAATGCCGTTGATCCCGACAGAGAAACCGAAAAAATTGGCGGTCATCGGCGCAGGGCCAGCCGGGCTGGCATTTGCCACCACAGCCGCCAGCCGTGGCCACCGGGTGACGTTATTCGATGCTGCCGATCAGATTGGCGGTCAGTTCAACATCGCCAAGCAGATCCCCGGTAAAGAGGAATTCCACGAGACTCTACGCTACTTCCACCGCCAACTGACGCAGCTCGAGGTGACGCTGAAACTGGGTACCTGGGTGACAGCGGCCGATCTGGCAGAATTTGACGACGTGATCCTCGCTTGCGGTATCGTGCCGCGTACTCCGGAGATCCCCGGTATCGATAACGCCAACGTGCTGACCTATCTGGACGTACTGCGCGACAAGAAACCCGTCGGCCAACGGGTCGCGATTATCGGTGCCGGCGGCATTGGCTTCGACACCGCCGAGTACCTCAGCCAGCACGGCGTGTCGAGCAGCCTGGATCAAACCGAGTTTAACCGTGAATGGGGTATCGACAACCAGCTTAACCATCGCGGCGGTCTGGCAGCCGAAGGACCAGTGGTGACACACGCAGCTCGACAAATTTATCTGCTGCAACGTAAGACCAGTAAAGTGGGCGAAGGCTTGGGGAAGACAACAGGTTGGATTCACCGCACCAGTCTGGCGATGCGCGGTGTAAAGATGCTAAACAGTGTGAATTATCAACGTATTGATGATGAAGGCCTGCATATTGTGCGAGCCGAGCAGGAAAGCTGCTTACCCGTCGATACAGTGATTATCTGTGCCGGGCAAGAGCCGCGTCGCGAGTTGCAGCAACCGCTGTTGGAAATGGGGAAAACAGTACATTTGATTGGCGGTGCGGATGTCGCCGCCGAGCTGGATGCCCGCCGCGCTATCGATCAGGGCACGCGTCTGGCGATGGCACTGTAGTGACAATAATAAGGGGGCGCATTCACTGCGCCCCTTCATTGACTCAGTAACGTGCGCCGGATTTCACCGCTTTCAAGATCACGAACTTCTTGTTAGAGGCTATCAGGGTGCAATTGCCGAACAAACGTTTGAGTTTCTGGTGATAATCCAGATGGCGGTTACCGACAATACGCAGCTCGCCGCCCACCTGCAGGCAACGCTTGGCATCACAGAACATTTGCCAGGCTGTGTGATCGGTGATCGCATGCTGTTGGTGGAACGGCGGATTACACAGCACTGCACGCACGCTTTCACGTTCAATCCCCGCCAGCGAGTTGTTCACTTCAAACTGACAACGATCCAAATCCTGCGGCAGGTTGTGCTCCACGTTTCGCTCACTGGAAGCTACCGCCATATAGGACTCATCAGCAAAGGTCACCTGCGCTTGCGGGTTCTGCATCAAGGCAGCCATGCCGATAATGCCGTTACCACAGCCGAGATCGATGATATGGCCTTCAAGGTCATGCGGCAGGTGATCCAGGAACAGGCGCGCGCCAATATCCAGGTTGCTACGTGAGAACACGTTAGCATGGTTGTGGATAATCCAATCCGTGCCGTCCAGCACCCAGTTGGTGGTTTCCGGAGCGACTGGCGGCACGATGTCTGCAACTTCACAGTAGATCAATCGCGCTTTCTTCCAGGCCAGGCTAGTGCGGGTCGGACCAAGCACCTTTTCAAACAGCTGCATGGTCGAGGTGTGTACATCACGCGCCTTGGCACCAGCGATGATTACCGTGTCCGGTGCCACCACATCGCGCAGCGCACGCAGTTGCTGTTCCAGCAACGCCAGCGCTTTAGGAATACGGATCAATACCACTGCCGGTGACGCCGGCAGTTCTGCCAGACTGTCCAACAGCGTAACCTGCTCTGGATCCAGCTCATTGAGCTTGAGGTTATGGCGCGTGGCCAGCTGGCTCATGTATGAATCGCTGATGCTATATGGCTGATGGCTGTGCAACGCACAGGCCAGCGTGCCAAAGTTGTCGTTGAAAATCAGCACCGGACGACCGTCGATGTTTACATTTTCAAGCTGTTGCAGCAGATATTCGTCCGCCGCTTCCCACGCCTGCAATTGGGTGGATTCTTCCTGTTGGGGATAACGTTCCAGCTCAAGTTGCTGTGTTCCCAGATCGAGTTGGCTCATTGCCCCTCCTGACTGATAAAATTTGGGCTGTTTATCCCCTAAAAACGTCCAGCAGTAAAATGTTTTTTCGGATAAATTGCCCTTTGCGGGTTTTGTGCGAAAAAACATCATACAATGACCCGCTGAATTACGGCCAATACGGGAAGATGATGTCCGAACTGACTTACTTGCAGGGCTACCCTGAACATCTGCAAAGCCAGGTGCAGCAGCTGATCGACCAACAACGGTTAGGGGATGTGCTGTTGCAGCGCTATCCGCAGGTGCATGACTGCACCACCGACAAGTCGCTTTATCAGTTTACCGTCGATTTAAAAAACCAATACCTGCGCAACGCTCAGCCGCTAAGTAAAGTCGCCTATGACGGTAAAATTCAGGTGATGAAACACGCGCTCGGTATGCACACCGCCATTTCCCGAGTGCAGGGCGGTAAGTTGAAAGCCAAAGCGGAAATTCGTGTGGCGACGGTATTCAAATTAGCACCAGAGCCGTTTCTCCGTATGATCGTGGTACATGAGCTGGCACACCTGAAAGAAAAAGACCATAACAAAGCCTTCTACAGCCTGTGCTGCCATATGGAACCCAATTACCATCAACTGGAGTTCGATACCCGACTGTATCTGACCCACCTCTCGGTGTTTGGCAATCTGTATACCTGACGAGCCCCTGTGATACTCTGATTTCTAACATCTGGGAACCGGAGACATCTATGATTCGCTTTGCTGTTGTTGGTACAAACTGGATTACGGAACGCTTTATCGATGCCGCACATGAGAGTGGCAAACTCACGCTGACCGCTGTCTATTCGCGCAAGCTGGAACAGGCGAAGGCGTTTGGTGCCAACTACCACGTCAATGCGTTTTTCGATTCCCTCGAGGCACTGGCCCAGTCAGACGAGATTGATGCGGTTTACATCGCCAGCCCTAATAGTCTGCACTACCAGCAGTCGCTGCTGTTCCTCAGCCATAAGAAACACGTCATTTGCGAAAAGCCGCTGGTATCCAATCTGCGCGAAGCCGAGAAGTTGGTAGCCTGTGCTCGCGAGAATCAGGTAGTGTTGTTCGAAGCCTTTAAAAGCGCTCACCTGCCGAATTTCTTGGCTTTACAGCAAGCGCTGCCGAAAATTGGCCACCTACGCAAAGCCTTTATCAATTACTGCCAATACTCTTCGCGCTATCCACGTTATCTGGCAGGAGAGAACCCGAATACCTTCAATCCGCAGTTCTCCAACGGTTCGATCATGGACATTGGCTATTACTGTCTCGCCAGTGCCGTAGCGTTGTTCGGTGCGCCAACGTCGGTCATGGCCAGCGCGTCTTTGCTCGATACCGGCGTTGATGCTCACGGCACAGCCTGCCTCAACTACGGTGATTTCGACGTAACTATCTCCCACTCCAAAGTCAGCAATTCGGACATTCCCAGCGAGATCCAGGGTGAGGATGGCACGTTGGTGATTGAGAAAATCTCGGAGTGCCAGAGCGTTGCGCTAACGCCGCGCGGTGGGCATCGTCAGGATTTGACCCAGCCGCAGCACATTAACACCATGCTATATGAAGCACAGGTGTTCGCCGAGCTGGTGGAGAAACGGCAGGTGGAGCATCCGGGGTTAGAAAACTCGTTAATTATCGCCCGCCTGTTGACCGACATTCGCCGCCAGACTGGCGTCGTGTTTCCTGCCGATGGAGAATGACATGAAGCCACTATTACTGATGCAAACTGGCGATGCACCAGACGCTATTCGCCGGGAAAAAGCCAATTTTGACGGTATGTTTCTGCAACAGGGAAACATTGACGCCGATCGCGTGCAGATCGTGCATCTCCCCGCAGGCGAACACCCTCTGCCACCGCAAAGCTACTCTGGCGTGGTGATCACGGGTTCACCGGCGATGGTCACCGAGCAACTGCCGTGGAGCGAACAGGCCGCCGAATGGCTGCGCCAGGCGATGCTCATCAAGCTGCCTATTTTTGGCGCGTGTTATGGCCACCAATTGCTGGCCTACGCGCTTGGCGGGGAAGTCGGTTATCACCCGCAGGGCATGGAGGTCGGGACGCTGGATATCGAGCTGTTGCCTGCCGCCGCCAATGACCGGCGGATGGCGATGTTGCCACCGCGCTTCAAGGCAAATCTGATCCACTCGCAGAGCGTATTAACCCCCCCTGCCGGCGCCGTAGTGCTGGCACGTTCGCAACAGGATGCTTTTCAGATCCTCAGCTATGGCGATCACGTGCTGACGACTCAGTTCCACCCAGAGTTTAACGGCGCGGTGATGCATCAGTATCTGAGCTGGCTCGGCGAGCTGTATCCAGAGCAACTAGCGGAGTATCAGCTTAAGCAACAGCAGGTTAGCGATACGCCGTTCAGCCGGCTGCTGTTACAGGGGTTTGTCGTCAGCCTGGGCGCCCAAAAAGCCCTGGCTGGGTAACGCAATAAACGTTGACCGCTGACACATTTTGCATTACTTTCTGCCGTGCAAAGGGGAGTAACTTTTATACCTAATAGATTTCAAGGTGCGGCAAGGCGGCAACCGAAGGCGTCCTCAGGAGCTTACTTAAGTAAGTGACTGGGGTGACAGAGGGAAGACAACGCAGCAGCGGCTTGAAAGATGAAGGGTATCTTGCCGGTTAATCGTCATTACGGTGCGCAAGCACCCGGTTACCGGGCAACCTGATGTCAGGGCGCACTGTCGGTGCACCTTCATCAACGTTGTAAGTGAGACCTTGCCGGAAGGCGAGGTTTGCTTGCAGCGTTCATAAGAGCGGCTAGCGTCTTCCGACGTTGGCCGTTTTTGTTTTTGAAGGATACCTCTGATGATGAATACCGTTGGCACACCTTGGTTATGGGGCAGCTTTGCCGCCATCATAGTTGTGATGCTCGCAATCGACTTACTGCTGCAAGGCCGTAAAGGCGCACATACCATGACGCTAAAGCAGGCTGCCAGTTGGTCGCTGGTGTGGGTCAGCCTTTCCCTGCTGTTCAACCTGGGCTTCTGGTACTACCTGAACCAGACTGCCGGGCGCGCTGTTGCCGATACTCAGGCGTTGGCCTTCCTCACCGGTTACCTGATCGAAAAAGCACTGGCGGTTGATAACGTCTTTGTTTGGCTGATGCTGTTCAGCTATTTTGCCGTGCCGGCCAACCTGCAACGTCGGGTGCTGATTTTCGGCGTACTGGGTGCGATCGTACTGCGTACCATCATGATCTTCGCCGGTAGCTGGCTGGTTACCCAGTTCCAGTGGTTACTGTACTTGTTCGGCGCTTTCCTGCTGTTCACCGGTATCAAGATGGCGCTGGCGAAGGAAGATGATTCGGCGATTGGCGACAAACCATTGGTGAAGTGGCTGCGCAGCCACCTGCGTATGACCGATAACCTGGAAGGTGAGCGTTTCTTCGTGCGCCGCAACGGTTTGTTGTTTGCGACGCCGCTGGTGTTGGTGCTGATCCTGGTGGAACTGAGTGATGTGATCTTTGCGGTAGACAGTATCCCGGCAATCTTTGCCGTCACCACGGATCCGTTTATCGTTCTGACCTCTAACCTGTTCGCCATCATGGGGCTGCGTGCCATGTACTTCTTGCTGGCTAACGTGGCAGAACGTTTCTCGATGCTGAAGTACGGCCTATCGATCATTTTGATGTTTATCGGTGTCAAAATGTTGATTATCGACTTCTTCCATATCCCGATCGGCGTTTCGCTCGGTGTAGTGGCCGGTATCCTGACGTTGACCCTGCTGATCAACGCCTGGGTTAACCGCCGTAACGACCGTCTGGCTAATAATAAAGCACCATAATCTGTTATCCGGGGCGCTAGTCGCCCCGTGATTGTTTGGCAATTCATCCCAAACGCCAAATGTTATTGCGATCACACAAATGTAACCAGTATGTTATCAAGAGTTGATCCGCCCTCAGAATTTCACCGCTGGCTCTTTCCAACCCCATTCGTTTACTGAATACTGATTAAGCAAACACACTTGGTTACAGATTCAAATAAAGTTGTCCGGTGGCGTTCCCGCCGAGATAAAGCTGTAAGCAACATCATCAGGAAGAAGAGCACTATGCAAAAATTACTACAAAAGATCACTCAGGGCAGTCTGGTCAAACAAATCATGGTCGGCTTGGTGGCCGGTATTATTGTGGCGTTGGTCTCACCGGCAACAGCTTCAGCCGTTGGACTGCTGGGCGCACTGTTCGTCGGAGCATTAAAAGCGGTGGCGCCGGTGCTCGTGCTGGTATTGGTTATGGCTTCAATCGCCAACCATAAACACGGCCAGAAGACTAACATCCGTCCGATCCTGTTCCTTTATCTGCTGGGCACCTTCGCTGCCGCGCTGGTGGCGGTTGTGGTCAGTTTTATGTTCCCGTCCAACCTGGTGCTGGTAACCGGCAACGCCGACATCAACCCACCGGGCGGTATTATTGAAGTGCTAAAAGGTCTGTTATTGAGCGTGGTTGCCAACCCGTTCCAGGCACTGATTAGCGCCAACTATATCGGGATCCTGGCTTGGGCTGTGGGTCTGGGCTTGGCACTGCGCCACGCCTCTGAAACCACCAAATCACTGATTAACGATATGTCACACGCGGTAACCATGGTGGTTCGTGCGGTGATCCGTTGTGCACCGCTCGGTATCTTCGGTCTGGTGGCCTCGACGCTGGCGGACACCGGTTTCGGTGCGCTGTGGGGTTATGCCCAACTGCTGGTGGTGTTGATCGGCTGTATGTTGCTGGTAGCGCTGGTGCTGAACCCGCTGATCGTTTACTGGAAAATTCGCCGCAATCCTTATCCGCTGGTCTTCGCTTGCCTGCGTGAGAGCGGTGTGACCGCGTTCTTCACCCGCAGCTCAGCCGCCAATATTCCGGTGAATATGGAGTTGTGCAAAAAGCTGAATCTGAACGAAGACACCTACTCGGTTTCTATCCCGCTGGGCGCCACAATCAATATGGCCGGTGCGGCTATCACCATTACCGTCCTCACGCTGGCTGCGGTCCACACTCTGGGCGTACCGGTTGATATCCCCACTGCGCTGCTGCTGAGTGTTGTCGCCGCTATCTGCGCCTGTGGTGCTTCCGGCGTGGCTGGTGGCTCGCTACTGCTGATTCCATTGGCCTGTAACATGTTTGGTATTCCGAACGATGTGGCCATGCAAGTTGTTGCTGTCGGCTTTATCATCGGTGTGCTGCAAGATTCCGCTGAGACGGCACTGAATTCTTCTACCGACGTGCTGTTCACCGCAGCGGCCTGCCAGGCAGAAGATCAGCGTTTGGCGGATGAAGATCCACTGAGAGTCCGTTAATACCTGAAATAACGCTATAGGCGCCCGTTATCGGGCGCTTTTTTTCGGCGTCAGCAAAGCAGAGACAGTGGCTTTACAATGTCACCCCACTTTTAAAAATCGCTAATTCACGAAAGTCGTTCACTTCGTTACACGTCGCCTGACCATTAGCGATCGCCACGATGAGATCAACAAACTGCTCCAGTAGACGATCCATCGATGTCCCATGGATCAACTTGCCAGCATCAAAGTCGATCCAGTGCGGTTTCTTCGCCGCCAGTTCGCTGTTAGTGGCCAACTTCACCGTAGGAACAAAGCCACCATAGGGCGTACCGCGCCCGGTGCTGAACAACACCATATGACAGCCAGCACCCGCTAACGCACTGGTCGCCACCGCATCATTGCCGGGTGCACTCAGCAAGTTTAAGCCAGGCTGCCGCAATCGCTCGCCATACTTGAGCACATCCACGACCTGACTCTGCCCCGCCTTCTGCGTGCAACCGAGGGATTTCTCCTCCAGCGTAGTGATACCTCCGGCTTTGTTGCCCGGAGAGGGATTTTCATAAATTGGCTGATTGTGAGCGATAAAGTACTGTTTAAAATCGTTAATCATGCTGACGGTCTTTTCGAAGGTCGCCCGATCGCGGCAGCGGCTCATCAAGATCCGCTCGGCACCAAACATCTCTGGTACCTCTGTCAGCACCGTAGTGCCGCCGTTAGCGATCAGGTAATCGGAAAAACGCCCCAGCAACGGGTTGGCAGTGATGCCTGACAAACCGTCCGAGCCGCCGCACTCCAGACCAAACTTCAATTCACTCAATTTGCCTGGCTGCCGGTTGTCTTCGCGCATCACCTGATACAACGCATGTAGCTGCTCGAGCCCAGCCTCCACCTCGTCGTCCTGCTGTTGGCACACCATAAAGCGCACCCGCTGTTCATCGATCACACCCAACGTGCTACGAAAAACATCTACCTGATTGTTTTCACACCCTAGCCCAATCACTAACACCGCCCCCGCATTTGGGTGTCGCACCATATTTTGCAGCATGGTTCGGGTATTGTCGTGATCCTGCCCCAGCTGCGAACAACCAAACGGGTGGCTGAACAGATGCACGCCGTCGATCCCCGCAGCATTCTGCGTTTCCTTTAAAAAACGCTGTTGGATCTGCCGGGCAATACCGTTAACACAACCAACGGTTGGTACGATCCACAACTCGTTGCGGATCCCGACCTCCCCGCTGCTGCGGCGATAAAGGTTTACCTCTCGGTCTGCAGCCTGCGGGGGCAGTGATGGAAAAGCAGGTTGGTACTGATAACTGTCCAGATCGCTCAGGTTGGTTTTGGCATTTTGTGAGTGGATATGCTCACCTGGTGCGATGGCATCCAACGCATGCCCGATCGGCAAACCGTACTTGGTGATCGCCTCACCGGCCGCTATGGGTTGCAGCGCAAACTTATGTCCGCGAACCACCGATTGCGTCAGTACAATGTCTTGCGACTCGATCCGCAGCGTTTCGCCTGCGGCCAGATCGCGCAGTGCTACCGCGACATTGTCCAGCGAATGAATTTTTACCATGCTTTGCATAAACCCACCTTGGGCAACAGCTACGCCAGTTCAATGGCGAAATAGTTTTTGGCATTGTCGAAGCAGATATTTTTCACCATCTGACCCAGCAGCGTGATATCCGCCGGCGCTTCCCCCTCTTCCACCCAGCGACCAATCATCTGGCACAGAATGCGACGGAAATACTCATGACGGGTATAAGACAAGAAACTGCGACTGTCGGTCAGCATGCCGACAAAACGACTCAACAGGCCAAGTTGCGCCAACTGTGTCATCTGGCGCTGCATGCCGTCTTTCTGATCGTTAAACCACCAGCCAGAGCCAAACTGCATCTTGCCCGGCGTACCTTCTTCCTGGAAGTTACCGACCATCGTGCCGATCACTTCGTTATCGCGAGGGTTGAGGCAGTACAGGATCGTTTTCGGTAGTCCACCCTGACGCGCTTGGGCGTCCAGCAGGCGTGAAAGTGGCTCCGCCAACGGTCGGTCGTTAATCGAGTCGAAACCGATGTCCGGCCCCCGACTTGCCAGCATGCGACTGTTATTATTGCGTAGGGCACCGATATGGTATTGCTGCACCCATCCACGACGTTGATATTCGGCAGCCAGGAACAGCAGCACTGCGCTTTTAAACTGGGCGCTCTGCTCCGGTGTCGGTGACTTGCCGCTCAGGCGTGCAGCTAAAATAGTGTCTAATGCCGCTTCGTCCGCTTCGCCATACACCACCACATCCAGTGCATGGTCAGCCACCTTGCAGCCATGAGCAGCAAAGTGATCCATACGCTTTTTCAATGCGTCACACAGGGCACTGAAACGACCAATATTGATGTCTGCTGTCGCTTCCAGTTTTTGCAGGTAATCATTGAAGCCCGGCGCATCAATATTGAACGCCTTATCCGGACGCCAGCTTGGCAATACTTTGATATCAAAACTGCTGTCGGCGGCAATGGCTTTGTGGTGACGCAGATCATCGATGGGATCATCTGTCGTGCCGACCATTTTTACGTTCATTTGCTGCATGATGCCACGCGCCCTGAAATCGTCCTGTGCCAGTAAGGCATTACCGCGCTGCCAGATATCGTCCGCTGTCGTCGGGGAAAGTAACGTCCCTGTGATGCCGAACGGGCGACGTAGCTCCAGGTGAGTCCAGTGGTATAGCGGGTTACCGATGGTGTGCGGCACAGTGGCGGCCCAAGCGTCGAATTTTTCACGGTCGCTGGCATCGCCGGTACACAACCGTTCCGCCACGCCGTTAGTGCGCATCGCCCGCCATTTGTAGTGATCGCCCTTTAGCCAAATCTCATACAAATTATTAAAACGGGTATTTTCGGCAATCTGTTCCGGTGGTAAATGACAGTGATAGTCAAAGATCGGTTGGTCCGCTGCATAGTCATGATACAAACGCCGGGAGAACTCGGTATTTAACAGGAAATCTTCACTTAAAAACATCGCCATATCTGGCTCCTCACCTTGCTTGTCGTTCTGCATTGTGTCCAATGCGACAAAGTTATCACACCAATTTATCTGGGCGTCCAGCAAAATATCACTCTGGATTGCGGCTTAGTTCCCTTTCAAAGGCCATTAACCGGCGGTTTTGCGGTAAAAATCGGCATGAATCGCATAATTATCCAGCAAACAGTATTACGTAATTGAAAAACGGCTTTTGTGATATCACTCAACTTTTAAATCTGTATGACAAGTTATTGTCTCGCCACCCAGTCGTTCATGCGGCGGGAATACGTCGGTGACGGACAGGCCGGCGCAGAACAACGAAAAGGGATCACCCCCTAAAACGCTGCTGCCATCTCGGCACTGCCTATTGAAGACTGGGAGACATTTCGGATGCGTAAAATTAAAGGGTTACGCTGGTACATGATCGGATTGGTGACCATTGGCACCGTGCTGGGTTACCTGACCCGCAACGCCATTGCCGTCGCGGCGCCGACGCTGGAAGGTACCTTACATATCACCACGCAGCAGTACTCATATATCGTCGCGGCCTATTCCGCCTGCTACACCGTGATGCAGCCAGTCGCGGGATACGTACTGGACGTTTTAGGGACCAAAGTGGGATACGCCATGTTCGCTATCCTGTGGGCGCTGTTTTGTATGGGTACCGCGCTCGCCAACAGTTGGGGTGGATTAGCGCTGGCACGCGGTGCCGTTGGCATGGCAGAGGCAGCAATGATCCCCGCCGGGCTGAAAGCCAGTAGCGAATGGTTCCCGGCCAAAGAACGCTCCATTGCCGTGGGTTACTTTAACGTGGGTTCGTCGATCGGCGGTATGCTCGCCCCGCCTTTGGTTGTCTGGGCCATCGTGGCACACAGTTGGGAAATGGCATTTATTATCACCGGTGTGCTAAGCCTGATCTGGGCCATCTGTTGGCTGATTTTCTACAAGCATCCGAAGGATCAGAAGAAACTCAGCAAAGAAGAACGCGATTACATCCTTGAGGGCCAAGAGGCGCAACATCAAACTGACAATGCCAAGAAAATGTCTGCCTGGCAGATTGTACGCAACCGCCAGTTCTGGGGAATAGCACTGCCGCGATTTCTGGCAGAGCCCGCCTGGGGCACGTTCAATGCCTGGATCCCGCTGTTCATGTTCAAAGCCTACGGCTTTAACCTGAAAGAGATTGCCATGTTCGCCTGGATGCCGATGCTGTTCGCCGATCTCGGCTGCATCGTTGGCGGATACCTGCCACCGTTTTTCCAAAAACACTTTAAGGTGAACCTGATCGTTTCCCGCAAACTGGTGGTCACCCTGGGTGCAGTGCTAATGATTGGCCCTGGCATGATCGGTTTGTTCACCAGCCCCTATGCGGCTATCGCGCTGTTGTGCGTCGGTGGTTTTGCTCATCAGGCACTGTCCGGCGCGCTGATTACCTTGTCTTCTGACGTATTTGGTCGCAACGAGGTCGCCACCGCCAATGGCCTGACCGGCATGGCTGCCTGGACCGCCAGTACGCTGTTTGCTCTGGTGGTCGGCGCATTGGCAGATACTCTGGGTTTCAGCCCACTGTTTGCTGCGCTCTCGGTATTCGATATTCTCGGTGCCATTGCTATCTGGACCATCTTGCAAAATCGACCGGCAACCCCGTCGACGGAAGATGCCCTACAGCCGGAACCAGCACGCAGTTAATCCCACAGCCCGGTCATCGCGCCGGGCGTTCCCCAGCCGTCACTGGTAGCTCTACCGGATAAGTGGTATAACAAATCCATGGCTATGCCCCCTCTCTACCCTAAGAGCATTCACTATGGAATTCACTGAAACCAGACGCCTGTACCAACAACTGGCCGCCGAGCTTAAGCAGCGTATTGAAAGTGGTCGATATCCTGTGGGCGATAAACTGCCGGCCGAGCGCTACATTGCTGAAGAGATGAATGTTAGCCGTACCGTAGTGCGGGAGGCCATCATCATGTTGGAAGTAGAAGGCTACGTTGACGTACGCAAAGGCTCCGGGATCCACGTGATGTCCAACCAGCAGAAAAATCTGGTCGTTCCGGGTGACAGCATTGAGTTTGCCACTGCTGGCCCCTTTGAGCTTCTACAGGCGCGCCAACTGATCGAAAGTAATATTGCTGAATTCGCGGCGACCCAGGTCACCAAGCAAGACATCATCCAATTGATGGAGATCCAGGAACAAGCGCGTAAGGAAGATCGCTTTCGTGATTCGCAGTGGGACCTGAAATTTCACGTGCAGGTGGCTCTCGCTACCCAAAACACCGCCATGGCCACTATCGTAGAAAAAATGTGGGTGCAACGCGTCAATAACCCTTATTGGATCAAGTTGCACGAACATATCGACGATCGCTCCATCGCCAGTTGGTGCGACGATCACGATCAGATCCTTAAAGCTCTGATTCGCAAAGATCCCCATGCAGCCAAATTAGCCATGTGGCAACACTTGGAAAACACCAAGCAGATGTTGTTCAATGCCACCAGCGACGATTTTGAATATAACGCTGACCGCTATCTGTTCGCCGATAATCCAGTGGTGCATCTGGACGGCGTGGCCGCAGAAAATAAGTAGCCCAAGCGGTCAAAAATCGTCGGGTTATGTCAGGTATTGTAAAATCCGCTGAATCGATGCCTGAACCGCGGTTTGCCGTGTAGTATTTCACCGATGGCAACGTAGATTTCCCTGTTGCCAATCGTGCTATTTTGTTAGAGTTGAGCCACTTTTTTACCCTCTGCTACGGGGCGGGACGCGAATAAATGCGCTGGTTGTTTGCCATGCTTATTGCTCTTTTCTGCTGGACCGGTTCGGTCTCCGGCCAAAAGCTATGCGCGACAACTCCCACAGCATTGAACAGCCAGCTATTGCTCGTTGATACAACGCTTTCCTCTTCTGACTTGGTTTACCAGTCACCAGCAGAGCTGCGGCGCAAACCGCCCGGCAAGTTTCCGCTTCTGTTGCCGCGGGTACATTCTTACCCCGGTTCATTGACAGCCTCAGCCCAATGGCTGCCGGTCTATACTCAGACCACAGTGTTAGGCTACAGCACTCGGCTCCCGCGCCAGACCTCACCTGCGCTAAACCGGCTTGCCCAGGTCAATTGGGCGCTGCACACCCCGCAGCGGCAAAACAGGCTAGGCGGCTGGAAAGAAAGTAATATGCTTTACCGTGGCACGCTGACTTACCACTCTTGACCGGTGTCGCACCGATTAGAACCCACTAAAAAGCAACGCCGTTTCATCGTTACCAGCAGTCAGGATCGCCCGCGCGCTCTTCGCCCACTTCCGATCCGCCGCTGAGACACAAACAAACAATGACGTTTTAGGAACACCGGATGGACATCATTAAAGAACTGTTACATGCCTTATGGCAGCAGGATTTTGAGACGCTGGCGAACCCTTCGCTCGTGTGGACTCTCTACGTCCTGCTGTTTATGATCCTGTTCCTGGAAAATGGCCTGCTGCCAGCAGCATTTTTGCCGGGCGACAGCTTGCTGATCCTGGTTGGCGTGTTGATCGCCAAAGGCACCATGAATTTTCCGCTCACCATTTTTATCCTGACCGTCGCCGCCAGCCTGGGGTGCTGGGTCAGCTACATACAAGGCAAATGGCTCGGCAATACGCGAACGGTGCAGGGATGGCTATCACATCTGCCGGCTCACTATCACCAGCGTGCGCATCAATTGTTCCACCGTCACGGGCTTTCCGCTCTGCTGGTCGGTCGTTTCCTGGCCTTTGTCCGTACTCTGCTGCCAACCATTGCCGGCCTCTCTGGTTTGAGCAATGCGCGTTTCCAGTTCTTTAACTGGATGAGTGGTCTGTTGTGGGTCGTGATCCTGACCTCTCTGGGCTTTGCGTTGGGCAAGACCCCGGTGTTTCGCAAGTATGAAGACCAGTTAATGTTCTGCCTGATGCTGCTGCCGTTAGTGTTGCTGGTTGTCGGACTGGTCGGTTCGTTGATTGTGCTGTGGCGTAAGAAACGCTCAGACAGCCAGAATCAGGGGAAAGGGGCGTGATGACAAAGCGCCCGCGCTGGCAGTACGTTTTGCTGATTGCGCTCGCTTTGCTGGCGCTCGCCACACTCTTGGTGCCTTGCATGGTGCGCACCGAAAGCGAGCTTCGCATTCGGGCTGGCCAGCAAGGTCTTTCGCTGCCTGACGGTTTTTATGTTTATCAACGTTTGGATCAGCGCGGTATTCGCATCAAAAGTATTACCCCGGAAGGCGACGGTTTGGTGATTCGCCTGGACTCACCTGAACAACAATTGTTGGCACGCGAGGCGCTGCAAACAATTTTGCCACCGGGATATATTATCGCCCTGAGCGAATCCCCTGTTCCTACCCATTGGGTGCGTGAATTTGCACGCGCCCCACTCAATCTGGGATAATACCCCTTCATATGAAGGGTTTTCCTTTCATATTGTCAACCGCTCAATTAATCACCAATCACTACTGAACTGTGGCGGATTCTTTGGGGTCTTCACAATTTATGGCTATGCTAAAGGTTAGCGTCAGTCAGCAGCGTAAGACTCCTGTCGCACTGCCTTTGTGGCAGTCAGGAACAGTGGATGCATGCCAATGCGTCCCATTAACAAGGAACTGATAGCATGAAATTACGCCAATCGATGTTACTGGCTCTCCCGTTATTATTTGCCTGCCCGGCGCTGTCGTTTGCAGCAGATAACGGCTGCACCATCAAGGCACAAAATATTCAGCAACAGATTGATTACGCGACCCAACACGGCAATACCCAGCGTGTTGCCGGTTTGAAAAAAGCGTTGAACGAAGTGCAAACCCATTGCACACCGGCTAGCCTACAGGCCGATCGTCAGAAAAAAATTGATGAAAAACAACGCAAAGTGACTGAGCGTCAGCAAGAGCTGAAAGAAGCTCAGCAGACCGGTAATCTGGAAAAAGTCGCCAAGAAACAGAAAAAGCTGGCTGAAGCTCAAGCAGAGCTTAAGCAAGCCCAAGCGGAATAATTTTTTTACACCAGCGGATTTATCGCTGAGAGCCGCGCCATACGGGATTTTCATTACGTATAAAATGGATGCTTAGTGATATCAGCTACCCATCTACCCTTTGCTCCGGCGAAAAAATCCGCTATGTTGAAAGTCTGTCGAAGTTAACGTTAAGGAATAATCACATGGCACATGATTCAAATGCAGAGAACTTACGCGCTGAACTTAAATCCTTAGCTGATACGTTGGAAGAAGTGCTGAACTCTTCCACCGATAAGCCAAAAGCCGAGCTGGAAAAACTGCGTTCCAAAGCAGAAGGTGCATTGAAAGATACTCGTGCACGTCTGAGCGATGCCGGCGACAAAATTGCTTCCCAGACCAAACAGATCGCAGGCCAGGCGGACGATTACGTTCGTGATAATCCGTGGACCGGCATCGGTATCGGCGCTGCAGTTGGCGTGGTGCTGGGCGTTCTGCTCGCGCGTCGTTAATTATGACCGAACAACCACAAGGTCGTGAGGGCCCCGCTAAAGGGGTCCTGGACATCGGGCAGCGCATCATCACTATTCTTGTCGGTATGGTGGAAACGCGTGTACGACTGGCCGTGGTCGAGCTGGAAGAGGAGAAAGCCAACCTTATTCAGTTGTTGATCATGGCCGGTATGACGCTGTTGTTCACGGCATTTGGTCTGATGAGCCTGCTGATCCTGATTTTCTGGGCTATCGACCCCGTTTACCGCTTGATCGCATTAGGCACTACCACTGGCGTACTGTTGTTCCTGGCCATTGTCGGTACCATTTGGACGCTGGTCAAAGCGCGGCGCTCTACGCTACTTGGCGCTTCGCGCAAACAATTGGAAATCGACCGTTCCCAGTTGGAGGGTGAACAATGAATCGCCGCCGCTATCTGGAATGGAGGAAAGAGAAGCTGATTAACAAGATCCAGCAGCAAAGGCTGGATCTTGCTGACAATAAAACTCTTTGGCTGGAAAAGACTGAACGCATCGATCGCGGCTGGCAAACCATTTTTGGCTTGCGTAAATATCTGGTGGTCGGTTCAAGTGTGATGGCGCTGTACGGCGTCCGCCACCCCAGCAAGCTGATTCGCTGGTCTCGTCGTGCCTTTGCCGCAGTTAGCACTATCAGATTGATCCAGAAAACCTTTTCCTCGAAATAGCCTGCCTCACTTTCTTCAATACTTCCGTTGTTACGCCCGCCTTTTCACAGAAATATGTCGTTTCTGTCGGTGAAGGTTGGGCAACATTCTGATTACCCTCCATTTGTTAGCAGGCTAAAGATTCAGTTTTTTTGAAAAAATACGACAGTTTTACTTGCTAACAAAGCATACGCTTCCCGATTAACATTCACTCCATCAATACGAAACGGGCAGGACAGGGTCAGATACCCGGCATACCACCCACTGACATGAAAACGCCAAGACTGGCAAACAAAAATTACTTTGGAGTAGATGATGAAAAAATTAGAAGATACAGGTTTGCTGGTTGCTCGTATTCTGATGCCAATCCTGTTTATCGTGGCAGGCTACGGCAAAATGGGTGATGCCTATGCCGGTACCCAACAGTATATGCAATCAATGGGCGTTCCTGGCTTCTTGCTGCCACTGACCATCCTGCTGGAATTTGGCGGCGGTCTGGCAATTCTGTTCGGCTTCCTGACCCGTACAGTGGCACTGTTCACCGCTGGTTTTACCATCCTGACCGCACTGTTGTTCCATACTAACTTTGCAGATGGCGTAAACCAATTGATGTTCATGAAAAACCTGACCATCGCCGGCGGCTTCATCGTTCTGGCCGTAGCAGGCCCAGGCGGCTTCAGCATTGACCGCATTCTGAACAAAAAGTGGTAAGATTTTAAGACCGATTCAGGGTCCGGCATGCCGGACCCTTCTGCTTTTTCACTCGGACACGAAGGAGATTCCCATGGGACAACTCGTCGATGGCGTTTGGCAAGACATCTGGTATGACACCTCATCCACCGGAGGCCGTTTCAAACGCTCAACCTCTCAGTTCCGCAATTGGGTGACCGCTGACGGTCAACCGGGCGAACACGGAGTCGGAGGTTTTAAAGCGGAGAAAGATCGTTATCACCTGTACGTTTCACTTGCCTGCCCTTGGGCGCACCGCACTCTGCTGATGCGCAAATTAAAAGGGCTGGAGCACATCATTCCCGTTTCCGTGGTGCATCCGCTGATGTTGGAAAACGGTTGGACCTTCGGCACTGATTTCCCTGAAGCGACCGGCGATAACCTGTACCAGTCAGACTTCCTCTACCAGATTTACTTGCGCGCCGACAAACACTATACCGGCCGCGTGACAGTGCCGGTGCTGTGGGATAAACAACAGCAAACCATCGTCAGTAATGAATCTGCCGATATCATCCGTATGTTCAACAGTGCATTTGATGGCGTTGGCGCACGTGCCGGCGATTACTATCCCGCGGAGCTACGCGGAAAAATTGATGAGCTAAACGGTTGGATTTACGATCAGGTAAATAATGGGGTGTATAAGGCTGGTTTCGCCACTAGCCAGGCGGCCTATGATGAAGCGGTAACCGGGGTATTTGATGGACTCGCACGGTTGGAGCAAATCTTGGGGCAGCAGCGCTACCTGACCGGCGAACACCTCACCGAGGCTGATCTGCGCCTGTGGACTACGCTGATACGCTTCGATCCGGTGTATGTCACCCACTTTAAATGCGACAAACACCGCATCAGCGATTACCTCAACCTTTATGGCTTCCTGCGGGACATTTACCAGATGCCCGGCATTGCCGAAACGGTCAGTTTGCCGCACATTCGTAATCACTATTACCGCAGTCACGCCACTATCAATCCGCACGGTATTATTTCCATCGGGCCGTCACAGGATTTGGACGCACCGCATGGTCGAGACAAGCGTTTCGGGTGACACGTTTCTCCCCCTCTCCTTACCGGCGAGGGGGAATGAATTACTGCCGCTCCAGTTGTGCAAACAGCCGCGGAATTTCGCGCAGGAACCAGGCCTTGGCCTCCCCCATGCTGTCACGCCGCCAGGCCATGATGATATCAGCCTCGCGACTGTACTCCGGTCCGACAACACGCAGACGCCCTTCTTCAATGTCTTTTTCGACCATCGGGTAAGGCATGGTCGCCACACCCAGACCAGCCAGTAAAGCCAAGCGCTTGTCTTCAATGGTGCTGACCGTCAGCCGCTGCTGTTTATCCAGCAATTGCACAGTCAATACCGGGCGTTCACGGGCGGTATCCGCAACCGCAATACCGCGGTACTTCACTCGCGTCAATTCGGATAACGGTTCAGGCTCAAGGTGGATCGGATGGTTCGGCGCAGCGACGTATACACTCATCACTTTGTACAGCTTACGGGTGTTAATTTCTGACGAGGCGCGGAAATGCATGTCCGGGGCGATAACGATATCGGCACGCCCTTGCTCCAACCGTTCCCAGGCACCAGCCAGCACCTCGGTGAAAATTGACACCTGGGTATTCGCCTTCAGCGCCAATTTGTCGACCAGCGGGAACAATTTACTCGGCGGTGACAGCGCTTCGCTGACGATCGTCAAATGGGTTTCCCAACCACGCGCCAACGCTTCGGCATCGGTAGTCAGTTTGTCTGCCGCTTCCAACAGCACCCGACCACGCTCCAGCAGCATGCGCCCGACATTGGTGAACTTGGTACGGTGACCGGAACGGTCGAACAGCACCACGTCCAATTCTTCTTCCAATTTTTGCATGGTGTAGCTGAGTGCCGACGGCACACGCCCCAGCTCATCGGCTGCCGCAGCGAAACTACCACGTCGGTCGATCGCATCCATAACCCTTAACGCCTCAAGCGTTAACGCCCGATCTCTGGCCATCGAATCTCTCTGTCAGGAAATTTGAATATGCCGACCAGATTAACTGGCTAACAATCCGGCGTCCAGATGCTTACCATCTTAATATACCCAATAGGTTTCTGGCGGCAGCGAGAAAATGGCCAAGATAAGCCAACGCAATAGCAATCAGAACGATGAAGGGAAGAATAAATTTAGAGAGCCGATTGCCATGATTACATGCAGAACAGCACAACAATGCGGGCAAGCTGACTTTGGTTGGCTGCAGGCTCGCTACACCTTTTCTTTTGGACATTACTTCGATCCCAAGCTGATGGGCTACGCCTCATTGCGGGTGCTCAATCAGGAGGTGCTGGCGCCGGGTGCGTCATTCCAGCCACGCACTTATCCCAATGTGGATATCCTGAATCTTATCTTGCAGGGGAAAGCCGAATACCGCGACAGCGACGGCAACACAGTGAATGCTCAGGCTGGTGAAGCCTTACTGCTGTCCACTCAGCCTGGCCTGAGTTACAGCGAGCAGAACATCAGCAGCGATACACCGCTGACCCGTTTACAACTGTGGCTGGATGCCTGCCCAGAGCGCAGCAACGAACGTGTACAACGCCTGATGCTGCCAGAAAACGGCCTGACGCTGCTGGCCTCGCCAGATGGCGCACAGGGCAGTCTGCAACTGCGCCAGCAGGTGTGGATCCATCATTTGGATTTACAGTCCGGCGAGCAGCAGACATTGGCGCTGAACGGACCGCGTGCGTATTTACAGTCGATCCACGGCACCATTGAAGCCAATGGCGAACGTCACGACGGTCATCGACTGACCTGCGGTGATGGGGCGTTTATCCATGAGGAGAATCGACTGACTATCCGCGCTAAAACGCCGCTGCGAGCGCTACTGATTGACTTGCCGGTGTGAGTGGCATTCTAAAAGGAAAAAGCCCGCGTAACTTGCGTTACGCGGGCTTTTCTTTATAGAGGGAGTTGACCGGTAAGCCGGGTTCTGTCGTGGACAGTCATTCCTCTAGGCCAGCAATCGCTCACTGGCTCAAGCAGCCTACCCGGGTTCAGTACGGGCCGTACCATGTGAACCCCTATTTGGCCTTGCTCCGGGTGGAGTTTACCGTGCCACGAACTGTTGCCAGTCGCGCGGTGCGCTCTTACCGCACCCTTTCACCCTTACCTGATCCCGCTTGCGCGGGCCATCGGCGGTTTGCTCTCTGTTGCACTAGTCGTAGGCTTGCGCCTCCCAGGCGTTACCTGGCACCCTGCCCTATGGAGCCCGGACTTTCCTCCCCTCCACCTGTCTCCCCCGAAAGGGACGGCAGTGAAGCGGCGACTGTCTGGTCAACTCCGGCGCGGATAGTAGCGTCGTGCTCGCGGCAGGTCAACCGCTTTACTGTTCTTGTTGCTCTAAGGCGTACTTATACAACGCATTTTTCTTTACACCATGGATTTCTGCCGCCAGCGCCGCCGCCTTTTTCAACGGCAGTTCTTTTTGCAGCAATGCCAGTGTACGCAGTGCTTCCAGCGGTAACGCATCTTCCTGCACCTTGTGGCCTTCAACGATAAGCACCATTTCGCCACGGCGACGGACTTCATCTTCCTGTACCCAGGCCAGTAACTCACCAACCGGTGCGCCGGTGATGGATTCCCAGGTTTTGGTCAGCTCGCGCGCCAATACCACATAGCGTTGTGGCCCCCACACGGTCACCATGTCCTGCAAACTTTCCAACAAACGGTGAGTAGATTCGTAGAAAATCAACGTGCGCGGTTCCTCTGCCAGCGCCATCAGCGTATCCTTACGCCCCTTGGTTTTCGCCGGCAGGAACCCTTCGTAGCAGAAGCGGTCTGAAGCAAGGCCTGCGGCGCAGAGTGCGGTAGTTGCCGCGCAAGCTCCTGGCAATGGCACTACCCGAATGCCGGCCTCACGACAACGGCGTACCAGGTGATAGCCAGGATCGTTGATCAACGGCGTACCTGCGTCAGAAACCAGCGCAATGCTCTGGCCTTCTTGCAGTTTCGCCAACAGTTGATCGGCTTTTTGCTGTTCGTTATGGTCGTGCAGCGCAAACAACCGCGCGCTAATCGCGAAGTGTTGCAGCAGCAACCCGGTATGGCGCGTGTCCTCGGCCGCAATCAGATCAACGCTTTTCAGTACCTCTAACGCACGATGGGTTATATCCCCTAAATTGCCGATTGGGGTGGGCACCACATACAGTGTTGATGCAGAAATGACTGATTGTTGGTGTTGATTCATTGTTTCATCCGAGTTGCCGATTTAATATTAAGCATCTTGAAAAAAACATCACTGGATACAGTATGCTTTCCTCAACATTCGTTCGTACCAAAGCAGGGCGTTCAAAGCCTGTCCGACTTACCGCAGTTATCGCTGCAGCCCTTTTCCTCGCAGGCTGCCCGAGTCAGGCCCCGCAGACGCCGCCCGCTAATATACAGGACGAAGCGAGCGCCAGTTCCGATTACTATCTGCAGCAGTTGCAGCAAAGCAGTAATGATAACAAGGCTGACTGGCAATTACTTGCTATTCGCGCGCTGTTACGCGAAGGGAAGCTGCCGCAAGCCAGTGAACAGCTGAACCAACTGCCAAAAAACCTCAGTAGCGTGCAGCAGGTAGAACGCCAGTTGCTGAGTGCTGAACTTCAGGTGGCGAACAAAAGCTACGTCAGCGCCCGCAGTACATTAGGCCATCTGGATACCGGCTCGTTGTCAGCCAATCAGTTAGTGCGCTTCTATCAGGCGCAGATCGCCGCTAATCAGGGTAAACCTTCTCTGCCGCTCATCCGTGCTTATATCGCACAAGAGCCATTGTTGACCGGCAAAGCGCACCAAACCAATCTGGATCAAACCTGGCAAGCATTACTACAGCTGACACCGCAGGACATGAACAGTCTGGTGATCAATGCCAATGAGAATGTGCTGCAAGGTTGGCTTGATTTGTTGCGTGTTTATCAGGACAACAAGCAGGATCCTGATCTGTTGAAAGCAGGCATTAAAGACTGGCAGAATCGCTACCCGCAGAACCCGGCGGCGAAAACGTTACCGACCCAGTTGAACCAGGTACTGAACTTTACCCAGGCTTCTACGTCGAAAATCGCCCTGCTGCTGCCGTTGAACGGCCAGGCCAAAGTGTTCGCCGACGCGATCCAAAAAGGCTTTGAAGCGGCGAAAAATGGCGTGACGTCTTCAGCACCGGTACAACAGCAACCACAACCCGTCAGTGCCCCCGCACAAGCACCTGCACCAGCGGACCAAAACGCCAATGGTGCGGTAAGCACCTCTGCGCCGTCAGCTGAGGCTGCTCCGGTCACAGCGGCACAACCGTCTACACCGTCCACTGCGCCTATTACGCCGCCACAAGCCGCTAACGCACAGATTAAGGTATATGACACCTCCAGCCAGCCACTGGCCGCGTTGCTGACGCAGGCACAGCAGGATGGCGCGACCCTGGTGGTCGGTCCGCTATTGAAAGAAAATGTCGACCAACTGGCCAGTAGCACAACCACGTTGAACGTACTGGCGCTTAATCAGCCGGAAACCCCGAAAGACAACCCAAATATTTGCTACTTCGCACTTTCACCGGAAGACGAAGCCCGTGATGCTGCACGCCACATCTGGGAACAGCAGAAACGGCAACCACTGTTGCTGATCCCACGCGGCGCCTTTGGCGATCGCGTTGCCAAGGCTTTTAACCAAGAGTGGCAGAAACTGGGCGGCCAGACCGTGTTGCAGCAAGGCATCGGTTCACCGGGTGAATTGCGTCAGATGGTGAACAGCGGCGGCATTCGCATGTCCGGTACGCCAATCTCTGCTGCACCTGCACCACAGGCGGTAACCATTGCCGGGCTGACTATTCCGGCACCGCCAAGCGATACGCCTGCAGCCAGCGGCGGCAGCGTAGACGCGGTCTATATCGTAGCGACACAGTCTCAACTGACACTGATCAAACCGATGATCGACATGGCTACCACCTCACGCAGTAAGCCGGCAATGTACGCCAGCTCACGCAGCTATCAGGCCGGTGCCGGTCCAGACTTCCGCCTGGAAATGGAAGGTCTGCAGTTCAGCGACATCCCATTATTGGCCGGCTCCAACCCACAGTTATTGCAGCAGGCAAGCAGCCAGTTCCGTAACGATTATTCGCTGGTTCGTCTTTACGCAATGGGGATGGATGCCTGGACATTGTCCAACCACTTTGCTGAAATGCGCCAACTGCCAGGCTTCCAGGTCTCAGGCACGACGGGTGTGCTAACATCCTCACAAGGTTGTGTGATCAACAGAAAACTGCCTTGGCTGCAATACCGTCAGGGTACGGTCGTTCCGGTCTCTTGAGTCAACGCGCCACAGGAGCGGGCTATGAGTTACAAGCCCGCCATTATCTGGAACGCGCCGGGCTCACCTTCTTCGCCGCCAACGTGGCGTTGCGCGGCGGTGAGCTCGATCTCATCATGCGCGATGGTCAAACCTGGGTGTTCGTCGAAGTCCGCTACCGCCGCAATGACGCTTTTGGTGGTGCGGCAGCCAGCGTCACTTATCGTAAGCAACAACGGTTGTTGCATGCCGCCGCCGTTTGGTTGGCGGGGCGCGGAGCCAGTTTTGACACATCATCTTGCCGTTTTGATGTTTTGGCCATCACCGGTAGCCAGTTAGAATGGATACCCAACGCCTTCAATGCGGATTAATCGTGGTTTACCGGTGCAGACCGGCCCTTTGACTTAGTGGATTAATACAACGTGCTGGATAGAATTAAAGCCTGTTTTACCGAAAGCATCCAAACTCAGATTGCGGCAGCGGAGGCTTTACCCGATGCCATCTCGCGAGCAGCGATGACGCTGGTCCAATCCTTACTTAACGGTAATAAAATTCTCTGTTGCGGTAATGGCACCTCGGCAGCCAACGCACAGCATTTCGCCGCCAGCATGATCAACCGCTTTGAAACCGAGCGCCCAAGCCTGCCAGCAATTGCTCTCAATGCCGATAACGTGGTGCTGACGGCGATCACTAACGATCGTCTGCACGATGAGGTCTACGCCAAGCAAGTGCGCGCGCTCGGCCATGCCGGCGACGTGTTGTTGGCAATTTCCACCCGCGGCAACAGCCGTGATATTGTAAAAGCGGTCGAAGCCGCAGTGACGCGTGATATGACGATTGTCGCGCTGACCGGTTACGACGGCGGGGAACTGGCCGGTTTGCTCGGTCAGCAGGATGTCGAAATCCGTATCCCATCACACCGCAGTGCACGCATTCAGGAAATGCATATGCTCACCGTAAATTGCCTATGCGACCTGATAGATAGTACGTTGTTTCCCCACCAGGACGATTAAGGAACTGAGATGAAGCTGAAAGCCACATTTGCAGTGCTGTCCAGCGCCCTGCTGTTACAAGGCTGTATTGCAGGCGTTGTCGTTGGCAGCGCGGCTGTTGCCACCAAAACCGCCACCGACCCACGCAGCGTGGGTACTCAGGTAGACGACGGCACGCTGGAAGCCCGGGTCGAGAACGCCCTAAGTAAAGATCAGCAGTTGAAAAAAGATGCCCGCGTCGTTGCAACGGCTTACCAGGGTAAAGTATTACTGACAGGCCAAGCGCCGAGTACCGATTTGGCCGCACGCGCCAAACAAATCGCGATGGGTGTTGAAGGCACGACTGAAGTGTATAACGAGATCCGCCAAGGTACTCCGGTCAGTCTGAGCACCGCCTCTTCCGATACCTGGATCACAACCAAGGTACGTTCACAGTTGCTCACCAGCGATACGGTGAAGTCATCGAATGTGAAAGTCACCACCGAAAATGGTGAAGTGTTCCTGCTGGGCCTGGTTACACCACAAGAAGGGCAATCAGCGGCACAAATCGCCAGCCAGGTGAGTGGTGTGAAACACGTCACCACGGCCTTTACCTCAGTAAAATAACCCGCCGCGCCGGATAAGGCACTAGCCTTCATCCGGCGCGTTAATCCAGATTATTCTCTTTCAAAAACGCTTCCCCGCCCAGTTGGCGCATCTGGCGCATAATCCATTGCTGTCGTTGTATCACGTAGCCAGAAGGGGCATTCGCCTTGAAACGGTGCGGGTTGGGCAATACCGCCGCCAGCAATGCAGCCTCTGATGCGGTCAGCCGCTTGGCCGGTTTGTTGAAGAAACGTTGTGATGCCTCCTCCACACCGAAAATACCGTCACCGAATTCGACGATATTCAGGTAAACCGTCAAGATACGCCGCTTGGTCCACACCAGCTCAATACCGGATGTCAGCCCGGCTTCCAGCCCTTTGCGCAACCAACTACGGCCATCCCACAGGAACAGGTTCTTGGCGGTTTGCTGCGACAGCGTGGAAGCACCACGGATGCGCGTCGGGCGCTTCTCGTTGTGGCTAAACGCCTTTTCGATCGCCGCCACGTCAAAACCCCAGTGGTCAGGGAATTTCTGATCTTCGGCCGCCATCACCGCCAACGCCATCTGCGGGGAAATATCGTCCATTGACACCCAGTCGGAGTGCGCTACATAGCCAAAATCGCCTCTCAACCAGGCACCAACCTGCCGTTCTACCATGACGGAAGAAAAAGGCACTGGCAGGAAAGCAAAGGCAATAATCCCCAATAACCACACCCCAACCAGAGCAAGAAGCCCACGCTTCAGCCAAAACCACGGCCGGGATAAAATCGATTTCCCCGCAGACTTTCTCATTCAGCCAAATCCAGCACCCGTGAAACCAGCTTATCAATCCCGCTGGCTGCTTCACCGATAGATTTAGCCAGCATATAGGCCGGTGTCGTCACCACTTTGTTTTCACTATCCACCACGATGTCATCGACTGGGCAAATCACCGGTTCACCGCCCATGGCATCAATCACTTCACCGAGGTCTGGATCGTTGCCAATGGTCAGCCGCACTTGTTGATCCAGCAACTTCGGTAGCAACGCCGGGGCAATACACATAAAACCGATTGGTTTATTTGCCTTATGCATTTGTTGCGTTAACTTAACCAAATCCTTATCAATCCAGCATCCCTCACCTTCGCTCGCAAAACTGCTGAGGTTCTTCGCTGCACCAAATCCTCCTGGGACGATCAGGGCATCCAACTGACTGGCATCGGCTTGTGAAAGCGGCTGGACCTCGCCTCGTGCAATGCGCGCTGACTCCACTAAAACATTACGCTGCTCGGGTACTTCATCACCAGATAAGTGATTAATAACATGAAGTTGAGGTTTATCAGGTGCAAAGCACACTGCTTTGGCCCCCGCACGGTCCAACGCCAACAGTGTCAGAACGGCTTCATGAATCTCCGTACCGTCATAAACCCCGCAGCCACTCAGCACTACACCAACGTTTTTCATCACCCTTCCTCCTGTTGATACTGTCAACTGGTTAGTGCTCGGAGTAGACAAACACTAATCTACATCACACATTTTAATGAATCTTCTAACAAGAGCGCTTACATTTGCTATGTTGTTGGCTGTATGATGTTTAGGAATTCTCTACAACCTGCTCGACCAGAACACTAAATCCAATACGCAGGTTCACAATACGCCATTCCTGTTTCAGTTCATCAACCCAGTCTTGTACGTTATCCCACCATGCCGGCAATGTTGGCGTTTGAATTTGCTGAGCAAGCTGTTGCAGATGACGCAAGCCAACCGAACCCGCCGCACCCTTGATTTTATGCGCCTCTTCTGTGATGCCTTTCTGATCGCGCGCCGTCATGTTGGAGTCCAGCACCGCCAGATAACCTGGCATCATCTGCTCAAACATCTCCAGGCTTTGATGAATCAACTGCGGCCCCACCAGGTCCATATACTGTTCCAACACGGTGGTATCCAGTAACGACTCATTAATCTGCATCGTCTTTTGCTCCGTTTTCTTTGTGGCGTGAGAGGATTGATGATCCCAGTAATGTTTGATGACTTTGGTCAACGCCGGTACCGACAGCGGCTTACTCAGCACGTCGTCCATCCCCGCGTCGAGGTACTCTTTTTTGTCTTTCAGCACGTTGGCCGTCAACGCCACCAGTGGCGGTAAAGCCTGCCCGGCATAGCGCTCACGCAGTATTCGAGCGATATCCAGCCCGGTCATGTCCGGCAGTTGGATATCCAGTAACACCAGATCGAACTCGTCCGGATCAAACATCGCCAGCGCATCCTGTCCATTCATTGCGACTTCTACGCTGTTACCCAGTTTCTCCAGGACTGAGCGTGCCACAATCACGTTCAGTTCAATATCTTCCACCAGCAGGATATGCAGGGCCGGTAATGGCAGTACCTCTTCGGCCTGTGTTTCGTTTTCCGCTTCCTGCACCCCTGGCGCCTTAATGGACAAGGTGAAGCAAGAACCGTGCCCCTGTACGCTGCTGACGGTGATATCACCGCCCATGCTCTGCGCCAATCGCTTGGAAACCGCCAGCCCGATGCCGGTACCGGTCGCCGGGCGACCGCCATGCTGATCCTTTACCTGATAATACATAGCGAAAATCTTGTCTTGTTCGTCCTGAGGGATCCCCATGCCGGAGTCTTCTACCTCAAACACCAACCGATCCTGCTCTTCGCGCCGCACACGCACCACAATCCGCCCTTGCGGGGTGAACTTGACCGCATTGCCGATCAAGTTCCACAAGATTTGCCGCAGGCGAGTACCGTCAGTGATGATTTGTTGCGGCAGCGGTTGCTGCGGCTCCATCACAAATTGCAGCCCTTTCGGTTGTGCCAGCAGGCCAGAGAGGTTTTCCAGATCGGCGAGGAATCCGGTGAAATCGACCGGCTGATTGTCGAGTTGCACTTTACGCCGCTCAAGCTTATCCATTTCGATAATGTCATTGAAGATATTGCCCAGCGTAATGGCGCTGACATGGATAGTTTTGAGGTATTTCAGCTGTTCGTCGTTTAAATCGGTATCGAGCAGAATGCGACTCAAGCCAACAATGCCATTAAGCGGCGTACGAAGCTCGTGGCTGATCGTTGAGATGAAGGTCGTCTTATCCCTACTGGCGTTCTCCAGCGCGTCCTGGTAGCGCTTACGCTCGGTTATATCGCGGCCAAAGCCCATAAGCCCATGACGTTTACCCACACGGTCATAAAACGGCACTTTACGCAGCTCAAAACAGGCCTTGCGCCCATCGGGATAAACCAACCATTGTTCATAGGTCAGGGAAACGTTATGACGGAACACTTTCTCGTCGGTTTCGATCACCTTCTCGGCAATTTCCTGGCCGTAGACATCAAATGGCGTTAGGCCAATCAGCTGTTTTTCACTTTTGCCGGTCAATAGCTCCATCGCCCGGTTGCAGCCAGAGAACTCTTTGTCTTCGTTGCGGTAATACACCAGATCCGGCGAAGCATCGAGGAATGAACGTAACAGTGCCGACTGCTGACCCAGTTCGATCTGCGCCAATTCACGCTGTTCCATTTCTTCCGTCAGTTTGTCCATCACTTGCTGACGCTCTTCTTCTGCCTTGATACGGTCGGCGATTTCCTGATTCAGTTGACTGATGTTGTCCTTAAGCTGTTGGTTAAGCTCCAGGTCGCGGTGGCGCATTTCTTCCAGTTTATCTACCAGTCGTGCCAAACGCTGACGTGACTCCTCTAGCTGTTCAACCACCACCGACAGGAAGTAGACCGCCCACGGCGTAATCAACAAACCAAAGAAGATTGAGCGCACTACGTCAATGCTTTCGACTTCGCCACGCAGTAGCATGGTCACCGCCATCTGCACCACCATCGCCAGCACCACCAATGCCGACGCCAGCAGCAGCGAAAAGCGCACTAGCCCCAGTTTTACCATTAAATCAACATAGTACTGGGCTAACACCCGGATTTGCTTCATAGCGGCTCCCATCAGACAGAATCGTTTAAATCATACCGTAAAACACCGATGAGATAAGGAAGCAAACACCGAAGTGTGGGAAAGATTGCAAATCAAAACAGCGATCAAGGGTGATATTGCTGCTTTTCATCCAATGCACTGCCCTGTCCCCCATAACGCTGCAAGTAACCACCGACTGCCTGCATACCGTTCCAACGGTTTTCGCACCATAATGGTGCCAACAACGTCGGCCTGCGTGCGCTCGCAGAGATACGGTGATACACCACGTTTTTCGGCGTATGGCGGATCATCTCGCCCGCACTGACGGCATACTCATCAAGCGTTAGTTCAGGTAACCTGCCAGCTTGCCAGGCCCGCGCTAGCGTGCTCCCCGTAACAATATGCAGCGGATGCAGTTTGATGCCATCCACACCGCAGTCCACCACCTGCTCCAGCGAAACCAAGTGGTCGGCAGCAGTTTCTCCAGGCAACCCGACGATCAGGTGACTGCACACCTTCAACCCACGCTCGCGCGCCAGTCGTGCGGTATGTTGATAACAGGAGAAATCATGGCCTCGATTGATGCGTTTTAGCGTTTTATCGTGCGCAGTCTGCAACCCGAGCTCCAACCAGACTTCATAGCCTTGTTCGAGGTAACTCGCCAGCAAATCAAGTGCGGCGGTTGGCACACAGTCCGGGCGCGTGCCTACGCAGATGCCGACCATGTCAGCCTGTGCCAGCGCCTGCTGGTACATCTGCGCCAACAAACTCACCTCTGCATAAGTACTGGTATAAGCCTGAAAATAGGCGAGATAGCGCTTTGCGCGATTCACTCTGACGGCCTGCAGTGCCAACTGTTCTGCAATGCTCTGTTGTTGCATTTGCTCATCGGCAAAAGAGGCAACATTACAAAAGGTACAGCCACCGCGCCCCAGCGTGCCGTCGCGGTTAGGACAACTAAAACCGCCGTGCAGCGTGAGTTTATGGATCTTTTCACCGTATCGGCGCTGAAGATCGGCGCCAAACATATTGACTAATTGCGGCAACTGCATAATCTTGGTTGTCTCTGTGTTCAAAGCCAGTGATGCTAATAAGAAACGGCTTTTCCCGCGATGACAGAGATCAACGCTTTCCCCGCAAGGCTTCACCAGGCATAACTATTCATTATAAATGCAAATAAAATCACTCCAGCCAAGATGAATTTTTCTTATTCTCACGCAACCGTTCACGTCAATATGACAAAGCGATGAAAAATAGTTATAAACAACAATAAAGAATGACTTATTAGAATAAAACTCTGCCATTCCCACCCGCACTAGCATGGTGCAGAGATTCGGGCGTTGCACTATAGTGAGACAGCTCACATTTCTCCGGGGGTTACTGCTCTCCTGCGCAAGCTAAAAAACTCAAATAAAATATTAAATATCAAATAATTAACCGAAAAAAATCCCATAAGAAACCCCCTTAGGCCTATAGTTGACCTGCGTATTCTTTCTCGCTAAGTTGGAAGTCCGCTGGAAGCTTTCTGGACGGGCAAACGTCTCGTCATATTTATGCAGTAATTTAAGACTCCCTCTTAAAACAAGTCATTTACCACTTGTGAGAACCGTCACGAGAGGCCATTAACGGAGGGCGGAAAAGCAGATCGGCGCTATTAACCTTGCTGATTGGACTTCTGCCTGAAATTAAGAAGCCGCTCGCAGTGGGTTGTGAGAGTCACGCAGAGCCTGGGGAGGTTCACTGATATGTTGTACGATAAATCCCAAGAGCGGGACAACTGTGGTTTCGGCCTGATCGCCCACATAGAAGGCGAACCTAGCCATAAGGTGGTGCGTACCGCTATTCACGCACTTGCCCGTATGCAGCACCGTGGCGCAATCCTTGCTGACGGCAAGACTGGCGACGGTTGCGGCTTGTTATTACAAAAACCCGACCGCTTTTTCCGCATGGTGGCGGAAGAGCGCAGCTGGCGTTTAGCCAAGAATTACGCCGTTGGCATGATGTTCCTCAGCCAGAACGAAGAGGAAGCCCGTGCCAGCCGCCGCATTGTCGAAGAAGAATTGCAAAATGAAACGCTGTCAGTCGTGGGTTGGCGTGAAGTACCGACCAACCCAGACGTGCTCGGCGAGATTGCCCTCTCTTCTCTGCCGCGTATTGAACAGATCTTTGTTAACGCCCCAGCCGGTTGGCGTCCACGTGATATGGAACGCCGCCTGTTTATCGCGCGCCGCCGTATCGAGAAACGCGTTCAAGACGACAGCTTCTATGTGTGCAGCTTCTCGAATCTGGTGACGATCTATAAAGGCCTGTGCATGCCTGCGGATCTGCCACGCTTCTATCTTGATTTGGCGGACCTGCGCCTGGAATCGGCCATTTGCCTGTTCCACCAGCGTTTTTCTACCAATACCGTACCGCGCTGGCCGCTGGCACAGCCATTCCGCTACCTGGCACACAACGGCGAGATCAACACCATCACCGGCAACCGCCAGTGGGCGCGTGCCCGTACTTATAAGTTCCAGACGCCACTGATCCCGGATTTGCAAACTGCCGCACCGTTCGTTAATGAAACTGGCTCTGACTCCAGCTCGCTGGATAACATGCTGGAACTGTTGCTGGCGGGTGGTATGGATCTGATCCGTGCCATGCGCCTGCTAGTGCCACCTGCCTGGCAGAATAACCCGGACATGGACACCGATCTGCGTGCCTTCTTCGACTTCAACTCGATGCACATGGAACCGTGGGACGGCCCTGCCGGTATCGTGATGTCCGATGGTCGCTACGCTGCCTGTAACCTGGACCGTAATGGTTTGCGCCCGGCACGCTACGTCATCACCAAAGACAAACTGATTACCTGTGCTTCTGAAGTGGGTATTTGGGATTACCAGCCAGATGAAGTTGTAGAGAAAGGCCGCGTTGGTCCAGGCGAACTGATGGTGATCGATACCCGCAGCGGTAAGATCCTGCATTCCGCCGAGACCGATGACGATCTGAAAAGCCGCCATCCGTATAAAGAATGGATGGAAAAGAACGTCAAGCGCCTGGTGCCGTTCGAAGACTTACCGGCCGATCAAGTCGGCAGTCGTGAACTTGACGACTCACAGCTTGAGACTTACCAAAAACAGTTCGGCTACAGCAGCGAAGAACTGGATCAGGTAATCCGCGTTCTGGGTGAGATCGGTCAGGAAGCCACCGGCTCAATGGGTGATGATACCCCGTTCGCCGTGCTCTCCAGCCGTCCACGCATTATCTATGACTATTTCCGTCAGCAGTTCGCCCAGGTGACCAACCCACCTATCGACCCGCTGCGCGAAGCGCATGTGATGTCGCTGGCGACCAGCATCGGTCGCGAAATGAACGTGTTCTGCGAGGCTGAAGGCCAGGCACACCGGTTAAGCTTTAAATCGCCGATCCTGCTGTACTCCGACTTCAAGCAGCTCACCACGCTGGAAGGCGAATACTATCGTGCCGACAATCTTGATCTGACCTTTGATCCGGCAGAGCAGGATTTGGAACAAACCATCCGCGCGCTGTGTGACGAGGCGGAACGCAAGGTCCGTGATGGCGCCGTGTTACTGGTGTTGTCTGACCGCGCGATCTCCACAAGCCGTCTGCCGGTACCTGCTCCTATGGCCGTCGGTGCGATCCAGACCCGTCTGGTTGAAAAGAGCCTGCGTTGTGACGCTAACATTATCGTTGAAACCGCCAGCGCCCGCGATCCGCACCATTTCGCCGTGCTGTTGGGCTTCGGCGCGACTGCCGTCTACCCGTACCTGGCCTACGAAACCTTGGCCAAACTGGTGGATACCCAGGCGATCGACAAGAAATACCGTGAAGTGATGCTGAACTACCGTAATGGCATCAACAAAGGCCTGTACAAGATCATGTCCAAAATGGGCATATCGACTATCGCTTCTTACCGCTGCGCCAAACTGTTCGAGGCCGTTGGTCTGCATCGCGATTTGTCCGATTTGTGTTTCCAGGGCGTGGTTAGCCGTATCGGCGGAGCCAGCTTCAGTGACATCCAACAAGATCTGCAAAACCTGTCCAAGCGCGCATGGCTGAAACGCAAGCCGCTAGAGCAAGGCGGTCTGCTGAAGTTCGTCCACGACGGCGAGTACCATGCGTACAACCCTGACGTGGTGAGTACGCTACAAACCGCGGTCCACAGCGGTAAATACAGCGACTACCAGACGTATGCCAAGCTGGTGAATGAACGTCCCGTTGCTATGCTGCGCGATTTGTTGGCTATCACGCCGAAAGGCACGCCAATTCCGGTTGATCAGGTTGAACCCGCCGAATCACTGTTCAAACGCTTCGATACTGCGGCCATGTCCATCGGTGCTCTGAGCCCGGAAGCACATGAATCGCTGGCGATCGCCATGAACAGCCTCGGCGGCTTCTCCAACTCTGGTGAAGGCGGCGAAGATCCAGCACGTTACGGCACCAACAAGGTGTCACGCATCAAACAGGTGGCATCAGGCCGCTTCGGTGTGACCCCGGCCTATTTGGTGAATGCAGATGTGATCCAAATTAAAGTCGCGCAAGGGGCCAAACCTGGTGAAGGTGGCCAATTGCCAGGGGATAAAGTCACTCCTTATATCGCCAAGCTGCGTTATTCAGTGCCGGGCGTAACCCTGATATCACCCCCGCCGCACCACGACATCTACTCGATCGAAGATCTGGCACAGTTGATCTTCGACCTGAAACAGGTGAACCCGAAGGCAATGATTTCGGTGAAACTGGTTTCTGAACCCGGTGTGGGCACCATCGCGACCGGTGTGGCGAAAGCCTATGCCGATCTGATCACCATCGCAGGTTATGACGGCGGCACCGGTGCCAGCCCATTATCTTCAGTGAAGTACGCCGGCTGCCCGTGGGAACTCGGTCTGGTGGAAACCCAGCAGGCACTGGTGGCTAACGGTCTGCGCCATAAAATCCGCCTCCAGGTGGACGGCGGCCTGAAAACCGGCGTGGATATCGTCAAAGCAGCGATCCTCGGCGCAGAAAGCTTCGGCTTCGGCACCGGCCCAATGGTGGCACTGGGTTGTAAATACCTGCGTATCTGTCACCTGAACAACTGCGCAACCGGCGTGGCAACTCAGGATGAAAAACTGCGCCGCGATCATTACCACGGCCTGCCTGAGCGTGTGACTAACTACTTCCAGTTCATCGCACGTGAAACCCGCGAGATCATGGCGCAATTGGGTGTTAGCCAGCTGGTCGATCTGATTGGTCGCACCGAGTTCTTGACCGAGCTGGATGGCATTTCTGCCAAACAGAACAAGCTGGATCTGTCGCCGCTGTTGAAAACTGCCACGCCACATCCTGGCAAGGCGCTGTACTGTACTGAAAGCAGCAACCCACCGTTCGACCAGGGGTTGATGAACAAAGATCTGCTGGCGCAGGCGGAACCGCATATCGAAGCCAAGCAGAGTAAGGCGTTCTACTTTGATATCCGCAATACCGATCGTTCAGTAGGTGCAACACTGTCCGGGGCCATCGCTACAGTCCATGGCGATCAGGGCATGGCGGCCGATCCGATCAAAGCGTACTTCTCCGGCACCGCCGGTCAGAGCTTTGGCGTATGGAATGCCGGTGGGGTTGAACTGACCCTGACCGGTGACGCCAATGACTATGTTGGTAAAGGTATGGCCGGTGGCCGTATTGCCGTGCGCCCACCGATTGGTTCAGCGTTCCGCAGTCACGAAGCCAGCATCATTGGCAATACCTGTCTGTATGGCGCAACCGGCGGCAAGCTGTTCGCCGCGGGGCGTGCAGGTGAACGCTTCGCCGTACGTAACTCTGGCGCCATCACCGTCGTAGAAGGCATCGGTGACAACGGTTGTGAATACATGACTGGTGGCATCGTCTGCGTCCTAGGTAAAACCGGTATCAACTTTGGTGCAGGTATGACCGGCGGTTTTGCCTACGTGCTGGATGAAGATGGCGAATTCCGTAAACGTGTGAACCCAGAGCTGGTGGAAGTGTTGGATGTCGATCAGTTGGCAATTCATGAAGAGCACTTGCGCGGTCTGATTACCGAGCACGTGCAGGCGACCGGTTCTTCGCGTGCGGAAGAGATTCTGGCTAACTGGCCGGAATGGGCACCGAAGTTCGCTCTGGTCAAGCCGAAGTCCAGTGATGTCAAAGCATTGTTGGGTCACCGTAGTCGTTCCGCAGCTGAGCTGCGGGTTCAGGCGCAGTAAGAGGTCATTAATGAGTCAGAATGTTTATCAATTTATCGACCTGCAGCGCGTTGATCCGCCAAAGAAACCGTTGAAGATCCGTAAAATTGAGTTTGTAGAGATTTACGAGCCGTTTTCGGAAACTCAGGCGAAGGCGCAGGCGGACCGTTGTCTGTCCTGCGGTAACCCTTATTGCGAATGGAAATGCCCGGTTCACAACTACATCCCGAACTGGCTGAAACTGGCAAACGAAGGCCGCATCATGGAGGCTGCGGATTTGGCACACCAGACCAACAGCCTGCCGGAAGTATGTGGTCGTGTCTGCCCACAGGATCGCCTGTGTGAAGGCTCCTGTACCCTGAATGATGAGTTCGGTGCGGTAACTATCGGTAACATCGAACGCTATATCAGCGATAAAGCGATCGAAATGGGCTGGAAGCCGGATATGTCCCATGTGCTGCCTACCGGCAAGCGCGTGGCGATCATCGGTGCCGGCCCTGCCGGTCTGGCCTGTGCCGATGTACTGACTCGCAACGGTGTGAAAGCGGTGGTTTACGATCGCCACCCCGAGATCGGTGGTCTACTGACCTTCGGTATTCCGGCCTTCAAGCTGGAAAAAGAAGTGATGGTCAAACGTCGCGGCATTTTCAGCGAGATGGGCATTGAGTTCCAGCTCAATACTGAAGTGGGCAAAGACATCGCCATGGAGACGCTGCTCAATGAGTTTGACGCGGTATTCCTCGGTGTCGGGACTTATCAGTCGATGCGTGGCGGCCTGGAAAACGAAGAAGCACCGGGCGTCTACGACGCATTGCCGTTCCTGATAGCCAACACCAAGCAGTTGATGGGCTATCAGGCCGAGCAACACGAGCCGTATGTCAGCATGGAAGGCAAGCGTGTCGTGGTTCTTGGCGGTGGTGACACCGCGATGGACTGCGTGCGTACCTCTATCCGCCAGGGTGCAACCGAGGTTATCTGTGCTTACCGCCGTGATGAAGCCAATATGCCGGGCTCCAAACGTGAAGTGAAAAATGCGCGTGAGGAAGGGGTTGATTTCAAATTCAACCTGCAGCCGTTGAGTATCGAATTAAATAGCGCTGGCCGCGTAGCCGGAGTGAAAATGGTTCGTACTCAGTTGGGTGCACCAGATGCTAATGGCCGCCAGGTTGCTGAGCAGGTACCGGGCTCTGAACATATCATCGATGCTGATGCAGTGGTCATGGCCTTTGGTTTCCGTCCGCACCAAATGGACTGGCTGGCAGCTCATGACGTTGAGCTCGATAAGCAGGGTCGTATTGTTGCACCGGAAAGCACCGATAATGCCTTCCAGACCAGCAACCCGAAAATTTTCGCCGGTGGCGATGCGGTACGCGGTTCGGACCTGGTGGTTACCGCGATCGCCGAAGGCCGCAAGGCTGCTGATGGCATCATGAATTACCTGGAAGTTTAATCCTTCCCCGCTTTGCCTCTAAGGGCCCGCAGTTCACACTGACGGGCCCTTTGTTTTCACTGCACTCCCCACACGCTTTGTAACAACCTCACCCGCAGTCCAGCGCCTGGCGCGCTATAGTATTCTATTAATGTCACTCAGGGCGCAGTTGCGCCTGGTATCTTGATAAGGATAGCTAACCATGAAATTGCCCGTTCCCTTATTAGCCAGCGCTTTGCTGGTTGTCAGTTTCAGCTCACTGGCGATGTCGTTGGATTCACAAGAGGTGGGTTACAACATTGAGGCGCGCGGTGCGGCATCGGTAGTGGCTCAACTGGCGAAAGCAGGCCAGCTTCATGCGGTAGAAAACAGCATTAAGCTGGGTGACGACAGTTGGATTGCCTTGGCACCCAAGTTAGCCAACGGCGGTAACGCCGCCTTTACCGCGGGCGTCAAATCAGCGCTGTCTTCTGCATTGGTCTACAACCCAGCCGCGGTATTGCATGCCCTCGACAAAGGCAATAATTTACCGATCAACGATATCTGCACTGCGCCACCAGAAATACAAGGTGACACCGCCATTACCTCGTTTAAACAACGCGCGACCCACGCACTCACTACTGTGCGTATCGGCGATCTCAGCGCCCCACGTGATGCCTGCATTGCGTCATTGAAAAGCTGACAGCGCCCTTTTTACAGGCAAAAAAAAGGTCACCGAGGCGACCTTTATTGTTCACTGCTGCGGGATTATTTCACCACGCGCAATGCTGGGCGACCACCACGTGGCGGCGGTGGCGGCTCATCATCCGGATCGTGATCTTCGCTCAGATCCGGGCGGTCGCCATCAATCACCGACATCAGGCTTTCCGATGGAATCGTCTCATTGTCCATGCCTTCAAACGATCCTTCCGCTTCATAAGCGGCTTCAGGTTCGAACATGGTGCCTGCGCCGTTTTCACGCGCATAGATTGCCAGCACGGCAGCCATTGGTACCGAGACCTGACGTGGCACACCACCGAAACGCGCATTAAAGTGCACTTCGTCGTTGCCTAATTCCAGGTTCCCAACTGCACGCGGTGCGATATTCAGAACGATCTGACCATCACGAGCGAACTCCATAGGAACCAAGACGTCAGGACGCGTCACATCTACCACCAGGTGCGGTGTTAGCTGATTATCCAGCAACCACTCATAGAACGCCCGCAACAAATACGGACGGCGTGGAGTCATCTGAGACATATCCATGATACTTAGCCCCGAGTCTGCAGGCGCATTTCGCGCTCCGCTTCGGTCAGAGAGGCCAGGAAGGCATCACGCTCGAACACACGGGTCATGTAACCTTTCAGCTCTTTGGAACCCGCGCCGATCAGATCAATACCCAACTGCGGCAAACGCCACAACAGCGGTGCCAGGTAGCAATCCACCAGGCTGAACTCTTCGCTCATGAAATACGGGGTCTGACCAAAGATAGGGGCAATCGCCAGTAACTCTTCGCGCAGTTGGCGGCGAGCCGATTCAGCTTCCTGACCGTTACTCTGCTCGATTTTGTACATCAGCGAATACCAGTTTTTCTCGATACGCAGCATCATCAGACGGCTCTCACCACGGGCAACCGGATAAACCGGCATCAGCGGTGGATGCGGGAAACGCTCATCGAGGTATTCCATGATGATACGGGATTCATACAAGGTCAGCTCGCGATCGACCAGCGTAGGCACCGTCTGGTACGGGTTGAGGTCAATCAGGTCCTGCGGCAGGTTATCCAACTCAACCTGCTCAATCTCAACGCTGACACCTTTCTCCGCCAGTACGATACGTACTTGATGGCTAAAAATGTCGGTCGGGCCAGAGAACAGCGTCATTACCGAACGTTTGTTGGCAGCGACAGCCATGAAAACCTCCAAGTTATCTAGAAAATACTGCGAATAGCCAACTTCCCTTCATTTTTCATACTGCAACAGTGCTGGCTTACCTGTCTCATCCCCAATGACTTAGCGTACTAAGTTCCAGGGACTCGTCCAGTTGCCCGCCTTGCTGCACCACGAAATCTATCGGGTATACCAGGCTGCTATCCTGAATGATCTTGACCGCAGGCCAGCAACTCGCAGCTAAACCCGAGGTCTAAAAACCGGCCTTGGAAGTAAACTGATAACTGCTGCATGGCGAACAGGCGCAAAAGTGGATGATAGTTTACCAGATTTTGCTTGTTTTGTGGGGGCTGTACGGCTAATTCGTATTGAATTGTCTGATATACCAAAGATTTTAGTAACGACGACTTGATTTTCAGGCATAAAAAAACCCGGTGAAGCACCGGGTTTTTTGCGTAAATTCCACTGCCAAGGCAGTAAAAAATTAACGCTTGGAGAACTGCGGACGACGACGTGCTTTACGCAGGCCGACTTTCTTACGTTCAACCTGACGGGCGTCACGAGTAACGAAGCCAGCTTTACGCAATTCTGCACGCAGAGTCTCGTCGTACTCCATCAGTGCACGGGTGATACCGTGACGGATAGCGCCAGCTTGACCAGAGATACCACCACCTTTAACGGTGATGTACAGGTCAAATTTACCAACCATGTCGGTCAGTTCCAACGGTTGACGAACTACCATGCGGGCAGTTTCGCGACCGAAGTACTGTTCCAGGCTGCGCTGGTTAATTACGATGTTACCACTGCCCGGCTTGATAAAAACGCGAGCGGCGGAGCTTTTGCGGCGACCAGTGCCGTAGTATTGATTTTCAGCCATTGCCTATAATCCCGATTAGATGTCAAGAACTTGCGGTTGCTGTGCCGCATGAGTGTGCTCAGTGCCCGCGTAAACTTTCAGTTTACGGAACATTGCACGACCCAACGGACCCTTTGGCAGCATGCCTTTAACCGCGATTTCAATCACGCGCTCAGGACTGCGGGCAATCATCTCTTCAAAGGTCGCTTGCTTGATACCACCGATGTGGCCAGTGTGGCGGTAATACACCTTGTCTGTACGCTTGTTGCCGGTTACAGCAACTTTTTCTGCGTTCAGAACGATGATGTAGTCACCGGTATCAACGTGCGGGGTGTATTCCGCTTTATGCTTGCCGCGCAGACGACGAGCCAGTTCAGTAGCGAGACGGCCTAAAGTTTTACCATCTGCATCAACAACGTACCAGTCGCGTTGAACGCTCTCTGGTTTAGCTGTAAAAGTTTTCATTAGAAAGCTTACCCAATAATTAGTTACACGTTGGTGAACACCCAAACGCTCGAAAACAGTTGAGGCTCACACGACCATACAAGTCCAGCAAACCTACCCCTTCGAATAGCCATTGCCGGCACTATAAAGTTTTTGGGAAAAAAAACTTTGTTGTAACGTGGGGTCGCAAGATTATAGAGAAGTCGCTCACAAAGATCGAACGCTTTTTGAATGGAAATACAATTTATCGCTAGCAGAGGAGAACCGGGGACTCCAATGACTGAATCCCCGTGGACCTTATGGCAAATGCGGCAGCTTCAAATACTCTTCACTCTGCATCTCTTGCAGGCGCGACAAGCAACGTTGGTATTCAAACTTCAGCCGCTCACCCTGATAGATCTCAAACATCGAGGCTTCAGCAGAAATAACCAGCTTAACGTGACGTTCGTAAAATTCGTCCACCAAGGCCAGGAAACGACGCGCGGTATTTTCCTTCAGCGGCCCCATCACCCGCACATTATACAGGATGACGCTGTGATACAGGCGCGATAATGCAATGTAGTCCAACTGGCTGCGTGCATCCTCGCACAGCGTGTGGAAATCCACAGCCAGCACGCCATCTACCGCACGGATCGCCTGCAGTGGCCGATGATTGATCTGCAAGACTGGCGCAAACTCGCCTTCCTTGCCGGCTAACTTCCCAAATATCAGGTCCATGGTCTGCCGAGTCTGCTCATCAAGCGGCGTCAGATACAGATGTGCCTGAGTCAACGTACGTAGGCGGTAGTCAATGCCAGCATCGACGTTCATGACATCACAATAGGTATTGATCAGGTCTATCGCCGGCAGGAAGCGCGCACGCTGCAAGCCATTGTGATACAAATCGTTAGGCGGAATATTTGAAGTGGCCACCAGCGTGATGCCTCGGGCAAACAAGGCCTGCAACAGCGTAGCTAACAGCATGGCGTCAGTGATGTCGGAGACAAAGAATTCATCGAAGCACAGCACATCGGTTTGCGCTTTAAACCCATCAGCGATGATTTCAAGCGGGTTCTCCTGCCCTTGCAGTTCCGTCAGCTCTTCGTGCACCCGCAGCATAAAGCGATGGAAATGCAACCGCAGCTTGCGCTCTCCCGGCAGGCTGTGGAAGAACATGTCCATCAACCAGGTTTTGCCGCGCCCAACACCGCCCCACATATATAAGCCCTGCACTGGGCGTTGTTTTACGACTTCGTTACGCTTGCCCAACAAACGACTGAGCTTACCGCGCAGGCCGCTGGCTGACGCACTGACGGCAGGTGTCTGCTGCAATGCCTGATAGATATGATCCAGTTGAGTCACGGCCTGACGCTGAACCGCATCGGCCTGGTATTCTCCCGCGTCCAGCGCCTGCTGGTAGCGTGATAACGGTGATTGTGCCTGCATCTGTTCGATGTTTCCTAAGAACGCTATCCCCTTCATCTTCAAGCTGCCGCAGCGTTGCCTCCTTAATCCCAACAGCCTTGAAAGCTTAGCGTTGGAAATCCGCACGGTTACTGCCTTGTCGTAGCTTGAAACCTATTGGGCATAATAAATTATTTAGCCAATTTTGGCGGCAAGTTGATGCTGCTTCGCACCGTAATCGCCACAAATACCCACTCCGGGCAATGCTGAAAAACCCTGTAAACACTAGGTAAAAGCTCATCAGGATTCCACTCGGACAAGGTTAACGGTTATAGTGGATATTATTAAGTGAAAAATCCCTGCGGAACAACGAAGTCAAAATAGGAGTCATCATGACCTGGGAGTATGCGCTGATTGGTTTGGTGGTCGGTATCGCCATTGGTGCGGTAGCGATGCGTTTTGGTAACCGTAAATTACGCCAACAACAAGTTTTGCAGAACGAGTTGGACAAGAGCAAAACCGAGCTGGAAGAATATCGTCAAGAGCTGGTTGGCCATTTTGCTCGCAGCGCTGAGCTGTTGGACAACATGGCACGTGACTATCGCCAGCTGTATCAGCATATGGCGAAAAGCTCCAACAACTTGCTGCCAGACCTGCCGATGCAGGAAAACCCGTTCCGCTATCGCCTGACCGAAGCCGAAGCGGACAATGATCAGGCGCCGGTAGAAATGCCGCGCGACTACTCTGAAGGCGCATCTGGCCTGCTGCGTGGCGAACGCCCACGCCGCGACTAAACGCTTTTCTTTACCCGTGGGACAGCCCCACGGGTTTCTTACTCTTCCCCCTACTGCTTACCCCGCGCTGAGCTATCCTTAAAGCTGGCGATTGAGTGAACTTTTCACGCAAATTCACGGTCTTACCCTTCACTATGGTATTGCTGCTGCTTTATCATCACTATTTCACCGGCAGGTATTGAGAGAGTTATTATCAATGAAGAAAAAGTCGTTAATTCTTAGTGCATTGGCAATGAGCATTGGCCTCACACTGACCTCCGTACCGGCAGCCACCGCGGCGATGCCCGTCGCCGTTCAGGGGCAGCCGCTGCCAAGCCTGGCGCCGATGCTGGAAAAAGTCTTGCCTGCAGTAGTCAGCGTGCATGTTGAAGGGACTCAGGTGCAGCGCCAACAAGTACCGGAGGAATTTAAACGCTTCTTCGGCCCGGGCGGCCCTGGGCAGCAACAGAGCTCACGTCCATTTGAAGGGCTAGGGTCTGGCGTCATTATCGATGCCACCAAAGGTTATGTGCTGACCAACAATCACGTGATCAACAACGCCGACAAAATCAGCGTGCAGTTGAATGATGGCCGTGAAGTGGACGCCAAGCTGGTTGGTCGTGACGAACAGTCCGACATCGCTTTGCTGCAACTCAGCGACGTAAAAAACCTGACGGCGATTAAAATAGCGGACTCAGATCAACTGCGGGTCGGCGATTTCGCTGTGGCCGTCGGTAACCCATTCGGCCTCGGCCAAACCGCCACTTCCGGTATTATTTCTGCGTTAGGCCGCAGCGGCCTGAACCTGGAAGGGTTGGAAAACTTCATCCAGACCGACGCCTCCATCAACCGGGGCAACTCAGGTGGTGCGTTGGTTAACCTCAACGGCGAGCTGATCGGTATCAACACCGCCATTTTGGCGCCAAGCGGCGGTAACGTGGGCATCGGCTTCGCTATTCCGAGCAACATGGCGCAAAACCTCAGCCAACAGTTGATCGAGTTTGGTGAAGTGAAACGCGGCTTGCTGGGCATCAAAGGTAGCGAAATGACGGCCGATATGGCCAAGGCATTTAATACCGATGCCCAACGCGGTGCCTTCGTCAGTGAAGTGCTCCCGAAATCAGCCGCCGCCAAGGCAGGTATCAAAGCCGGCGATATTCTGGTTTCTGTTGACGGCAAACCGGTCAGCAGCTTCGCCGAGTTGCGTGCCAAGGTAGGAACTACCGCACCGGGCAAAACCATCAAGGTTGGGTTGCTGCGTGATGGCAAACCACAGGAAGTTTCCGTTACGCTGGATAACAGCGAAAGTGCTTCGACCAATGCCGAAACGCTGTCACCGGCCTTGCAGGGTGTTTCACTCAGCAACAGCGCCATTCCAAGCGGCGAGAAAGGCGTGAAGATCGATCGAGTAGACAAAGGTTCTGTGGCAGCGCAGATCGGGCTACAGAAAGACGATGTAATCATTGGCGTCAACCGCCAGCGTATTGAGAACATCACGGCACTGCGTAAGGTCCTTGAAGCCAAACCACCAGTAATGGCGCTGAACATCGTACGTGGCGGTGAAACCATTTATCTGCTGCTGCGTTAATCGGTAATTTGTTTAAAAACCGGGCTCGGTGACATACTGCGCCCGGTATTCTCATGTTATCCTCCGTGTATCTTTCATCTCACGTACTAAAACTCCATGTTTGCTAAGCTCTTGCGCTCCGTCGTTATTGGTCTAATCGTTGCCGGTCTGTTGCTGGTTGCTCTGCCTGCGCTACGTTCTTCCAATACTCTGTTCGCAGAAAAACATGACAATACCCGTGATGAAACACCGGTTAGCTACAATAAGGCGGTGCGACGTGCTGCGCCTGCCGTAGTGAATATCTATAACCGTAATATGAGTGGCGCTGCCAACGTTCTGTCGCTAGGTTCTGGCGTGATCATGAACGATCGCGGTTATATCCTAACAAATCGCCACGTGATTAAAGATGCACAGCAAATTACGGTTGTGCTCCAGGATGGCCGCCGCTACGAAGCTCTCTTAGTCGGTTCTGACAGCCTGACCGATCTGGCTGTTCTGAAAATAGATCCTGGCAACCTGCCGGTAATCCCATTTAATAACGCCCGCACTGCACACGTCGGTGACGTCGTCTTGGCGATCGGCAACCCTTATAATCTCGGTCAGACCGTCACCCAGGGTATCCTCAGCGCTACCGGGCGCATCAGTATGAGCACAACCGGCCGCCAGACCTTTCTGCAAACAGATGCTTCGATTAACCGTGGCAACTCGGGTGGCGCGCTGGTCAACTCACTGGGTGAGTTAATCGGTATAAACACGCTGACCTACGACAAAATCACTGACGGTGAGACACCAGAAGGTTTGGGGTTCGCTATTCCTATCGAACTGGCGACCAAAATCATGGATAAACTGATCCGCGACGGTCGTGTCATCCGTGGTTACTTTGGCATTCAGGGTAAAGAGATTATTCCCCTGCGCTCGTCCAATTCTGGTATCGACCGCCTGCAAGGCATTATCGTGACAGAAATTACGCCGAACGGGCCCGCAGGCAATGCAGGTTTCCATATCAACGACGTGATTATCAATGTGGATAACAAACCGGCAATTTCTGTACTGGAAACCATGGACCAAGTGGCTGAGATCCGCCCTGGGACTGAAATTCCGGTGGTCGTGCTGCGAGAGGGAAAACGCATCACGCTGAAGATGACGGTCGGTGAGTTCCCGGAAGACAGCAATTAAAAAGGGCCCGGCAATGCCGAGCCCCAAACTGCATTTCCGCCGGAGGCAACGCCCCGGCGTTTAACAAATTACTCGCCTTTCACACGCTCGATATTTGCACCCAGCGCACGCAGCTTGTCTTCAATACGCTCATAACCACGGTCAATGTGATAGATACGATCGACAACGGTCACACCGTCGGCGATACAACCAGCCAACACCAGACTGGCAGAAGCGCGCAGATCGGTTGCCATCACTTGAGCGCCAGACAGCTGCTCAACACCATGACAAATCACAGTGTTGCTCTCGATCTCTGCGTGTGCACCCATACGGATCAATTCAGGCACGTGCATGAAACGGTTTTCAAAGATCGTCTCGGTGATCACACCGGTTCCTTCCGCGACCAGGTTCAGCAAGCTGAACTGGGCTTGCATATCGGTCGGGAACCCTGGATGTGGTGCAGTGCGAATGGTAACCGCTTTCGGGCGTTTGCCATGCATATCCAGGCTGATCCAGTCTTCACCAACTTCAATATCCGCACCTGCTTCACGCAGTTTGGCTAACACAGCGTCCAAGGTGTCTGGACGGGTGTCACGGCACAGTACTTTACCGCCAGAAACTGCTGCGGCTATCAGGAAGGTACCGGTCTCAATACGGTCAGGCAGAACGCGATAAACACCGCCACCCAGGCGCTCAACGCCTTCGATAGTGATGCGGTCACTGCCCGCACCAGTAATTTTCGCACCCAGCGTGTTGAGGAAGTTGGCAGTATCGACAATTTCCGGCTCACGTGCAGCGTTTTCAATCACGGTGGTGCCCGTTGCCAGAGTTGCAGCACTCATGATGGTCACGGTAGCGCCAACGCTCACCTTGTCCATAACGATGTGCGCGCCTTTCAGGCGACCGTCAACGGAAGCTTTAACATAACCTTCTTCCAGTTTGATCTCTGCACCAAGCTGTTCCAGGCCGGTGATATGCAGGTCAACCGGACGTGCACCGATTGCACAACCACCCGGCAGTGAAACCTGACCACGACCAAAACGAGCAACCAATGGCCCCAGCGCCCAAATGGAAGCGCGCATGGTTTTCACCAAATCGTACGGCGCACAAAACTCGTCCACGCCGCTGGCGTCAACAAACACGGAACCGTTGCGCTCAATCTTGGTGCCTAACTGGCTGAGTAGCTTAATGGTGGTATCGATGTCCTTCAGCTTCGGGACATTCTGCAGCTCGACCGGCTCTTCCGCTAACAGTGCGGCGAACAAGATCGGCAGGGCGGCGTTTTTAGCCCCGGAAATAGCAACTTCACCGCTGAGGCGGGTCCGGCCCTGCACACGAAATTTATCCATTTGACTACTCTCTATTATCTAAACTGATGCTGCCCGCCCTTCTGGGCAAACAGCCTTAAAATCCGTTGAGTTTGCGGTCTCGCTGCCACTCTTCAGGGGTATATGCCTTGATCGACAAAGCATGAATACGGTTGTCCGCAATGTATTCCATCAGTGGCGCATAGACCGCCTGCTGTTTTTTAACGCGGCTCATAGCAGCAAATAATTCGCCGACCACGATCACCTGAAAATGGCTGCCGTCGCCGGTAACATGTGCTTCATCCAGTGCCAATGCGCGCATCAACACGTCTTTTATCTCGTTATTTTCCATAGTATCCAGTTCTGCATCAAAAGGATCATAATCAGCCTGACATCTTAGTGGAATACGACGTTTTCTTAAACTAAAGAAAAAGCCCCTGTGTGACAGGGGCTTTTTGAAAGAAAACCGTCTTTAGCCAGCCTAAAATAGGGCTAACCAGCGGTATCGACAGGCATTATTGCTTGCAGGTTGTACAGCGCGATCAGCGTTTTTAAACGATCGCTGGCACCAGAAATTTTTAATTCCACACCACGTTGACGCTGCTGTTCGCGCAGATGCACCAGCAGTGCCAGCCCGGAAGAGTCCACGCGCTGCAGTTGCGTAACGTCGAGGACGGTTTTATCCGCCAGCAACGTTTCCCGCTGTTCCCACAGCGGCAACAACGTTTCCCGATCCAGCTCACCGCGCAGGATCAGGGTCTGTTGTTGCGATTCAAAGCTGAGTGCTGCGGACATCAGTTTTTCTGATCCAGCGTGATTGGACGCTGCGCTGCTGCCTGCAGTTGTTTGGTCAGGCCGTCAATCCCTTGGGTACGCAACGTAGATGCCCACTCGTTTTGTTTAGTGGTAATCATGCTGACACCTTCGGCAATCATGTCATACGCCTGCCAGTGACCGGTTTTGCTGTTTTTACGCCACTGGAAATCCAGACGCACCGGGGGACGACCGCCTTGATCAATGATGGTTACACGGATGGCCACAATATCGGCAGTGCCGAGCGGCTGCTCAGGTTCAATCTGATAAGTCTGGCCGTGGTACATCGCCAACGCCTGGCCGTAAGCTTGTTCCAGATAAGCCTGGAATGCGGTGAAGTAAGCTTCACGCTGCGCCGGTGTGGCTTCTTTGTAATAACGGCCCAGTACCAGGGCGCCAGCGTATTTGACCTGTACAAACGGCATCAACTCCTCGTGCACGACGGCACGCAGGTAGTTAGGGTCTTGCTTGATTTTTGGCTGCTCTGTTTTAAGACGGTTGAAGGTCTTTTGAGCCGCATCTTGCATCAGGCTGTAAGGATTGGTTTGATCGACCGCATTCGCCAGCGGCGCAACCACCAGCAGGGCAACCATAAGTAAACGTTTAAACATGCAGGCTTCCTCTCTTAATGAATGGGGGCAGCAGATTGCGGCGCAGCACCGGCAGCCGGGCTAGCAGCCGCGTCTCCCGCTTTATCTGCGTTATCCTGGCCGCCGCTCTTATACAAGAACTGGCCGATCAGATCTTCCAGAACCATTGCTGATTTGGTGTCCTGAATAGTGCCGCCGTCTTTCAAAATGGCAGTCCCCATATCCGGATCTTCAAAACCGACGTTCAGTGCCAGATATTGTTCTCCCAGCAGACCGGAAGTACGGATCGCCAATGAACTGGTATCCGGGATCTGGTCGAATTTATCCTGGATATCCAGGGCGACACGCGGTGTATACGTTTTAGGGTCAAGCGAGATATCAGCCACACGTCCAATGACCACGCCGCCAATTTTCACCGGTGAACGTGCTTTCAGACCGCCGATATTATCGAAGGTCGCGTAAATACGGTATGTTGGTTCGTTACCAATCGACTTAATGTTCGCCACTTGCAGGCACAAAAACACGATGGCGCACAGCGCAATCAGCATAAATGCCCCAACCCAGATTTCACTCTTCTTCGTTTGCATCGAATCAATTCCCAAACATCAGTGCTGTCAGCACAAAATCCAATCCCAACACCGCCAGTGACGAATGTACCACGGTACGGGTCGTTGCCCGGCTAATGCCTTCAGAGGTCGGTACCGCATCATACCCGTTGAAAATGGCAATCCAGGTCACGGTGATGGCAAATACCACGCTCTTGATCAGGCAGTTGAGTAAGTCTTTTTTCCACTCTACGGCGCCCTGCATTGCTGACCAGAAGAAGCCACTGTCAATGCCCTTCCAGTCTACGCCAACCACCGAACCGCCCCAGATGCCGATCGCGACAAAGATCAGCGTCAGTAGCGGCATACTGATCAATCCTGCCCAGAAGCGGGGTGCAACAATGCGCCGTAGCGGATCGACTGCCATCATTTCCAGGCTTGAGATTTGTTCGGTTGCCTTCATCAGGCCAATTTCGGCTGTCAACGCCGAACCAGCACGACCAGCAAATAACAGTGCCGTGACCACTGGCCCCAATTCGCGCAGCAATGACAATGCCACCATCATGCCCAAACTGGCCTCGGCGCTGTAGGTGGTGAGCACAATATAACCCTGTAGCCCTAGCACCATGCCGATAAACAACCCGGAGACCATGATGATCAACAGTGACTGTACGCCAACGCTGTGCATCTGTTTGAGCAGCAGCGGCCACTGTTTGCGTGGTTCAGGCCGCCCGACCAGCGCGCCCCACAGCATCAACCCGGCACGCCCAAAGCTGGCGCTGGTGTTGATGCCACGGCGTCCTAACGACGCTAACGCCTGTAATAACATCAGCTTATTTACTCCCTAAACCTAACAGCTCGGCCTGATAGTCACCGGCCGGATAACGGAAAGGTACTGGCCCATCGGCAATACCATCCAGGAACTGGCGCACGCGCGCATCAGGATTGTTCTGTAATTCTTGCGCCGTGCCTTCGGCTATCACCCGATGATCAGCAACAATGTACGCATAATCGGCGATGCTCAGTACTTCTGGCACATCGTGTGAAACCACGATGCAGGTGATACCCAATGCGTGATTCAGCTCATCGATCAGCTTGACCAATACACCCATGGTGATCGGATCCTGGCCGACAAACGGCTCATCGAACATGATCATTTCCGGGTCGAGCGCGATAGCCCTCGCCAGCGCGGCACGCCGCGCCATACCGCCGGACAATTCATTGGGCATCAGGTCAGCCGCACCACGCAACCCAACAGCTTCCAGCTTCATCATCACCGTGCTGCGCAGGAGCGGCTCCGGCAAACGACTATGTTCACGCAGCGGGTAAGCTACGTTTTCAAACACTGTCAGATCGGTGAACAGCGCCCCCGACTGGAACAACATGCTCATTTTCTTGCGCGCATCATACAGTTGATGACGGGACAACGCGGGAATGTTGTCGCCATCGAACCAGATCTCGCCACAGTCCGGCGTCAACTGACCGCCGATCAGACGCAAAAGCGTCGTTTTGCCAATACCGGACGGCCCCATGATCGCCGTCACCTTGCCACGGGGAACCGTCAGGTTGATATCTTCAAATATCAGTCGATCGCCGCGCGAGAAACTCATATCGCGAACTTCGACCAGATTCTCTGCCTTCTGGTGCATGTTAATGGATCCTTTACGTACGGCTCATTTTTGCTAAATCTACCCGTGATGTTAAAGCAACGGGCGCAATGCGTCTTATCTTTACAAAAACTTACCGGCATTTCGTTACCAATGGTGCGCCAAGGCACAGCCTATTTTACTTTTACGCGTCACCCGGTCAAAATTGGCACCATAACGAAAAAAAACGAAAGTGTTCATATATTAGCCGGGAAAACCCGTTGCTGCGGCTTTAGTCTGCACAACGGAGGGCAAAGCAAGATAGCCGAATTACGGCTTTTAACCAACGAACCGGGATAATACCCAACAAAGGACCCTGCATGTTTCTCGCGATAGCGTTATTAATCGTTGGTTTATTTTTACTGGTGTATGGCGCAGACCGCTTAGTTTACGGTGCTGCGGTAATTTCTCGTTCACTTGGCGTACCACCGCTGATTATCGGCATGACCATCGTCGGTATCGGCACGTCATTACCGGAACTGTTCGTATCTACGACAGCAGCGCTGAACGGGCAAATAGATATGGCTGTAGGGAACGTATTAGGTTCCAACATTACAAATATTCTATTGATCCTGGGCGTTGCTGCGCTGATACATCCTTTGGCGGCGCGTTCCGAAGTTTTACGGCGCGAACTGCCGCTGATGTTGGCGGTCACAGTATTGTGTGGCTTCGTCTTGATGGATGGCACCTTGAGCCGGCTGGATGGCGTGGTGCTGTTGGCTGCCGCCGCCGTCTTTATTTTGTTGATGCTAAAAATTGCCCGGCTGGCGCAGCGTGAAGGCAATGACAGCCTGACCGTGGAACAAATGGCCGAACTGCCGCAGGACAGCAGCAATACTGTCGCGGTGCTGTGGCTGGTGTTGGCGTTTATCATTCTGCCACTGTCTTCCAGAATGGTGGTCGATAACGCCACGGTGATTGCGCACTATTTCGGTATGAGTGAACTGGTTGTCGGTTTGACCATTATCGCTATTGGAACCAGCCTGCCTGAACTGGCCACCTCAATCGCCGGGGCACTAAAGGGTGAGGATGATATGGCAATTGGTAATATCATCGGTTCCAATATTTTCAACACAGTAATCGTGCTGGGGGTTCCCGCCCTGCTGTCTCCGGGCAGCGTCGATGCCGCCGCCTTCCATCGCGATTACTGGGTGATGTTGGCAGTCAGCATTGTGCTCAGTGCCCTGTGCATTGGGCGGAAACATCGCATCGGCCATCTGGCGGGCGCTCTGTTATTATGTGGTTTTATTGCGTATCTTGCGGTGCTGTTCTTTAACCCTTTCCATTTATTTGGCTATACCCTATAGCCGTTGAAAGATTCGAAGACGGCAAAAGAACGACTAACCGGCCACAGCCGATTTGAACAGCGCTTGCGCTGATCCGCTGGTTGAGCCGAAGAACAAGGCTCATCATCTCTGGGAACTTAGCCCGCTAAGTGCCCAGGGTAAGAAAAAGCAGCCAACACCCCTGTATCTTAAAGAGAAAGGGGATAACCGACGGGAATGAGTATGTCGAACATTCAGTTGCAACCGGGCTTTGATTTTCAGCAGGCAGGTAAAGAAGTGCTGCAGATTGAACGTGACGGGCTGGCTCAGCTCGATCAATACATCAATGCAGACTTTACCCGCGCCTGCGAGTTGATTGCCGGTTGCAGTGGCAAAGTGGTCGTGATGGGCATGGGTAAATCCGGGCATATCGGCTGCAAAATTGCTGCGACCTTTGCCAGCACAGGCACGCCTGCGTTCTTTGTTCATCCTGCCGAAGCCAGCCACGGCGACCTCGGAATGGTCACTACGCAAGATATCGTGCTCGCCATATCAAACTCGGGTGAGTCTAACGAAATCCAGGCGCTGATCCCGGTATTGAAGCGCCAGCAAATCCCATTGATCTGCATGACCAACAATCCGGACAGCTCGATGGGCAAAGCGGCCGATATTCACTTGTGCATCAAGGTGCCACAGGAAGCCTGTCCGCTTGGCCTGGCCCCGACCACCAGCACCACTGCCACTCTGGTGATGGGTGATGCCTTGGCCGTCGCACTGCTGAAAGCGCGGGGGTTCACGCCAGAAGATTTTGCCCTTTCGCACCCAGGCGGCGCTCTGGGTCGCCGATTGTTGCTACGTGTATGCGACATTATGCACAGTGGTGATGAAATCCCCCATGTCAGTGCCGACGCTTCTTTACGCGACGCATTACTGGAGATCACCCGTAAAAATCTGGGTATGACAGTCATCTGTGACGATCTTATGAAGATCGCCGGTATCTTCACCGATGGTGACCTGCGCCGAATATTTGATATGGGCATTAACCTCAACGAAGCCAAGATCGTCGATGTCATGACACAGGGCGGCATACGAGTACGCCCGAACCTGTTGGCCGTCGACGCGTTGAACCTGATGCAGCAACGTCATATCACCGCCGTGCTGGTTGCCGATGGCGACCAATTGCTGGGTGTGGTACATATGCATGACATGCTGCGCGCCGGCGTCGTTTAATTATGGAAGAGAACTCAATGAGTCTGGTTGAAACCTGCTACGGGCCTGTAGAACAAGACGTCATGGCGCGTGCCGGGAAAATCCGCCTGCTGATTTGTGATGTCGATGGCGTGCTGTCAGACGGCCTGATTTTTATGGGCAACAATGGCGAAGAGTTAAAGGCGTTCAACGTCCGTGACGGTTACGGCATCCGCTGCCTGAAAACCTCAGATATCGACGTGGCGATCATCACCGGCCGCTCCGCCAAGCTACTGGAGGACCGAGCTAACACCCTCGGTATCACTCACCTTTATCAGGGGCAATCCGATAAGCTTTTGGCCTTCCGTGAACTGTTGGATACACTGTCGCTCACGGCAGATCAGGTGGCCTATATTGGCGACGATCTGATCGACTGGCCGGTGATGGCGCAAGTGGGCCTGGCCGTTGCAGTCGCAGATGCACATCCGTTGCTGCTACCACGCGCCCATTACGTTACCCGCATTGCCGGCGGCCGGGGCGCGGTGCGCGAGCTGTGTGACATTATTCTTTTGGCTCAGAACAAGCTGGAGGACGCCAAAGGGCTGTCGATATGAGTAAAACCAAACTTTGGATCACCCTCTTGCTGGCGGTGATCGCATTGGCGCTGATTGGCTGGAACATGGCTGACTTCAATAATGACTCGGTCCCAGGGCCGGTCAACAGCCAGGACCCAACTTACCAGAGCCAGCACACGGTCACCATAGTGTACAATCCGACCGGCAAGCTGAGTTACAAGCTGGTGGCGGAAGACGTGAAGTACTATGAGGCCGACGAATTAAGCTGGTTTACCCAGCCAGTGATGACGCTGTTTGATGAAAACGCGGTGGCCACCTGGTCAGTTCGCGCCGATCGCGCCAAACTGACTAAAGACCGGATGCTGTATCTTTACGGCCATGTCGAGGTGAACAGCCTGACCACCACCTCACAGCTGGAAAAAATTAAAACAGACAATGCTCAGGTGAACCTGGTGACCCAAGATGTGGCTTCGGATGACGAAGTGACACTCTACGGGACGAACTTCACCTCTAACGGCATGAAAATGCGTGGGAACCTGCGGGCCAAAACCGCTGAGCTGATTGATAAGGTTAAGACCAACTATGAAATTCAGAACCAACAAACGAAGCCGTAATCTGTTGATCGGCAGCTTGATTTTGGCCGCCAGTGCACCCGCTTGGGCGCTGAAGTCCGACTCCAGTCAACCAGTGAGCATTGACTCACTGAAACAGTCTCTGGACATGCAGAGCAACGTCAGCACCTTTACCGATAACGTGGTGATCAAGCAAGGCACTATCGATATCAAAGCCGACAAGGTCGTGGTGACCAGGCCGGGCGGCGACCAGAACAAAACCTATATTGAAGCCTTTGGTAACCCAGTTACTTTTTACCAGATGCAAGACAGCGGCAAGCCGGTTAAAGGCCATGCCCAAAAGGTCCGTTACGATGTCGCATCGCAGTTAGTGACCCTGACCGGGAATGCCTATCTGGAACAGCTCGACAGCAACGTAAAAGGCGATCGCATCACCTACCTGGTGCAACAGCAGCAAATGCAGGCGTTTAGCGATAAAGGCAAACGCGTGACTACGGTTCTGGTACCGTCGCAGTTGCAAGACAAAAACGGGCAAAAGAAGAGTAACTAATCACTTATGGCTACACTCATCGCAGAAAACTTGGCGAAAGCCTACAAGGGCCGCAAAGTTGTTGAAGACGTCAGTCTGAACGTGAAATCCGGCGAAATCGTCGGCCTTTTGGGGCCAAACGGCGCCGGTAAGACCACCACCTTCTACATGGTGGTCGGTATCGTCCAGCGTGACGCCGGGCGTATCGTGATTGACGAAGAAGATATCAGCCTGTTGCCACTTCATGCGCGCGCACGTCGTGGTATCGGCTATCTGCCGCAAGAAGCGTCAATCTTCCGCCGCCTGAGCGTGTATGACAACCTGATGGCCGTTCTGGAGATCCGTGACGATCTCAGTAGTGAACAGCGAGCAGACCGTGCGGTAGAGCTGATGGAAGAGTTCCATATCTCCCATCTACGCGACAACCTGGGCCAGGCGCTGTCCGGTGGCGAACGCCGCCGCGTGGAGATCGCCCGAGCACTGGCGGCCAACCCGAAATTCATCCTGCTGGATGAACCGTTCGCCGGGGTCGACCCCATTTCCGTTATCGACATTAAAAAAATTATCGAGCACTTGCGTGACAGCGGCCTGGGCGTGCTGATCACCGACCACAACGTGCGCGAAACGCTGGACGTATGTGAACGCGCCTATATCGTCAGCCAGGGCAAACTGATTGCTCACGGCACGCCGGATGCTATTCTGGCCGATGAGCAGGTGAAACGCGTTTATCTGGGCGAAGAATTCCGCCTCTGAGTTCCAGCACGTCCTGATGGGCGACGCTTAACGGAAGTAGACAGAAGATTATGAAGCAAGGTTTGCAACTCAGGTTTAGTCAACAATTGGCTATGACCCCCCAACTCCAGCAGGCGATTCGCCTGTTGCAGTTGTCCACGCTTGAGCTCCAGCAGGAGATACAGCTGGCGTTAGAGAGCAACCCATTGCTTGAACAGACCGACCTGCACGAAGAAATCGATACCAAAGAAACCATCGAAACCGAAGGTTTGGACACCCGCGAAGCGCTGGAACAGAAAGACATGCCAGAAGAGCTGCCGCTGGACGCCACTTGGGACGAAATCTACACGGCGGGCACCCCCTCTGGCACCCGCACTGATTACAGTGATGATGAGCTGCCGGTTTATCAGGGTGAAACCACCCAGACCCTGCAAGACTATCTGATGTGGCAGGTAGATCTCACACCGTTTTCCGATACGGATGCCGCCATCGCCACCTCAATCGTCGACGCTGTCGATGACACCGGTTATCTCACCGTGCCACTGGAAGACATTCTGGAGAGCATCGGTGACGAAAATGTGACAATGGACGAAGTCGAAGCCGTGTTGAAACGCGTACAGCGTTTTGATCCGGTTGGCGTTGCCGCGCGCGATCTGCGCGACTGCTTGTTGGTTCAGCTTTCCCAATATGCCGAAGACACGCCATATCTGGCTGAAGCACGCCTGATCATCAGTGAACATCTGGACTTGCTGGCGAACCACGACTTTCGCAGCCTGATGCGATCAACGCGCTCAAAAGAAGATACACTGAAAGAAGCGATGCAGTTGATCCAGTCACTCGATCCACGTCCGGGCCAGTCGATCAATACCGGCGAGTCTGAGTATGTGATCCCAGACGTGCTGGTACGCAAGGTGCAAGATGTTTGGACGGTTGAGCTCAACAGCGACAGTATTCCACGGCTGAAGATCAACCAGCAATATGCCGCAATGGGCAACAGCGCGCGTAACGACAGTGACGGTCAGTACATCCGCAGCAATCTGCAGGAAGCCAAATGGCTGATCAAAAGTCTGGAAAGCCGAAACGACACCTTACTGAAAGTCTCACGCTGCATTGTCGAGCAGCAGCAGGCCTTCTTTGAGCAAGGTGCAGAATTTATGAAGCCCATGGTACTGGCAGATATCGCACAGGCCGTGGAGATGCATGAATCGACAATCTCACGTGTGACTACGCAGAAGTTTTTGCACAGTCCGCGCGGCATTTTCGAATTGAAATATTTCTTCTCAAGCCATGTGAATACCGACAGCGGGGGCGAAGCTTCCTCTACGGCGATCCGGGCAGTCGTGAAGAAAATGATCGCGGCGGAAAACCCCGCCAAACCGCTCAGCGACAGCAAGCTGGCCACCCTGCTCTCCGACCAGGGGATCATCGTGGCGCGGCGTACCGTCGCCAAGTACCGAGAGTCTTTGTCCATCCCGCCGTCCAACCAACGTAAACAGTTGGTTTGACCTCTATTGAGAAGGAAGACACTATGCAGCTCAACATTACCGGACACCACATCGAAATCACCGAACCATTGCGTGAGTTCGTGAACACTAAGTTCGCCAAACTCGAACAGTATTTTGACCGCATAAATCAGGTGTATGTCGTTCTTAGTGTGGAAAAAGTGCAACAGATCGCGGAAGCGACGGTGCACGTGAATGGAGGCGAGTTGCACGCCACCTCGGAAGACGAGAACATGTATGCTGCAATTGATACCCTGATCGACAAACTGGCACGTCAATTGAACAAACATAAAGACAAACTGAAGCAACACTGACATTCTGGGCCGTTTCCGTCAGCGGATTCGGCTCAAACGTATATTCGGCCATCGGCGCGTTACCTGTCTTTGTATGGGTACCGCGCCGATAAGCCAACAGGCGAAAAATCACCTCACAAGCCTGCTTGCTGGTGTGATTTTAAGTGAAGATGAGATGAACAACGAAACAATGCAATTAAGCTCGGTCTTAAACATCGAGTGCACCAGAAGCGCCGTCCATTGCACTAGCAAGAAACGCGCTTTGGAAATTATCAGCGAACTGGCCGCCAAGCAGCTAAACCTGTCACCACAGGTGGTGTTTGACGCGGTTCTCACCCGCGAGCGTATGGGCAGCACCGGTATCGGCAACGGTATCGCCATTCCCCATGGCAAACTGGAAGAGGACACATTGCGGGCTGTTGGCGTGTTTATCCGTCTCGACCAACCTATCGCCTTTGATGCCATTGATAATCAGCCGGTCGATCTGCTGTTTGCCTTACTGGTACCGGCCGACCAATGTAAAACCCATTTGCATACCCTGTCTCTGGTCGCGAAGCGCCTGGCCGACAAAACCGTATGCCGTCGCCTGCGCGCCGCGCAAAGTGACGAAGAGCTTTACCAAATCATCACCGAGTAACGCCCGGCTGGCGTGACTTCCAGCCCGGATAACGATACTGTTTAGCCATGATGGATTCCGGTTCAGGCCGGAATAATAAAGTTTCTAACGGTGGCGATAGACGCCACTGAGATGCCAGGGGAGTTTCCACATGGTGCTGATGATTGTCAGCGGCCGTTCCGGTTCAGGGAAATCCGTCGCCTTACGGGCGTTGGAAGACATGGGTTTTTACTGCGTTGATAACCTGCCCGTGGTACTGCTGCCGCAGCTTGCCAATACGCTGGCGGAACGCAACAGCTCCGCGGCGGTAAGCATCGACGTACGTAACATGCCGGAATCGCCGGAAGTGTTTGAATATGCGATGACTCAACTGCCGGACAGCTTCTCACCGCAGTTGCTGTTCCTCGACGCCGATCGCAATACGCTGATTCGCCGCTACAGTGATACACGCCGTCTGCATCCGCTCTCCAGCAAGAACCTGTCACTGGAAAGCGCTATCGATGAAGAAAGTGATCTGCTCGAACCATTGCGTTCCAGAGCCGACCTGATCATCGACACCTCAGAAATGTCAGTGCATGAGCTGGCTGAAATGCTGCGTACCCGCCTGTTGGGCAAACGCGAGCGCGAGCTGACCATGGTGTTTGAATCCTTCGGCTTTAAACACGGTATCCCAATCGACGCCGATTACGTGTTCGACGTACGCTTCTTGCCGAACCCACACTGGGATCCCAAACTGCGCCCAATGACCGGTCTGGATAAGCCCGTCGCTTCATTCCTCGATCGCCACACTGAAGTGCACAACTTCATCTACCAGACTCGCAGTTATCTGGAGCAGTGGCTACCGATGCTGGAAACCAACAATCGTAGCTACCTGACGGTTGCCATTGGCTGTACCGGCGGTAAGCACCGTTCGGTGTATGTGGCAGAGCAGTTGGCCGACTACTTCCGCTCACGCGGCAAGAACGTGCAATCACGCCATCGTACGTTGGAAAAACGCAAACAATGACGGTCAAGCAAACAGTTGAAATCAAAAATAAACTTGGCATGCATGCGCGCCCAGCGATGAAGCTGTTCGAGTTGGTGCAGAGTTTTGACGCCGAGGTTATGCTGCGTAACGACAGCGGCACAGAAGCCGAGGCCAGCAGCGTGATTGCGCTGCTGATGTTGGACTCTGCACAAGGCCGTCACATCGAAGTTGAAGCCACCGGCCCGGATGAAGTTAAAGCGCTGGCTGCCGTGATTGAGTTGATTAATTCCGGCTTTGACGAAGACTAAAAGACAAGGTGCGCCACCTGCTGCGCACCTGCTTCAAAACATATCACTCCTGCCGCTAGATCCGACTCAAACAGTCTAACGCCACTGCCTTAAAACTATCAAAATTGTCACTGCCCAGCAGACGACTCATCGATCGTTCACGCACGAAGGTAACGAACAGATCATAGATCGCCATCGCTTCTTCATAGTCACTTTTGCTGATTGCCAGCAAGAAGATCACGTGAGCAATCTCGCCGTCGCCCCAGACGACGCCCTGTGGCGCCAGCAACGTCACCACCACGGTTTTTTTCGCCAGCAAGCCTAGTGAGTGCGGCAGGGCAATGCCTTCGCCCAACATCGTGGAAACAATGGTTTCGCGCTCCACTACCGACGGATAAAAATCATCGCCGACATAGCCTTCACGCTCAAGCTGGCTACAGACTTTCTGGAACAATTGCGCCTGGGTCAGCGGTTCGTTCACCACCATGAAGTGATCAGCATCGAAGAACTTTTCCAACATGTAAGGTTTGGTTCGATCCACCAGGACCAACTTGCCGAGCTGCTCGAGCTGATATTCAGTCGGGAACGGTGACATCACAACAACAGGCTTGTTCTTTTCGCTGACCCGCGCGTTAGAAATAACAAAATCTTCGTCAATGTGGTTGAGCACCTCGTAATCACGTAGCGAAACGATCCGCGTCATTACCAGTTGCGGGTACTTACGTGCGATCTGTGCCTGGATCATCCGCACCGTCGAGTTGCCGGTGTCACATACCAACATCACCTGCGGGTGCCGCTCATAGCCAATGTTGTAATGCCGTTCCAGACCAACCCCAATGTGCAGCACCAGGTACCCAATCTCGTTCTCGCTCAGGGTATAAGGCGTGTATTTCCCCCAGCTAGACACTGCTGCCAATGTCACATCATAGGCCATCGGGTAATGCTGCTTGATATTCGCCAGCAGTGGATTGGGGATATTAATCTGGTATTTCACCCGGGTAATCATGGTCTTGATATGGGTGAGCAGATCGGCTCGCAGCTGTGTGTCGCCCTGCAGATTGTAGTTATAGTGCGCGTTGATGTACGACAGAATGTAATCCACCAGCGCTTCTTCATCGTCAGCATTGATCTCCGTCGGCTGCACCTCTTGAACCCGGCGCGCAGCAATATTCACCCGCAAGTAGGCCTCTTCCGCCATTGATATATCTTTCCCGCTGGCTTTACGCAGCTCACTTGCCAACCAGGTAGAGACCTTGCGCACAGCATCATCACCATCCTCAACGTCAAAGTCCGGCAACGGATAACCGTCGGTAATGCGTCGCAGCGCCACTGCACAGTAGAAAATTAGATACTGCTCACCTTCGTCCGTCAGACGAATGGCATATTGCGACAGCAACGGATGCAGTAAACCGGCAAAGGTCGTCACCTGCGGTTGCCGCAGGATCTCATTGTTGAGCAGTGGATTTTCGGCATCGGCCAAATGCAACTGGAATAACAGATCGGTCAGACAGGCGCGGATCGCCATCTCCGAACCGAACAACTTCATGCCATAGCGCGGTTTGGTTTCAATGGTTAACTGGTAGTGCGCCAGGCGCTCTCTCACCTCAGCCATGTCGTTTTGCAGCGTACCGCGGCTGACAAACCATTCATCGGCTAAATCTTCAAGCTTTAGAGAAAAAGCTGAGGTCAAAAAACGAATCAGCAGATAGTGCACCCGCTCCTGTGCACTGCGTGGAGTCGCATGCTTTTTGCGTTCTTGATGCTGTAAGGCGCTGAACAGTACGGCGTCATCTATCTGTAAGTGATAGCCCGCACCACGGTTATGCACAAAGTGGGCTCCATATTTTTCCAGAATGTCGTTCAGTGCAGTGATATCGGCACGCACGGTCCGGGTGGACACAGCGAAACGCTTCGCCAACTCGTCTTGTGGCAAAGTCTCAGACTGTAAAGCATCAAACAGATAGGCCAAACGCGGGTAGGGAAATCGCACCATTCTCTTTCCGTCAATTAAAGTGCCCGCCTGAGGAGTCAGACGGGCAGCGGGTTACTTCGCGAGCGGCAAGAACACCATTTGCGATGGGCTGCCTACCGGCGTATAGCCTTCAACAAAGCTGAGCTTGCCACTGGCTTTATCTACACTGAAGCGGGTAACGTTATCGCTGCGTTGGTTCATCGCATACAGATAGTGACCGTCCGGGCTCAGCGTCAATGACCGTGGGTAATCACCACGCGTCCAGATTTCAGCCACCGCGTGCAGCTCGCCGTCAGGGCCAACACTGAACTGTCCAATGCTGTTGTGCAGCCGGTTAGCAACATACAGATTTTTGCCGTCTTCGCTCAGGGCCAGGCCTGCAGCAAAGTTAGTGCCCTTATAATCAGCGGGCAGTGAAGACACAACATGCTGCTGTTTCAGAGTACCTTTTTGGTTATCAAAACGGTAGCTGGTCAGCGTCGAGGCTTCTTCATTCACCAACAGCAACGTTTTGCCGTCCGGGTGGAACACAAAGTGACGTGGACCTGCGCCGGCAGACGATGCCGCGATCCACTGTGGATCATTCGGCGTCAGTTGACCGCTGGCATCATCAAAGCGCCATTGATAGATACGATCCAGCCCCAGATCGGTTGAAAACACATACTTACCGCTCGGATCGCTGGCGATCATATGTGCATGCGGACCATTGTGGTCGCTGATCGCAAAACTGCCTTCCACCGCGCCTTCCGGCTTGCCGGTACCGGCTGGCCCTTGCTGTTGCTGCACTGAGCTGGCGTTACCCAGCTTGCCATCACTCTCAATCGGGAATACCGCCACGGTACCGCTGACGTAGTTCGCTACCAGGAGATGGCGGCCGTTAGGCGTCGGAGAAAGATATACCGGCCCCGCGCCTTGGGAATCGACCTGATTAAGCTGCGTCAGCCCACCATCAACCGGGTTGATATGGTAAGCAATAATGCCGCCGTGTTTAGTGCCATTAAAGTCCGCCACTTCACTGGCGACATACAGCGTCTGGCCTTTGGCATCTACGGTAAGCTGTGCTGGATTACTCTGTTTACTGACCAGCGTTCTGGCGCTCAACACACCGCTGGCCGAATCAACCTGCACGCGGTAAACGCCTTCACCGTTGGGATTGTAAGTACCGATATAAGCAAAATGAGATGACGTAGATTTCATTGCATCCTCAGCATGCAGCACCGGGCTGGCCATCGCCAGTAGCGCCAGGGTTAACGCGGTGCGTAGGGGTGGAGACTGCCAGTTTCGCATAGTTATCCTTATGATAGATAGCGGCGCGGCGTGCCCGCGCCTGCGGATACAGAACCTGTCGCCTCCCTGCCTTACGTCATCCGATAATGCGTTTACCCGACCAGCTTTTTGGTGATTGCCAGCAGGGTTTTAACGTCCTGTGGGCGAGTGTTGCCGGTGGCGGAATCAATGATTGAGCTGTAGATATGTGGGATCACTCGTTTCACACCGGCAGCCAATGCGATCTCAACGATCGGCTCGAAGTTTTCAAGATCGATACCGCCGGTCGGCTCCAGCATAAAGTCATGCTCAGCACAGGCCTGGGCCACATACTGATATTCCTCTTTGCATGCCAGCCCACCCATTGGGAAATACTTGATCGAGCTGCCACCCATATCTTTTAACAGGGCAATGGCGGTTTCCACCGGCACGATACCGTCCGGCGCAGAAGCACTCAGTGGACCAGTAGAGATCTTCACCCAGCCGACGCGACCAGTAGGTGACACCAGGCCATTGACCACGCTGTCATTTTGGCCCAGCAGCGCGCGGCTGGCACCGACACCGGTAAACACTTGGTTTACGTGTTGTGGCTGCACCCGTTGAGAAATCAGGCTGACCATCGCCGATTGTTTCGGATCGCCCGCGCCCAACCCTACCGACAGCGCATTCTCAATCAGCCGCGCATAGCGCTGCATGTCAGCCACCGCGCTGTCGACATCTGGATAGTTCTTAGACAGAACGCCCACCAGCACATGCCCTTCCGCCGCCGCATAAATGTCCTGCGCATTGTCTTTTGAACCGGCCAATACGTTGAGGCATACGCGATCGCGATAGTAGTTAGGTTGCAGCTTCATGCTTGTTTCTCCGTAAACAGATTTTTAATACAGGTGAAGACAGTCATCAGTTGTTGCTGGTCAACACTGCGCACATCCACTTCAATCTTGCCTTCGTTAGCCTTATAGCCACGGAAGTAGATAGCGATATCGCCGGTTTTCAGCGCCTGTACGATGTCGTAGGTCGAACGCCCAAGCACCGCTTCGTCAAAGGTGATTTCCGCCCGCGCGATATCGCGACCGGCGCTGTCCCAAACGGTTTTGGCGCTGATGCCGGTCAACGTATTGAGGCTATCGATAAACGGCGTCATTCTTTCAACCATTTGCTGACCGGTGGTTTTTTCCAGCGTCAAATAGCTCTCTATCGCCTGAGTCAGACCTAGAATGCCCTCTTTGCCGACCTTCATCGCTCGGCCGATGCCGCCAGATTGCAGCTTCACCCATTCAACATACTGTTTTTTACCGATCACCAGACCGCTGGTTGGGCCTTCGATGGCTTTGGCGCCGCTGTAAACCACCAGGTCGGCTCCCATTTGGTAGTAACACAGCAGATCTTCTTCCGCGGCGGCATCAACAATAAGCGGCAGGTTATGTTTACGTGCCACCACGACCGCCTGCTCAACAGAAAGAATGCTTTTCTGCACACAGTGGTGTGATTTGATGTAGAGAATAGCCGCAGTCTGAGGCGTGATGCAGGCTTCAAGCTGTTCAGCAGAACATTCATTAGCGTAGCCCGCCTCCACAACCTTACCGCCGCCCAGCGCCACCATGGTGTCAACCGGTGCACCAAAGTTAACGTTATGACCACGTGGCAGCACAATCTCACGTGGAACGGTAATAGGTGCTGAGTGCAAGTTCACCAACAGGTTGGCATTGTCTTTCACAATCAATGCCGCCACCGATTGGGCGATGCCTGCCGAAGCGCAGGAAACGATCACCGCAGCTTCAACATTCAGCAGGTTGGCAATATAGGCACCAGTCTTATCAACCAGATCTTTGATTTCAAAATAGTGATTCAGGCCATAGTCAACGGCGTCAATGACATCCTGGCGCGGCGTAGATACACCGAGCATAGTCATGCGACCGGAAGTATTAATGACCTGTTTTAAATTATATTTTTCATAGATTGAAGACATGAGCGGCTTTCCCTTCATCGGTTAATAGGATTTCACCGGCCACGACGGCAGCAAGTGGAACCAGCAACTGTTGTCCAGCAACTGATTGCCCTTCTGAATCAGCGAACACCTGTGGCCCTTGGTGGAGTTCAAACAGGGTGAAATCAGCGTCATAGCCTGGTGCGAGGCGACCTTTATTGTTCAGACGCAGCGCCGAGGCAGCATTCTCCGTTACGCAGGCAATCACCTGCGGGAGAGACAGGCCGACACTGAAGAATTTGGACATCACTGTCGCCAGACTGTGTACTGGCCCGGTCATACGGTTGCGACAGTAAATATCGGAACTGATGGTATGCGGCAAAATACCCAGTGCTATCGCCTGCCGGGCGACCTCAAAGCTAAAGCTGGCAGTGCCGTGACCTACGTCGAGCAACACGCCACGCTTCAATGCACGCTGAATGGACTCACGCAGCGTACCGGCAGGCGTCAGAATGCGATTTGGTTTGCCGTTGTAGCAGTGGGTAATAATGTCGCCACGGGTCAGCAGATCGGCTATCTCGTCGAGATCCGGTGGGTTATTACCGATATGTACCATCAATGGTAATTGGTTATTTTCCTGCTGGATCTCTTTGGCAAGCACCAATGGCCGGGTGCCATTCTGGCCGACTACGCTACTGCTCATGCGTGCCTTTATACCGATGATAAAACCCGGATGTTTGCCGATCGCTTGGCTGACTTTTTGCTTATCGATATCGGCCAAGTCGGCCAACTCGTTTTGCCGCAACAAACCGATGCGTGAAATATTTAGAAAGGCGAAGACATTGGTTTTAGCATTGCGCGTCAGCGCATAAAACGCTTCGACGTCATCGGTACCGGTACTACCGGCGTCGATCACTGTCGTGACGCCACAGGCCGTGCCAACCAGGTCCGGTTCGTCATGGTAAATCGGCGAAGAAGGGTAACAATGCACATGAGAGTCGATCCAGCCGGCGCTCAAGAGACAGTTGCCCGCCAGATCCAGTTGCCGATGGGCGCAGACGTCGTCGGTTAACTGTCCAACCTCGGCAATCTTGCCGTCCTGAACTGCTATATCGACCAACTGGTCATCCACCAATCTGGCGCGTCTGATTACTAAGTCATACATACTGCATTACTCCTTTTCAAGCGGGGGAGCGGCGTGCCGCTCCCCAACAATCACAGTCGCATTTAAGCGATGGCGACCGGGAAAATGGCCCCTAACAACATCGCGCCGAGGATCGCCCCACCGGTGATTGGCTTGTTCCAGATATAGAACAACAGTGCGCCGAGCAGTGAACCTATACCAATAGGAATTGAAGCAGTCATTGCAGACAGGATGATCAATGGCCCCAGGAAACGCCCAGAGGAGTTACCTGCCCCCATCATCACATCAGCCCCGTAGGTAGAGTTGCTCTGGTTGATGGTAAATTTACGCGCCAGGATGATCAGGTAGCCAATCGCCAAACCAATCACCAAACCGGTTATCAGCGACGCAGCAAAGTTCGCCACCGGGAAGATGATCCCCGCCCCGAGCAACAGTGCAGGAACACCCAACCCAACACCGGTCTGGATCGCCCCTCCGATGTCCAGGATCCCCACCAGCGAGCCTTCGATGATGCGCGCAAACAGGAAGCTGGCACCGAATGCCGCTACAGCACCATAAACACCGGTATCCATCCCGGCACGCAGCATAGAAACAAAGGCGACTTCGTTAAATGCGCCGATGCCGTACAGGTAGTACATGTGCGTCCCGGCGAACACGCCGGACGAGAGTAGGCCAACAAAAATCGGGAATGACCAGTCGGCATACCAGAAGCCTTTTTGGGTTTGTTCTTCCATTTTCCAGCTCCTTATTTACCGCTCAGGGTATTGTGAATGGCGTCAAGCCAGCCCGGTACGCCGAGGCTGAAGGACTCGAGGACTTTCATGTCGAAGCCGCGGAAGAAGCCGCTCAGCACGAACAACAGCACGATCACCGCCATCATGATCTTGGTGATTTTGTTCCATCCGCTTTCTTCGACGCCTTTACCGATCAGGATGCCCAATACCAGACCCGGAACGGCATTGCCCATGATCAACTGCGCCAGACCGCCAAAGATGGTGCCCCAGAAGCCAGAACGACGCCCGGCGTCGATCGCCGCCAGCCAGAAGATCACCGGCATCACGGTATTCACCAGCAGGTTAGCTGCCGGCACCAGCACTTTAATCGCCGTGACTTGCAGTGCAGCAGGCACTGCGGAGGCGGTAGTATTGAGGAAAGCCACCACCAGCATGCCGATAATGCCGCAGGCGATAGCCATTTTTTTCGGGTCGTGCAGTGTTTGCGCCAGGTTGCGGTTTTTGACCATCAACGCTGCCGCACCCCAGTGTGGGATGATGCGGTGGTCAACGTCCTGCGTGAAGGCACCCGCCGCCACGGAAGACGCCCAGGCGTTGAAGAAGAAGCCCAGACCGAATGAAAAGTGGGAAGCCGGATCGCCCTCGCAGGAGTTCAGCTCGCCCAAGGTACGGAAAGCGCCCATGCCCTGAGTGGTTGGGGCATGGAACATGCGTGCGGCGCCAGCCCCTACGCCAACCCCCACCAGTCCGCCGATAATAAGCGACTTAAATAAGATGATTAAAAACATCAGTATACCCTTTGATTTATGCTAACGTTTTTATTTCGTGACGAAGACAACTTTTTCTGTATTGATGATTGTCACGTTCACGGTTATTTCCAGAGATACGGAATAATTCTTTCTTTCGCGCGGTAGAAAGAAGAATAGAAACTTTTCTTTTGTTATTTTCTCTTCCGCTCTTAATACGCTGACATCCTGCGGTTCAATACGCAGCAGAATATTACTGGTGGATTTTAATACCGCGCCCTGTACGTTGGCCAAGGCGGAAGCAAAAGCTTTCGCTTTGCTGTCGCCCTTACCCTCCACCTTTACCGACGTTGTATATTGTTCTTTCATTACGGATTGCCGTGTTTTTTAACGTAGGCTTCAACCAGTCTCTGACCCAGTTCTTCTTTATCCATAAAACCAAAACCTAACACCGTGCAACCTTCGTTAATTGCCGTCACGCCTTCATCAATGGAGCGCATACCGTATTTGGCTTTGTAACCGTATTTTGTTTGTGCAGTAATCGCGCCGGCACCGCCACTGCCACAGAAAGAGATTCCTAACTGTGCACCTTCCGCTTTCATCACATCGCCCAGCTTCATATCTGCCGCTACGCCAGGGATCACAATGGCTTTTCCACCTGCATTTTCAATGCCCTGACCCACTTTCTGACCTTTACCCAAACGATCGCCAATCACTACAGTAATCTGACCCATGGTATTTTCTCCTGATTAATTTAATTCGCTAACGGCTATTGGTTATTATCTTTTGCTACTTCGAAATGCACGGACAGCAAATAAGCCTCTTCGATCGGAAGAGTGGTAAACTGATCGACCACTCTTTCAGCCATTTGCATTGATTCCGCTGAAATCTCATCAAACAGTGACTTATCAACTTCCGGTAATGGCTCACCTGTTATTGAGCGCAATACCATGGCGCGAATATGAGATTCCAACATCTGTTGCTGTACCGCATTGGTATAAATACCGTCTTCATTCAGCATAGTGGTAATATCTGACAGTACCTGCTCAGTTATCGCCCCGGCCATGCTGACATCAGGCTGTTCATTCTTTTCTATCGCAGCAGATCCATCATTCACTTTTCAGTACCCCTAGATCCCAACATGATTCTGTCAATCTCACAGCGCATCACTTGAATAACCCGCCTTCTCTGATGTCTTTACCCTAACCCCAGGACGATTTTCTGTGTAGCGTGTTTTTTTCCAGTTGGAAGTGGAAATTCAGTGACCATCAGGGATCCATTTCGCAAAATAAGGATTTATTAGATAATTCAATTAAATTACAAAAAGATAACCCCACAAGCTGTTTCCAGTTAACCCGGCGGCGGTGAAAAGCTTCGTGATCGGGATCTCTTTCTTTTCCCCGCTTAACCGCCTACTATCGGTAAGACAATTCGACATCAACAACACCCCCGCTCCTCTGGCGCGGGGGTGTTGCTTTTGTGCTGTTTTTCCGAATTTATGGGCGCGTAACCCGTCGCCTTTTGATTTGACTGGAGAGTGGAATGACCAAGCCAACCATTACTATTAATGAGCTGGATGCGGAACGCCTGGATGCGCTATTGGAACAACCGGCCTTTGCCAACACCGACGTCGCCGCCGCGCTGAACATCGAACTGGATCGCGCCGAAATCCTGCCGCCGTCCCAGATCCCGGCCAACGTGGTGACCATGAACAGCCGCGTGCGTTTCCGCGATCTGCATACTGCAGAAGAACATGTGCGTACGCTGGTTTACCCGGCGTCGCTGAAAGATAGCCACGAGCAGCTTTCAGTGATGGCGCCGTTAGGCGCAGCGCTACTGGGCATGCACATTGGCAACCAGATTACCTGGCAGTTGCCGAACGGTGAAGAAGCGCGTATTGAAGTGCTGGAACTGTTGTACCAGCCGGAAGCGGCGGGTGAATATCACCGCTAAGCGGTTTTCAGGGCGGTGACCAACCGCCCTTTCTGCATTTATAAGCTGATGGCGACCAGTACGACGATCAACAACAGCACGTAAATTCTGGCATGCAGCCTGTCATTAACCTTCGGCAACCATTTTTTGGCGAACGCAATCCCCATAATACCTGCCGCTACAAGCAACCCCAGAATGGTCAGATTGACATAACCCAGATACTGCGGCCCAGTCATTTCCTTCCAGCCCAAAGCGACATACATCAGTGCACCAATGATAGCGACCGGGATCGACAGCGGATTGGCTGCGCTGACGCAATGTTTCATCTCATAACCATGTCGGCGTAATAAAGGCACGGTTAACACGCTCCCTCCCACGCCGAGCATCGTCGCAATCACCCCAATGAGCGGACCACCGACAAATAGCGTCACCTTAGACAAGGCCGCACGAGGCGGTTTGACCAAAAAACCCCGCCTGAACAGACAGTCCGCAATCGTCACCAGCATATAAATTACAAACAGTAGCCTAACCACACCGTCTTCCAGCAGGCTTGAGGCAAAAGCCCCCAATGCAGCGCCAATAGCGATAAAATAAACCAGCGGAACAATGGTTTCACGCAGCAAATTACCACTACGCCAGTTAGTGAAGGTGGCATAGCCCGCATTCAGGATCATCACCGCCGTTGAGGTTGCCACTGCAACATGCATCGCTTGACCTGACTGTTCACCCGAAGAGGCAACCAGATGATAAACAAAAGGTACCACCACGAAGCCGCCACCGAAGCCGAATAAAATGGTGGTAATGCCGGTAATAAAACCGGCACCAAGAATGACCAACATCTCAATCATGGCTATGCGCCCGAATGAAATCATCGAAACCAGCAGCGAATTGGCCCGCCAGTTCATGGAACTCATCACCCACAAACAGAGACAGATAATGGCGGCGAATTGCATCATGGTCGATCAGTTCAATCCCAAGCGCCTCGGCCTGCGCCAAAGAGTGTGCGTCCGGAAATCCCCAGTAACGGTAGTCGCCCTGTAGCTCAACGGTTATCGCTTCCCGCTCATCCGCCCGTATCAAATGGTGCGCTAAAAATGCCCCAGAGCGGCACCCCAGCAGTATCATGTTTTCCAAAAATGAAAGGTCATAGCGCAGTTCAGCCGACTGGCGGGCGATCACCGGACCTGCATCCCACTGCTCATCCATTTCATGCAGCGTCAATGCACAGTTTTTCTCGCCGTTGACCATAGCGCGAAACAGCGTCATGACACCGCGATAATGTGGCAAATCCCCCGGATGAAGATTCCACAGCAATTTACCGCGCTGGCTGAAAGCCCGCACATAATCTGCAGAGAATTTCTGATAACAACGCAATGAAATGACCGCATCCATATTGCCCAAACTGCTGATAAAAGTTGCATCATTAATATCAGCAATACGGTGGGCCTTTACTGCTGAGCCCGCCAGGAAAACCTGCGGAGCCTGATAAGCGCCCTGGCAAATATCAGCATGTCGGGTGACAAAGGGAAAAACAAAGTCATTCAGTACCTGGCGTTCATAGAGGCCAAGTTGCCGCACAGCCGGCTCTTGGAAACGGCGCGATGCTTTCACCAATGGAAAATAAACCGTAAAGGCACATTCCTTGTTTAAGGCGCTAATAACATCCTGACATGCCAGCCAGGAAAAAATATCGTTGCCAACAAATAGCGCTACGTTTTTCATACTATCGCCTTCTTTGTATTAAATATGCTGTTATTGAAAACTATTTTGCTGATATCTCGGGTAATGGATTCCATTGCCGAGGTATAAAAAAGATCACCTTTGGCAGGAGCGCCAAGAGAGTACAGGTTTTGTTCATTTCCCTGTTCATCTGGGACTTTAAGCGTGAGAGGGTTACATTTCACACCACCAAATATGTTTTCCTGCACCAGTCCACCTTGAAGCAGAGTGCCATTTAACCGGTTTGGCTTCATTTGGTATGAAGGGGCAGTACAATTAAGTAAATATTGAGTATGTACCGTCGCATTGTGGCAGAAAGCGTTGAACCCTTGATTATCCTTCTCAATATTTACCACGCCGCCAAAGGCGCGTAAGCGTTGGCACTCTAATCCGGTGATAATTTTATAAGCATTCTTTAATGGCATAGCGTGCCGATTGCGCATCCAGGAAGAGTTATAAAAGCGCATAAATACTTGTCGATTATTTTCATCCATTTTAACCCAGGCTTCACACACTGCCGGATGGATCGCGGCCAGGTAGCTACAGATATGCTCCCGGGCAAAACGTGCCCGGTCGAGGCTTTCAGCCAGGTCACGATAACAATCTCTACCAGCGCCCATAGAGGACAATACCGTCAGCCGCTCTGGCCCAGGATAGTATTGCTCCAGTGCCGCATTAATCATGTGAACTAACTGATGCGCATCGATATAGTTATGGTCGGCAACAAAGCGGGTCAATCGCTGCTTAAATTCTGGCGGCGGTGCACGCATCAGCGCAGGTTGTACACTGGGAAACAATCCGGAACGCGACAAAGCCGAAATATTACTCGCCCCCACCCGCTCAATCAGTTCAATAATGGCATCTATCGCCGTTAGGCTACAGCCAATCACGCCAATTGCTGAAGTAGGGTTGATAGCCGGAAGATCTCGATTCGCCTGATAAGAAATCACGCCATCAATGGGATACAGACTTTCCGCTTCATTATGCCCCGAGCACAGCACCAACGCATCCATCTGCTCTGCAATCCCACCAGCTGCGGTCAACAAATATCCCGCAGGATGCGGGCCGATTTCCTCAACTTCAGCGGTAATGAAATTCAGTGTAACGTTGCTGTCGGCCGCCATAAAGACCGACATATCACGGATAAAATCGAGATACTCTTTATAGAGCCAACGCGGTGGGTAACGGTCTTTAGTGTAGCGAGGAAAATGCATAGTGATCCAATCTGAAAAGTGCGCACGATCAAAAATATCTGCCGACATGTTCTCCGGCGTCATATTTAAAATATGACTATCGAAATCGCTGCTGTAAGCCATGCCACCGTTAAAACCTTGCTTGTCAAAAACCTTCAGCGAAAGATGTTTATTGCAATTATTAACAGACTTATTCTTAATGAAATTGTAAACAAAGGAAATGCCAGCCGCCCCACCACCAATCACACCGATCTTACACATGAAATATCACCTTATAGTCACAGCATTAAAAGAAGAACTATTGCTTCAGGTGTTGGAATAAAAAGACAACTTATTCCTTATTAACTTCTTGTATTGTGCAGACGAGATAACTCGTCCTGCCCCGGCGTTTAAAATAAGAGGGTTCATCAACAATAAAAATATCTCACTGCCAAGGCAGCGTTATTTCTCTTCCTTGATAGTAAAGTGATGGCGATTGGCTTGCTTTATATGAAAGGCCAACTATCATTGCATTTCGGCCAACATGCTCAACGATAGGGCTTATGCGCAACGTACGTATAGATGACCTCGACCACGTGCCAAGGCCAGTGATCGCCATCGGCACCGATTATCCATCAGGCCATCTGCTGCCCATGCACAGTCACCGCCGCGCCCAACTCCTGTATGGCGCGACCGGTGTGATGCACGTATTTACCCGCCAGGGGAATTGGATTGTGCCGCCGCAGCGGGCAGTGTGGTTGCCACCGCAAATGCCGCATGAGGTCAGAATGGTCGGTGTCACTACTCGGAGCCTATACATTGAGCCGACGGCTCTACTGCCCGCTCAACCGCAGGTTTGCCAAGTGGTTAGCGTGACGCCACTCATGCGCCAACTGTTGATGGCAGCCGTCGATATGCCTCTGGAATACGACCCACAGGGCCGGGATGGCGCGCTGGTTAGTCTGTTGTTACATGAGCTCGCTCATCTGCAGTCCTTGCCCCTGCATATCCCGCTGCCTGCTGACCCACGGTTGGGTGAACTGTGCCAACGATTCCTGCAACAACCTGACGCCCACGACTCACCGCAGGAGTGGGCCGCACGCCTGTACATGAGTATCCGTAGCTTCAGCCGCCTGTTCCGCACTCAAACCGGCATGTCATTTTCGCAATGGCGCCAACGAGCCTGCGTGGTATTGGCATTGGCCCGACTGGCCGAAGGTAGCAGCGTGACGCAGGTAGCTCTGGAATTGGGTTATGAAAGCAGCGCGGCGTTTGCAACCATGTTTCGACGCGTGCTGGGGCAAGCGCCGTCCTGCTATCTGACCTCAGAACGGCGCGAAAAGACTTAGCGGAATTTCTTATGATTGACGTCGCGGGTTTGCTTGAAGCCCTGAGCAACTTGCTTGGCTTCGGCCAGTTTGCCTTGATTAGCCAGCGCCAGCGATTGATCTATCTGGCCGATCAGCGTATCCAAACCGTGATGGAAATCTTTTATCTCCGGGCTGTTGGCCGCTTTATCTTCCATTTTTGGTGGCTTACTTTGCTTCGCATCTACGGCAGCGGCACGCATATTCTGCAAGCTTTGCTTCATTGTGTCCGTGGAGTCGGTGCTCAGCACCGTTTTGTAATTGCCCGATATGGTATCCATATCGTCGGCCAGATCGGCTGCGACAGCCAGTGAACTGGCACCCAGCAGCGTCAATGCCATAAGCGCTTTCAGTTTGTTCGACATGCTTGCTCACCTTCCAGTTATTGTTTTATTTGACCCAGCCTAACCATAGGCAAGGGAAGTGAAAACCGAAACCGAAGATTTGTAAGCAAGGTTAAAACGGGGGAAAGGGAAGTGATACGGCTGGCAACCGGAGCGGCCAGCCGTGGTAAACATTACTGACCGGCGATTTTCATGTCCGGCAACAACACAGAACCGCACTGGATGTTACTGCGGGTTTCGATATCGCTACCCACGCTGACGATGTTACGCAACATATCCTTCAGGTTACCCGCGATAGTGATCTCGCTGACCGGATATTGGATCTCGCCGTTTTCTACCCAGAAACCCGCCGCACCGCGCGAATAGTCGCCGGTAATGCCGCTGACCCCCTGGCCCATCAGTTCGGTAACCACCAAACCGGTGCCCAACTGCTTCAACATGCCGGCAAAGTCATTACCCTGCCCTTTGATCCGCCAATTGTGGATACCGCCCGCATGGCCGGTACTGTGCATACCCAGCTTACGCGCCGAATAGCTGGTCATCAGCCAGGTTTGCAACACGCCATCTTTGACAATGTCGCGGCGTTGGGTACGGACACCCTCGCTGTCGAACGGCGTAGAGGCCAGCCCTTTTAGCAAATGCGGGTGCTCTTCGATAGTCAGCCAGTCCGGCAGGATTTGTTTGCCCAAAGAATCCAACAGATAAGTGGATTTTCGGTAAACACTGCTCCCACTGATGGCACCGACCAAATGCCCGAACAACCCCGTTGCGACTTCAGAGGCAAACAATACCGGTGCGGTCATGGTTGACAGCTTACGCGGTGCCAGGCGTGACAGCGTGCGACGGGCACATTCCTGCCCGACCCATTCCGGGCTTTCCAGATCGCCCATCGCGCGGCCAATGGTGTAAGCGTAATCACGCTCCATATCACCATCCTGTTCCGCAATGACGCAGCTAGACAGTGAATGCCGGCTGGAACAGTAACTTTGCAACATGCCGTGGCTGTTGCCGAACACCTTGATACCATAGTGGCTGTTAAAACTGCCCCCTTCGGTATTGGTAATACGTTTGTCTGCGGCCAGTGACGCCTGTTCGGCTCGTGCAGCCAGTTCGATACCGCGCTCTGCGTCCAGTTCCTCTGGGTGGAACAGATCCAGATCCGGTGCGTCAAACGCCAGTAGATCTTTTTCTGCCGGGCCGGCGTTAGGATCCACCGAGGTATAACGGGCGATATCCAGTGCTGCCTGCACAGTACGCGCAATCGCATCCGGGCTGAGATCGGTAGAAGACGCACTGCCTTTACGCTGTTGGTGATAAACAGTAATGCCCAACGCACCATCGCTGTTGAACTCAACGTTCTCCACCTCGCCGAAGCGGGTGCTGACGCTGATACCGGTAGATTTGGTCACGGCAACTTCTGCCGCATCGGAGCCGGCGCGTGCCAGTTCCAAAGCCTGTGAAACGGCCTGTTCCAGCGCCTTGCGCTGTTCTGCAACTTGAGTGACTACTTTCATCAATCTGCCATACTTAATCAGAAAATCGTTGAGAAAAGTGCCGTGGCGGCGTGGTTGCGCGTGGAGTCACGCGCAAAAATCATGTGATTTATACTTTTGAGTCTAACAGGAACCGCGTGGAATTTCGCATAAAGCCAGCAACCTGTTAGGATTAGCCTCTTTTTAACGGAGCCTACCATGAACAAACAGCCTGAAGACTGGCTCGACGATGTCCCGGAGAACATTGACGAGGAAGATGACGAGATTATCTGGGTCAGTAAAAGTGAAATTAAACGTGATGCCGAAGCGCTGAAAGATCTGGGCGTCGAACTGGTCGAGCTGGGTAAAAACGCCCTGGACCGCATCCCGCTGGACGAAGATTTACGCACCGCGATTGAACTGGCGCAGAAGATCAAAAAAGAAGGCCGCCGCCGTCAGCTGCAACTGATTGGCAAAATGCTGCGTGCCCGCGATGTAGAGCCGATCCAAACCGCGCTCGACAAACTTAAGAACCGCCATAACCAACAGGTTTCGCTGTTCCATAAGCTGGAAGTGCTGCGCGACCGCCTGGTAGAAGAAGGCGATGATGCGATCCCGCCTATTCTGGCGCTGTATCCAGATGCCGATCGTCAGCAGCTGCGCTCACTGGTGCGTAACGCACAGAAAGAGAAAGCCGCTAACAAGCCGCCGAAAGCTTACCGTCAAATCTTCCAGTACCTGCGTGATCTGGCCGAGACCGCCGAATGATCGCCGCCGTCACCACGGGATGAACCCAGTTCATCCCCGGTGATGTGCAGGTTCACCGCTGCTTTCACGAATATTGAAACGCAGGCTACCTTCCAACTCTTCTTCCGCCTCTTCAAACAGAAGAATAATTGCGCCAAAACGACGTTTGCTGCGGGCGTTGAGATGGGTAAACTCAATCTCAACCGGCAAGCCGATGTCCGCGGTTACCACGTCCCACAGTGCATCCAGATTGGCGCCAAACGCCTCATCCAGCGCAAACTTATGTGCAAAGTCGCGGTAGAACGCCGGCAAATCGTTAATCTGATTAAAATCGAACTCTACTTTTGCCATCAAGCTCACTCCACCCGAATGAAGTTTTTATAATGGTCACGCGTGACAAAAATCAGGCCGTCGCTGGAATACAGCAAGCGATCGGCACCGCGCCGGCCGCATTGATAATTGATATCCGCTTCGCGCCATACTCGGCTGCGGGCGGTAGGCAGTTGCCCTTCACGGTTTGAGAAACGGTCACCGCCAATGGCCTTGCCCGGCAGCACCGAACACAAATTCCCGTTACGTGCATCCCACCCCTGTTCACGCGCCTGCTTCTTGGTGATGTAATAGTCCGGCAGCCGCTGATGCTGCTGCAGGTAACTCACCACCCTTTTCTGCTGCGTCAGTTGGTCAATACTCTGACCTTCAGCCACCGCCGGCACGTTGGCAATCACCCTATCGGTACCGCGCAGTGCGTTAAAACCGGCTATCACAACGGCGATAACTATCGCCACGAGGATCCGCTTATTCATTGCTGTCCCTGAATTATGGCAGACAGGGGTGCATCAGCACCCATGCTAGTTGGATTTATAGATGAAAAGGATGAAGCAGAGATGACTGTCATATAACGTTTTCACTTCAGGGGAAACCGCACCCAACAACTTGCATCACCCATTCATGCTAATCATGCCATTTTGCAGCGCGTCTGGCACTCAGTGCAACTCCGAAACAGGGTCATCTTTGGCAAGTATAGCCCCGGGAGGGGCATTTGGCGTGTCAGTCGATCAACGCATGGCGGTAACGATGCAACATGTCCGCCAGGCGTTTTACCGGCCCAGTGACGCTGAGTGGCGCATGATAATCCACCAGTTTTTGCTGATAGTCATTCATTTCACCCAACAGTCGATCGTAATAGTACGCGCGCTTCACATCGTTTTTAGCCGAAACAACATGGTCTGCGGTATTGCGGATCTGCTTATGGAATGCTGAAAGCTCCTCGCTGGCCGGTATCTCCGCTCGCTGCATACGCTGGTGGGCGATGATCAGGTTTAGCGCCAGGCGGTACTTCGCGATATCGTTCGGGAACATCATCAGCAGTTGATTCAGTTGCTGATACAGTGCTGGCAGATGATTTTGCCGACGACGCGACGCCTTGGTGGTCAACGCCGATACTGCACTGCTGACAAACTGGTTCAGCAGCGTACGCCCCGTACGTTCACGTGAGTTATCGCGGATCAGTAATAGCACCATCAAGCCTACGCAGCTACCAAGGAACTGACCGAGCGCCCCGTCGAGGAACTGAGTCACGTTGAACTCCATCGGGTTACTCAGCACCAGAATGTTGATGGTCCCGGCCAACAGGCCGAGTGAGCCCAACCGCCGTTTCTGCACTTCGATACCGATGAAGAAGGCCAGCAGACCCAGACTGAGGCACAGCAGTAAAATACTTTGCTGGGTCGCCGGCAGGATCACCATAAAGTACAGTGAGCCGACCGGGATCGCCGCCAGCATACCCAGGATAAAGTCCATCGCCACCATGCGCGGTGCCGGGGTGCGCATTGCCAGCGAGGTGATCACCGCAATAATCACCATAAAACCACTGCCGGAGGTCCAGCCAGTCCATAACCACAATAAGCTACCAAACGCCGTTGCGACAAAGGTACGCAGGCCGTTAATCATTGCGTGGTGTCTTTCCGCCGAGGTCGGTTTAACCACGACCTCACTGCTTAACACCCCTTCTTCCACCACACTAATGCTGCTGTTGGTATGCACACCTTTGGCCAGCAGCAGGTAACGAGAGGCTGCGCCCACCCAACTGGTGATGGTTACTAAAGTCTCGTCGGTACGATTGGTGGTCAGCACTTGCCGCAATAACTTCATGCGTTTATGGATTTCCTGCGGCGTTTCCGCAGGTACCATCAATAACTCGCGAACGTTTTCTTTCAGCGCATCCGGGTGGTTCAACAAGATTAAATAGGTCTCACAGGCCTGGGTAATCAGTGTCAGCGAAAGCGTATGCAGCGCCAGAATGCGGCGATTCGCCTTTTGCCAGCGTGATGACTCCATCATCAGGTTGCTGCGCATACCGTTCAGCGCTGTGGTGCTTTTCACCAAGTTGCTCCAGGCGCGGTCGATGTCTTCTTTCTCGGCATTGCTGATGCACATCTGCATCAACAGGTACTGATCCACCAGCAGTTTATCCACCGCCCGGTCAATATCCTGTTTGATTGAACGCGGCGAGAACAGCAAGTCTGCCAACACGGCGCTGACGATCCCCAGCACGATCTCGCTGCAGCGCTCTATGGCGAACTGCGGCGCTTCCAGCAGATGCGCTTCGCTGCTGGCAACGGTGACAATAATGATTAGCGCGGTATAACCCGCCAGGCCCCAGGCATAGGAGTTTTCAACTTTAACCAGAGAGGAAAGCCAGGTACAGAAGCCAGCCCAGATGCAGCACAGCAGCAACATCACTACCGGCGCACGCGCCGTAGTGACGATAATCGCTATGCCGACAAAGCAGCCGATGAATGTGCCGATAATACGCAGCCAACCGCGATGGCGAATAGCACCGGAAAAAGGCTCGCCGCCCGCCGCAAAGGCCGTACCGGCGGCCACGATGGCGGCGGTCATCGCCGACCAGCGTGGGGTTTCCAGATTGAGATGGAAGCCGACGAACAGCGCAAACACCACCGCAAAACTGAGCTTGAAGGCAAATCTCAGCCGGATAAAGGTTGGGTTATTCATTAACCGAACTCACGCAGCCGATGCATCAAACGCACAAAAGGTGAGCCGCTATCGACAGCGCGATCATTCTTACCGGTGATCACCACCGTGGCGGTGGTCCCGGCCGGATAAGGGTGTAACTGGTCTTTATCGTCCAACAGAATTTTCACTGGCACGCGCTGTGCCAAACGCACCCATTCCAGATTACTGTCGATTGACGCCAGCCCTTTACTGTTCACGGTGCTGCTACTGTTGTTAACGGCAGCGGCCACGCTATCCACGGTGCCGTGCATAATACGGTCACTGCCCAACGGAGTGATCTCTGCACGATCGCCTTTATTCAGGCCATTGAGCTTGGTTTCTTCCAGATAGGCCAGAATGTAGAAGCTGTTTTTCTTCACCAGTGCCACAGCCACTGAACCACGTGTAATGTATTCGCCAGCGTGTACGTTCAGGTTGGTGATCCAGCCGTCAGCGGGTGCACGTACCGTGGTGCGTTCCAGATCCAGCTGCGCCAGTTCGCGCGTCGCTACGGCCTTCGCTAACTGATGTTCGACCGTCTGCAGTACGTTATTCGCCTGATCGATCTCTTCTTGCGACATCGCCTGCACACCTAAGCGTACGCGGCGGCCGGCTTCACGCCTTTTTTCCGCTGCCAGCGTCTGGTAATAGGCAACATCGGCGCTGGCTTCCGCCAATGCCTGTTGATAACGCGGCTGATCGATAACCAACAGTACCTGCCCTTTCTTCACCAATTGGTTATCCACTAACGGCACGTCAGTCAGCAGACCGGTGACGTCCGGGGCTATCGCCACTACGTCAGCGGTAAACTTGGCGTCTCGTGTCCAGGGGGATTCGGTGTAGAACACCCAAGCTTTGAATATGGCGATTATCCCCAGCAGGACCAGAATCAGTGTGATCGCGATTCGGGCTATTTTTATTGAAAAATTTTTCACAGCGACCTCAAACGAAAAAACATGAAATCAGATAGAACAAACAGCAATACAGCGCGGTATTAAACAACGCTGGATGCCAGACAAAATCGTAAATCCCAGTGGGCTGCAGCAGACGGCGCAGCAAAAAAAACAGCGCCAGCGAAACCAGCAACTCAAAAAAGACCGGGGGAAACGACAGTCCGAAAATGACCATAACCGGAAGCAAACTCATCAATTTTTCCTTATCACTCACTGCACCGGGCGTTAACCTCCATACCCGTCATCTTTCAAGTTGCAGTGTTGTTACCTGCACTCGCTCACCCCAGTGACTTACTAAAGTAAGCGCCTGGGGATGAGCGAGCTGGGCGCCTAACTGCAACTTGAAAGCTATAGGGTATATCTCCATTCACATTCTCTTTACATTTTAGCTGACACGCACCACAAATTCCGGCCCAGACAGGTCAGGAACCTGAAAAAAGAGTAAACTCTGGAACGTACATCCGCGATAGGAATTGCGAGGATACCGGAGGGTTCGGCCACTATGACGCTGCCGATCACACTCGCGCGTTGATAAGGTCTTTCCACCCGACTACGTTATATTAGCTTGCTTACTATCAACTCATCAACAATCTGTGATCTAAATCACTTTTAAGCCAGAGTGAATAATGGAAAGACTAAAACGGATGTCGGTATTCGCCAAAGTGGTTGAATGCGGGTCGTTTACGGCGGCTGCGCGTCAGCTCGATATGAGCGTTTCATCTATCAGCCAGACCGTCTCCAAACTGGAGAATGAACTACAGGTTAAACTGCTTAATCGCAGCACACGCAGTATTGGCCTGACAGAAGCCGGGAAAATTTACTATCAGGGGTGTCGCCGCATGTTGCTGGAAGTCAGCGAAGTGCACGAACAACTGTACGCATTTAACAATACGCCGACCGGCACGTTGCGTATTGGCAGTTCATCCACCATGGCGCAAAACGTATTGGCCACCATGACCGCCGATATGCTGAAAGAGTATCCCGGCCTGACAGTGAACCTGGTCACTGGCATCCCAGCACCGGATTTGATCGCCGATGGACTGGACGTGGTGATTCGCACGGGTGCGCTGCAAGACTCCAGCCTATTTTCCAAACGCCTGGGTTCAATGCCAATGGTGGTGTGTGCCGCCAAAAGCTATCTTAGCCAATACGGTACGCCACAAAAACCGAGCGACATGGTCAATTTTTCCTGGCTGGAATACAGCGTGCGACCGGATAGTGAATTCGAGCTGATCGCACCGGAAGGCATCAGCACACGTATTGCACCGCAAGGGCGTTTTGTCACCAACGATTCACAGACCATGATCCGCTGGTTAAAAGCCGGGGCAGGCATTGCCTATGCACCGCTGATGTGGGTGATCGAAGAGATCAAACGTGGCGAGATCGAGATCCTTTTCAAAAGTTATCATTCGGATCCTCGCCCGGTATATGCCGTGTACACCGAGAAAGATAAACTGCCACTCAAGGTACAAGTGTGCATCAACTACCTTACCGATTACTTTAAGCGCGTGGGGGAAGTCTATCAGGGCTATCGCTAAGCAGAACACGGCGCACCAAGGCACCAAGTACCAGTAATGCCAGCATGCCTAGCCCCCAGATCAACCAGACGACATATCCCGCCCAGGTAAGCAGCAGCGGGAAAGAGCCCGCCAGCCAGTTCCCCAGTTGCTGCAACCATGGTAACCCGCTATCCAACAGCGTCTGCGGAACCAGGTTGAGCAAACCGGTAAGCTGTGGCGCCAACTGCGCCGACCCACTCTGCGCTAGCCCTGTCAGTGCAGGTAGCCAACCCAAGATACCAGAGGCTCCCCACGCCAACAGCGTCCATAACGCCATGGCAACCAACAGCACTATCACACTCCATCCACGTTTCGTCATGACTGTCCCCCATTGACCGCCTTGCCGCATTGTTGGCAAAAACGGCTGCCCGGTGGCAGCGGTGCAGAACATCCGTTGCATTGTGATGCTGCCGTCTCAAAAGGTTGCCCACAACGGTGGCAATAACGCGCACCGGGCTTGTTAGGCGCCTGACATTGCAGGCATTGTGGCCCCTGATCGCCATACTGATTATAACGGTTGCCATGATGCCCCCGGCCATGTCCCGAACGTTGATGCACGCCACCGAAACCGCCTTGCCCCAAGAGCTTTTTCAACATGCTCATCGCGCCTCTCCTCTCTGCATTTCGCCAGGCCTCACAATAAACCCTGGAGTAAACTCCAGGGTAAAGTGCCATGAAGGGGATTTACGTTTCATTACATCACCGAATCAGCAACGCTTTGATGTGGTTAACAAAAAGCATTATCGGTCATTACCTCGCCTGCCGTCGGTGCGCTATGCTGCGAGAACCTCTCCCTGCATCAGGAATAAAAATGAAAAAAATCATACTGGACTGCGATCCAGGGCATGACGATGCGATCGCCATGCTGCTGGCCTGGGGTAACCCGCAGATTGATCTGCTGGCGGTGACTACCGTAGTAGGTAATCAAACACTGGATAAGGTCACCCGTAACGCACTGGCCGTCGCACGCATCGCCAATATTACCGGCGTGCCCTTTGCTGCCGGCTGCCCGCGCCCGCTGGTACGCCAGATAGAAGTCGCACCCGATATCCATGGCGAATCCGGCCTGGATGGCCCAGTGCTGCCACAACCAACATTGGCGCTGGAACCCTGCCATGCGGTAGATCTGATCATCGACACCATCATGGCTCACCCGCCAGGTAGCGTGACGCTCGTCCCGACCGGCGGCCTGACTAATATCGCAATGGCGGTGCGTAAAGAGCCACGCATTGCCGAACGCGTGAAGGAAGTAGTGCTGATGGGCGGCGGCTACCACGTGGGCAACTGGAGCGCGGTGGCAGAATTTAATATCAAGATCGATCCGGAAGCCGCGCATATCGTATTCAATGAAAAGTGGCCACTAACCATGGTCGGGCTGGATCTGACCCATCAGGCGCTCGCCACGCCAGAAGTCTGTGCCCGTATTGCCGCTATCCAGACCGGACCGGCCAGGTTTGTCGGTGAACTGCTTGAGTTCTTTGGCAAAATGTATCAACAGGCGCAGGGCTTTAGCGCCCCGCCGGTACACGATCCTTGCGCGGTGGCCTATGTGATTGACCCCGAAGTGATGACTGTCCGTAAAGTCCCGGTGGATATCGAACTGACCGGCACCCTGACGCTGGGCATGACGGTGGCCGACTTCCGCGCCGCGCCTCCGCCGGACTGCCACACCCAGGTGGCGGTAAAGCTGGATCAGGATAAGTTTTGGGGTTTGGTGGTAGATGCACTGGAGAGGATTGGGGAAGTGAAAGTTTAAGCTGCGGCTTATATGACAGGTAATAGTAAGGCGGCAGGCCGGGTAGCTTTTGGATTGCCGCCCGGCCTGGTTTTATCGCGGAGGAGAAACTAGCGCTTTAGTAATGCGGTTAATTGTCCATTCAACTGGCTAAGGCAGTCATCCATATATTCCGTGGTGACCTGCTTCACCATCGCATAATCACTGGCTTGCCACTGTGTTAGTGGTGCCGCGCGCGGGGTTGGGCTGCATTTGAATTGGTCGAAGGCTGAGAACATGCTTCCCCCCTCCGGCCGCTTATAAAAGGTAACGGCGTAGCGCAGTTCGTATGGAGTATCACTTTTCGCTAGATCCTGATACACCAGCAGCCATCTGGCGGGTGTAATATTCAAATTATTATTGTAACTGTAACCGGCTCCATTCTTTTGCAACCAGTCGGCGATAACAACCTTGGCTTTAGGCACCAGATAACTTTTAGTCGGTTCTGGCAAAGTATCGACACTGCTGCCTTTCAACGAGTCCTTGCTGAAAGTGTTGGCGGAAAGACCACCGGTAAGTGCAGAGGTTAAAACCTGTAGCCCTACACCTACGCCGGTATTGGTCTGTGTGACAATACGCAGCTTGGTGTCGGCATATTGATTATTGTTATTTTCAGGTAGCGCAAAGAAAGTCTTCACACCAATGCTACTGCCATTAGCAGCGGTGACTTTTTCTACATTATTAGTGGATGAACAGGCGGTTAATAACAGCATACTACTCGCCATGCAAACACATAGAACTTTTTTCATTACTGCTCCTTGTTAGTAATATTCCAACATCATGTTGGGTTTTTATTGATATCGTTTATCTTTAATATAAAGAAATTTATTTTATTAATGATTAATCTTTGGTAATTCAATTTTCAAAATGACAATATTTTTCTAATCAACCGGCTACTCCCGACACTGCAGCTCTCCGAATTAGGCGATTGCGGCAGCAGGAGTTAATGGATTTAGGCCTTAGAAATCACAGTCATGACCTTACCTTGGGTTGTTGCCTATGGGCCAGCCCATGTTAGCTTGGGCTTTAACTCATCAGGGGTTATTTTAAATAGTTCTCCGATATAGTAAACATGCTGGTTATAGTTTGGTGATATATCATCATTACATTTTTCAAAATAATACTTAGCCTGGTTATTCAGAAACCACACATCATGCTCAGTCATACTATTACACATAAGGCTTTCAGGGAGGTTATGTATAAGCTCTGTTTCTAAATAACATGAAACATCTCTTAATTTTACCCAAGAATTTTGTAATTGAATACTCCTAACGTAAGGTTAGAACAAGTCCAAAAATTTTTATGTAGATCTCTAACTTATTCATATTATTCACCAACGCCAACGTTTCAACATAGTAACAGCACCCACTGGAGCACGACTATTTTTTGATTTGCCAAGTCACGAATAACCACGCTACCGCCCGACACCGCCGCCTGCGTGGTGCCTTTGGCATGCCCTTTATTGCCTGCGCCGGAAAGGGCTGCACCCGCCAAATTGGTCAGCAAATCGGCCGCCACCGGGCCGCCGCTACTGATACTTCCCCCCTGGTGTTCGGCCTTGAAATCCGTCTGATTATGGATATCGCTGAAGCCCAGAGTACCTGTATCGAGACGGTTTTTATCCGCTGTGGCGGTACTGGCAATCACCGACGCTGAACAACTGGAGGTCACCGCGCCCCCGAGGTTATCCGGCTGCAACATCGGGAAGCGGGAGGATTTTAGGGCTTAGAAGCAAAAACCCCGGCCAGTTGGCTGGGATCCATGTCTTAGTTCAAAAGCTCCGTTGATACATTGCCAGTATCAAAGAACTCCTTAAAAACTTTGACAACAAGATCAAAGTCTTTCGTGACCTGCCTTTCGGACCAATAATCTCCTAGGATTAGTACCCTTTTATCCGGTTGCGTTAAATCCGTAAACGTCATAACTTCATCTTCTTCATTCAAAAAAGTGACCATATAAAGGCCTTTTTCCATTCTCACTTGAATTTCTGAGATTAAATAACCTTCATCATCTAATTTATCCACTGTCACGCAACCACTAGATAAACGAAGATTATTTAGTAGGTTACCGATGTCATCCCAACTGTCAGATTTCTTAGTACCGCCTTTTGGCGAGCAAGACCAGGAGAGGTGCAACTTACTCATCATTAGCTCCTTTAATACGGAAGCCTTTCGTGCCAGCCTCCCAATATAAAGTCCTGCCTGAACTCTCTTCAAACAAGGTTAGAGACTTAAGCCCAGACTTCTCAGCCATGAGTTTTATATCAGTTAGACAGAAAGAACAAACATCTTGCCCACTCACCGACATAAGCATATCTTTGCCGTTAGTCATCCCTTTCTCATAGGCCTGCTGGATAACACCTATTTCTGCATGAGCAGTACCCATATTTCCATTAGGATAATTTTTGTCAGGGCGCTTATTTATTTTGGCCTGTACAACATCATTGATTAAGGTCGGTTTGTTAAAATCAGCTAATTGTGACGGTCTTACTCCCTGATTTGTATCAGTGAACTTGCTACCATCAACATTTCCTTTCGCGACAACTTTCAGATTCGCATCCACAATCTTACTCAGTTGTTTTGCTGCTGCGGCACCCAATACAGGTGTCAATGAAGCAACAAAGATATCAGCACCCTGCTTCAGCTCGGCATAATCTTTGGCTGTTGCATAATCGACTCCTTTGGTTGTCATGAAGAAGTTGATCATTGCGTCTTGGATCTGTTGCTGATTTTGTGCATCAACGCTGGTGATATTCAGCAGATTCACTATCTGACCGTAGGCATCCGAGTACTGCTGGCTGGCTTTCGAATTGTAGTTACCGGTATTCTCGTATTCACCTTTCGCCGCAATAACCTCCAGCCTCGCCGCACCACAGGCTGCACTTGCTGCCGTTCCATTCCCGCAGGCATCAATCACTTTCTGGTCGCTAGCTATATCTTTTTCACGTAACGCATCGTATTTCTGCTGGGCTTTCTCGCGCTCTGCCGGGTCTTTGCTCTTCTGAAGAGTCTGCTTCGCTATCTCAAACTCCGTCTTTTCAGACACGCTTAGATAGTTATTCTCCACCGCCGTCTTACTGGCCACGCTACCGCCCACGGCCCCTGCGGTGCTGTCCGCTACCAATCCACCTGCCAGCCCTGCCGCCAATTGGCTGAGCGCACTGACATTTTGCTTCTCTGCTTCCGTCAGGGCTGAAGGATCCTTGCCATAATACTGTTCGCTGATAATTTTAGCAGCTAGTTCCCCACTTGCCGCGCCTGCAGCTCCCGACGCCACATTGTTACCCGAGACCAATGCTACCAATGCCCCGGCTACCGCATGTGCAGCCGCATTCGCTGCCGTGTTGCCTTCTGTACGGGTTTTGATTTCCCGTGCCAAATACGGTGCCAGCGCACCACCGGCCGCAGCGCCAATATCACCGCCGCTAATTCCCGCCAGCGCCGCACTGATAGCCGTCCCCGCAGCCCAGAAATTACTGCCGATACCGTACTCTTTCTGCGCCGCCTTATACTCCGGCGACCCCTCTAGCATTTTCTGGCGTTCCTGTGCACTTGCACTCAGGTAGGCTGGATCCTGACTCAGTTTTTCCGCAGCGGCACGCTGAGCCTGTAGCATCTGCTTGTTGCCATAATCGCTGACCAACTGCGTCGCAAGCTGCGTGACGCCCTGGGTAAACGCCAAGTTGTCTTTCACCTTCGCCTCATCGAAGATTTTATCGATACGTCCGTTGGCATTGTCCGTATCGCGGCTTAGCTCGGCGATATCTTGTGTCTGAGCTGCCGTATTACGGATATCAATATTGCCTGCGGCGACTGCCGACTGCGTAGTGCCGGCAGCCTTTCCTTTTTCCTTGGCGAGACCACCGCCGGTTGGCCCACTGGTAGAAATACCAAAACCGCTGCTGCTGGCGTTATACTCCGCTTTATTATCAATGGCATCCCAACCCAGCGAGCCGGTAGAGAGCTGATTTTTGATGCTGTCAGCCGTCGAAGCAATCACCCCACCATTCAGTTGCGTATGGTTGCCAACGTTAATATCAAAGCCTTTATCTCCCGCAAACAAACCACTTTGGTCACCCACACTGGCATATTCACTCTCGATTTTAGTCTGGCTCATACTCAACGAGGCAGAACCGCTCATCGACCCGAAGGTAAAGCTCGCGCCACCGCTAACATCTTTCTGCCAGCTGTGATAGTCGTCGGTATCTTGCAAACTACCGATCGACAGATCACGACCCGCATCCACCTTAATCTTGTCACCCAGTGCCTGCGCACCAGAAAGCATGGTATCGCGTCCACTGCTCAGGCTTAGTTCATCTCGTGCATTGAGCCGGGAGTTAACGTATTCGGTGCTCTTGCCATCTGTCGCACCTTTCGATTGATAACCACTGGCCGAGACGCCAATCCCCGTCTCATCCCCCAGTGAAATATGTACCCCTGCATTCCAGCCACTGCTGTTGTTTTTGCTGGTCTGCTCGCGGTGGTTTCCGGCAGCATCCAGCAGCAGATCGTTTTGCGCCGCAAGCGTCACCTTGTTGCCGGTGATAGCACTACCACTAACGTGCAGGTCGCCGCTAGTCCCCTTCGAGCCTGTAGCGGCCAAGGTAGCGTCGCCGCCTGCCGTTAGGTTACTGCCACGTATCTGATTCTGTTTCAGTTCAGACTCGGAAGTGCTTTTGCTCGACCCAACGCTAAGCTGCACCTTCACACTATTGGAAAACTCACCTTTCGCCAGCCCCTGCGCCTGATCGGCACTGGCCTCAGAATTAACCCACCCTGCACGGGCTGCCTGTACCGCATACAGCGCTTTCAATCTGCCATCACCAGTATCATCCGCACGCTTGAGCGAATCATTCATCGCCAGTAATGTATCGGTGATAGGGCTGGAGACCGACAGCGTCAATCCGCTTTGCTTCTGCTCGTAACGCTCTTTACGCCGCAGCAGATCATTGCCCGGATCGACACTGATCTCACCCGCTACCACGTTAAGGTTCTTATCCGCAATCACGTCCGCACCGCCGATATGCGCCTTGCCGCCTGCCACGATATTCACGTCGCCGCCGGTAGAGCCGATAGTGCTAACGCTCTGGCTTTGGGTGGTGCCGTCTTCATTCAACTGATGCCGTGACGAAGTGCTACCGATAGTCACGCCGATACCACCGCCGCTGAACATGCCGCTCTTTTTCTTCTCGTTTAACCGATAGCGGGATTGTTCCTCGGTAGCCGCCACAATATCGACGTTGTTACCTGCCTGCAGGTTTACCTTGCCGTCGCCGACTACCGTTGAGCCTTGCACCTTCAGGTCATTACCGGCGTTGAGTGCGATATTGTTGCCGCTCAGCAACGTACCTTTCTCGCGAGTAGCGTAGTCCTCTTCCACTGTATGGGTGGTGGTTTTGGACATAAACCCTTTTTTGACTTTGGTCTCTTCGAAGAAGCTGTAGTCGCTTTCGGTGGCGCTGTTCAGCGCAATATCGCGCCCAGCGCTCACTGCCACGTCACCACTGGCCTGAGCCTGAGTGGCGTTGAGAGTCGCGTCCCGTCCGGCCTGAATGCGCGTGTCGCCGCCGCTGGCGATTTCAGTGCCTTGCTGGCGTATGGACTCGTTTACTCGCTGCTGGCGACCGCCGTGGCTTTCCTGATATTCCCGGCTTTGTTGGGTATTGAGGTTAACGTCACGCCCGGCCCGCAGGCCGACGTCGTTGTCTGCCACCAGCGCCGCGGCCTGTGAATTCAGGTCACGTCCGGCCTGTAGTTGCAGATCCCCACTGCTGGTGAGAGTGCTGCGCGTCGCGCCACTACTGATGTGCTCACTGCCGTCGGTTTTCTGACGACTCCCCTGTTCGGCGGTTTGCAGATTGATGTCACGCCCGGCTTTTAATGCCGCGTCGCCCTTGCTGCCGATTTGACTGGCGGTCAGATTCAAATCCTGCCCGGCACTGACGTTTAGTGGCCCACCCGCGCTGATTTCAGTGGCCAGGCTACCATGGGTTTCACTTTCTTTTAGCCCACCGCCCCAGCGGCCACCGTCAGACTTGTCGACGCGAGCAGTGTTATTGGCAAGCAGGTTGACGTCGCCGCCCGCCCGCAGATCCATTGCACCGCCAGAGATGACCTGCGCCCCGGTAACTTCGATATTGTTACCGGCCTGCATGCCCAATGCATCTCCTGCGCGGATCACGGCAATATCACCGACTTCCGTACGCGAGCGCGTCAGCGTCAGGCCACCCTGGGTCCCGGTGGCATCCCACTGGCGGGCCTGGGTTTTATTGATAATGCTGCCGTCCTGGCTTTCAAGCTGGACCCGCTGCCCACTGATGGTCGAGCCGATATTACTGATATCACCAATAGCACTCAAACTCAGCCCATCGTTAGCGTTGATCATCCCCTGATTAAGATTGCTGATGCTTGTCTGGCTGTTGACGTTCAGCCGCTCACCGCCCTGTAGCGTGCTGGCGTCGTTGCGAATGCTGCCGCCGTTCAGGTTAACCTTATTGCCGGCAATCACGCTGCCGCTCAATGGGGCGACGTCACCTTTGGCCAAATAGAGTTTGGGTGCCAGCACCGTCTGGCCATTGACCGTCACCTTCTCCCACCAGACGATACTGTGCTCCAGCTGTGAAACCTGTGCCGGTGTCAGGCTGATGCCGAACTGCAGATTCAGGCTGCTCTGCGCCCGTGCCGCGTTGTCGATCAACTGCTGCATCTGTTCCAGATCGGATCCGACGCCGTTAAGGTAGCGCTGGCCGGTTTGGCTGAGCATCGCGTTGCTGATGTAGCGGGTATCGAAAGCCGCGTCCCCGAGGAAGCGGTAGTCGTAATCTGGATTCAACTGCAAACGGTCGAGGAAATAGGCCGAACCGATAAACTGCTTTTCATCGGTGAAACGGCTATCGTTTTCACGCGGGGCAATGCCCGGCTGCTGGCCCAACATGGCATAGAGATCGTTGAACAGACTGCTGTCCAACTGGCCCAGGCCGTCCAGTTTGGGATTGGTAGTGATCAAATAAGGGCTATCAGGATCCCCAGTGACGACAAAGTGACCGTTGCCGCTACTTGGCAGAGGATAATCCGCCAATGCTACGGCGTTATTGCCGAGTGACCCGAGAGCATCTTGAAGATTGTCTTCCCACTGTGGCGAACCAAAGACCACACTTTGATCCTCTGCCAGCGCCTGCTGTTGCACACCACTGACAGTTTCCGGTTGCTGCAGGCTGTCCAGCGTTGGCCGCACCAGAGTGTGGCTGAGGCTATCCGCGTTCGGGGTCAACGTGGTGTTGCCGATATCGTCGCTAAAGTTGGCGTTGACCGCTCCACCGGCCTGAATAACCGAACGATAAACACCGTCGTCGGTGCGTACGGTGCGTACGTCTCCGCTGGCTTTATAGTGAATATTCTTATCGTCGATTTTCCCTTTGGCGTAGTCATTGATTGCAAAAACAGCAGATACCTTCGGCGTATTATCCGATCCCGGCAATGGCGGTTTTTGATAGGTATAGGTTTGATAGCGCGTTTCTGTACCCGCAGCCCATGACTGGTTGTTCAGCGTGCTGCCGGTAAGCGCAATATCCCCATCGGCCAGAACATCGCTGGCCAGATTATCCAGCGTAGTGGCATTCAGCGTCATGTTACGACCGGCGGCAATACGCGCCGCGCCGCCCGCACTGCTGACCGTTACCTTGCTGGTCGATAACGCCAACTCTTTGGTCGTGGCATAGGGTGAGGCGTAGGTATACCGCTTGTACACTTCACGGGCAGCATCCCCCGCCATTTGACGCATGGTATCTACTGTGTAGTAGCCGTACTCATCATCGTTAAAGAAGCTCAGCGGAATACTGGCCGTGGCACCGTTCAGCCAGTCGTATTTTTTGGTCAGATCTTCCTGCGTAACCGAGGTTTTAAGCCCATCGCGCTGATTAAGCAGATGTGCGGTGTTGATATAAATATCGCCGGTTTCAGTTTCGATAGTGCCGGAGGTGTTGACGATTTGGCTGTTGGCCTTGCCGTCGGCGTCTTTCTGCATCCACAGGTTTTTGCCCGCCAGAATATCGCCACGCTGGTTGGTAATACGGTCCGCCAGCAACTCCATATCACCACCGGCGTACAGCATGCCGCCGTTGAGCAGTTGGTTAGCGGCACTCAGTAGCAAAGAGCCGGCGGTACCGATAAAGCCGTTATTGCTGATGTCACCCCGGCTCAGCAATTGCACCAACCCGCCCGATTGCAGGCTGGCATCGCTGTTTTGCGTGATCCCGGCCGCTTCCAAGCGCATGTCGCCGCTCCCGCCGCGTAAGGTGCCTGCGTTGGTCAACTGGCCACCGCTGCGCAGATCCAGGCTCTGGCCCTGAGTGGTTCCCTTTAGCAGAATATCGCCGTCACTGGTCAGGGCCAGCGCTTTGCCCGCCGCCAGAGTGCCGCTCTGGGTAAAGGCGTTTTTCAGCGTCAGTGTCATATTGCCCAACGCCACCAGTTGACCGTACTGATTCAGCAGGGTGCTGACCAGTGTGGTATCGCCCCCGCTGAGCAGCTTGCCGCTGTTCTGGTTATCCACCTGTCGTGCTGTGATTGTCATCTGGCTGGTTGCCAGCAGCGTGCCGGCGTTATCCATGCTGTCCGCCTTCAGGGTTAAATTACCGCCCTGCAGCGTCCCCGTATTATTCAGACTATCGAGCGTGAGCTGGTTATCACCGGTAGTGCTCAATGTGCCGCTGTTATCCAAGCTGGTGCCGTTGAATGTTAAACTCTTAGCCTGTAACCAACCGCTGTTGTTCAGTGTTGGTGCTTGCAGACTCAAGGCATCACCAACCTTCAGGTTGCCTGAGTTGATCAAGAGACGATCCAACTGCAGCACGCTGCTGCTATCCCCCTGCAGCTCACCGGCGTTATTCAGTTCGTCCGCTTCTATCCGCAACCCGGCCAAACTGCGCACATTGCCGCCTGCCAGATTGTTGAATACGCCGCTCAGCTTGGCCTCGAAGTGGGTTTGCCCCTGCAGCTTACCCCCGTTGCTAAGATCTTTGGCCTGCAACGTTAAATCACCCGCCTGAATCAGACCCTGATTATCAATGCGATTCGTACTGAGCTTCAGTACGCCATTACTCAGCATTTGGCCCACAGCCTGCTGAGTTACTGTTTCTGCAATGTCAGCATCCAATCGGTTAACACCGATCAAAGTCCCATTATTGTTCAGGCTATTTCCTGCCAGATGTAATGTACCTGCCTGCCAATTGCCTTGATTATTCAGCGCTAGCGCGTTGATCGCGATTTTGCCATTGGAGAGGATCTTACTGTCGGCACCGGCATTAAGATCACCCGTTAGATCCAGCAGGATCCCTTTTCCCGCCTGCAGCGTGCCATTCAGATCCATTTGCCGGGCCATCATCACAATGCGATCACCCTGCCATAACCCACCGTTATTTACCTTCGCCGCACTGGCCGTTAACTCTCCTTCACTGAGAAACTGACCCGCAGTGGCGTTATGAAGATCCTGCTGTAGCTGCAATGCCAGTTTCTGTATACCAATCAGGGTGCCAGTGTTGTCCAGCGAGTCAGCTTCCACTTGGGTGTTATTTCCCTGTGCCTCACCATGATTGTTAATGCCACCCGCTTTCAGCACCAATGCCCCTTCACTTAGGACTTTGCCACTGTTGTCCACCGTGCCGGCAATCAGTGCTAGTTGGCCACCGCTTAGCAACTGTCCGCGGTTATCCAACCGCTGGCCAATCTTCGCGTCCATCGCGCTAATGCCCAACGCACTGCCGATGTTGTCCCAGTGCTGTACGTCGACATCCATGCTCTGGCCCTGCAACTTACCGACATTGTTCAACTGATGGCCCTGCAGTGCCAGCACGCCACCAGCCACGATCCTGCCCGCCAAGCGGTTTTGCAGATCTTGGGTAACGACATTAGCTCGCCCCTTGGCCTGCAGCAGTCCGCTGTTCTCCAGATTTTCTGCCGTGAGTGTCGCGTTGTTCGCCACCAATGAACCCGCGTTATTCAACGTCGGAACTGTCAGCGTCATTGCATCGTCCGCTACCAGCTTCCCAAAATTATCTACCGCTCCGCTAAAGGCCAGGTCCATCTCCGATGCGCCAATCTGCCCGCTGTTGACCAGACTATCACCGCGCACAACCAGACGTTTTCCGGCCAACAGTTCTCCCTGTTGCTCAAGACGGTCGACGGTCAGTGTCAATTCATTATCGGCCTGCAACTGCCCACGTTGGCTGAGATAATTTCCTTTCCAATCAATGCCACGTGCGCTGATATCACCGGTGTTATCCACCGTCGCACCACTGACATCCAGATATCCCAGCGTACTGAATACGCCAGCGAGCTGTGCCCCTTCGGCTATTTTCAGCGTCATGCTCTGTTTGGCCTGAGTCTGGCTGCCCCCAGCTGCAGTCAATTGCCGGGTGCCAATCACCAGACCACGCTCACTGGAAATCAATCCGCCGAGTCGTACATTATCGCCACGAATATCTATATCGCCGTCACTCATCAGTGAAGAACCTTGCGACGTTTTCAACATGCCGTTGGCGATAACGCCCTGCTTCCCGGTCGCGCTGCCAGCCAGCAGGAACTCGCCAGTATTTACCGTTAATGGGCCTTCGGCATACAGTGAACCGCCCAGGCTAAGTGTATCGCTCACCGTTAAATCAAGCTGTTGCTGGGAACCGATCAGCCCCTGATTGTTTACTTCTCTGGCGTTCACCGTCTGCTTTTGGCCTGCCTGCAGTTGGCCGCCATTATTCAACCGCTCACTGGTCAGAGTTTGCGTGCCCTGCGCCTGTATCAGCCCACTGTTAGTCAGATGCTGTGTCTGGATTCTGCTGTCTCGATTGGCGGCCAATTGACCATGATTATTCAGCGTGTTGGCCTGCAATAGCAGATCTCGCCCGGCAGTCAGCTCCCCTTGCCACTCCCCGTCACCCTTGAGTGTCAGATTAATATCGCCTTCGGCAGTGATCCGACTGGTTGCCCCACCGTCAAAACGATCAGTGTTAAGGTTAAGATTGCCACCCGAAGCGGTTTTACCCGCCAGGTTCAAAGCATCGGCTTGTAGGTCTACCTGACGCAAACCAGTTACCGATGAAAAACTATCCAGTTGCAGCTTATGCGCTACCTCTGCCGTGACCGTTCCAGCGTTGAGTTGACTATTACGCCACTGCTGATCATCGGCCTTCACCTTCAGAGTGTGTGCAACAGTAACCTGCTGTTGCTTATTCGCTCCCGCCAGCAATGTGCTGTTATCTGCTCGCAATTTGCCGCCGGCAGTAAGCATCACATCACCTTCGGCGCTCAGCGTGGCTTTATCCAAAGCAATGTCACCGCGACTGTTCAGAGTCGCCACCTGTCCGGCTTTATGGCTGCCGCTCAGCGTGATTTCAGCGGCGGCGACGTTTAGGGCCCCCTGTGTCAGCGTGTTGCTCAGGCGTAATTGCCCATTGGTATCCAACTTAATATCGCCTTCACGCGCGTTAAGATTACCAAGGTTTACTCCCACCCCCTTTTCACTGGAAACCAAATGAATTCGGTTAGCGTACATACCACCAAGCGCGCCAGTATCGATAGCCACTTTAGGCACGTCACCCTTACCCGCAATCGCTGTAGCCTTACCAGTTGCATCAACACGGTTAGCGCCAAGCGTAATGTTGACGTCTTTGGCATGCAGTTGTGCATTGATCTCGGTAGCCCGGGCGATGAGGGCGAACTTGTCACTTTTACTGGCATCCAGCCCCTTGCCTTGAATAGTGATAGCCCCTTGAGTGACTTCGAGCGCCTGCAGTTTGCCCTCAGCGTCCAGAATCGGTTTGCCGGTAGTCAATGTTGCATTAGGGGTATTGATAAAACCGCAGCCGTCGCAAGTGATGCCATAGGGGTTGGCGACCATGACGCTAGCCTGCTTGCCTGCCACCTCCAGGTAGCCCTGCAGCTGTGAAGGGTTCGGGGCCACCACTTCGTTGATGATGCCCTGCGCTTCCTTGCCGGCCTGCAGGTTGGGATTGTTCTGGATCAGGCCGCCGAGTTGGGTCTGGTTGAGCTGGCCGGTGGCGTTATTGAGGATGATGCCCTCTTTCCCAACGTTGAAATCGTTGTATTTATTATGAGAAATGCCAGCCTGATTCGGTGTGGCAATGTTGACCACGGGTACGCCGTTAGCGGCCTGATCGACTCGGGTATTGCCCTCGGCAACGTTAACGCCTTGGGCCAGCGCAGGCAGCAGCGGCTGCCCGGCCAGCAGTGCGCACAGGGTGTAACTCAGCAGTCGCTGATTGAAATTAAGATGTTGATTATCTGTGTGTTTCATCCTTGAAACCTTCCTGTACGTTAGCGTTAAAGTACGATATTGACCCGGTAATAGACTGAGACCCGATCCGGTTTCAGCCAATCAGGGTAAGCCAGCGGCCAGCCGACGGTTAGTTGACTGCTAAAATAGCGGCTGCGGTTACCTACCCCCACTGCACCACCCCATAACGTGCCGGAAGCGTTAGTGTCCAGTTTATCGCGATGCAGATAACCACCGTCCAATGCAGCCAAGGCGTTAATACTGCCGAGGTACGGCAATGTCACCAGCGGTCGGTTCACCTCGTTACGCCAATACCCCCCCTTGTCACCGGAAAGATATTGCTCCTTGAAGCCGCGAACTGAGCTTTCTCCACCAATCGTCAACCGTTCACTACCGTACAAACGATGATTACTCCATTGGCTATAGAGACTGGTGAGATAAGTCCAATCTTTCGCCAGCGGCAGGTAGTAACTGCCGGAAAGCGAAAGCTTATGGAACTCGGCCCGTGGTGCTTCTTTGGCTTTTCCGCTGTCATTTTCCGCCCCCAACCAAGGGACCCCACGGCTGTAGGCAGGATTCAAGGTGGCGAAACCGCCCAGCAGTTTCTGACTGTGGCTGACTCCCATCGTCACGCTGGTCAGCTTGCGGCTGCTGCTCTCCAGCCGAGTGTCGTTAAGATAATTGCGATTAATTCGGTGAGTTAACCCCAACGACAGACCCGTTTTCATTTCACCGTCACGGAACAGTACTCGCGAAACGCCCAAACGATGAGTCTGGCTGTCGCCACTGGAACGCCAGTCAAATCCCTGGTTGTTAAGAGTGGTCAGGTAGTCGCTGTAGGAATAGTTGTAATCCAGCGTCCAATAACCGTAAGGCAAGCTAACGCCAGTCTGCACACTGCGTGCGTTGTGATCGTTGGCGAAATCACTGCTGCGAGCACCAGCGACAAACCATTGGTCCGCCAAGCCCAGCAGGTTATTGCCGGTCAGCGATCCGTTGATCTGCCCGGTCCCGGTGCTTTTTTGCCCGCTGTTGTCGAACCCCAGCCCAAGCATCAGCGGAAACTCGGGTTTGGCACTTAAATTGACCACCGAGTAGCCCGGTTGGTTGCCGGGCAGGATTTCTATCTGCACCGGTTGCTGGCGCAGACGGTTGATCTGCTCCATGCCCTGCTCAATATCGCGCAGGTTGAGGATGTTCCCCTGCAAGCCAGGGAAAGCCATTTTAAGCATGCGATCTTGGTGCTGCTCCAGCAGGATTTTCTCAAGACGGCCTTCCAGCACCAGTAACCGCAGTTCGCCGCGCGAAAGATCCTGATCAGTCAAGAATGCACGGCTGGTGATATAACCACGACCGATGTACCAGTCGGAAACCTGCTGCACCAGCGTTTGGATTTGCCCCAGATCCAGGCATTGTTGCAGGTAATTCTGGGTGAGTTTGCGTTGCGCACTGGCAGGCAGATGCTCGGCGCCTTCCAGTTGAATACGGTTGATGGTGAAGCAAGGGCCACCCACTTTGGCGCTGGGTATTGGGGTTGCGGGCAAGGTCGGCGTCAGGCTGCGTTGCAGTTCCTGCCGCTGCAGCTGGTTTTGCTCCAGTAAATCACGTTGTTGTTGTTGGATAGTGTCGCGGTCCGCCGGACTCAGCAGGTTAGCGCCGGTGGCAGAGGAAAAGAAAATGCACAGCAAAGCTGCCGTGAGACGTTGAGTAACTGAATCCATTCAGAAGACCATCCGTGTGTTTTTTCAGCATTTTAACGACGGGATGGAGAATGTAACAAGATGCAAATAATTAGCGGATGACTAAATCAGGCTAACAAAAAAAGAATGTTCCTAGACCAACCAGCAGAAAGTTATTTGAAATAGTTAAATTTAACTTATTGATTTGTACGAGAAGGAAAAAACAGTGAATCGCTCTTAATTGCCGCTAAACTGAAAAATTACTGCTAATGCGACGCGTGCCACAAAACAGGATGCTGATAGGGGCCGTGAACCGGCCCCTGGAGAACATTACGCGGTCCCACCAACGGTCAGAGTGTCCAGCTTCAGGGTCGGTTGACCGACGCCCACAGGCAGGCTTTGCCCTTCTTTGCCGCACACACCAACGCCTTTATCCAGCGCCAGATCGTTGCCAACCATCGATATCTGCTGCATCGCCTCAATACCTGAGCCAATCAACGTAGCCCCCTTCACCGGTTTGGTAATGCGGCCTTTCTCGATTAGATAGGCTTCAGTGGTGGAGAACACAAATTTGCCGGAGGTGATATCTACCTGACCGCCGCCAAAGTTAGGCGCGTACAGGCCGTATTCAACGCTGGCAATGATCTCTTCCGGTGTAGATTTACCCGCCAACATGTAGGTGTTGGTCATGCGTGGCATTGGCAAGTGCGCGTAAGACTCGCGACGTCCGTTACCCGTTGGTGCAACGCCCATCAGGCGTGCGTTGAGTTTGTCCTGCATGTAGCCTTTCAGAATACCGTTCTCGATAAGCACGTTGTACTGGCCCGGCACACCTTCGTCATCAATCGCCAGGGAACCACGGCGACCTTGTAAGGTACCGTCATCCACTACCGTACAAAGCTCGGATGCCACCAACTGCCCCATCTGACCACTGAACACCGAAGTACCACGACGGTTGAAGTCGCCCTCCAGACCGTGGCCCACCGCTTCATGCAACAACACGCCCGGCCAACCAGCACCCAGAACCACCGGCATATTGCCGGCAGGTGCCGCAACGGCGGAAAGGTTAATCAACGCCATGCGCACCGCCTCTTTGGCGTAAGCATCAGCGCGAACTTCGCCCTCGGCAATTTCAAGGAAATAGTCGTAACCGAAACGACCGCCGCCGCCGCTGGAGCCGCGTTCACGCTTACCGTCTTGTTCAACCAGCACACTGACTGATAAACGTACCAACGGGCGAACATCTGCCGCCAGCGTTCCGTCGGTAGCCGCAACCAGGATCTGCTCGTACACACCGGTAATACTGGCGCTCACTTCCTGCACCCGTTTGTCGGCAGCACGGGCAACCTTGTCTACGCGATGCAGCAAAGCAATTTTCTCTTCACGCGGCAGGCTTTGCAGCGGATCGAGCAATGGGTACAGCACGTTATGACTGATTTCGCCCAAGGTATGCACCTTGCCGTTACCCGTGTCACGTACGATACTGCGCGCAGCTTGGGCGCTCTGCTGTAGTGCGTTCAGGGTAATCTGATCGGCATAGGCAAAGCCGGTTTTCTCGCCGCTGACAGCGCGTACCCCGACCCCTTGATCAATATTGTAAGAGCCATCCTTGATAATGCCGTCTTCAATCACCCAGGCCTCGTGATAGCTGGACTGGAAATAGAGGTCGGCATAATCGAGGCGGCGTTCGGCCAGTTGCCCCAAGACGGAAAACAGGTCCTGGTGGCTCAGCTTATTGGCAGTAAGTAACTGCTCACTGACAAACGTCAGGCTCATAATTTTTTTACTCTTTAATGGAGAAGTTTTTTTCAAACGGCGCGGTCAGCGACGTCTGGAATCTGTTGTGTTGCAATACCGGCATCTGTTCGCGAATGGTTTTGAGCCCAGTAATATCGACCCGCACCTTCATCGCCGATACTGCATCCGGGTTTTCAGCCAGTACTTTGCCCCAACCGTCCACGGCCATCGAATGGCCCCAAGTGCGACGCGTAGGCCCATGGCTGCCAACCTGTGCTGGCGCCAGGATCACACACTGGTTTTCAATCGCTCTTGCGCGCAGCAGGATTTCCCAATGCGCTTCGCCAGTCACGCGGGTAAAGGCAGCCGGCACCGAAATCAACTCGGCGCCCTGCGCCCGCAACGCTTGAAACAGTGCAGGGAAGCGCAGATCGTAACATATGGTCATCCCTAAGCGCCCTACAGGAGTATCGACTACCGTTAGCTGTTGACCGTGCTGATACGTGTCTGACTCCCGATAGTGGCCATGAGTATCCTTAATGTCCACGTCAAACATGTGCAACTTGTCGTAACGAGCACGAATTTCACCTTGGTCATCAAACAACAAGCTGCTGGTAGTGATAAGTGCGGGGTTCTCACGGCTGATCAACGGCATGGAACCGACCAGCAACCAGACGCCATAACGCCGCGCCATTTCGCGCACCGCATTCTGCAACGGCCCGTCACCCTGTTGCTCTGCATGCTCACGATAAGCGGCGGAGTTAGCGAACAACAATGCGTTCTCTGGCGTCATGACCAGTTTCACCCCGGCATTGAGTTGCTTAATCTGCTGTTCAATCTGGGCCAGGTTGTCACGCACCCGATCGCCACTGCACAACTGTAACAACGCAACGTTAGCATTTCTCATGGCGCCTTATCCTCCTTTGGCTTACGCAGAACCTCGTTGATTTTCGGCTGATCCAGATCACCACTGATATGGTAGCGAATCAGTGAAATCTTGCTCCACAGCGGTCCAAGCACCTGCGAAGCGGCAAACACCGCCGCCCCCACAATCGGGTTAATCACGAACGCCGTAGCCACACCAACGGTGGCTGAAATGGCCGGCGCGACTACCGCTTCCATATCAATCCGACGGCGTGCCAGATCAATCTGGCCACTCATAGCGATGTCCGCTGCCAGTCCGTCAACCAACAAGTTATCGGTATGCATTATGCCATCTTTCAGCCATGCCGTGCTGCGGATGGAATCAAAGTAGAAGCCTTTACCAAAGGTATCACTGAAATCGAACTGCAGCTTACGTAGCAAGGCGTCGAAGCTCACCAAACGCAATAGCTGCCCAGCGCGCCCACCACCCATACTCTCGATCTCACCTTTGCCCATGTTGACCTTCAACGCACCGCTGAGGGTGCTCATTTGCGGTTTCCACGGTTGCCCATGCCAATACAGATCAAAATCAATGTCATAAGGCGCGCCTTTCAACGGCGTGGTGATGCCGAAGAAAGCGGCGGTTTCATCAATTTTTCCACCCAGCAGCTTGCCTTTCAGCGAGCTGCGTTCTTCCTGGGCGTTCTGCTTCCACAAGCCGCTGGCGGTCATGCGCCCTTTGCCGGTATCGACCAAGCCATGCTCCAGGGTCAGGGTATCACCCTGATTGGCCAGATCCGCCTCCACCTTGCCGAGGTTTTGCCCCATGACCCAGCACGACTTGCAGCGTAGCATCAACGACGGCCAGTCACGGAAAGAAACCTTTTCTGCCGTCGCCAGCGGGTTGGTCGCCGCCGCCGCCGTCCCTTTGCCATCGCTAAACTGCGGATTGTAATAGAGATAATTGATATCGGCACGCCACGGTCCACGATCCGTCACCCGCAGACTGCCGTCGACTTCTTCACCCTTGGCGCTGACCAGAGTGCCGCCGAGCTGTTTTTCGGCCGAGAGCGTCAGCTTGTGCCAGGCCTGGCCGCCCCACAGCAGTTGCGGTGTTTTCAGCGCTACGGTGGTCGGGAAGTTGAAGCCACCCACCTGGCCCGAGCCACCGCCTTGTTTTAACGCCGGTGCCATTAACCCCAGCCACTTTTCACCGTCCAGTGGCGGCAGGTTGAGCGTCAAAGATTTACCGGCCGGTAAAGGTGGCGTTCCACCGCCTTCGGTTTGCCATGCCGCTCGTGCCAGCGTCACCTGCTGTTTGGCAAAGGTCCATTCGCTGTTGAAATGGTTCTGCTTGCCGGCGCTGCCGGTCAGCATGAAGCCATTCAGGCCACCTTTCACTTTTACACTCAACGGCAGTGGCTCACCCGCCGGTTTATCTAGCGGAGAAGGTAAGTGACTGCTTACTTTTTTGAGGTCTGCATCAATGCCGATGTCATAGCTGGCGTTGCCCTTATGCGGCAAGGTAATGGCAATCTGGCCCTGCCAGGGCGCGCTGCCACTCAGGGCATCGGCGACTTCGTGCGGAATACCGGGGAATTTACCCGGCTGCCAGTCAGCCTTCAGACCCACATTGACCTTGTAGTCGCTTTGACCTTCCTGTGTGGTGAAGTTCACCGCAACCGGCTGCCCGAACCAGTTGGCCGACAGGCTATCACTGGTCAGGTTGCCGTTATCGAAGCGGAACTTGCCGCTGACTTTTTTCAACTCACTTTCGATCGGCTTAACCAGCAATGAGTTGTTGTTTAGCGCCACCTCACCCGTAGCGCGCACCAGCTCGCCGTTCAAGGGGATATCGAGATGTAAGCGCCCACTGACATTACCGCCAATCTGCAGCTCATTCAGTGCAGCGCCCAACGAATCATGCAGCGGTGTCTGCTCGAAATAGTCATGGATTTCCGCGCCCTGACCCGCCACGTCAGCGTCAACCAACAGGCGTTCCTTCAGGTAGTCCGGAATGACGGCGGTAACATTTTTGCCATCGACTTTACCCAGCTTGGTCTGTGGCGCATTCATCCACAGCCCTTCATTGGCAAAATCGAGATCGATAGCCAGGTCGGTCAATGCCGGCCAGTCCGGTTGGAATTGGAAGGTCGAATGGCGCAGCGGGACAAATACCTCAAACTGGCCTTCATGTTTACGGTAAGGGAAATGCTGCGGGTCACCGTTGTAGAGCAGCGTGGCGTTATCCACCTGCCCGCCCTGAATGGCACCGCTGAGGTAGTCCACCAGGTGCTTGCCCATCAAGGGTTCCGGGAAGTAACGCCAGGCGTCTGCGGCATCATACAGGCGGATACCGGCCAGAATGCTCAGCCACGGGTCGCCCTTGGCCGGCTGCTGGTAGCGGAAATCACCGTTCACCCACAGCGATTTGGCTTTCACATCCAGATTTTTACTTGCCAGCTCCCAGCCTTGTGGGTTATTCAGCCAGGTTAACGCACCGCGCGCGCTGCTGACTTCCAACGGGGCGCGGAACATGTCGCCGTACGGCAAGGTGCTGTCGTTGAGATCAAGCTGCAGGCGGCCATTTTCTACACCGCCACTCAGCGCGCCAGAGAAATGATTTATCCCCGGCAACAGTTTCCACGGCTGCCAACTGACGTCCTGCCAACGGGCCTGAAAACGGGTTTTTTCCGGCTGTTTCAACGGAATATCCAACGCCAATGCATTGACCTTGCCTTGCGGTTGCAAATCGTTCCAGCGCTCCAGCACGTCTGGGCTGAGGAACGAGAAGGTCGGCAGCAACGCCGCCAGCCGTTCTAGCTGAATATTGGTGGCGCGTACGCGCAGTTCTTCAGTCTGCCCCGGCCCCATAAACTCGGTGTTTTCGGGAAGCCACAACGAGGAAAGCCGGCCCTGCGGCCAAGCCTGACCGTCAGTGGTCAAATTGAGCTGTGGTACATCCACCTGCCAGCCGGTGCCCTGACGGCTTAGCGTTAATGCCAGGTTGTCCACGTCCAGTCGGTGTTGCTGGGCACCTACGCTCCAATTGGCCGCGCCTTGCTTCAACAATGCATTACCGCCGGCGATCTCACCGTTCTGGATCTGTAACCAGGCAGCCAAGCTAAAATCGGCGCTTTCCAAACCGGTATTGGCACGCAACCAGCGAGTAAACCAAGGTTTCATGTCGATATTATCGGCCTGCATATAGACCGTACCGGTATTCAATAATCCCTGATTATCACGCAGGTCCATACGCAGTTGCACCACGCCATGCTGCCCGTTCAGCGTCGACAGGCTGATCTGCCCTTCGGCACGGTGACGATCACGACCGTTAAGCCAGGTAAGCTGAGGGACTTCGAATTCGGCACGGGCACCAGCGGGTGTCAGGAATGAGAGACGGCTATCACGCAGGTCGAAATGATCCAACTGATGCAACAGCAGATCAGTAATCTTACCCGGTTCGATGGTGCTACCTTGATGTTCATCCCCACCCAGCGTGGTGTTCAGATCAAACTGGAGTTGGTAAAAGGTGAGATCGCGAAATTGCCAGCGCCAATGCAGCAGCGACTGCCACACGTCTAGCGCCAGCGTAACACGTTCAATATGCAGGTTACTTTTGGGCAACGTGGCACGCACGTTGCGCATTTCAAGCTGTGGGCCGAAGGTTTCCCAGCTCCCTTGCATGAAATCGACCTGCACAGGCACACCGGAAAGGCCTTCGACCTTTGCCAGTATTTGAGGGCGGTAGTTGTTCAGCTCAGGCAGTGCCAAACGTAATCCGCTGATCAGCAACGCCACGACTACAATCAGACTGGCGCCTGTAGCTAACAAAATCCCAGGCAGTCGCCTCACGCAGTTCTCCTTGCTTCCGCTGCCTGGCAACGGGAATATCTATGCACGGTGGGGCTCAGCATGCTGAGCCCCACCGATGCCGGACTTTGGCCACCAACAGGCGGACTACATCATGACAACGTCAAACTGTTCCTGGCTGTACAAGGGTTCGATCTGTACCTTCACCTGCTTGCCAACAAAGATTTCCACTTCCGCCAACGCATGAGATTCTTCGCTTTTCAGCGCTTCCCCCACCGCCGCAGACGCGTATACCAGAAAACGATCAGAATCATAAGCATGGTGCACGCGCACAATTTCACGCAAGATTTCGTAGCACACGGTTTCCACTGTTTTCAATGTGCCGCGTCCATGACAAGTAGGACAATCATGACACAGCACATGTTCAATGCTTTCACGTGTACGTTTACGCGTCATTTCAACTAAGCCTAGCTGAGAGAAGCCGTTAATCGTGGTTTTTACCCGATCTTTACTCAGTGCCAACTCCAGCGAATGCAATACCCGGCGCCGGTGTTCGTCATTGTTCATGTCAATGAAGTCAATGATGATTATGCCGCCCAAATTGCGCAGCCGCAGTTGGCGGGCAATAGCTTGCGTTGCTTCGATATTGGTATTGAAGATGGTTTCGTCGAGGTTACGATGGCCGACAAAAGCGCCGGTATTGATATCCACGGTGGTCATCGCCTCGGTCTGATCGATAATCAGATAACCGCCGGACTTCAGTTCCACCTTGCGCTCTAGTGCGCGCTGTATCTCATTTTCGACATCGTACAGGTCAAAGATTGGCTGGCTACCGGTATACAGCTCCAGCTTGGCAGTGATATCCGGGATGTACTCACCGGTAAACTCCACCAACAGATCGTGAGTCAGACGAGAATCCACGCGGATCCTATCCAGCGCCGCACCGGCGAAATCACGCAGAATGCGCTGCGCCAGGGCCAACTCACCATACAGTTTGTATTTGGTCTGGTTACGTTTTTTACGCTCCATCACCTTGGTCCACAGGCGCTTGAGGAAGGCAGCATCCTGCGACAGTTCTTCTTCACCAATACCTTCCGCCGCGGTGCGAATGATAAAACCACCCAGTTCATCGCAATAACCGGCAACGGCTTTTTTCAGGCGATCGCGCTCGGCTTCGCTTTCAATACGCTGCGAAACGCCAACGTGCGCTGCACCTGGCATAAACACCAGGTAACGCGAAGGTAAGGTAATGTCGGTAGTCAGGCGTGCGCCTTTAGTGCCTAGCGGATCTTTCACCACCTGCACCATCAGATCCTGCCCCTGGCGTACCAGTTCGGCAATATCCCGCACGTGGAAATTCTTCTGCTCATCACCAGCAACACATTCGGTGTGTGGCATGATATCGGAGGCGTGCAGGAAGGCCGCTTTATCCAGGCCGATATCGACGAAGGCCGCCTGCATGCCTGGTAACACGCGACTTACGCGCCCTTTATAAATATTGCCGACGATGCCGCGCTTGGATTCGCGCTCGATATGGATCTCTTGCAGGATGCCGCCATCAATATAGGCAACCCGCGTTTCAGACGGTGTGATATTAACCAGTAGCTCAGCTGTCATGCCCTCTCCTCAGAACCGGTCGATAATGGCAACACCCATCAACCGGTTCTTACATCACGTAATGCGACAAAATTACTGAGCAGCTCATGTGTTTCGACTAACGGCAAGCCCATCACTGCGTGATAACTGCCGGTTATCGTTCTGACGAAACAACCACCCTTTCCTTGAATTCCGTAGGCGCCCGCTTTATCCATCGGTTCGCCCGTTGCAATATAGTCGCAAATATCCTGCTGTGACAGGTTGCGGAATGTCACGTCTGTCACCACTAGCTGGCACAGAACATCATGGTGATCGGCGATCGCCACGGCGGTCATCACCTGATGTTGTTTACCCGACAACGCCGCCAGCATTTCTGCCGCATGCGCTTCGTCACGAGGTTTTTCCAACACCCGGCCATTGAGCACAACAATGGTATCAGCACCCAGTACCGGCCAATCTTTCTGCGCCAGTGCCACGCCCGCTCTGGCTTTATCCTGCGCCAAACGGCGCACATAGACTTCTGCTGCTTCCCCTTCACGCCGCTGTTCTTCTGTATCCGTCAGAATGATTTCAAACGGGACGCCCAAAAGGGTCAGTAATTCACGTCGACGGGGAGAACCGGAGGCCAGATAAAGCGAAGTCATTGATATACCCTTACTGTACGGCGAACTGACGGCGGATTTTGCGCATCAGCAGGAATAACCACGGCCACAGGATGCCGTTTACCACACTACTCCAGAACACCTCTGGGCGGAAAGAGACGTTGATCACTAAAAACTCGGCCCAGAACACCACAACGTCCATAGCCAGTGATAACAGCACGACAATCAGCGCCTGTTGCCAAAGCGCCATATTGCGGAATAACTGGAATTTGAATGCCACCAGGTAGGCAATGATCCCCAACGCCAGTGCGCGTACGCCCAACGTGGAGCCGAGGATCAAATCCATAATCAACCCCAGTACAAAACCTGTACCGACGTTAACCCGGTGTGGTAATGCCATCACCCAGTAGATCAGGATCAAAGCCAGCCAGGACGGTCGAAACATGTAGATCTGTTCCGGCCAGGGCATGATTTGCAGCACCAGAGCCACCAAAAATGACAGCCAGATTATCCAGCGCCCGTTGCTGCGGTAGCGGTTCATTGCGCAACTCCAGTGGCTGGTGCGGCAGCTTGCGGCACAGCAGCCCCTGTTGCCGGTGCCGGCACAGGCAACGGTGGCCCCATAGCATCAGCAGCTGGCAAAACCTGCGGCATCATTTGCATCAGGCGCTCATTGGCAACGCGATGCACTTCGTCCGGCGGCAACGGCATATCACCGTTGCGGTCAGCGCCCCATAACAACAGCAGATAGCGCAAACGTTGCAGGCCAGCTGTTGGCCGCGCCTGAATCACGGTATAGGCACGTTGATTATCCACTTTAACCGAGGACACAACGGCCACTGGGTAGCCTTCCGGGAAGCGTCCACCCAGGCCAGATGTGACTAACACATCACCCACGCGGATGTCAGTGTTGTTCGGCAAATGCTCAAGCTGTAAATCGTCTGCACAACCACTGCCTGCAGCGATAACGCGAATATCGTTACGCAGTACCTGGATCGGCAGCGCGTGTGAAGCATCACAGATGAGTAATACGCGACTGGTCACCTTCGCCACAGCAACGACTTGGCCAACAACACCTTTATCGCTGATGACAGGTTGGCCTTCATAAACGCCATTGTCCGAACCTTTGTCGATCACCACCTGATCGCTGTAAGGATCGGAACCAGTCGAGATCACCTGGGTGACCATTTTATGTTCGTCCTGGCGCAGCGGTGAGCCTAATAGCTCGCGCAAGCGGGCGTTTTCCTGCTTGAATTGACCAAGAAGAAGAATATCGCTGTTTTTCAGCAGCAGTTCCTGCCGCAGAGCTCGGTTTTCAAGCTCCAGCTGTTGGCGGGTAGCCAGCGTTTCTGAAACGCTGTCCAAAACTTTACGTGGCCCATTGGCCAGAAAATAGAAAGGGCTAACGGCCGTGTCCATGTAGTTACGTATTTTCACGAACGTACCGAGACGGCTATCAGCAACGATCAGGCAAATCGCCGCAATCACTGCCAAAAAAAGTCGTAGTTGCAGAGAAGGACCCCTGCTAAAAATCGGCTTCATAAATTATGCGTGTTCCTCGACAACAGAAAGAGGAACCGTACCTGATTTTCGCTTTGCGCAGTCATCCGATACGATTCCTCCTTCCTGGGGCTGACTATTCTTCGCTGAACAAATCGCCGCCATGCATGTCGATCATTTCCAACGCCTTGCCGCCGCCGCGAGCTACGCAGGTCAGCGGATCTTCTGCCACGACTACCGGAATACCGGTTTCTTCCATCAGCAGGCGATCCAGGTTACGCAACAGTGCGCCACCGCCGGTCAACACCATGCCACGTTCGGAAATGTCGGAAGCCAGCTCCGGCGGACACTGTTCCAGTGCCACCATCACCGCACTGACGATACCGGTCAACGGCTCTTGCAGGGCTTCGAGGATTTCATTGGAATTCAGGGTAAAGCCGCGTGGCACGCCCTCAGCCAGGTTACGGCCGCGAACTTCGATTTCATGCACTTCATCGCCTGGATAAGCAGAACCGATGCCGTGTTTGATACGTTCGGCGGTTGCTTCACCAATCAGTGAGCCATAGTTACGACGCACATAATTAATGATGGCTTCGTCGAAACGGTCACCACCAATACGCACAGAAGAGGAGTAGACGACACCGTTCAGTGAGATCACGGCCACTTCAGTGGTACCACCACCGATATCCACCACCATCGAACCTGTTGCTTCAGAAACCGGCAGACCTGCACCGATTGCCGCAGCCATAGGTTCTTCAATCAGAAACACCTCACGTGCACCAGCCCCTTGAGCGGATTCACGGATGGCACGGCGTTCAACCTGAGTTGCGCCGACCGGCACACACACCAGCACGCGCGGGCTTGGCCGCATGAAGCTGTTGCTGTGAACCTGTTTGATGAAATGCTGCAGCATTTTTTCTGTCACGAAGAAATCGGCAATAACGCCGTCTTTCATCGGACGAATAGCCGCGATATTGCCGGGTGTACGTCCCAGCATCTGTTTAGCCTCATGACCCACGGCCGCAACGCTCTTGGGTGAACCGGCACGATCCTGGCGAATGGCAACCACCGACGGTTCGTTCAGTACAATGCCTTGCCCTTTAACATAAATCAGGGTATTGGCGGTACCCAAGTCGATGGACAAGTCGTTGGAAAACATGCCACGAAATTTCTTAAACATAACTAAAGGATAATCCTGCAAGCTGGGGGCGGAAAATAAAATCCGCCTACTTTACCAACCACACGAAGCAGCGACAAGGCGCAAAAACGTTCTACTTCGGTGAAAAATAGTCTGTATTGTTTCTGCTCGAATGCACGGAAATTGGATGAGGCCTGAATTCCCTGAACAAAGGCTCAGTTTACCACCCTGTCAGCGCACGAAACGGCGTAACACAGCTCATAAAATCTAACATATTCCCTGATTGCCGCTGGTGGTAAGCACCTACCAACGCTCAACAGAAAAGGACTGACAAGAGCCTATATCAAATAGGCGTCATTGTCGCAGGCAGTTTGGGGATAATCCCAAAATGACAGATAAAATAGCCCAGATGAATTGGCGCTCATTCTACGTCAATTTTTGCCAGGCATTCAGGTTAAACGCGATAACGGCGTGAATATTTTTTACGCCCGACGTCTATTGGCTCTGGAGACGCGAAAAAGTCGCCCTGCCCACCGAGGATCCCGCGTTCTTTCAACGTTTGCCATTCGTTGCGCGTCCGCACACTCGCAGCAAAAACCTGAGCGCTGGTGCCTTCACAAGCGCCGGTCAGGCTCTGAACGAACAGCTGATTTTCATCACGCTTATCAATACTCCGCACCAGACCAGGGTGAAGCTTAACCAGCTCTACCGGTAAGGACTTGATATAAGAGGTACTGACCACGGTTAATCCCGCTTGAGAAACCACCAAACGGCAGCCCAATCCTGAGAGCAATCTCAGCACCGGGCGCAAACGGTCGATATGTTGACACACATCTGCCTCTGCAAGTTCAATCAGAATTCGCCGACGATGACTTTTTTCACACTGTAACAGGCTATCACGCAGCCAGCGCTGGAAAGTACGCTGCAATAATGAATCGACACACAGCGTAAATGCGAATGTTTCTTCAGGCCACAATGCCAACAAAGGAAGGATCCGGCTAATCAGCTGACGATCGTAACTTTCCGCCAGCCCCAACTGCTGCACTAACGGCATATATTCAGATGGCAGCAGTTCCTGAGTCCCGTCATAAATCCGACTCATGATCTCACGATGATGGACTTCCCCTTCCACCGTCACCGCCGGCTTCTGATACAAGCGCGGGCCGCCCTTCGCCAGCACTTGTTCCAACAGGGTCCGCCACTTGACGCTGCCGCGCCCTTTTTCCGGTACCTGGCTGTCGTAAACGTACCAGCCATTTTCCCCCTGCAGCGTGGCATGACGCGTCGCCTGTTCGGCGAAATCAATCACCTGTTCGGTAGTTTGCCCGCTACGGTACGCCACGATGCCTATGTGCAAAAACGCTTCGCGATCGATAAGTGCTGTTGAAGGTAAAGCATCAATCGCGTGAACCAGCTGCGAAGCAATACCATCCGCTTCTTTCAAGGTGCGGTGCGGTAAGAGAACGGTGAAATCACTGTGAAAATAGCGTGCCAATAGCGCCGCCGGGTAGCGCATCACGAAGGTCGACAGCAGGTTAACCAGTGAATACATCAGTTCTTGCACTGCACTGTTACCGTGAATTTCGCGCAACGTGTCGAAATCAGGTAACCGCACCATCATAACAATGCCGTGCGAGCCCACCTCCTCCAACTGGGTAGTGAGCTGGTTATCAAAGAACAATCGGTTGTTTAGTCCGGTTTTGGCATCCTGAGCGGCAAAGGCACGGATCAACGTATCAACACGGCTGCGTTCCTCGCGCGCTTCCGCCAGGTCCGCCAATAGACGATCGAGTGCACCGCTAACGTTCGCGGGCCACTCGCGCACATCACCTTGCATCACGCTCTCTCGTTCACCATTCAGAATGCGGCGTGCACGTCGCTCGAGCCGATCCTCGCCGTCGGCCTGTTCCCGCAGCCAACGCAGGCTGAACAGCAGGATCACGACCATTACGACAATCGACAGCGTCACTGCGGCAGTTGATTGCAGCGAACGCACGTCGCTGGCGAAAGGATCAACATACGTAATCGTCAGTGATGCACCAGGGTGCTGCATTAGGGGCTGGGTGACTTGCCGATAGCCGTTCAGCGGCTCCCAGGGCACTTTTACCGTGGGTAATTTATAAGAGAGAAGATTACTGCTACTGGTATCTACACTGACCGCCACAATACCGAGCGGGCGCATCACCAAAGGCAACCATTGTTTCTGCTCTTGGGGGGATTCACGCACCATCGCCTGATCGAGCGAGGTCATCAGTGAGTCGAAACGACGCTCCAGACGATCTTGGGTGACGTAGAAAAAGCTGTATGAGCAGCCCATCAGCATCAAAAACATCGCCAGAGCAACAAGCAGGGTGATCAATGCAGAGAGTTTGGTGGTGAATCGCATCCCTGTGCCTTGTCCGTTATGGTTACGTGAATTTTCACCTTTGGAAGTATAAAGGCCCCGAATCCTCTCAAATGAATCCAACACAATACCTTGATATTTTAATGAGTAACTGGCTCAACCCAAGGATATCCACCAGCCGATCTTGCCGCTCAAGCTATCAAGCATCGCCAACGAAGAAAACCTTCAATCATCATTTTTTGTCCTTTATCAGGACATAAATTTCTTATTATGCATATAGTCATTTAAATCTGATTCAGTCATCTATGGCAAAAATGCAAACGAGAGGAAGAGTGACATGCGCGCACTGTTATTGGAACAACAAGACGATCAAACTCTAGCTCACGTCAAAGATATCAGCAGCGATCAATTGCCCGACGGTGACGTGACGGTAAACGTCAATTGGTCCAGCATTAACTATAAAGATGCGTTGGCGATCACCGGTAAAGGCAAGATCGTGCGCAATTTCCCGATGGTGCCCGGCATCGACTTCGCCGGTACGGTGCATCATAGCCGCGACGATCGCTTTAAAGAGGGTCAAAGCGTGGTACTTACCGGCTGGGGCGTGGGTGAAAACCATTGGGGCGGCCTGGCAGAACAAGCGCGGGTCTCCGGCGAATGGTTGGTACCACTCCCAAACGGGTTAGATGAACGTAAAGCAATGATCCTTGGGACTGCCGGTTTTACCGCCATGCTGTGCGTGATGGCTCTGGAAGAAGGCGGTGTACATCCCGATGACGGCAACATTTTAGTTACCGGTGCCAGTGGCGGCGTAGGCAGCACAGCGATCGCCATTCTTGCAGCACTGGGCTATCACGTTACGGCGATCAGCGGCCGTGAAAGCAATATCGAATATTTGAAAGCGCTTGGCGCCAAAGAGGTGCTTTCACGCAGCGGCTATCTCGAAGCCCCGCGTCCACTCGAAAAGCAGCTGTGGGCGGGTGCTGTTGATACGGTGGGTGACACACTGCTGGCACGCGTGTTGGCGCAAATGAATTATAACGGTACGGTCGCCGCTTGCGGCCTGGCTGGGGGTTATCACCTGCCGACCACAGTGATGCCATTTATTTTGCGCAATGTTCGCCTGCAAGGTGTCGACTCGGTACACACACCGCTGCACCGCCGTCAAACCGCTTGGGAACGCCTGGCCGGTATCCTGCCAGACAGCTTCTATCAACAAGCGACTCAAGAAATCACGTTAGAACAGGCACCGGCTACCGCTGCCGCACTGCTGGCTAACCAAGTTACCGGCCGTACCCTGGTGAAAATCCGCTAACCCCAGTGCCCCTCCGGCAACGGAGGGGACATCCGCCTGCGAAATTTCATATTTTCCCGTGGCCCCTCGCATATGGCGTGCTTTCACGCCATGCTTACTCAATATATCCCCTATGAATGTCGAGTTGTTGCGTTGTTAACAGCCCCTTAAAAGCCATAGGGATGAGATGCGGAGAAAATGCCATGAATAAACAACGAAAATTAACCGAAGCCGATGTCACACCCGAAACCGTGTTTTATCAACGGCGTAAAGTGTTGCAGGCATTAGGCATCACCGCCGCTTCATTAGCCTTGCCCACCCATGCACGGGCTGATTTGCTGTCATGGTTCAAAGGCCACGATCGGCCAAAGGCACCACCGGGCAAACCGCTGACGTTCACCAAGCCCGCCGCCTGGCAAGCCCAACTGGCACTGACGCCGGAAGATAAAGTTTCCGGCTACAACAATTTCTACGAGTTCGGTCTCGACAAAGCCGATCCAGCCGCTAACGCTGGCGGGCTGAAAACCGAAGGCTGGAAAGTGCGCATCGACGGCGAAGTGGCTAAACCCATCACGTTGGACATCGACGATTTAATGAAGCGCTTCCCGTTGGAACAGCGTATCTACCGCATGCGTTGTGTGGAAGCCTGGTCAATGGTCGTGCCCTGGATCGGCTTTGAACTGGGTAAATTACTCAAGCTGGCGGAGCCAAACAGCAATGCTCGCTACGTCGCCTTCCAAACACTGTACGACCCGGAACAGATGCCGGGCCAGAAAGACCGGTTTATCGGCGGTGGTCTTAAGTATCCCTATGTCGAAGGGCTGCGTCTTGATGAGGCGATGAATCCACTGGCATTGCTGACTGTCGGCGTATACGGCAAGACACTGCCACCGCAAAACGGTGCACCACTACGACTCATTACCCCGTGGAAATACGGTTTTAAAGGTATTAAGTCCATTGTGCACATCCGTCTGGTGCGCGATCAACCGCCGACGACCTGGAATGAATCTGCACCAAATGAATACGGTTTCTACGCTAATGTGAATCCACATGTCGATCACCCACGTTGGTCGCAAGCCACCGAGCGCTTTATCGGTTCAGGCGGTATTTGGGACGTTAAACGCCAGCCGACACTTCTGTTTAATGGCTACGCCGATCAGGTCGCGTCGCTGTATCGTGGCTTGGATCTGCGGGAGAATTTCTAAGTGCGCTTGACCCTAACTCACATTAAATGGATCAAGGTCGGCATTTATCTGGCGGCATTTCTGCCTTTCCTCTGGCTGATGCTGTCGGTAGACCAAGGATGGTTCAGCGCCGATCCTGCCAAAGATATCCAGCATTTTACCGGCAGAATGACGCTAAAATTGCTGCTGGCAACCTTAGCGATCGCGCCGTTGGCACGCTACACCCGCCAACCGCTATTGATACGCTGCCGACGCTTGGTCGGACTGTGGTGTTTTGCCTGGGGCACACTGCATCTGATAAGCTACTCGACGCTTGAACTGGGGCTAAGCAATATCGGCCTGCTGGGGCGCGAACTGGTCACCCGTCCTTATTTGACACTCGGCATTATCAGTTGGTTGATCCTACTGTCGCTGGCCGCAACCTCAACGCTGTGGGCGATGCGCAAACTGGGCGCCAAATGGCAAATATTGCATAATTTGGTGTATCTGGTGGCCATTCTGGCACCGATTCACTACCTGTGGTCGGTCAAAACCTTTTCACCGCAGCCTTTCATTTATGCTCTGCTGGCGGTAATACTGCTGGCGTTGCGATACAAGAAATTCCGCAATTGGTGGCGTTAACAGGTGGAACTTTTCTGTGTTCTACCCCTCATAATGCGATAACGTCACCGTCAGTTTGCTGATTTAGGGTTGAATATCTTCGCTGATAAGACCAGTATTTAGCTGCGAATTGCTACGATATCGTTATAATGCCCGACCTTGTTCCTGTTCTCAGGGTGAATTTTCCCCTTAACAGGTGACAAATCGGTGACGTCGGGTTATTTTCTACGATGATGGTTTTATTGCCGGAGATACCAGCACAATGGCGGATAAGTTTCACATTTTGCTTCTAAACGGCCCCAATCTGAATCTGCTGGGGACGCGTGAGCCGGAGAAGTACGGCAGCACGACGCTAACAGAAATTGTTAACGGATTGGAAAACCAGGCATCCGCACTGGATATCACCCTGAGCCATCTGCAGTCTAACGCCGAATATGCGCTGATCGACCGCATACATGAGGCGCGCGGCAATACAGATTTTATTCTGATCAACCCTGCCGCGTTCACGCATACCAGCGTGGCGTTGCGTGATGCGTTGCTGGCGGTGCAGATCCCGTTTATCGAGATCCATTTGTCCAACGTGCATGCCCGCGAGCCTTTCCGCCATCACTCTTACCTTTCCGACATTGCGGTAGGTGTGATTTGCGGCCTCGGCGCGGATGGCTACACATTTGCTTTACAGGCAGCGGTTAACCGTCTGTCGAAAACCCACTAATTGCTACGCAAAAAGAGTACGGAATCACACTCATGGATATTCGTAAAATCAAGAAACTGATCGAACTGGTTGAAGAATCAGGTATTTCTGAACTGGAAATCTCTGAAGGCGAAGAGTCAGTTCGCATCAGCCGTGCCGCTCCGGTACAGGCTTACCCAATGATGCCGCAGGCATATGCAATGCCGGCACAGCAGCAGCCAGCTCTGGCTACCGCCGTTGCCAGCGCACCAGCTGAAACGCCTGCAGCACCAGCGGCCATGAGTGGCCACATCGTCCGTTCCCCAATGGTCGGCACTTTCTACCGCACGCCAAGCCCGGATGCGAAAGCCTTCATCGAAGTCGGCCAGAAAGTGAATGCAGGCGACACGCTGTGCATCGTTGAAGCCATGAAAATGATGAACCAGATCGAAGCGGACAAATCCGGCGTGGTGAAAGCCATTCTGGTAGAGAACGGCCAACCGGTAGAATTTGACGAGCCACTGGTCGTCATCGAATAACGAGGCGAACATGCTTGATAAAATTGTTATCGCCAACCGTGGCGAGATCGCGCTTCGTATCCTGCGTGCTTGTAAAGAGTTAGGCATCAAAACTGTTGCCGTACACTCCACAGCCGATCGCGATCTGAAACACGTACTGCTGGCTGACGAGACTGTGTGTATCGGTCCTGCGCCATCAGTTAAAAGCTATCTGAACATCCCGGCTATCATCTCTGCGGCGGAAATCACCGGCGCAGTGGCGATTCACCCGGGTTATGGCTTCTTGTCTGAAAATGCCGACTTCGCCGAGCAAATCGAGCGTTCTGGCTTTATCTTCATTGGCCCGAAAGCCGAAACTATCCGCCTGATGGGCGACAAAGTTTCTGCTATCAACGCCATGAAGAAAGCCGGCGTACCTTGTGTTCCTGGCTCCGATGGCCCGCTGACCGACGACATGGACAAAAACCGTGCCTTCGCTAAGCGTATCGGTTATCCGGTGATCATCAAGGCATCAGGCGGCGGCGGTGGCCGTGGCATGCGCGTTGTGCGCAGCGACAAAGACCTCGAGCAATCCATCACCATGACCAAAGCGGAAGCCAAAGCGGCTTTCAATAACGACATGGTTTACATGGAGAAATACCTGGAAAACCCACGCCATATCGAAATTCAGATTTTGGCTGACGGTCAGGGTAATGCCATCTATCTGGCCGAGCGCGACTGCTCCATGCAACGTCGCCACCAGAAAGTGGTTGAAGAGGCTCCGGCACCAGGCATCACCAGCGAAATGCGTCGTTATATCGGCGAGCGTTGTTCGAAGGCCTGTGTGGAAATCGGTTACCGCGGCGCAGGTACTTTCGAGTTCCTGTATGAAAACGGCGAGTTCTATTTCATCGAAATGAACACCCGTATTCAGGTTGAACACCCGGTTACTGAAATGATCACCGGTGTGGATCTGATCAAAGAGCAGCTGCGTATTGCTGCCGGTCAGCCACTGTCGATCAAACAGGACGAAGTGAAGGTGCACGGCCACGCGGTGGAATGCCGTATCAACGCCGAAGACCCGAACACCTTCCTGCCAAGCCCAGGCAAGATCACCCGTTTCCATGCACCAGGTGGTTTCGGCGTGCGTTGGGAATCTCATATTTACGCCGGTTATACCGTACCGCCGTACTATGATTCCATGATCGGCAAACTGATCACTTTCGGTGAAAACCGCGACGTGGCGATTGCCCGCATGAAGAACGCCCTGGCTGAGCTGATCATCGATGGCATCAAAACCAACGTTGAACTGCAACAAAAGATCATGAGCGACGAAAACTTCCAGCACGGTGGCACCAACATCCACTATCTGGAGAAGAAGCTGGGTCTGCAAGAAACCTAAGGCAGGCTTTTCGCATCGCCTGACAGAAGGCCGGCTAATCACCGGCCTTTTTCTTTTTCATCTCAGGCACGGTAACGGCTTGGCAAAATCCGGCCTTGCCGTAGAATTCCTTACCTTTGGCAAAACCATCACCGTAAACCTATGGGGAACACGGATGGACAAACGCTTTATTCAAGCCCACCGCGAAGCACGATGGGCACTCGGCCTGACGCTACTTTATCTGCTGGCCTGGTCGTTGGCGGCCTATCTACCCGATAACGCATCTGGCGTTACCGGTTTGCCACACTGGTTCGAAATGGCCTGCTTATTGGTACCGCTGTTGTTTATCGGCCTGTGCTGGCTGATGGTGCGTGGCATATTCCGTAATATTTCATTGGAGGACGGCGATGCAAACTGAAGTCATTCTGCCGCTGGTTGCCTATTTGCTTCTGGTGTTTGGGCTGTCGGTTTACGCCTACAGCCGACGCCAGACGGGCAATTTCCTCAGTGAATATTTCCTTGGCAGTCGATCGATGGGTGGCTTCGTACTGGCGATGACGTTAACAGCGACCTATATCAGCGCCAGTTCGTTTATCGGTGGCCCTGGTGCGGCTTATAAATATGGCCTTGGCTGGGTGCTACTGGCAATGATCCAACTGCCGGCCGTATGGTTATCGCTCGGTGTGCTGGGCAAGAAATTTGCCATTCTGGCGCGGCGCTACAACGCTATCACCCTCAATGACATGCTATACGGCCGTTACCAAAGTCGACTGTTGGTCTGGCTAGCCAGCCTGAGTCTGTTGGTGGCGTTCCTGGGCGCCATGACGGTGCAGTTTATCGGTGGTGCGCGTCTGCTGGAAACCGCTGCAGGTATCCCGTACGACACCGGCCTGCTGATCTTTGGCCTCAGCATCGCGCTGTACACCGCTTTTGGCGGTTTCCGCGCCAGTGTGCTAAATGACGCCATGCAAGGGTTGGTGATGTTGATCGGCACCGTGCTGTTGTTGATTGCCGTTATCCACGCCGCAGGTGGCCTGCACAGCGCCGTAGATAAACTGCACCAGATTGACCCGGCACTGGTGTCACCTCAGGGCGGTGAACAGATCCTTAGTCTGCCGTTTATGGCATCGTTCTGGATCCTGGTGTGCTTTGGTGTGATTGGCCTGCCACATACTGCGGTGCGCTGCATTTCGTACAAAGATAGCAAAGCAGTTCATCGTGGCATCATCCTCGGTACCATGGTGGTGGCGGTGCTGATGTTTGGTATGCACCTGGCCGGTGCGCTGGGACGTGCTGTGCTGCCGGATCTGAAAATCCCGGATCAGGTGATCCCAACGCTAATGATCACCGTGTTGCCGCCGTATGCTGCCGGTATTTTCTTGGCCGCGCCGATGGCGGCGATCATGTCGACCATTAACGCTCAACTGCTGCAATCTTCCGCCACTATTATTAAAGATCTCTACCTTGGTGTGCGTCCTCAACAAATGCAGAACGAGCGTTTGATCAAGCGTTTCTCCAGCCTGACTACGCTCGTACTTGGCCTGTTGGTGCTACTGGCGGCCTGGCGGCCACCAGAAATGATCATCTGGCTAAACCTGCTGGCGTTTGGTGGCCTGGAGGCGGTATTCCTGTGGCCGTTGGTATTGGGCCTGTACTGGGAACGCGCCAACGCGCAGGGTGCCCTTAGCTCAATGGTTACAGGTGCGGTATGCTATACGCTATTGGCCAGCTTCAAGCTGCAGTTGGCAGGGTTGCACCCTATCGTGCCTTCACTGCTACTGAGCTTGCTGGCGTTTTATATCGGTAACGTCGTCGGCGAAAAACGCCGAGTGGCGTCATCATTACCCTCTTAAAGAGAATTGTTATGCCTTGGATCCAACTCAAACTGAATACTACCGGCAGCCAGGCAGAAGACCTGAGCGATGCACTGGTTGAAAGCGGTGCGGTATCGGTGACCTTTCAGGACACCCACGACAACCCGGTGTTCGAACCGCTGCCAGGCGAGACCCTGCTGTGGGGCGATACCGATGTGATCGGGCTGTACGATGCTGAAACCGATATGACCGACGTGGTGGCAATGCTGGAACAGCATCCATTACTGGGGACCGGTTTCCACCACAAGATCGAACAACTGGAAGATAAGGACTGGGAACGCGAATGGATGGATAACTTCCACCCGATGCGCTTTGGTGAACGTCTGTGGATTTGCCCAAGCTGGCGTGATGTGCCCGATCCTGACGCGGTCAACGTGATGCTGGACCCAGGTCTGGCGTTCGGTACCGGCACCCACCCAACCACCGCGCTTTGCCTACAATGGCTGGATGGCCTCGATCTGGCCGGTAAGACTATTATCGACTTCGGCTGTGGTTCAGGCATCCTGGCGATTGCCGCCCTGAAGCTCGGTGCGGCGCGCGCTATCGGCATCGATATCGATCCCCAAGCCATTCAGGCCAGTCGTGATAACGCGCAGCGTAACGGCGTTTCAGAGCGTCTGGAACTATATCTGCCAAAAGACCAACCTGCCGATCTGCTGGCTGACGTCGTCGTCGCCAACATCCTGGCCGGCCCATTACGCGAATTAGCGCCACTGATCGGCTGTCTGCCGAAGTCCGGCGGCTATCTGGGGTTATCTGGCGTATTGGCCACGCAGGCTGCAAGCGTAGCTCAAGCCTATGAAGACAAGTTCACACTCGATCCGGTCGCAGAACGCGAAGAATGGTGCCGTATTACAGGCCAACGTAAGTAATTAAGCCTGTCGTCCTGATAAAAACCACCGATAACTTAGCGTGTTACGGTGGTTTTTTATTCTGTTCTACCACGAAGCAACCATGCTTTTATCCGCAAGTATTAGCACGGCGCTTCGCCGGAACCGCCAGACTCTTCGCCATAATGCCCAGTACGTAATCCCAGCATAATTAGGTCTATTCTCAACGGAATCCCCTGATAGATGCCGTATATTGCGGCCTATCTCTGGCTGAATCGAGACTCATTACAGATAAAATTCTGTTGTGTGGGGAATATTTTACAGCACACAAATTAAACGATTTTCGTCAACTCATTGTTAAATATATATAATATTTTTATTAATCCTGACGAGACGCATTTTGATTGCCGAATAACGGCCAATTGGTCAAAGTTTGGCCTTTCATCTCAACGCAAAAATGCGTAATATACGCGCCCTTGCGGACACAGTATGGTTACTCTTTGTCTATGCGCATTGGACACCACCAGCTTACAAATTGCCTGATTGCGGCCCCGATGGCCGGCATTACAGATCGCCCATTTAGAACCCTATGTCATGCAATGGGTGCTGGGATGGCTGTATCCGAAATGCTCTCCTCCAATCCGGAGGTGTGGCGGACGGATAAGTCGCGTCTGCGTATGGTACATAGCGATGAACCAGGGATCCGTTCCGTGCAGATTGCCGGATGCGACCCAGATGATATGGCTGCCGCTGCACGTATTAACGTGGCCAGTGGTGCGCAGATCATCGACATCAATATGGGATGCCCGGCCAAAAAAGTGAACCGGAAGCTTGCAGGGTCTGCATTACTGCAGTACCCGGACCTGGTTAAACAGATCCTCCACGCAGTGGTTAATGCTGTGGATGTGCCGGTTACGCTTAAGATTCGCACCGGCTGGGCGCCAGAACACCGTAACTGTGTAGAGATTGCCCAACTGGCCGAAGATTGTGGTATACAAGCCCTGACTATTCATGGCCGAACCCGTGCCTGCCTGTTCAACGGCAACGCGGAGTACGACAGCATTCGGGCAGTTAAGCAGAGTGTTTCCATTCCGATTATCGCGAATGGGGACATTACTGACCCGCATAAAGCCAGAGCAGTGCTCGACTACACTGGGGCTGATGCCCTGATGATAGGCCGTGCTGCTCAGGGGAGACCCTGGATCTTCCGGGAAATCCAGCATTATCTGGACACTGGGGAACTGCTGCCCCCTCTGCCACTTGGCGAGGTTAAGCGTTTGTTGATAGGGCATATTCGGGAATTGCACGGCTTTTATGGCCAAGGCAAGGGATTCCGGATTGCTCGTAAGCACGTATCCTGGTATCTCCAGGAGCACGCCCCGAATGACCAGTTTCGGCGCACATTCAACGCCATAGAGGATGCCAGCGAACAGCTGGAGGCGTTGGAGGCATATTTCGAAAATCTTGCGTAACAAAAAAGAGCTGACAGAACTATGTTCGAACAACGCGTAAATTCTGACGTACTGACCGTTTCAACCGTGAACTCACAGGATCAAGTGACTCAAAAGCCTCTGCGTGACTCGGTTAAACAAGCACTGAAGAACTATTTTGCTCAACTGAATGGTCAAGACGTTAACGACCTGTATGAGCTGGTATTGGCTGAAGTTGAACAGCCACTGTTGGACATGGTGATGCAATACACCCGTGGCAACCAGACCCGTGCCGCCCTGATGATGGGCATCAACCGTGGTACGCTGCGTAAGAAATTGAAAAAATACGGCATGAACTGATACTAGTCAGTTAGCATGTTGAAAAGGCGCAACCTCGAAAGAGGCGGCGCCTTTTTCTTATGTGGTGTTATATCAATCTTCTGTCAATACGAATGAGAATATTCGTATGCCACTCTACCTTTAGAGCTCGTATTGTGTGGTATAATACACATTCCTAGAGCCGCCTTCGCTGGCCTACAGCCATCCCTCCGAAGCCTGATAGCAGCGCGAACCGCCCTTCGAGTGTAAAGATTTAGTCAATTATGGAATCTGGCTAAACGATAGTGATGTCTGGGTGTCTGAGTGGTTGTATCGCAATTGAGTGGATCTTTATGCGTTACAGGTTGCTGCCCCTCTTAATGCATAAATGAGTTCATATGAAGCGTCCGCAAAAATTCAAATTGGCCCTGCTACATCCGCGCTACTGGTTTACGTGGTTCGGCCTGGCTTGCCTGTTCCTGCTGGTTCAACTCCCCTACCCGCTGCTGCACAAGCTTGGCGTGTGGATGGGACGTACCTCAATGCGGTTCCTGAAACGCCGGGTTTCTATTACCCGTCGTAACCTGGAACTGTGCTTCCCAGACATGGACGTGGCGCAGCGCGAGCGCAAAGTGGTCGGCAACTTCGAATCCCTCGGTATGGGCCTGCTGGAAACCGGCATGGCCTGGTTCTGGTCAGATAAGCGCGTCAAACGCTGGTTCAACGTTTCCGGTATCAACCACCTGAAAGTCGCACAGCAGAATCAGCGTGGCGTTCTGGTCATTGGTGTGCACTTTATGTCGCTGGAGCTGGGTGGCCGTGCCATGGGGCTCTGTCAGCCGATGATGGCAATGTATCGCCCGCATAATAATAAAGCGATGGAGTGGGCGCAAACCAAAGGCCGTATGCGTTCCAACAAGGCCATGCTCGATCGCAAAGATCTGCGTGGTATGGTTCAGGCCCTCAAACGCGGTGAAGCCGTGTGGTTCGCTCCGGATCAAGATTACGGCCCACGTGGCAGCGTGTTCGCACCTCTTTTTGCTGTCGATCAGGCGGCCACCACCAGCGGCACCTTTATGTTGGCACGTATGGCTAAACCCGCGCTAGTGCCGGTCGTATTGATTCGCCGTGAGAAAGGCCGTGGTTATGATTTGCTGATCCAACCCGCGCTGGAGAATTATCCTATTGGCGATGAGATCGCCGCAGCGGCTTACATGAATAAAGTGGTGGAGCAAGAGATCATGCGCGCTCCAGAACAGTATATGTGGCTACATCGTCGCTTCAAAACCCGGCCAGCCGGCGCCCCGTCGCTGTACTGAGCAAAACCTGATTTCCAAGCCCGGCCAACGCCGGGCTTTTTTGTGCGCCGCGTTTAAAAAACTGCGGATTGGCGATCGGCTTTACTGTAACCTCCTTTTTTACCCGCACAGGAAAAGGAAATGATGAAAGCTCAAGTTCGCATTGCTCTGGTCGGTGATTACCTTCCTCAGGCCGTCTCTCACCAGGCCATCCCTATTGCTCTCCAACTCACTGCTGCACACCTTGACGTCGATATTCAATCCCACTGGCTACCTACAGAGAGCATTACCGCTACCTCAGTACTGCAAGATTTTGATGCGATCTGGGTAGTCCCTGGTAGCCCGTACAATCATGATGACGGTGCCTTTATGGCTATCCGCTATGCACGTGAGCAAAACATCCCCTTCCTGGGTTCCTGCGGCGGATTCCAGTATGCCATTGTGGAATACGCCCGTAACGTCATGGGTTGGCATGATGCAGGCCATGCAGAGACTGATAGTGGCGGTCGATTGGTCATTGCCCCGCTGAGTTGTTCGTTAGTCGAAAAAAGCGGCACGATCATTTTCCAGCCGGATACGCTGGCTGCACGCACATATGGCAAGCTTGAAACGCACGAAGGCTATCACTGCAATTTTGGTGTTAATCCGGAGTTTGTCGCCGATCTACAGCAGCACCCACTCATTATCAGCGGCCACGACAGCGAAGGTGATGTGCGATCGGTAGAACTGCCAGGGCACCGTTTTTACGCCGCCACACTGTTCCAGTCCGAACGGGCCGCATTACGCAACGAACTGTCCCCGCTGGTCGTAGAACTGATCAAAACTGCCGCAACAATTTGATCGTCAAAGATTGAGATACCATGGGGCCACGCCATCGTGGCCCCATGAATAAGGGTATCTTCACAAAAAATTAGTAAATTGACTTATTATAAAAACATATTATTCATCCCAATTTAATTTAATTGTCATTTTTACGCCCACCGTTAAACTCGTGTATATAAACACCCACCAATAATTAAATAAGTAGATAAAACTCTTATTTATTACTAAATGATATATCATTAGCAACTCTGATACTTAAAGTGGCCTGGCAATCTATCGATGACAATTTGGCAAAATTTAAATAGAGAACCCGGTACGTACGCACACTTATCCTTACTGCAAAAAATCGAGATAAAGTCGAAATCTGGCATCACTGCACTGTTGACAAAACCTCATCCAAACACAGTACACACACCATAAAAAAATCTTAAAAAACAGATAAATACAAAACAAAAAGACGACATAATCGTCATCGCAACGGGATATTTATAAGATGATAAACCCTTTTTAATTGCTATTGATATTATGAAAATTAAAATACAAAAAATCCAAATCATTTAATTTAATATAAATTAAATTCAAATCATTTTCATAGACAATTAAAAATGTTTAATGTGAAATTGGGCGAATCTAATATCACCTCTTATAATGTTCGAGTACTTACCGACTACGCACCTATTTAAGTCGATTATTTCCTATATTTATGGAGGTGGTTCCGTGTCCGCTTATTCTCTCACGACGGTACAACAGGCCGTATGGTTAGATCAGACCTTAAACCCTGATATTCCAATGTATAATGTAGGATGCCTCTGGCGCGTGGATAAGGAGATTTCTTTCCCACTGTTTAAAGAAGCTATCCAGTATATTCAGCAACAGCATGATGCGTTACAAACCGCGCTGAAGGAAACACCACAAGGCGTCATTCAACACCCACTCAGTCAAAAATCCATTGAACTTCACTATAACGATTTTTCACAACAGAAAGATGCAGCCAGTCAGGCACAGAACCATCTGCGGGAAATATTTATCCAACCTTATCAACTCTATGAAGACCTGTTATGGCGTTGCCATTTAACCAAAATCGACGATTCAACAACGCTATGGTTATTAGCATCCCATCACCTGATTGCGGATGGTACGTCGATCTCGTTACTAAGCCGAATGATTATGGATCGGTATAAGCAGCTAAAACTGGGAGAGAAGAGTGAAATAAGTTACTCACGTTACAGTGATTTCGTGGTTAGCGATCTCGCCTATCTTCAGTCATCACGCTATCAGCGCGATCGGGATTGGTGGCTCGAACGTTTCGCAGCGGCTCCGCCATCCGTATTGGAACGCCGCCCCAATTACACCGAACAGCAAACCTATCCCAGCAGCCAAATCATAAAGCGTTTGCCACAAGAACGTTTCTTGCAGTTGGAGCGCTATGCCGCTCATCACGGCGGCTCGGCAATGCACTTCATGGTAGCTCTGCTTGCCAGTTGGTTCGCACGCATTTGGCAGGTGGATAATGTCACCATCGGGGTGCCAGTGCATAACCGCAGCACCAGCGATCATAAGCAAACGCTTGGCATGTTCTCCTCCATGATTCCGCTTAATATCAACGTTGACGTACAGCAACCCTTTTCCCACCTGTTGCAGCACATTGGCAGCGAACTGCGTAAATGCTACCGTCATCAGCGGTTCCCTATCGCCGAACTTAACCGCCAACTGAACCTGCATCAACAGGGAAGACGTCAGCTATTTGACGTCAGCTTTTCGCTGGAAGTCTTCCCGACTGACATTGAGCTGGAGGGGAGTCAGTTTAAAGTTGAGAACATGCATCATGGCTACGAACAATTGCCATTGGGCATCTACTTACGTCACTACCACCCAGGCGATGACCCAGTACTGGAGTTCAATCTCAATCAAGCCTGGTTTAGCCATGAAGACGCGGAGCGTATTGCCAACCGCGTGGTGCAAATGCTTGATACCTTGTTAGATGGCGAAGTTAATCTGCCACTGGGACAACTACCACTGTTACTGCCTGCCGAGCAGCAACATATTTTCCACGAATGGAATAATACGCAGCAATCCTGGGCTATGCCGCAGGGCATACATCAATTTCTAGAACAGCAGGTATTACGTACACCAAACGCACCTGCGCTGTGCTATGAGCAGCAGCAGATAAGCTATTTGCAGTTGAACCAGCAGGCAAATCAGTTTGCCGGGTATCTACGCCAGCAAGGGATACGGCCTGATGATCGCATCGCCGTTTGCGTCAATCGCAGCCCAGAAATGGTGATAGCACTGTATGCCATTTTGAAGTCTGGCGCGGCCTATGTCCCCATTGATCCCGATTACCCGCAAGATCGTTTGCGCCATATGCTGCAAGATTGTGGTGCGAAATACATCCTGATTGACCCGGCAGGCGAACAGGCATTGAATCCCATCCTTGATATCGCTATTCCACGGCTGCACCTACAACATGATAGCCATCTGTGGCAGCAGGAGCCCAAGGATAATCTTACGCCGCAAGTGTCTGACCCACAGCGCAGCCTGGCATATGTGATTTATACCTCCGGTTCGACCGGAAAACCCAAGGGTGTAATGAATGAACACCGCGGAGTTATCAATCGCCTGCTTTGGATGCAGCACGCGTATCCGCTGACGCACGACGATGTAGTATTGCAAAAAACGCCGTTCAGTTTTGATGTCTCGGTTTGGGAGTTCTTCTGGCCGCTCATGGTCGGCGCACAGTTAGCGATTGCCAAACCTGGCGGCCATCAAGACCCCGACTATCTCGGCAGCTGTATCGCACAACACCGCGTAACCACATTGCATTTTGTCCCATCAATGCTGCAACTGTTTCTGCGGCACGGCGAAATGGCGCAGTGCGGTTCCTTGCGCCGTATTATGTGCAGTGGCGAGGCATTGCCGCTTGCCACTGTGCACCGCTGCCTGCAACAGTTACCTCAGGCGGAATTGCACAATCTCTACGGACCAACGGAAGCCGCCGTGGATGTTTCCAGTTGGCAATGCCACCCTAATGACGAGCGGACATTGGTGCCTATTGGCAAACCAATTGCCAATACGCAGCTCCATATTTTGGATGCCCAGTTACAACCCCTTCCGCCTGGCGTAGCTGGCGAGTTACATATTGGTGGTATTCAGGTCGCACGCGGTTACCTGAATCGTCCAGAGTTAAACGCAGAACGTTTTATTGCCGATCCTTTCAATCCTGATCCTCAGGCACGTCTGTATAAAACGGGTGACCTCGCACGCTGGTTGCCGGATGGCAACATCGAATACTTGGGCAGAAATGATTTCCAGGTCAAGATCCATGGAGTGCGTATCGAACTGGGCGAAATCGAGCAGCAACTACGCCAATGTGAAGGCGTCGAGGATGCCGCAATACTGGCAAGAGAAGATGGGCACGGAGGAAAACGCCTGGTGGCTTATGTTGTCGCTCCGGATGAGGGCTCACATTCAACACAGTGGCGCCATCAGCTACAGCAACACCTGCCAGATTATATGGTGCCTTCTACCTTTGTCAGACTAAAAGCTCTACCACTCTCGCCCAACGGTAAGTTAGATCGCAAAGCCTTGCCGGCACCCGCAGCGACCACGCAGGTTTCGTTGCAATATGAAGCCCCTCAAACTGCATTAGAGCAACAGCTTGCCGCATTGTGGTCGGAACTGCTTGGCGTCGCGCAGATTGGTCTTGATGATGATTTCTTTGAACTCGGTGGGCATTCGCTGCATGCCATTCAACTTTTGGTCAAGCTGAAGCGCTGTGGCTATCCGGTGGTCATAAAAACCCTGTTTGCTCACCCAACGTTGCGCGCTCAAGCACGCGCATTGACGGCAGAAACGGTCTCTGATGCCACCGCCCCGATTTCTGCGGCTCCTCTGCAGCAGCTACTGGCGCGGCTAAATCAAACCAACTTTAACTTTAAACAGGTGATGCGTCTTAATCGGACCATTGCCGCCGACGATATCTGGATGGTTCATCCCGCGGTAACCGGATGCGATATTTACCATGATTTGGCTATCTCGCTAGAGGGCTCTTTCAACGTATTGGGGCTCAACAACCACAATTTGTTTATCCACCCGCATATCACCTCATTGCGCGAACTGGCATCCCATTATCTCGGTCATATGAAGCTGTCACCCACCCGCCCTGTGCGCCTTTTAGGTTGGTCGCTGGGAGGGCTCATTGCTCTGGAAATGGCCGCGCAGCTTGAAAGTCGAGGCTTCCGTGACATCCAGGTATTTTTGCTGGATACCTTCTATCAAACGGCCTTCCAGATACGCAGCGAGCCGGGTTTGCTGGCGGCTATGCTGGCTATGCTAGGCATTGAGGGTGACGCTGCGGCAAGGGCATTGCGTGCGGAGCCGACAGAACTCTCCCTGAATAAGGAAACGCTCAGCGCTCCCTTGCAACACGCGCGCATTACGCTCTTCAAGGCAACCGAAGACGTGAATTTGAGTATGACCGACCAGGGAGATGGGCAAGAGCTTTTGGCGATTGCGGACAATGGGCTATCTTCGATTAGTCATCATTTGCACATACAGCCTCTGGCCTGTAACCATCACTCCATTATTTTCAGCCATGACGAAATCGGCCGCGTGTTGCGTGAGTCTTCACGATCTCCCGCTATATCGACCGATATCCGTTGAACCTAACCTACCTGCGGCGCACGTTGCCGCAGGTTTACCACATCAGCTGTCCAATCAAAGGTGCGGCAATAACCGTAATAATCCCTGCTAACATCATCACCAGACTGGATACAACACCCTCTTCTTGTCCCATTTCATACGCCTTCGCCGTGCCGGCACCGTGCGATGATGCACCTAGCCCAGCTCCCTTCGCGAGGCTACTGCGTACAGCCAGCCGCAAAAATAGGATGTCGCCCACTGCCATGCCAAACACGCCGGTGATCACAACAAACAGTGCCACCAGATCCGGTTGGCCCCCCATTTGCTTGGCGGCCTCCAGCGCAAATGGTGTGGTTATGGAGCGCACAGCCAGACTGCGCTGAACCTCTTCCGGCAACGTTAGCACGCGAGCAAGCCATACCGAGCTGTAAACTGCAACCAACACTGCCGTCAGTACCCCAGCGCTGAGCGACAGCCAGTGACGACGGATAATATGCAAATTCTCGTATACCGGTACCGCAAAGGCGATAGTGGCGGGCCCCAACAACCACAGCAACCAGTGTGTTTCGCCAATGTAATCCTGATATGAGGTGTGGGTCACCACCAGCAACAGCACCAGGATCATCGGTGTCAGTACCAGCGGCATCAACAGCAGAGTACGGCGACGGCGATAAAGCTTTTTATTGGCGAAATAGAGCGCCAATGTCGCCAAAAAACAGACAATACTGAGGATAAAATCATTCATCGTGCTGCTTCCGGCGACGTAACCAGACCTCCAGCCGATAGACACGATCAACCACCAACCCCGTCGCTCCCAGCGTCAACATGGTACTAATCGCAATCACCAAAAAAATCTTCCAGCCTTCGACCATCAGCAATTGGGCATAGTTAACCACGGCGACCACTGCCGGTACGAAAAACAGCAACATCTCAGCCAGCAACCAGCGAGAACCGGCCTTGACCCAGTTCAATGGCAAAATGCGCAGCAGGATTAGCGCCAACATCATCAGCATGCCGACAATGTTGGCAGGCAGCGGCAGATGAAACTGTTGTACCAGCCGATCGGCGAGAAGAAATAACCCCGCATACAAAGCAACCTGGATTGGCACCTGTAGTCGATTCAACACGTTGGGGGCAGCATGGCGTAACGCCAGTAACATGGAAACTAACCTCAAACAAAAATTCACGGTTTACAGTATACGCAGCCAGGAAACCTAGCCTGAAATGAATTAAAATCATTAATATCATGCCATCAGGGAATAGTTTCCCGCCGGTATTGCCCCTGAGGAGAACCCAACGTGGATGTCCGCACTCTGCGCTACTTCGTGGAAGTCGTGCGCCAGCAAAGCTTTACCCGCGCAGCAGAAAAGCTGTTCGTCACCCAACCGACCATCAGCAAAATGCTACGTAATCTGGAAGAAGAGTTAGAGTGCACGCTGCTGATCCGTGAGGGGCGTAAACTGCATCTGACCGACAGCGGCCAAGCGGTATATCAGCGTGGGCTGGCAATCCTCGATGAGTTTCGCCAATTGGAAGCGGAGCTGGAAGACATTAGCTCGGTCAAAAAAGGCGTATTGAGACTGGGTATTCCGCCAATGGTTGGCCGACAGATCGCCGATTTGATCCGCCAGTTTCGTCAAACCTATCCCGGCATTGAGCTGAAAATCTCCGAGTTGGGTGGGTTGTCGGTTGAGCAAGCCGTGATGTCGGGTGAGTTGGATTTGGCGATGACCATATTGCCAGTCGATTCGGAACAACCATTGACGTTCTTACCGCTACTCGACCATCCGATGTGTGTCGTCACACCGCGTACCCCACATTGGCTTAATCGCACCAGCATCAATATCACTGAATTGGCCGAATGGCCGATCCTGATTTATAACGAAGACTTTTCACTCTACAAAATGCTGATGAAGGCTTTCCGTCAGGCGGGTTTTGAGCCACAAATTGCCGTCCGCAGCGGACAGTGGGATTTTCTTGCATCCATGGTACAGGCTGGGGTTGGCATCGCCACTCTACCGGAACCGGTCTGCCAATGGCTGGATAAGGAGAACCTGATCTGGCTGCCCCTGGAGCCGCGTATGGAATGGAAAGTCGGATTGATCTGGCGTCAGGGCAGTTACCTGTCGCACAGTGCCCAAGCGTGGATCGCCTGCTGTCGCGACTATTGGCCACCTGCTAAATAAAAAGGGCCGCTTCCGCGGCCCCGTTGGCATTACCCTTCGCGCTCTATCAGCAGCGCTTCCAGCAGGTCGAGATCGTGCAACAGCTTTTGCAGCGTCTCATTACTGATTTTCTGCGTGGCACGCAGGTGGTACAACTCACCCCGTTCCGCACGCAGCGCCGTCAGGCGGAAACGTCGCTCAAGGTTTTCCAGCATCAGCGCATTTTCGATATCGTCTTTGGTGGTAATACGCCGCCGCAGCGTCCCTACCACACGCGAACTGATCTCTTTCAACACCTGTGGATCAATGTTTTCTTCGGTATCAACAGCCAACCGTTCTTCCATTTTGTTGATACTTTCGATCGCCACTTCCGCCGCCATGGCAATCGCCATCCGTTCTTCACTCTTGCTGGCGCTCTTGTCCGCCACCTGTACCCCGCGCAATAACAATGGCAGCGCCATGACGCCGGCCATCAGTGAAAGCAAGATGACCCCGGCAGCAATAAACACCAGTTGGTAACGCGCCGGGAAAGCCGTTCCATCACTCAGTAACAGTGGAATCGACAGCACACCGGCTAACGTAATCGCCCCACGCACTCCGGCGAACGATGCGACCCACAGTTCACGGGTGGTGTAATCGCCAAACTGCAACGGCCGTTTTTTCATAAAGCGGCGGCTGGCGTTTTTCATCAACCATAGCCAGGTGAAACGCAGCACCAGTAACGCGGCGTAGATAATGGCGACATCGGCAAACAGGTACCAGGTCTGTATGGTCGGATCCAGCTCTGCCTGCAAGATAGAGGTTTCCAGGATCCCCGGCAGTTGCAAGCCCAACATGATGAAGACCATGCCGTTAAACACAAACTCCAGCATCGCCCAAACGCTGTTGGCGCGCAGGCGCATCGCCAGTGGGGCGTTGCGGATCACGCCAGATTGGCTGATGGTCATCCCCGCAGCAACAGCGGCCAAAATACCAGAGACGCCGATGTGTTCGGCAATCAAATAAGAGGCAAACGGTAATAACAGCAGGAATACGATTTGCGTCGCCGGGTCATCCCCACTCCAGCGGCTCATCACACGCAGTGATTTACTGTAGAGCCAAGTGACTGCAACCCCAGCCAATAGGCCGCCAATCGCCACTTTGAGGAATTCGAGCGTCGCTCCCCCCACGGTAAACACCATGGTCCCCATTGCCACTGCAATCGCAAACTTAAGTGACACCAGGCCGGACGCGTCATTCATCAGCGCCTCGCCTTCCAACACGCCCATGATCGGCTTCGGTATACGCCCTTTACCGACGATACCGGACAGCGCCACGGCATCGGTTGGTGACAGTACAGCAGCCAGCGCAAACGCTGCCACCAGCGGGATACCCGGTACCATGGCGTAAATCAGGTAACCGACGCCAACCACTGTAATCAGGACCAGCACCAGCGCCAGACCAAGGATTTCTCGTCCGTGGTGCAGGAATTCTCGCGTTGGGGTTTTCCAACCATCAGCAAACAGCAACGGTGGAATAAACAATACCAGGAACAATTCAGGGTCGAAATCGACGTGTAACCCGAAATGCGGCCAAGCCAGCAGGGCCCCGATACCGATTTGCATTAACGGTAGTGGTACCTGGAACGGCAACATGCGCGTTACCACCCCTGACAAGGAGACCACCAAAATTAAAATGAGGATTGTAAAAAAGATTTCCATGCTTTCCTTAGACTCTAGGGTTCAGACTACATCTCTGAGTATGCCCCGATAGTAGATCACTTTTTTTACAGCGGTTAAAGCTTGTTGTGCCTTTCAAATTGCAGCACAGGCAGAAGGAGACTTATCTGAAGCGGAGATAAAACATCCCCCGCCGAAACGACGGGGGAAACGACAATGCGATTAGATCGCCCAGCCGCCAGCATAGAACGCCACCAGGGCCACGGCGATCACGACGGTGCCAATATTCAGTCGGCGCCATTCGCCCGAGAAAATACGGCCAATGACCAATGCGCTAAAGCCCAACATGATGCCGGTCACGATGTTACAGGTCAGCACGATAAATACCGCACACAGAAGGCCGGACATGGCATCAACAAAGTCGTTGAAGTCCAGTTTGGTGACGTTGCTCAACATCAGCAGACCGACATACATCAGCGCTGGTGCGGTAGCATAAATCGGTACCAGATAAGACAACGGTGACAAGAACAAGATCAACAGGAACAACAGACCTACTACGGTCGCTGTCAGGCCGGTTTTACCGCCAGCCGCAGTGCCCGCAGCAGATTCGATATACACTGCCGCTGGCGCTGCACCCACCAGGCCGGAAAAAATGCTGCTCAGGGAGTCCGAGGTCAGCGCTTTACCACCGTTGATGATCTGCCCATCTTTATCCAGCAGGTTGGCCTGACCGGCCACCGCGCGAATAGTACCGGTTGCATCAAACACCGCCGTCATGACCAACGCCAACACGCTTGGCAATACCACAGGCTGCAATGCGCCCATAATATCAAGACTGAAGATCAATGACTTGCCGTTAGCATCCGTCAGACTAGGCATCGCGAACAGGCCCTGATATTTCACCGCCGGGTCAAACAGCAGACCGATGATCGAAATGGCGATAATCACCAGCAGGATACCGCCAGGTACGCGCAACTTTTCCAAACCGAAAATCACCGCCAGCCCGAGCAACGTCATCACAACCGGGAAAGAGGTAAATGCACCCAGCGCCACAGGCAAACCATCCAGCGGATTTTTCACCACCAGGCCCACGCCGTTAGCGGCGATCAGCAACAGGAACAGGCCAATACCGATACCGGTGCCGTGCGCCACGCCCATCGGCAAATTGCGCAGGATCCAGGCACGAATGCCGGTTACCGAGATAATGGTAAAGAGCACGCCCATCAGGAATACCGCGCCCAGCGCCACAGGAATGCTGATGTGCTGACCCAATACCAGACTAAAAGCGGTAAACGCGGTCAGTGAAATCGCACAACCGATAGCCATTGGCAAATTTGCCCACAGACCCATCAGTAACGATCCAAGACCCGCGACCAAACAGGTCGCGACAAACACCGCAGTTGGTGGGAAACCCGCCTTGCCGAGCATACTCGGCACGACAATCACCGAGTAAACCATCGCCAGGAAGGTGGTTAACCCCGCCACCACTTCCTGACGCACGGTGCTGCCACGCGCAGAAATATTAAAATAACCATCAAGCCCGCCTTTTGGTTTAACGGCGTTGTTCGCTTGAGAATTCGACATGTTGCTGTCCCCTGTGTTTCATTGCCAGCCCGTTTCAAAAGGCTTGTTATTCCGCCCACGCCTGTTCATTACGGTATCGTTTCCGTCACGTTTGCTTCATTGCTCTTCACTCATGTCGCCAATCGGCATTACATAAAAGGCAAACGTTTAACTCCCATTGCGTGGTGCGAGTGATTTATGGTGGTTTATTCAAGGCAAACGATTATCCAGCCTTCTATACCCTCTGATCAACCAAAGATCGCGGCAATTTATGCAAAAAGCATGGGGAACCATCATTATTGAAAATACGGTATTTGTCACATAGGTAAATCCGATGGGAACACCCCCCTATCGGGGGGCAAAAACAACTACTGAGTTCGCACTGCATTTTCATCCATGTACGTCAGTTCCCAGATATGTCCGTCCAGATCCTGGAAACCATGCCCATACATAAAGCCATAATCTTGCGGTTGATTATAGGTATTGCCACCCGCGGCGATGGCTTTGCGTACCAGAGCATCTACCGCCGCACGATTGGGTTGAGACAGACACACCAACACTTCAGTGGCCTTTCTGGCATCAGCAATCGGATTCGGGGTGAACATTTTGAATTTGTCATGGGTAAGCAGCATCACATAAATGCTGTCGCTTACTACCATGCAGGCGGCGGTGTCGTCGGTAAACTGTTGATTAAAGCTGAAGCCCAGCTGGGTGAAAAACGCAATAGATGCGGGCAGATCGCCCACCGGCAGGTTAACAAAAATTTGCGTAGCCATGGGCTACCTCCGATGAAGAGTGACCTCATCGAGTATAGCCCATCGCCTCAGTTCAGCAGATCATAAGGCCCACCCTGCTCCAGTGCGCGCTGATAGGCCGGACGTGAATGAATACGCTGCAGATAACCACGTAGTTTCGGGCAACCGTCCAGTGCGCCGCGTGCCGCCATCGCTTCCAGTGGGAAACTCATTTGGATATCTGCCGCACTGAACTCATTACCGACAAACCAGGTACTTTTACTCAGGTGCTGTTCCAAATAATCGCAGTGCGGGGCAATCTGTTTGTCCAGATATTCACGCTGCACGCCTTTGCCAATCGCGCCCGCGACTGGCCTTAACAGCCAGGGGATCGGTGGCTGACCCAAACGGCTGAACACCAATTTCATCACCAGCAACGGCATTAGCGAACCCTCGGCATAATGCAGCCAATACCGGTACTGCTGACGGGCATGATAGTCGGTGGGAATAAACTGCCCCTGCGCGTCGTAGGCTTCCTGCAGGTATTCAATAATGGCGCCGGATTCCGCCAGCGTCAGATCACCATCGACAATCACTGGCGACTTACCCAACGGATGGATCTTCTTCAAAGCCGGTGGTGCCAGCATAGTTTGTGGATCACGCTCATAGCGCTGTACCTGGTAGGGCACATCTAACTCTTCCAAAAACCACAGGATGCGCTGCGAGCGCGAGTTATTTAGATGGTGCACAATAATCATAAAGATTGCCCCTTTAAGGATTCTGCTGACTTAAAGGGTAGTGGCGATTTTTCCAGCGCGCCACCGCAAGCCGTACTGCGCAAAAATAAGTCAATTTATTTGACTGAGATACTCAAAACTCTCCGATTTTCTCTTCAAACATGTCGGCCTATTATCTAACACATCGAGAGGTAACAACCTCTCACCTAAAAAATACCCTGAGGATTGAATCATGAAAAACATCAAAATTTTTGCTACTGCTCTGCTGCTGACTACCGCTTCTTTCGCTAGCGTTGCCGCTGACCAACCAACCAGCCAACCTGCTGCCGACGCCCAGAAAATCGGTGTCGTATCCGTTAGCGGTGCTTCTAACCTGAGTGCATTGGAAAGTGAATTGGCTAACAAGGCTGCAGCATCAGGCGCTAACTCTTACCGCATCATTGCTGCCGGCGGCCAGAACAAACTTTACGGTACCGCAGAAATCTTCAACTGATCGTCAGACAGTTAACTGACGGAAGAAAGAAGCCCCGAAAGGGGCTTTTCTCGTTTTTAACGGGCGTCAAAACGTGTGGCCAGCTTCTGCTGCCGAAATTGTTCGGTAATATAATCGACGAATACTCGGGTTTTGGTTGGCAAGAATTTGGTGGTGGGAAAGTACAGACACAAACTACCGCGATCGACATACCAACCTGGCAATACCCGTACCAAGCGGCCACTTTCCAGGTAGGGCAAGGCATTTGGCATACTGATAAGTGCAATACCCAATCCCATTTCCGCCGCCTGGGCCGCCGCTTCCGGCTCATTCACCGTCATTTTTATCACCATTGCCGGTACCCGCTGTTCATTATCTGCGTTTCTCAACGGCAGGTTGCGAATTCGCCCTGTTTGCGGCGAACGGATAAAAATACCCGCATGTTCCACCAACTGCTCTGGCTGCTGAAGTCGTGGGTGGCGTTGCAGATACTCGACAGAAGCGACCAAAACGCCGTGTGCCGGTGCCAATTCGCGTGCGATCATGCCTTGCGCCAGCTCGATGCCGCCGCCCATCGCCACATCGAAATGCTCGCCGATCAGATCCACCTGACGATTATCAAAATGCCAGTCAGGAACAATAGCCGGATATCGCGCCAGAAATTCCGGCAACATTGGCAGCACAAAATGCAGACCAAAGGCGGTCCCCATACTGACCTTCAATGTCCCAACAGCGACTCCACCGCTGCTACTCAAACCTTTCAATGCGCACTGGATCGACAGTAATCCGCCGCTAACCTCCTGCAAAAAACGTTCACCCTCTTCAGTCAGAGTCAGCTTGCGCGTATTACGCTGAAATAGCCGTACGCCCACCAGCGTCTCCAGTTTGGTGACGTTCTTCCCCACCGCGGCAGAGCTGATACCCAGCTTACGACCGGCAGCGGAAAAACTACCACTCTCTGCACTGCTGACAAAACATTCCAGATGACCAAGCATGGTTTTCCCGCTGATTTCAAACCTATGGTTTAATCTGATTATAGCTCTTTTGGGCTAGTCACCGATCCGTGTTTCTCCGATACTGAAACGGTAGATTTTTTAACCTCATCCCCACCTTGGAGAAACATTATGTCCGCAACGCTCTCTTTGAAAGGCAAAGTCGCATTCGTTCAGGGCGGCTCACGTGGCATTGGTGCCGCCATTGCTAAACGTCTGGCACGCGAAGGTGCCGCCGTAGCATTAACCTACGTGGCCTCTGCCGACAAAGCCGATGCAGTGGTCCGTGACATCCTCGCCGCTGGCGGTAAAGCCCTGGCCATCAAGGCCGATAGCGCCGACGCTACCGCATTGCAACAAGCGGTACGCCAGGCCGTAAATAGCTTGGGCAATCTGGATATTCTGGTGAACAACGCCGGTGTGCTGGCGATGGGCAGTACCGAAGAACTGGCGCTGGAAGATCTGGACCGCACACTGGCAGTTAACGTGCGCAGCGTGTTTGTCGCCAGTCAGGAAGCAGCGCGCCACATGAATGAGGGCGGCCGTATCATCAATATTGGCAGTACCAATGCCGAACGTATGCCGTTTGCCGGCGGTGCTGTGTATGCCATGAGTAAATCCGCGCTGGTCGGCCTGACCAAAGGCATGGCACGCGATCTTGGGCCACGTGGCATTACCGTCAATAACGTGCAACCCGGTCCGGTGGATACCGATATGAATCCGGATGACGGTGATTTCGCCGATCAATTGAAAGCAATGATGGCCATCAACCGCTATGGCAAAGATGAAGAGATCGCCAGTTTCGTCGCCTACCTCGCCGGGCCCGAAGCCGGTTATATCACCGGTGCCAGCCTGAGCATTGACGGCGGGTTCTCGGCGTAATATTTCCACATAAGCGAAAAGCCCCGCTCGGGGCTTTTTTAGTTTGACTACAATGAAAAGATGCACCATTCGGAGTGTCCTCCATGAATGCTATCTCTTTTCATCGATTACTCATCGCCTGCTTCACTGCCCTACTGCTCGTTGGTTCAGTTCATGCTGCTACGGTGAAGGATAAGCCGCCGAAACAGGAAGAACGCGATACCCTGGAAGTCAACATGGACGACATCATGCAACCCTGGAAGGGGGACTTGCCGGGCATGCTCGATCGACGGGTGATCCGGGTGTTGACCACCTACAGCAAGACCTTCTTCTTCATCAACAAGGGGACTCAACGAGGTCTCACCCATGACATATTTTTGGAGTTCGAGCGCAACCTTAACCTTACGTTGATGAAGGAAAATAAGCTCAAACACCGTCACCTCAAGGTAAGGATCATCTTTGTACCGGTCGCACGCGATCAGCTCTTCAATGCGCTCAACGAAGGTAAAGGAGACATCGCGGCAGCCAACCTGACGATTACCCCAGCACGTCAGGAACTGGCGGCCTTCACTACCCCTCTCTATCCAAAAGTTAAGGAACTGCTGCTCTCCGGTCCTTCCTCACCCAAGGTAGAAAGTCTGGAGCAACTCTCCGGCAAGACAGTATTCGTGCGCCCTTCATCGAGCTATCACGAAAGCCTGGTGGCGCTGAATGCACACTTCGCCAAAGAATCTCTTCCTCCCGTGACCCTTGAAGCGGCGCCCGAAGCACTTGAGGATGAAGATCTGATTGAGATGCTGAACGCCGGTCTTATCCCCCTGATCGTGGTCGATCGGCACAAGGCTTTGTTCTGGAAACAAGTGTTCCCAAAAATTCAGATACACGAAGATGTGGTACTGCGTGACGATGCGAACATTGCCTGGGCCGTTCGCAAGAACAGCCCGCAGCTTCTCGCGTTGCTTAATAACTTCGTCAAGGATAACCGCCAGGGCAGCAAGTTAGGAAACACCATTCTGTTGCGCTACCTGAAGAACGCAAAATATGTCAAGAATGCCGCAGCAGAGAAGGAGCGCAGCAAGTTTCTGGCGATGGTGGACATATTCAGAAAATATGGCGATCAATATGATGTGGACTGGTTGCTGATGGTGGCCCAGGGCTACCAGGAATCACGCCTCAACCAATCGGTCCGTAGCCGGGTTGGCGCCATTGGTGTCATGCAGGTGATGCCAAGTACGGGCAAGGAACTGAAAGTCGGTGACATACGCAATCTGGATCCCAATATCAATGCCGGGGTTAAATATATGCGTTGGATGATCGACCGATACTACGCTGACGAACCTATGACACCTCTCGACAAGGTGCTCTTCTCATTCGCATCCTACAACGCCGGCCCGGCCCGTATTGCCCGCCTGCAAGCCGAAACCAAAAAACGCGGTTTTAACCCCAATGTCTGGTTCGGCAACGTGGAATACCTGGCCGCCGAGCGGATCGGTGCCGAAACAGTGACTTATGTCAGTAATATCTACAAATACTACATCGCTTATCGACTGATCATGGACGAGCGAGCGCGCAAACAGAAGGCGATGGATAACCCCAGAAGTACGCCTGCCCCAGAAAAAAAGGAAGGCGCTGCCGTTAAGCCATAAACGCGCCATTATCATTTGGCGCTGTCGATGCAGGCAGCGCCATTTTCCTCGGATCCCTCGGGAAAGTGACGGTCGAATTTCTCTTTCAGGTTTTCCAATGTGATTTCTGCAAAGCGAGCCAGTAATGCCTGCTCAGCCTCATCCAATACGTTTCCCAACGCCTGATTCACCGCTGCTTCAACCGCGCACTCCGGATGCTGCTCCCCGCCACCAATCGCGAAAAGCTGGTTAACCCCCACCGCGCGGTAAATATCGAGCAAACTGATATCCCGCAGATCGACGGCGATTCTCCAACCACCATGATGGCCTTTTTCTGATGTAACGAAACCCGCATCACGCAGGCCAGCCAGAGTACGTCTGACAACAGCACTGTTGGTGCCCAACATCACCGCAATCTGTTCCGACGTATAGACACTGTTGTGCCGCGCCATATGCAATAACACGTGCAGCATGCGCGAAAGCTTATTGTCCTGACGCATTTCAGCCCCCTTTCCCAATGCATTATTCATGTATCTTACAATGATACAAGATATTGACAACGGCAAATATCACGTGCTCTTATAAGTTACATAAGAGAGTCACCGTAATGACCCCTCTTGAAAAGCCTCGTTCCGTTACTCAACAACCCACAATGGGGAAAACATTATGACCGCCATATTGTCTTCGGACCTCTCGGTATGCCTGATGATTGCCCTGGCATCGGCCAGCATATCCATGACGGTGACCCAGACCGAACTTTTCGCCGCTCTGCGAGCATGGACAGCGAGAAAAAACGATCTACTGGGCCATCTTTTTAAGTGCTTCTACTGCATGAGTCACTGGGTAGTCATTGCGGGAATGCTGATTTACCGCCCCACGCTAATGAACAGTGACGTCGTTCTGATCGACTGGGTGATGACAGCTTTTATCGTACTCACCATCACGACCTTTATTAACGGTCTGCTGTTTAAAGCGTTTCAGGCGGCGATTCATACCCACGTGATGAAACATGAAGCACAACAACTCATGAACCCACATGAACAATGAGGTTTGGAGGATTTCGCGGGCCATCTGGCCAGTTGGCCCGCCAGCGAGTACTTGCCAGACAAACAACTCGAACTTAGGGGCAGTTAAAAGCACAATTTTGCGACAGGCTGCTATTGTCGCCGCCGACCAGCACCGAAAAACGTATCACTGACGTACGTCTTCCCCGACTGCAACGTTCCTCTCCGCCCTTGCTGATTCATGCCTGATGGCCGGAAAACCGTGGTTTTATTTGGCCTTATCCACTGTGCTGCAGGCATAAAAAAACCCGCATAAGCGGGTTTTTTACAACATATCCAAACCAAATCTTAGAAAGGAATGTCGTCGTCAAAATCCATTGGTGGTTCATTGCTGCTGGCTGCTGGTGCGTTATTCTGCGCTGGGCGAGCTTGCTGACCACCGCTGAACTGGTTGCCGCCCTGTGGCTGCTGAGGTTGGCCCCAACCGCCCTGGCCACCAGAAGCCTGGCCGCCGCCTGCAGGTGCACCGCCGCCTTGACGGCCGCCCAGCATTTGCATGGTGCCGCCAACGTTCACAACCACTTCGGTGGTGTATTTTTCTACGCCAGCCTGATCGGTCCATTTACGGGTTTGCAGAGCGCCCTCGATATAAACCTGGGAACCTTTACGCAGATATTCGCCCGCAACTTCAGCCAGCTTGCCGAACAACACCACACGGTGCCACTCGGTCTTTTCTTTCTGCTCGCCAGTCGCCTTGTCACGCCAGCTTTCGGAGGTTGCCAGGGTAATATTGGCCACTGCACCGCCATTCGGCATGTAACGGACTTCCGGGTCTTGGCCCAGATTCCCGACCAGAATTACTTTGTTTACGCCTCTGCTGGCCATGAGAACTCTCCTGATGATTGATTTTTACACAGTATAAACGAGTAAGTTTAACACGCTCAGCCTGAAACGACACCCGTGTTGATTACTGCGTATTGTATTCCAGAATTGTCCTTTCGATCGACCTGCTTGCATTCATGTACTGGATATTCATTCAGGTTTTTTTGTGTCATAATTATGCGTTTCGTACTGGCTGTGCCGGTTTTTTGCGCGTTCGATCACAAAACAACCTGTAAATAACCCAGACAGGCGCGGTGTATCATCAAGACGGGAAGTGTAAATGGATAATATCGAAGTTCGTGGTGCTCGAACCCATAATCTCAAAAACATCAACCTGATTATCCCGCGTGACAAGCTGATCGTCGTCACCGGCCTGTCCGGTTCAGGCAAGTCCTCGCTGGCCTTTGATACTCTGTATGCCGAAGGGCAGCGTCGCTATGTCGAATCGCTCTCCGCCTATGCACGCCAGTTCCTTTCGCTGATGGAAAAACCGGACGTCGACCACATTGAAGGTCTGTCACCGGCAATCTCCATCGAGCAGAAATCGACCTCACATAACCCACGATCTACGGTTGGTACCATCACCGAGATCCACGATTATCTGCGCCTGTTATTTGCCCGCGTCGGCGAACCACGCTGCCCGGATCACCATGTACCGCTGGCGGCACAAACCGTCAGCCAAATGGTGGACAACGTACTCAACCAGCCAGAAGGCAAACGCTTGATGCTGCTGGCGCCGGTGGTGAAAGACCGCAAGGGTGAGCACACCAAAACGTTGGAAAACCTGGCGAGCCAAGGCTACATCCGTGCGCGCATCGACGGTGAAGTGTGTGACCTGTCCGATCCGCCGAAGCTGGAATTACAGAAGAAACACACCATCGAAGTGGTCGTTGATCGCTTTAAGGTACGTGACGATCTGTCCCAGCGCCTGGCAGAGTCGTTCGAGACTGCACTGGAGCTGTCCGGCGGTACCGCGGTGGTCGCCGATATGGACGACGAAAAAGCGGATGAGCTGTTGTTCTCCGCCAACTTTGCCTGCCCAATCTGCGGTTACAGCATGCGTGAACTGGAACCCCGTCTGTTCTCGTTCAACAACCCAGCCGGTGCCTGCCCGACCTGCGATGGTCTGGGTGTACAACAGTTCTTCGATCCTGAGCGCGTGGTGCAAAATCCCGAGCTTTCGCTGGCCGGTGGTGCAATCCGCGGCTGGGATCGCCGTAATTTCTATTACTTCCAGATGCTGCGTTCATTAGCTGAGCATTACGCGTTCGACGTTGAAGCCCCCTTCAACAGCCTGGACGCTGACGTGCAAAAAGCAGTACTCAGCGGCTCCGGCAAAGAGTCGATCGAATTCAAATACATTAACGACCGCGGTGACACCACCGTGCGCCGCCATCCGTTCGAAGGCGTGCTGCACAACATGGAACGCCGCTATAAAGAGACCGAATCGAGCGCAGTACGTGAAGAGCTGGCGAAGTTTATCAGCAACCGTCCTTGCGCCTCGTGCCACGGTACTCGTCTGCGTGAAGAAGCACGCAACGTGTTCGTTGAAGACACTACGCTGCCGGAAATTTCCGATCTCAGCATCGGTCACGCAATGACTTTCTTCCAGAACATGAAGCTCAGCGGACAACGTGCCCAAATCGCAGAGAAAGTCCTGAAAGAAATTGGTGATCGCCTGAAGTTCCTGGTGAATGTTGGTCTGAACTACCTGTCACTGTCACGCTCAGCAGAAACCCTGTCCGGTGGTGAAGCACAGCGTATTCGTCTGGCCAGCCAGATTGGTGCTGGCCTGGTGGGTGTCATGTACGTGTTGGATGAACCGTCGATTGGCCTGCATCAGCGCGACAATGAGCGCCTGTTAGAAACCCTGATCCACCTGCGTAACTTGGGTAACACAGTGATCGTGGTAGAACATGACGAAGATGCCATCCGCGCTGCGGATCACGTGATCGATATCGGCCCCGGTGCCGGTGTGCACGGTGGTCAGGTAGTAGCGGAAGGCACTGTCGAAGACATCATGGCACAGCCGGAATCACTGACCGGCCAGTTCCTCAGCGGCAAACGTGAGATTGCTATTCCAGAACAACGCGTCCCTGCAGATCCAACCAAGGTGCTGAAGCTGAGCGGCGCACGTGGCAACAACCTGAAAGACGTGACGCTGACACTGCCAGTGGGACTGTTTACTTGCATTACCGGGGTTTCTGGCTCGGGCAAATCAACGCTGATCAATGACACGCTGTTCCCGATCGCCCAGCGTCAACTCAACGGAGCTACCATTGCCGAACCGGCCCCCTTCCGTGAGGTCAACGGTCTGGAGCATTTCGACAAGGTCATCGATATCGATCAAAGCCCGATCGGTCGTACCCCACGTTCCAACCCGGCAACCTACACCGGTATCTTTACCCCGGTGCGTGAGCTGTTCGCCGGCGTGCCGGAATCACGCAGCCGTGGCTACAACCCGGGCCGTTTCAGTTTTAACGTCAAAGGTGGCCGCTGCGAAGCCTGCCAGGGCGATGGTGTGATCAAGGTCGAAATGCACTTCCTGCCGGATATTTACGTGCCGTGCGACCAGTGCAAAGGCAAACGCTATAACCGTGAAACACTGGAAGTGAAGTACAAAGGCAAAAGCATCCACGAAGTGCTGGAAATGACCATCGAAGAAGCGCGTGATTTCTTCGACGCGGTGCCTGCACTGGCGCGCAAACTGCAAACCTTGATGGAAGTCGGCCTGTCGTATATTCGCCTTGGTCAATCAGCGACCACGCTGTCTGGCGGTGAGGCGCAGCGCGTCAAACTGGCGCGTGAGCTGTCGAAACGCGGTACCGGCCAAACACTGTATATTCTGGATGAACCGACGACCGGTCTGCACTTCGCCGATATTCAGCAACTGCTGGCGGTACTGCATCAACTGCGCGATCAGGGCAATACCATTGTGGTGATTGAGCACAACCTGGACGTGATTAAAACCGCGGACTGGATTGTCGACCTAGGGCCGGAAGGCGGCAGCGGCGGCGGTGAGATCCTGGTTGCCGGTACGCCGGAAACCGTGGCCAACTGTGAAGCATCCCATACCGCACGCTTCCTCAAGCCATTACTGAAGAAGAAGTAATCCCTGCCCGGCGGGCAGTCCCTGTGACGGCCCGCACTATTACCTGTTTCGCTCAAATTGAACAGAAACAGGCAAGATTTAGACATTTTCAGGCATTTCCCTCCTTGCTCGCAGCTTTTATCATCAATGTTCCCTCTGTGGCCCCTTGCTCTACTCAGGCCACGTCTCACCGGCATCCCACTGCCGGAAGCCGTTTCCCCCTACTCATTGATGACTGGAGTTACCATGAACATTACGCACGCCTATGCCGCGCACGACGCCACGTCAGCGCTAGTTCCTTTTGATTACACACCGCGCGCCCTGCGCGAACACGATGTGCAAATCAACGTTCTGTTCTGTGGCGTCTGCCATTCTGATTTGCATCAGGCCCGCAACGAATGGACCAATACCATTTTCCCGGTAGTACCTGGCCACGAAATCGTGGGGCGTGTAAGCGCCGTCGGCAGCCACGTTTCACGTTATCAGATCGGCGATTTAGTCGGTGTCGGTTGTATGGTCGACTCTTGTCGCAGTTGCCCAAGCTGTGACGAAGGGTTAGAGCAATACTGTGAAAACGGCTTTACGGGCACCTATAACGGCCAGGATCGACAAACCGGAGCTATCACCTACGGCGGCTACTCAACCGACATGGTAGTTGATCAGGACTTCGTGCTACGCGTACCGGAAAACCTCGATCCAGCCGGTGTAGCGCCGTTGCTGTGTGCGGGTATCACCACCTATTCACCACTGCGCCAATGGGGCGCCGGGCCGGGTAAAAAGGTGGGCATCGTCGGTCTCGGTGGTTTGGGGCATATGGGCGTCAAATTAGCCCGTGCGATGGGGGCACATGTGGTGCTGTTCACCACCTCAACATCTAAAGTCGAGGACGCCAAACGCCTCGGCGCTCATGAAGTGGTGATCTCGCGTAACCCGGACGAGATGGCGCAACACACGAACAGTTTCGACTTTATTCTTAACACCGTGGCGGCACAGCACGATCTGAACCCATTCCTCAACCTACTGCGCCGTGACGGTACATTGACGCTGGTCGGCGCACCGGAACACGATCACCCGTCACCGCAAGTGTTCAACCTGATCATGAAACGCCGCCGCATCGCCGGTTCGCTGATCGGCGGCATTGCCGAAACCCAGGAAATGCTGGATTTTTGCGGCCAACATGGCATTACCTCAGATATTGAACTGATCCCGATGCAGCACATCAACCAGGCCTTCGAACGGATGCTGAAAAGTGACGTGAAATACCGTTTCGTGGTAGACATCAATTCACTACGAGCCTAAGCACTGCGGGCGCCCATGGCGGCGCCCGGTTTTTCTTACAGTTGTTTAATGATTCGTGCCGGGTTGCCACCGACCACGCAGTTGGCTGGCACATCTTTAGTCACTACCGCACCGGATGCCACCACCACGTTATCCCCCAGCGTAACACCTGGATTTATCACCGCGCGACCGCCGATCCACACGTTATCGCCAATGCGTACCGGTTTGCCAAACTCTGCCCCGCCGACACGTGTTTCTGCATCCAGAGGATGGGTAGCGGTGTAAATATGGACGCCCGGTGCCAACATGCAATTATCACCAATGTGCACTTCACACACATCGAGGATCACGCAATCAAAATTAGCGTAGAAGTTTTTGCCCAGATAAATGTTGTAGCCGTAATCGCAGCGAAACGTCGGTTCGATGGTTCCCCCCTGATATTGACCCAGAAGTTCCGCCAGCCATTGTTTACGTAATCCCCCCTCATCCGGAGACGAGTGGTTGTAATGGTGTACCAACTGACGTGCACGCTTGCGCTCGCTGCGGAGTAACTCATCACCGGCGTCATACAATTCACCGGCAATCATCTTGCGTTTTTCTTCACTCGTGGCCATGTCATGACATCCTTTCGTCTTACGGCTTATTGATTAAATAAGCCTAGTCGTTTCAATCAAACATTAAAAAGGGAACGTTCCCAAAACCAAATTGAGTTCACAGTTTGGAAGATAAACTACAGAGAATGAGAAAACGAAGAAGGCAGGTGCGTACCTGCCCTCGAGATTTAAGCGCGCAGCTCTTGACGCACGTGATCAGGTAACCCTTGCAGCACAAGTTGATACGAGCTGTCGATCAAACTATAGAACTGGGAGTTCGGCAGGTTACCGTCGAGAAACACGGTATTCCAGTGAGCCTTGTTCAGCCGCTCGCAGGCAACAATCTCTGGATGGTGTTCCCGCAGGCTCTCCGCCAGTTCCGGGCTGGATTTTACCGCCAGCGCCGGACGCCCCTGCACCTCGCACACCATAGCGAACATCACGTCGCCGACCTTAATCTGACTTGCCTGCCACTGGTTCTGGTCGCTCTGTTCCGCGCCCGGCTTCGCCATGCAGTATTCCAGCAGTGCTGCGTTATTCATTGGGTTATTCCCCCTGTAAAGTGGCCACAATCCGGCGTGAACCGCCGTGGATGCGGTGCTCCCCCAGCCAAATTCCTTGCCATGTGCCCAGCATCAGTCGCCCGTGACCGACAGGCAGCGTCAAGGACGTGCCCAACAGAGAGGATTTGATGTGCGCCGGCATGTCGTCCGGCCCTTCATAGTCATGTTGATAGCGTGCGTTCTCTGGCACCTGACGCAGGAAATGCTGCTCCATATCGGCTCGCACCGTAGGATCACAGTTCTCATTCAGCGTCAGCGAAGCCGAGGTATGCTGCAACAACAGATGCAGCAGGCCAGTTTGCAGGCGGTGTAAGTGGGTTAGCTGGTCAGTAATTTCTTCAGTAACCAGATGAAAACCACGCGCTTTTGCGCTGAGGATTAGCGTTTGCTGATGCCACATGAGTGAGCGCCCCTCAATCAGTATATTCTCTATCCAGTTTGCGGCAACCCCGGCGGCAAACCGACAACAAAAAGGGAGCGATATCGCTATCGCTCCCTTGCGAACGTCAAACCCTAACAACATTATTGCACTGCGGCAAACGCCTCGGCCACCTGATGCACGTTGTTATGGTTCAGGCCGGCCATGCAGACACGGCCGCTGTGAATCAGGTACACACCGAACTCTTCACGCAGGCGATCGACCTGTGCTGCGCTGAAACCGGTGTAGCTGAACATACCGCGCTGTTCCAGCAGGTAATCGAAGTTACGCTGCGGCAGAGCAACTTTCAGCGCTTCCACCAGCGTTTTGCGCATCTCCAGGATGCGGGTGCGCATGGTTTCAACTTCTGCCAGCCACTGGGCTTTCAGCTGCGTATCGTTCAGTACCTTCGCCACCACCTGCGCACCGAAGTTCGGTGGGCTGGAGTAGTTGCGGCGAACCGTAGCCTTTAACTGGCCCAATACGCGCCCGGCCGCTTCTTCGCTTTCACACACCACCGACAGGCCGCCAACGCGTTCGCCGTACAGCGAGAAGATTTTCGAGAACGAATTACTCACCAGGCATGGCAAGCCCGCAGCAGCAATTGTGCGAATGGCGTAAGCGTCTTCGGTAATCCCGCCGCCAAAGCCCTGGTAGGCGATATCGAGGAACGGGATCAACTCACGTTCGGCGATCACTTTGACCACGTCATCCCACTGGGCATTTGTCAGATCAGAGCCCGTCGGGTTATGGCAGCATGGGTGCAGCAGCGCAATACTGTGTTTTGGCAGTTGTTTCAACGCGCTCAGCATGGCGTCAAATTTCACACCCAGGCTTTCGTTGTCGAAGTACGGATAGGTGTTCACTTTAAAACCGGCACCACCAAAGATAGCAATGTGGTTTTCCCAGGTCGGATCGCTGACCCACACCTGCGAATCCGGGAAGTAGCTTTTCAGGAAGTCTGCGCCGACTTTCAGCGCGCCAGAACCGCCCACGGTCTGAATGGTGGCGATACGGCCTTGTTGCAACATCGGGTGCTCAGCACCAAACAGCAAATGTTGAACCGCAGTACGGTAAGGGTGCAGGCCTTCCATCGGCAGATACACCGATGCGCCCTGATCCACCGCGTTCAACTGCGTTTCAGCTGCGGCAACTGCTTTCATCTGCGGGATAATGCCCTGCTCGTCATAGTAAAGGCCGATACTCAGGTTAACCTTGTGCGAACGGGGATCTTTTTTGAATTTTTCCATCAGCGACAGGATCGGGTCACCTGCATAGGCATCAACGTTCTGAAACACGGGGTTGTTCTCCTGGATTATTAGGGTTCGGGGGCACAGTATTACGCTCTAATATAGACGGAAAACGGCGATCGGTTTTAGCTTTATCTCGCAACAGGCAACAAACCGTTTTCCTTGATACGGTTGAGCACTACCGCCGTTTTGATATGTGCCACACTTTTATGCCGAGACAGCGTCTGGCTGATGAAATCGTCCAGCGCCGGCAGGTCCGCTACGGCGACTTTCAGCAGATAATCAGCATCGCCAGTGGTTTTATAGGCGTCAAGAATGGCGTCCACTTCTTCCAGCATCTGATGGAAACTGTCAATTTGCTCCTGCCCGTGCTGGGTTAGGCTTACTTCAATCAGCCCTACAAGCCCCAGTCCGACCGCCTCTGGTGCCAACCGTGCATGATAACCACGAATCAATTGCGCCTGCTCCAGGCTGATACGCCGCCGTGAACACTGGGAAGCAGACAGCCCAACCAGTTCGCTCAGTTCCTGATTGGTCAGACGGCCATTGGCCTGTAACAGCGTCAGGATTTTCATATCAAAATCGTCAATGTTGTACATAGCCACCTGTAAACTGTGTTAATAAATGTTGACGTTACAGCCTATCAGTTTTTTGACTGTGGATACCCTTCCCCCGCCGAGGTTGTGAAGCGCACAGCAGCAATGCCGAACGTTTCCACCAACTCATGGCATAAAAAGTGGGTAACTCGCGCAAGTCAGCAACAATTAACGGCTAAATAGCGCATAAAACCACGAATGTATAAAAAGGACGCCGATGAAAAAGCTATTACCTCTCGCACTGCTGGTTGCCGCCGGGAGCGCCAGCGCCCAATCACACCTGGATAAGGTTATTCAACAGGGCACGTTGGAAGTGTGCACGACTGGCGATTACAAGCCCTATACCTTCCTGAAAGAAGACGGCAGCTATGAAGGTATTGATATCACCATGGCGGAATCGCTGGCAAAGAGCCTGGGAGCCAAAGTGAAATGGGTGAAAACCAGTTGGAAAACCCTGACGCCTGATTTTGTCGCCGGTAAGTGCGACATCGCTATGGGCGGGATCTCCGTCACGCTGCAACGGCAGAGGCAAGTGTTCTTTGCCGATAAGCTGGATACGGACGGCAAAATCCCGTTAGTGCGCTGCACCGACGTGAAGAAATACCGCACCATCGACCAGATCAATAAACCGTCGGTACGCCTGCTTGAACCGGCGGGCGGCACCAACGAAGCCTTCGTTCACGCCTATCTGCCCAAAGCCAAGCTGACGCTAACCCATGATAATGTGGGAATTTTCCAGCAGTTAGTCGACAAGAAAGCCGATGTAATGATCACCGACGCTTCCGAAGCGTTATATCAGCAAAAACGCTATCCGAAGCTGTGCGCGGTAAACCCGAACAAACCGATGCAATACGGCGAAAAAGCCTACATGCTGCCGCGTGATGATTTGAGTTGGAAATTGTATGTGGATCAGTGGCTGCACCTGGCCAAAGCGACCGGTGAGTATCAAAGCATTATCGATCAATGGTTGGCAGTAAAGAAGTAACACGAACATGATCAGGGCCAGCACATGGTTGCTGGCCCCACGAGAAGCTATTCGCCGATATATTCCATCGCTACACGCTGTGTCAGCTTGGTAATCAGTTCATAAGCGCTGATGCCGGTGCAGGCTGCAATGCGTTCAACGGGCAACGCTTTCCCCCACAACACCACTTCATCGCCAACCTTATCCGTCGCATCAGGCCCCAGATCGACCGACATCATGTCCATCGACACGCGACCGACTATGGGGACTTCACGACCGTTGAGCCACACAGGGGTGCCGGAAGGTGCACTGCGCGGATAGCCGTCGCCATAGCCCATCGCCACCACGCCCAAGCGGGTATCCCCTTCACTCACCCAGGTGCCGCCGTAACCTACAGATTCACCGGCCTTGTGCTCACGTACCGCAATCAGGTTCGATTTCAGCGTCATGGCTGGTTGCAGATCGAACTGACAGCCATTAGAACCTTCCATCGGCGAAACACCGTATAGGATAATACCCGGACGAACCCATTCATTGTGTGCATCCGGCCACAGCAGAGTACCACCAGAGGCAGCGATCGAACGCTGGCCCGGCTTGCCACGGGCAAAGTTCTCAAAACACTGCATTTGCTTCAGCGTCGTGTCGGATTCAGGTTCATCGGCGCGGCTGAAGTGACTCATGATATTGACCGGCTGTACGACGTTACGGCAGGCACTCAAACGCTGATAGAAGGCCTCAGCCTGCTCCGGGCGTACGCCCAGGCGATGCATGCCGGTGTCCAACTTCATCCACACCGGCACCGGACGTGACAGCGTGGCCTGCTCCAGTGCTTCAAGCTGTTCAATACTATGCACGGCAGTTTCAATGTTATTGGCCACTAACACCGGCAGATCTTCGGCGGAGAAGAAGCCTTCCAACATCAGGATGGGTTTGACGATGCCACCAGAACGCAGCATCAGCGCTTCGCCAATGCGTGCCACGCCATAGCAGTCGGCATCTTGCAGGGTGTGCGCTGTTTCCAGCAGGCCATGTCCATAAGCGTTTGCTTTCACAACGGCAATCAGGCGGCTTTGTGGCGCCTGGCGGCGCACCTGTTGCAGATTATGTCGCAGAGCGCGGCGGTCGATTACAGCGGTTGCCGCTTTCATTTCAGTTCCTTAGCTGATTATTCGTCATCATATTGTGGCCCCGCGTAGTTATCGAAACGCGACCACTGGCCGTTAAAGGTCAGGCGCACGGAACCGATTGGGCCGTTACGTTGCTTACCTAAAATAATTTCGGCAATCCCTTTCAGATCGCTGTTCTCGTGATAAACCTCATCACGGTAGATGAACATAATCAGGTCGGCATCCTGCTCGATGGAGCCAGACTCACGCAGGTCGGAGTTGACCGGACGTTTGTCGGCACGCTGCTCCAGGCTTCGGTTCAACTGCGACAGCGCCACCACAGGCACCTGCAGCTCTTTCGCCAACGCTTTCAGTGAACGGGAGATTTCAGCAATCTCCAGCGTACGGTTGTCGGACAAAGAGGGCACACGCATCAACTGCAGGTAGTCAATCATGATCAGGCTAAGGCCATCATGCTCACGGAAAATACGACGCGCACGGGAACGTACTTCGGTTGGCGTCAGGCCGGAGGAGTCATCAATGTACATATTGCGCTTCTCCAGCAAAATGCCCATGGTGCTGGAAATACGCGCCCAGTCCTCGTCATCAAGCTGGCCGGTACGGATACGTGTTTGGTCAACGCGCGACAGCGACGCCAGCATACGCATCATGATCTGGTTGCCTGGCATTTCAAGGCTGAAGATCAGTACCGGTTTTTCCTGCGTCATCGCAGCGTGTTCGCACAAGTTCATGGCGAAGGTGGTTTTACCCATCGAAGGACGAGCGGCAACGATGATCAGATCCGACTTTTGCAAACCTGCGGTTTTCTTATTGAGATCCTGATAGCCGGTATCCACCCCGGTAACGCCATCATGCGGCTGCTGATACAACTGCTCAATGCGTGCAACCGTATCCTCCAGGATGCGTTCGATACCTTTCGGGCCTTCATCTTTGCTGGCGCGATTTTCCGCAATTTGGAATACACGTGATTCAGCCAGATCGAGCAAGTCTTCACTGCTGCGCCCTTGCGGATCATAACCGGCGTCAGCAATCTCATTAGCCACCGAGATCATCTCACGCACTACCGCACGTTCGCGTACGATATCTGCATAAGCGCCAATGTTGGCAGCACTTGGGGTATTTTTCGATAGCTCTGCCAAATAGGCGAAGCCACCGACAGAATCCAGCTCGCCCCGCTGTTCCAGTGACTCGGACAGCGTGATCAGATCGATCGGCCGGCTCATTTCCAGCAGGCGCTGCATCTCGGTAAAGATCAGACGGTGCGGGCGGCTGAAGAAGTCGTTGGCAACAACGCGTTCCGCCACGTTGTCCCAGCGTTCGTTATCCAGCATCAAACCGCCCAACACGGACTGTTCCGCCTCCAGCGAATGTGGCGGCATCTTCAGCCCTTCCATCTGGCGATCTCGTGGACGATCTCTGGCTTCGTCCGCGTTTGTTTTGTTGGTTGGTTTTTTTCCTGCCATGAAGCGTATTCTTTATCCGGTTGCGAATGGAGAATCCTGACGCGAGAGTATACGTGATTTTTATCTGTGATTCCTGCGGCATAACCGATGCAAAAAAGGTATCAATCTGCGCAAGGGCAAACTGGATCACCGATACTAAAACGCGTAGGGTGAAATTAGACACCCACACGAGGTAATGAAATGGCAAAGCGCATTCAATTCTCCGCCACCGGCGGCCCAGAAGTGTTGCAATACGTTGATTTTACACCCGTAGACCCAACCGCCGGTGAAGTGCAGGTCGAAAACAAAGCGATCGGCATCAACTATATCGACACCTACGTGCGTAGTGGGCTGTACCCACCGGCCACCCTGCCCAGTGGATTGGGTACCGAAGCCGCCGGCGTCGTCATTAAGGTCGGTGCGGGTGTCACCGCACTGAAGCCCGGTGACCGGGTGGTTTACGCTCAGTCGTCACTCGGTGCCTATAGTGAAGTGCACAACGTTGCGGTTGAAAAAGTGGCGATATTGCCGCACAACCTGAGCTTTGAGCAAGGCGCAGCCTCTTTCCTTAAAGGGCTGACGGTACACTATCTCTTGCGACAAACTCATGAAGTACAGCCAGGTGAAATATTCCTGTTCCATGCCGCCGCAGGTGGCGTCGGGTTGATTGCCTGCCAATGGGCCAAAGCGCTTGGGGCAAAATTGATTGGCAGCGTAGGTTCCGACGACAAAGCCGAGCTGGCAAAACGTGCCGGTGCGTGGGCAACCATCAATTACCATAAGGAAGACATCGCCCAGCGCGTGGCTGAACTGACGCAGGGGGAGAAAGTCGGTGTGGTGTATGACTCTGTTGGGCAAAGTACCTGGCAGAGCTCGCTCAATAGTCTGAAGCGACGTGGGTTGATGGTCAGTTTCGGCAATGCCTCCGGCCCGGTTACCGGTGTCGATTTGGCGCTGCTTAACCAAAAAGGTTCGCTGTATGTCACCCGCCCTTCCCTTAACGGCTACATTACCAATCGTGCTGAACTGCAGTTTGCCAGTAATGAACTGTTCTCACTGATCGGCAGCGGAGCCATCAAGGTCGACGTTAAAGAAGAACAGAAGTTTGCATTGGCCGACGCACAGCGCGCGCATCAGGTACTGGAAAGCCGCAACACCAGCGGTTCAAGCCTGCTGATTCCTGAGCGTTGAGATCGCCTACTGGATCGTTATGACAAATAAAAAGGGCTCCGTAAGGAGCCCTTTTTATTACTGCGTTTGTAGGGGTAGAGCAGAGTCCGCCAGAGACAGGGGTTGCTTGAGCAACACGCATATTTGGTATTACTGCCTCTTGCGGTGATGAAATAGGTCGCATCGCTGCATCGACAAACATCCTAACAGCCCGGAAACGCAAAAAACATGGCTAATGCGGCGCATTAGCATTTAAAGCGCCAAGCTGTGATCGCTGCCGCATTCAGAGCAAGTCTGTTGCGTATATTTCAGCGTGACCGACTGATTATTCGACAAAAAATCAATAACGCCGGATTTGTGGTTTCTGCATCGAACGGTATATCCACACACCCACAACAGCCAGAATCAGCCACGGCAACAGCTTAATCACCATCGCAAACAGACCGCCAATCAACATAAATGCCGCTGCCACCAGTAACGCGGCGAACACGCCCAACAGCGAAATCCCGGTCACCATCAGCATGACGACAAAACCGATAAGAAAGAAGAGTTCCAGCATGATTTTGCTCCTTCGCAAAACGAGGTATCTGCTGAGTTATTACAAAAAGCATGCCAGAAACACGACGGAACTAAGTGATTGAAATTAAAAAAAAGGCATGTCACAGCGCGCAACATGCCTGGTCAAAAAAACTAACTTTTAGTCAAATTTTATACCGATTCCGCCATCTCGGTACGCGGCAAACGCACTAAATTCAGCGCCTGCTCAACCACACGCGCATCGGCCCCTGGCTTATGTGCATTTTCGCTCAGGTGCCGGCGCCACTGACGTGCTCCCGGAACTCCCTGGAACAAACCTAGAATATGGCGGGTAATGTGACCCAAATAAGTGCCATTCGACAGCTCGCGTTCGATGTACGGATACAGCGACTCGATAATCGCTATACTGTCCATAACGTCTGTCTTCTTGCCAAACAGTTCACTGTCAACCCGCGCCAAAATACCCGGATTCTGATAGGCTTCGCGCCCCATCATTACGCCATCCAGATGCAGCAGGTGCTGTTTCGCCTCTTCCAGCGTTTTTACCCCACCGTTAATGGCCAAGGTCAGCGTTGGGAAATCACGTTTTAACTGGTACACACGTGGATAATCCAATGGCGGTACCTCACGGTTCTCTTTCGGGCTCAGACCTGAGAGCCAGGCTTTACGCGCATGAATCGTGAACATATCGCACTCGCCACGCCCGGCAACGGTGTCGATAAAATCACACAAAAATTCGTAACTGTCCTGGTCGTCGATGCCAATACGGGTTTTCACCGTCACGGGGATCGACACCACGTCGCGCATCGCCTTAATGCAATCAGCAACCAACGTTGCCTGCCCCATCAGGCAGGCCCCGAACATGCCATTCTGAACGCGATCGGATGGGCAACCGACATTGAGGTTGATCTCGTCATAACCGCGCTGCTCAGCCAGTTTGGCACAGTGCGCTAACGCAGCCGGATCGCTTCCGCCGAGTTGCAGTGCAACTGGATGTTCCTCTTCGCTATAAGCCAGATAGTCACCCTTACCGTGGATAATCGCCCCGGTAGTCACCATCTCGGTGTACAGCAGCGTTTCCTTGGTCAACAGGCGGTGAAAGTAACGGCAATGACGATCGGTCCAGTCGAGCATTGGCGCGATGGAGAAACGATTGGCGGCGTATTTTGAGGCGTTATTGTCTGTCGTCATGCTGGGCTACTGGCTACCTGATTCTGTCTGGGATTCAACAAACGGCGTACTGCCGCAAACGGCTATTATACCGACAATCGGTGGTATTGGGAAAACTGCCGCACCTATAGATTAAAAAATAATCAGAAAAAAACGAATAAACGGGCGCTTTTAGGTGTTCTCTCTGCAAGGGTGCAGCTCAGCACCCTCTCCCAATGAGGAAACAACCATGAACAATTTCGTCAAACGCCTGTTGCTACCCGTCATTGCCAGTTCTCTGTTGATTTCCGGTGCAGCATTAGCGATGGGGGGAGATGGCAGCGGCCAGACCACGCCAACCTGCCCGAAAGGTCAGATATACGATACAAAAACCAAGACGTGCATGGTGGATAAAAGCAGCATGATCAACGACAACGATCGAGCAAACTACGCTTATGCACTGGCAAAAAGCGGTCGCTATCAAGAAGCACTCGATGTACTTAACACCCTGAAGGATCCCAACACCGCCGTGGCGCTGAATTACCGAGGCTATGCCACCCGCAAGCTTGGCCGCACTGATGAAGGGATCAGCTACTATTTAAAATCAGTGGCGCTCGATCCTAACTACCCAAAAGTCCGCGAATACTTGGGCGAAGCTTATATGGTGAAGGGCCGCCAGGACTTGGCAAAAGAGCAGTTGAAGGTGATTCAATCACTGTGCGGCACCGGCTGTGAAGAGTACAAAGATCTGGCAGCCGCCATCGATCATCACCCAGAATCATGATGTAACAGAGCCTGGAGGCGCACATCAGCAGAGATGCGATTCGCAACGAAATCGGCCAGTACCTTTCCCGTCTGTGGCGCTATGGCCTGGTGCTTTCCCACCGACGGGATATTGCCGATGACTTGGTGCAAGCCACTTGTGTGCGTGCCCTTGAGCGCGCCGCACAGTTTGCTGAGGGAACGCGTATGGACCGCTGGTTATTTGCAATCCTTCATTCCATCTGGCTTAACGAGATCCGCGCTCAACATATCCGCCAGGGACAGGGTTTTGTCGATGTCGACGAACTGGCCAGTGCAGAAAATGGAGAGGAGCCCATATGGGCCAACGAGGTGATGCAGCGCGTTAATCAACTGCCCGAAGCACAGCGTAATACACTTTTCCTGGTATACGTGGAGGAGCTTTCCTACCGTGAAGCAGCCGAGGTGTTAGGTGTACCTGTTGGCACCATAATGAGCCGTTTGGCCGCTGCGCGACTGAGGTTGGCGAACGATAGCGTGCTGCAAACCCGCTCGCCGCAGGCAAAAGGAGAACAATCATGAGCTCAACCTATGCTGCGGATGAACTGCTGGTCGCCTATTTGGACAATCAGTTAGACCCACAACAACGCCAACAGCTGGAGCAACGCCTGGCTGGCGAACCGGCATTAGCCGAGCGTTTGTCATTGCTGGAACGCAGCAGTCTGCCTTTTAAACAAGCATTCGCCCCTTTACTTGATGAAGCACCAGTACAACGATTAAGGGGCGCATGGCCACTCACCGCAATGACGCCACAGCCGGGCGTCAGTCGTCGTGGACTCATTGCCGCCGCCGTTAGTTTCTTGGCTCTCGGGATTGCAGGCGATCGCGTCTATATACAGTTAAGCCAGCCGGAGGACAATTGGCGCAGCTTAGTCGCCCAATATATGGCGCTGTATACGCCGGAAACGCTGGCCGATGTTGATGTTAATGAATCAGCAACGCAAATTGCCGTTCAATTACAGCAAACCGGCGATCGACTGGGCATTACCCTCCCGGCAAAACAGTTGGTGTTAAACGGTGCTGAACTGAAAAACGCCCGCGTACTGGCTTACGACGATCGACGCATAGCTCAATTGACCTGGCTAGATGCGCAGTATGGTGCACTGGCGCTATGCATTATCCAGCAAACGGGCAAACGACAACCCGCCGAAAACGAACGCCGCCAAGGAATGAACGTAGTCTATTGGTCTGATAGCAGCCACGCTTTTATGCTGATTGGCCATAATCCAACGGGTGAAATGACCGCATTGGCAGCCCGCTTACAACGTGCCTTATCTCCCTGACACCGGTGTTCTTCCCGCCAACCGCTGAGACAAATTGTGAATAGCATCACATTTCGGGTTAAGTGCCAGTGGCCAACCGAACGATTAATGCGCCATCTCAGAGGAAAAGGGGCCGACTCTCGGCGATTTGGCTGAACCATGGTAAAATCGGCTTTTTTACGTACCGGGAAATTTGCCATGAACTCAAGCACCCAGGAAAAACTGCTGGCGCAGGCTGAACAACTCTGTCAGCAACGCAATGTGCGACTGACACCGCAGCGGCTGGAAGTGTTACGCCTGATGGCACAACAGCCCGGTGCCATCAGCGCTTATGACCTGCTCGATCTGCTGCGCGTCGCTGAACCCCAAGCCAAACCGCCAACGGTTTACCGTGCGCTGGACTTCCTGTTGGAACAAGGCTTCATTCACCGGGTCGAGTCAGCCAACAGCTACGTGCTGTGTCATCACTTTGAACAACCGATGCATACTTCCGCGCTGTTTATTTGTGATCGCTGCGGTCAGGTGACAGAACGCACGACTGAAGGGATCGAAGATACGCTGCAAAAACTGGCTAAAGAGTCGGGTTTTGTCCTGCGTCATAGCGTAGTGGAAGCACACGGTCTGTGCGTCGCCTGCGTTGAAGTAGAAGCTTGCGACAGCAAGCATGATTGCGGCGAACATGACCATAGCATTGCTATCAAGAAGAAATAAGCGGGGTTAGCAGGCACCTCCCTGTGTCTGCAGACTTGGCGTCAAGGGGGGAGACACCAAGCTTCTGGCCGCAATCTGCTGCTGCCTATCGCTCTACCAGCGATATTTGTTGTGATCTTCCCAAGACTTCACTTCTTTTTCGGCCGCCTCTTTCTGGTAGCCATAACGCTCTTGGATTTTACCGACAAGCTGTTCGCGTTTCCCTTCGATGACCGTCAGATCGTCATCGGTCAGCTTGCCCCATTTTTCCTTCACTTTCCCTTTAAACTGCTTCCAGTTACCGTCGGCTTGATCTTTGTTCATAGTATCTCCGTTAACCTGTGGTGAATCAGTTTCAGATCCTGCTGGCCGAGGAGAATCCCCGTTCACTTCGCCAGCCACATGATTAATTATAGAAGCAGATAGCGACAAACAAATAAAAACCAGAATTAAAATCCATTTTTAAATCAAAAATAAGAAAAAAACGCCAACAAACAACTTCCTATGCGACATTATTCGCAGGCGATAATATGTAACAAAATACAAATTAAAACATAAATGAATTTTATGTTTTAGTGAGAAAATCACATCATTGCGCGGTTGAAAACCAGCTGCCGCGCAGCCTGTGACGGTGCCAAATCCATCCAAGCGCGATGCCACGCAGCGCAAGAAAGACCGCCAGCGCCAACCATAATCCATGGTTGCCCAAGACAGGCACGCTTAACAGCGTCAAGCCGTAGCCCGCAGCCGCTACGGCCATGCTGTTACGCATTTCTGCGCCGCGAGTTGCACCAATGAACATGCCATCCAGTAAATAGCACCACACCCCTACCAGCGGGAGCACCACCTGCCAAGGCAGATAGTCTCTCGCCATCGCGCGCAGTTCTGGCAGCGAGGTCAATGCCGCAATGATTTGCTGCCCGGCAAACGCATAAACCACACCAAAGGCCAGCGCCACCAAACAGGCCTGTCGGCAAGCAGCCCGCCACACCTTGCGCAATTGGCTATCATCGCGTGCGCCATAGGCATGACCAGAGTGCGCTTCTACCGCGTAGGCAAAACCATCAAGCGCATAAGCGGTAAAGGTCAGTAAATTCATCAGTACCGCATTGACTGCCACTACGTCACCGCCAAGTCTGGCACCGAAGATAGTCAACGATGCCAAGCACAGCTGCAGCAACAGTGAGCGCAACATAATATCGCGGTTCAGCGCGAGCAGACGCCGGAGGTTTCCGCGCCAGGCATGGCGCAACATGGGTACCGAAATACCGCGTATGCGCATTACACGCCAGGACAGCCATAGCCCCAGCAGCAGCGTGGCATATTCAGACAAAGCCGTCGCTGTCGCCGCCCCCTGAACATTCCACCCCAGCCCCATCACCAGCCAGATATCCAGTACGATATTTAATAGATTACCGACAATCAGCAGAACGACCGGCGCCCGCACGTATTGCACGCCAAGCAACCAGCCCAAGATCACCATATTTGCCAATGCCGCTGGCGCGCTCAGCCAACGGATTTCAAGAAACAACCGTGCCTGCTCAAGCACCGCGTTATCGCCGCCGACAATATGCAGTGCCGTATTGATCAACGGATGGCGTAGCAACACGATAGCGACACCGGCCAATACCGCCAGCAACAGCGGTTGCATAAAGGCGCGTGCCAATCCCTGCGGGTTTTGTGCGCCCAACGCCTGTGCCGTCAACCCGGTGGTACTCATGCGCAAGAACAGCAGCAGCATAAACAGGAAGCTGGTGGCCATCGCGCCAACCGCCACGCCCCCCAAGTAAATCGGACTATCCAGGTGGCCAATGACCGCTGTGTCGACCAACCCAAGCAGTGGCACAGTGATATTGGAAAAGATCATCGGTAGCGCAAGACGCCACAAGGCTTTATCGGTATCGCTGGTAAAAGCAGAAATCAGGCGCATAGTGAAATGTTCCCGTGGCAGTGCGGTTTTAATCAGTCAGAAATGACATCGCCCCAGAGCTGGGGCGATTTAAATCAGAGAACGATGTTCGGGCGTGGGGATTAAACCCAGTCGCCATTGCGGATCACACCGACCGCCAGACCTTCAATGGTGAAATTCTGCTGGCGCAGATCAACCACAATCGGTTGGAACTCACTGTTTTCTGGCAGCAGTTCAACGACATTGCCGTGTTTTTTCAGACGCTTAACTGTGACTTCGTCTTCAATACGCGCCACAACGACCTGGCCGTTACGTACGTCCTGAGTTTTATGTACCGCCAGCAGGTCGCCGTCGAGAATACCGATATCACGCATCGACATACCGTTAACCCGCAGCAAGAAATCTGCACTCGGTTTGAATAAGGAAGGATCCACTTTGTAGTGCCCTTCGATATGCTGTTGCGCCAACAGCGGCTCACCAGCGGCCACGCGGCCAATCAGCGGTAAACCTTCTTCATCTTCCATCAGCAAACGAATGCCGCGCGACGCACCAGAGACGATCTCGATGACGCCTTTACGCGCCAATGCTTTCAGGTGTTCTTCTGCAGCATTTGGCGAGCGGAACCCCAGACGCATGGCGATTTCGGCGCGCGTTGGCGGCATGCCAGTGGACGAAATATGATCGCGAATCAGATCATAGACCTCTTGCTGTCTGGTAGTTAGTGCTTTCATTCCGCCCCCTGTTTGTTTATACAGTCTTGCTGTGAGTATATACAGGTAAGTGCGGCTTGGGAACCGAAGAATGAATAAAAATCAGGGATTAGCGACCCATGTCGCAACAGGGCCACCCCACTCAGGCAAAGTGCTGCCAGAGTACCGAGCCCCAGACAAACAGTGCCAAAATAATTGCCAGTGAAACTGCCGCCGACCCCATATCTTTCGACCGGCCCGAAAGCTCATGATGTTCAGTACCCACCCGATCGACAATCGCCTCAATCGCGCTGTTGAGCATCTCGACGATCATCACCAGCAGCACCGATCCGATCAGTAAAATGCGTGCTATCGCACCCACGTCCAGCCAAATCGCCAGTATGATAGCCAGCACGGTCGCCACCAGTTCTTGGCGGAATGCAGCTTCATGCTGCCAGGCAGCGGAAAAGCCTTTATAAGAGTAGCCGGCGGCTTTAATAATACGGGTCAGGCCGGTTGCTTGGTTTGCCATGTTTTTTAGTGCCTTTCACAGAGGTAAGTCATAATTAAAGAGTCTAGGCCAGGAAATGCTTCCGGCTCTCGGTTTTCCAACACCACAGATCTGCTACCCGGTTTCTGGTATGCTTGCGGCGCATTGCTAACAAGAGGCTTCACGTTGTTATGTCAGGTTGGCGTAAAATTTATTATAAACTATTGAATTTACCACTCAAATTGTTGGTAAGAAGTAAGGTTATCCCTTCAGATCCGGTCACGGAGTTAGGGTTGGATCCCTCACGGCCGATTTTGTATGTTTTACCTTATAATTCCAAGGCGGATTTACTGACGCTACGCACCCAGTGCCTGGCGCAGGATCTGCCCGATCCCCTCAATCCGCTGGAGATAGACGGTACCGTGCTGCCTAGCCACGTGTTTATTCACGACGGCCCGCGCGTATTCCGCTACTACACACCGAAAGAAGAGTCAGTAAAACTGTTTCACGACTATCTGGATCTGCACCGCAGTAATCCGGATCTCGATATTCAGATGCTGCCTGTTTCAGTGATGTTTGGTCGTTCTCCAGGCCGCGAAGGCCATGGCACGCCGCATCTGCGCCTGCTTAACGGTGTACAGAAGTTCTTTGCCGTGTTGTGGCTCGGCCGCGACAGCTTTGTGCGTTTCTCCAACACCGTTTCGCTGCGTCGCATGGCGACGGAACACGGCACGGACAAAACCATCGCACAAAAACTGGCGCGCGTAGCACGAATGCACTTCTCGCGTCAGCGTCTGGCAGCCGTTGGCCCAAGCCTGCCGGCCCGTCAGGACCTGTTCAACAAACTGTTGGCGTCCAAAGCGATCGAGAAAGCAGTCGAAGACGAAGCGCGCAGCAAGAAAATTTCCCATGAGAAAGCCCAGCAGAACGCCATTGCGCTGATGGAAGAAATCGCTGCTGACTTCTCATATGAAACTGTGCGCCTTTCCGACCGCGTGTTGAGCTGGACCTGGAACCGGTTATATCAAGGTATCAACGTCACCAACGCCGAACGCGTGCGTCAGTTGGCACAAGACGGCCATGAGATCGTTTATGTGCCCTGCCACCGCAGCCACATGGACTACCTGCTGCTTTCTTACGTCCTGTATCACCAGGGCCTGGTGCCGCCACACATTGCCGCCGGTATTAACCTCAACTTCTGGCCGGCTGGCCCGATCTTCCGCCGCCTGGGTGCCTTCTTTATCCGCCGGACGTTCAAAGGCAACAAACTGTATTCGACGGTGTTCCGCGAATACCTCGGCGAACTCTTTAGCCGTGGTTACTCAGTGGAGTACTTTGTCGAAGGTGGTCGTTCTCGTACCGGACGTCTGCTGGAACCGAAGACCGGCACTCTGTCGATGACCATTCAGGCAATGCTGCGCGGCGGTTCTCGCCCGATCACACTGGTGCCGATCTACATCGGTTACGAGCACGTGATGGAGGTGGGCACCTACGCTAAAGAATTGCGTGGCGCGACCAAGGAAAAAGAGAGCCTGCTGCAGATGCTGCGTGGTCTGCGCAAGCTGCGTAATCTCGGCCAGGGTTATGTCAACTTCGGTGATCCACTGCCGTTGACCACTTACCTGAACCAGAACGTGCCTCAATGGCGTGAATCGATTGATCCTATCGAATCCCAACGCCCAAGCTGGTTGACGCCGACGGTTAACGATCTGGCGGCCAAGATCATGGTGCGCATCAACAATGCCGCCGCGGCTAACGCCATGAACTTGTGCTCCACGGCGCTACTGGCTTCACGCCAACGCTCGCTGACCCGTGAGCAGTTGCTGGAGCAGCTTGAATGCTATCTGCAACTGATGCGCAATGTGCCTTATGCCAGCGATGTCACCGTACCGACCCAGACGCCAGATGAGCTGCTGGATCACGCGCTGAACATGAATAAGTTTGAGGTCGAGAAGGATAATATCGGCGATATCATCATCCTGCCACGCGAGCAGGCAGTCCTGATGACCTATTACCGCAATAATATCCATCATCTGCTGGTGCTACCTTCACTGATAGCCACGATCGTGATGCATCATCGCCGCGTTTCTCGCACCGAACTGCTGCGTCAGATTGGGTTGATTTACCCAATGCTGAAGGCTGAGCTGTTCTTGCACAACGACAAGGAACAACTGTCCGAAGTGCTGCGACCACTGATCGAGGAAATGATCCGTCAGCAACTGATCTGCGATAAGGGTGACGAACTGGTTCTGAATCCAGCACGCATCCGACCATTGCAATTGTTGGCCGCCGGTATCCGCGAAACGCTGCAACGCTACGCCATAACCATGTCGATCCTCAGTGCGAATCCGAGCATTAATCGCGGTGCACTGGAGAAAGAGAGTCGGATTATGGCCCAGCGTCTGTCGGTATTGCACGGCATCAACGCGCCAGAGTTCTTCGACAAAGCAGTGTTCTCAACCCTGGTGGCAACGCTGCGTGAAGAAGGCTATATCAACGATATTGGCGATGCAGTTCGTGAGCACACCATGGAGGTGTACAGCATGCTGAGCGATTTGATCACCCCAGAGATCAAATTGACCATTGAGAGTGTCAGCATGCCAGCGGAAACCAACGCGCCGTCGGTTGCACTCGAAGAAGTTGAAGAAAAAGACGAGTAATCCGTTGTTACGGAAACGAAAAAGGCACCCTCGGGTGCCTTTTTTATTGCCAGTGGCCCGTTAAGCCTGCCAGTAACTCAGCGCGATACCAATAAACAGCACTAACCCAACGTAGTTGTTGTCCAGGAATGCCTTGAAGCAGGCCTCGCGCTCACGGGTCGCGATCTGCTTTTGCTGGTGGATAAACAGCGCACCTGCCAGCAGTAACGACCAGTAAAATGCCCCGCTCAACTGAGCCAGATAGCCAACCCAGACTAACAACAACAGCGTGGCCAGTTGCAGTAAGCCAACGATCAGTTTGTCGTAACGCCCAAACAAAATGGCCGTGGATTTAACACCAATCTTCAAGTCATCATCACGGTCAACCATGGCGTACAGCGTGTCATAAGCCACTGTCCAGCAGATATTGGCCAGCAATAGCAGCCAGCAGCTCAGAGGCAGCGACTCACTCACAGCAGCATAAGCCATGGGAATGCCCCAACCAAAGGCAGCACCCAGTACGAACTGCGGTAGATGCGTGACCCGCTTCATAAACGGATAAGCCCATGCCAATGCCAACGCGGCCAGTGACAACCAAATGGTCATTGAATTCAGCGTCAGCACCAGCCCGAATGAGATCAGTACCAATACCACAAACAGAATTTTGGCTTCTTTCTCGCTAACTCTGCCGCTTGGCATCGGACGCCCGGCAGTCCGCTTTACGTGGCCGTCGACGGCGCGATCGGCATAGTCATTCACCACGCAACCGGCTGCACGCATCAGGAAGACCCCAACCACAAACACCAACAGGATAGACAGCGATGGCACGCCCTGCCCCGCCAGCCACAGCGCCCACAGAGTTGGCCACAGCAACAACAAGGTGCCAATCGGTTTATCAATGCGCATCAGATGGCTATAAGCCTGCCACTTGCTTTGAATCACGCTTCCCTCCAAGGTATTTCCTCTCCTCATCATTCTGGGTCCGTACTTTCTGCCGCATACAGTGGCGAAGCTGGTAAAAACAGTTCCGTCAGCAACAGCGGTTTACCCGCCAGTCTCAGGCGGGAGCGACGCGCCCACAAGCTCTCTTGCCGCCCCATGTGAATATAATCGCGGGTTAGCTCATTGCTGCTAAACAGATAACGCCCCAGTGGCAGCGTACCCAAATCCACCAGCGCCAAATCCGGGCCAGTGAGCGTTTCCTGAGGGATCACCGTACGCCCCAGCAACCAAGGCTGGTTGTCGCCCAATAACACGATTTCACGTAGCCAGTAACGCGGGCTGTCCGGCAAGTGTTCAGCCTCTTCACCCAGTTGATCGCGGGTAACAAAACATTCGCGCTGTGGTTCAACGTGCACACGCCCACAGTGACGCTCAAAACGGCGAGTCATCGACCCTAGCTCCATCAGCCAGTCGCTTACAGCGGCGGGTACCGGAGGATGTTGCACAGATAACCACTCCAGCGGCGGCAAGATGGAATCCCTATTGCCAGACATTGCTCTACTCCATGCCTGACGCCGCGCCCTGCGGCCGCGCCAGACCATACAAACTGTTAACAGAGAGCCATTGTAACGCAGAAATTCAAAAGCGGCAGGCAGATTCGTGGGATAGCACGTAGCAAACTCAACAGTAAAAAAGTGCCGTAATGTCATTTTTCTGCCATCTGTTTTCTTTACCTTCGTTCCCCGGAGCGATGGGGATTCTGTGATCGTCCGCAAACTTTCACCTTTGTTGCATTGTTTTATCTACGCGCGTAGATACTCTTGCATCGCAGCGTTGAATCGCCATTTGTCCGACATTTTCGTCAGCAAACCTTCTTGCCGACACCAGGGAACTCACTGCAGCAAAACAGAGGATATCAATACAATGAGCGAAACAACGCTTGCAACCCCACAGGCCGCCAGTGAAACGCTGGCGGCCGATGAACGTTTAGCCACCAAAGAGGGGCGTGGTCAATTCTGGCGCGCCACTTTCTCATGCTGGCTCGGCACCGCCATGGAGTATGTCGATTTTGCCCTGTATGGTCTGGCAGCGGGCATGGTGTTCGGCGACGTGTTCTTCCCCGAAGCCACCCCAATGGTCGCGCTATTGGCAAGCTTCGCCACCTATTCCGTCGGTTTTATTGCCCGGCCTATCGGCGCGTTGGTTTTCGGCTGGATTGGCGACCGTAAGGGCCGCCGCGTGGTGTTGCTCACAACAGTTGCACTGATGGGCGTTTCCACAACGCTGATCGGGCTGATCCCTTCCTATGCCCAAATTGGCGTCTGGGCCCCCACCTGTCTGGTGATCCTGCGTTTTGCTCAGGGCTTCGGTGCTGGTGCAGAACTTTCCGGCGGCGCCGTCATGCTGGCAGAATACGCACCGGCCAAACGGCGTGGCCTGGTCGCCTCGATCATTGCTATCGGCTCTAACAGTGGAACGCTATTGGCCTCGCTGGTGTGGCTGCTGGTCTTGCAGTTGGATAAAGCTGATCTGATCGCTTGGGGCTGGCGTATTCCGTTCCTCGCCAGCATCTTGATCGCCGGAGGGGCGCTGTACCTGCGCCGCCACGTACGTGAAACACCGGTGTTTGAACGCGAACTGCAACAAAACCGTCAGCGGATGCTGGACAACACGCCTGCTACACCAGATAACCGCAGCTATCTGCAACGCACTAAAGCCTTCTGGATCATGCTGGGCCTGCGTATTGGCGAGAACGGCCCATCCTATCTGTGCCAGGGCTTTATCGTGGGTTACGTTGCCAAGGTGCTGATGGTGGATAAGTCAGTGCCGGCACTGGCAGTGATGATTGCCTCACTGTGCGGTTTCCTGGTGATCCCTCTCGCGGGTTGGCTTTCTGACCGCTTTGGCCGCCGCGTTACCTACCGTTGGTTCTGCCTGTTGCTAGTGCTGTATGCCTTCCCGGCATTCTGGCTGCTCGACAGCCGCGAACCAGCAATAGTGATTTCGGTGATTGTGGTCGGCATGTGCATTGCTTCATTGGGTATTTTTGGCGTGCAGGCCGCCTACGGCGTGGAACTGTTTGGCGTCAAAAATCGCTACTCAAAAATGGCATTTGCCAAAGAGCTGGGGTCGATCCTGTCCGGCGGTACCGCACCGCTGATTGCTACCGCCCTGCTGGCCGGCTTCGGTCACTGGTGGCCTGTTGCCTGCTATTTTGTTGTAATGGCGGGCATTGGCTTAATCACCACCTTCTTTGCACCGGAAACCCGCGGCCGCGATCTTAACTTGCCGCAGGACGCGGTGTAATCAGGGCGTACAGGAACCCAACTTGGATAATCAATCCGCGCGGCGTATCACCCGCGCCGACGTCGCCCGCGTAGCGGGCACCTCGGTCGCGGTCGTCAGTTATGTGATTAACAACGGCCCGCGGCCGGTGGCAGAAGCCACCCGTTTGCGGGTACTGGCCGCGATCGAACAAACCGGTTACCGGCCGAACGACATTGCCCGCGCACTGGCTTCAGGTAATACCCTGACTTACGGTTTAGTAGTGCCTGACATTTCCAACCCCTTTTTTGCCACACTGGCACGGGCGCTGCAACGCGAGGCATTCAGCCACGGACGCGTACTGCTGTTAGGTGACGCCGGCGACGACCGGCAGCGCGAACACGACCTGATTAATCATCTGCTGCGCCGTCAGGTTGACGGACTGCTGTACATCAGTGTCGATCGCCATCCCTGGTTTGATCTGATCCGCAATTCCGGTACCCCTTGCGTGATGATCGACACCATCGACAACCATGCCGGTATTTGCGCCATTCGCGTAGACGAACGTGATGCTGCCTGCCAGGCAACACGCCATCTGCTACAACACGGCTACCGGGAAATTGGCATTTTTGTAGGCCCACTGAGCATGCTCAACGCACAGGATCGCCTAAATGGCTGGCGTGATGCTCTGATTGAGGCGGGCATTACACCGCATAAGGAATGGATTTTTGAAGCCCCCTACACACGTCAGGGCGGCTATCAGGCCAGTCAAAGAATGCTGCAAGGACCGCGCCCACGAGCCATATTCACATCCAACGAGCAACAGGCGCTCGGTTGTTTGTCGGCACTGGCGGAACACCGGCTGCACGTACCGGACGACCTGGCTATCATTTGCTTTAATGGCACCCAGCAATCCGAATTCAGCATTCCGCCCCTCAGCGCGGTCGAACAGCCGATTGACGCCATGGCGAAACGGGCAATCGCCATGCTGGCTGCCGGTGCGGCGCAACCGGAGCTGCATGAATTCGCCTTCCAGCTACATATCCGCCGATCGTGCGGCTGCTAGTTTATTGATTTAGGTAACTGCTATGCGTTTGATTATTGATTGCGATCCCGGTAACGGCATCCCCGGTGCCAACGTCGACGACGGGTTGGCGCTGGCATTAGCTCTGGCGGCCAGACCGCAGCTCTCGCTGGAGTTGATCAGCATCGTAGCGGGCAATACGCCACGTGACGTCGGCTTCGCCGTGGCCCATCATCTATTGCAACAAACCGGCTATCAGGTGCCGGTGGTGGCTGGCGCCACCTGTGCCTTGAGTGAACCACCAGAGCCCTGGCGTGCCCATTTGGATCGTGCCATTACCGATCCGGATTTAGCCAGCCTGTGGCGCGAAACGCCTTGCCCACATGCCACAATAACAACAACACCGAATGCCGCAGTGGCAATCGGCGAGCTTATCTGCAATAACCCCGGCGAAATCACCCTGGCAGCGATCGGCCCACTCACCAACGTCGCGCATGCTTTGCAGTTGTATCCACAAATGGCTCAAGCCGTGAAGGAAATCGTGATTATGGGCGGGGTTTTCAACGTCGAAGGCTACATTAAGGACACCAATTTTGGATTGGATCCTGAAGCCGCCCGGCGGGTGCTGACTAGCGGCGCTCACATCACGCTCGCCCCATTAGACGTCACGACAAAGACGATGTTGACTCAGGCAGACCTGGCGCACATGACCCAACCGGATACGCCGCTGTGTCGCTATCTGCTGGCGACGACCCGACCCTGGATCGATTATTCCCGCCATACGCGCCATCTACCAGGCTGTTGGATTCATGATGCGCTGGTGATTGCCTGGCTGTTAGAGCCGGAGCTGGTGACAACAGAAGAATATTATGTGGATGTTGCACTGGAGGGAGCCATGACACGCGGCAGTTCACGGCGCTGGCGGCCAGACAGTTTGCGCCTGACCGTCGGCATGCCGGAGCCCACGGGCAAACCTGTGCGGGTGATGCAACAGGTCGATAATCCCCGTCTACTGGCGTTGATCGGCCAAACGCTGGCCCGCGAATGAAAAAAGGTGCGCCGAGGCGCACCAATCATTGAGCCAGCATCGGCAGCGTCGGGTACTACCCCTTGCCTTTCACGCTGCTAATAAACGTTTCACGTGCTGTGGTGGAACCCAGTTTTTCCGCCTCATTCATCAGCTTCAGCGCTTTATCGATGTCTCCCGCCTTCACTGCCTGTTTGATGCCATTGTTAAAGTAGGTTTCTGTGTCATTCAACATCGGTTCCGCCGGCTTGCTTGGCACCTGAGCCGGTGCTGCTGCGACTGCAGCAGTAGATCCCACAACCACTGGCGTCGCCGCCGGTGCCGGTTGCAGCATGCCAATCATAATATTGCCGCTACCCTGTTCTGCAGTGACCTTCAGTTTGATGGTGCCACTGGTGCTATGGCTAGCGATAGGATCCGGAATATCCGGCACTGCGTTACCCACACCCTGCGCATATGCTTTTGCCGGGTTGGTCAGTTGGGTGGTTTTTGCCAGATCCTGACGGGTGGTGTACACCAGCAGATAGATTTGTTTCTGACCCAGAGCTGGGGTCAGTTTCAGCGTTCCCTCTAAGCGATCCGACGACATCGCGCCAGGTGGCTGATAAGGGAAGTAGCTGCTCGGGTAATAGGCAGCCGGACGCAGGTGCTCATCGAGCACCAGTACGCTTGGCGCATAAATTGAGTTGTTCTTGCTGATGCTGCTCAGCGTAACTTCCAGCGAGCCGCGATCGGCTGGCAGCGTATAGGCGGCAATAGCGCCCTGAATATCGCCCTGATTGATTTGCGGGCTGACATTATCCAGTTTCACGTCTTGGCTAACCGGCGGTACCAGCGGTTGCCATGGCAGGCTTTGCAGCGTGCTGGCACTAATGGCTGGTGCGATGGAGACATTAGCCGGCGTATCAGCATTGGCCGCCAATGGCGCACCAAGGGTAAGCGCCAGTGACAAGCAGAGTGACAGCAGATTCTTTTTCATTGTTATACCCCATTGTATCCGACGCGCCTCAGGCAAGAGAGTCAGTGTCGGCGAATACAGGTTGGGGAGAACACCTGGCTCTCCCCGTTATCACATTACCACCAGATTTCCATCTGAGCGCCGAAGGTGACTTCATCGTCATTACCGCGGCTGAAAGTGTGCATGCTGGTGTCGTTATACGCGGTACCTGAGGTGTAACCGGCGCCGGAATCGCTGTTAGCGTAGCCCCATTTCTCATCCCACTTGGCGTAGGTAGCAAATACGCGGATAGCCGGACGTGACCAGATGCTGTTGCCCGCCTGCCACTGTTGCGCCAGGGTGACTTTGTATTGGCCGTTGCGATCGCCGGTACGCTGGGATTTCACGTTGTCATAACCGGCTTCCAGCAGGGTACTCATGATAGGCGTCCATTTGTACATTGGACGCACACCCACGGTGTACCAAGTGGTGCCGTTGTTATTGTCGCGATCAATGTCCTGGAACATAGCGACATACATCATCGCCCATTTATCGTTGAAGTCGATGGCACCGTGATCCAACACGCGAATCATCTTGCCATTGTTGTCGATAGTGGCGCCTTGGCTACGGCCATTGTTCTGGGAGGTCATTGAATCAGTGGCATATTGCAGTACAAACTTGTTGTAACCGCTCAGAATACTTTGGGTATGTTCGGCAGTGATCAACCAGCCATCTTTGCTGGCGCCGTCGGCCAAACTATAGCCATCTTGTGCATTCGCGCGACCGTAGTCTACGCCCAGTTCCAGAGTCCCACCAGGATTGAGCTCCAGACCCGCCAAGCGCACGTCAAAGGTATCGTTGACGGTTGGGCGCTGCTTCCATTCATTATCCAGATAACCGTAAGAACCACCGGATTCAGAGTTACGGGTGACGGCAGCAGAAAGCTTACCGAAGCCCAGATCGATATTTTCCAGACCGGCACCTGGGCCAGAGATATCCCAGTAGTAGAAGTCAATCATGTGAACATCATGACGCTGATAGAAGCGCTTACCGGCCCACATGGTGGAGCCCGGCAGCCAGTCGATCAGGTTTTTACCCTGCACATTCACTTCACGGAAGCCTGGGGTCACGTCTTCCCAGTCAGAACGTTGTGAAACGGAATAGGCCAGATTGGTATCGAAATAGAAGCTTTTATCGCCTTCTTTCCACACTTCCTGACCCAGCTTCAGTTCGGCGTAAGTTTCACATTCGTTACCGAGACGGTATTTGCTGTCAGCACCGGTGGCTTTGAAGCACTGTTGCTCACCACCGCTACCGGTCCAGCCGATACCAGAACGGGCGTAACCTTTAAAATCCACGGCCATCGCCTGAGTTGTGAGAACACCAGCGGCGATTGCCAGTGCCAGAGGAAGTTTGCGCAAGGTAGTCATCATTATTCTCCTGTTATACAGACTGTGATGCTTTAAACGCCCGGCTCCTGGTGCAGCCGTTTACATGCCGTACCGTCTTCACGGAACAGATGGCAGCGGTGAGGCGGCAGGCCTATAGCGAATGTTGCACCTTCTTCTACCAGCACCACGTCGTTCTGGCGGTAAACCAGGTTTTGACGAATTGCCGGGATTTGGATGTGGATTTGCGTCTCGTTACCGAGTTGCTCCACCACCTGTACGTCGCCGGTCAGGCGAACTTCAGAGGCATCGCCAGGCAACAGATGCTCTGGACGAATACCTAATGACATGTTCGAACCGGCCTGAACCTGCGTACCTTCCACCGGTAACCACACCAGTTGACGGTTAGGCAGTTCGACCTGGACTTGTTGCGGTTCCACAGCGGTCACTTTGACCGGCAGGAAGTTCATTTTCGGCGACCCAATGAAACCGGCGACAAAACGGTTGGCCGGATAGTGGTACAGCTCCAGCGGCTTACCGACCTGGGCTACACGCCCGGCGTCCAGTACCACGATCTTGTCGGCCAGCGTCATCGCTTCGACCTGATCGTGAGTGACGTAAATCATGGTGCGCTGTAGGCGCTTATGGAGACGGGAAATCTCAATGCGCATTTGCACTCGCAGTGCGGCGTCGAGGTTAGATAGCGGTTCGTCGAGCAGGAACACATCCGGTTCCGCCACCAACGTACGACCGATCGCCACACGCTGACGTTGCCCACCGGACAACGCTTTAGGTCGTCGATCGAGCAAATGGGCCAGTTGCAGCACTTCCGAAACTTGGTTAACCCGCTGGTTGATTTCTGCTTTCTTGGCACCCGCCAGCTTCAGGCCAAATGACATGTTGTCGGCCACTGACAGGTGTGGATACAGCGCATAAGACTGGAAGACCATGCCGATACCGCGCTCAGACGGCGGAACCTCATTCATGCGTTTATCGCCAATCATCAGGTCACCGGAAGTAATGTCCTCCAACCCCGCGATCATGCGCAGCAGCGTAGATTTGCCGCAGCCCGATGGCCCGACAAACACCACAAACTCACCGTCATCTATTGTCAGATTGACGTCTTTGGAAATCACAGCTTCGCCGAAGGCCTTATAAACGCTGCGCAATGTGACGCTAGCCATGCGTTACTCCCCTGCTTTCGCAGTTAACATTTCGTGTAAAAATGGCGGACGCAAAACCCGCCAAAACCCATTGATGACCCTCTTGCTGCGCACCGTGCTGCCATGCCAGTGGCAAGGTCGCCTCAGACGGCGCGGCCGCCTGAGTATAAGGCTGCAGGTTAATCAGCGCTTCAAGGCATTGATCCTGATGGGTAATAATTAAGCGCACGACGCCATTACGCTGGCTAACGATGCTCAGTTCTCCCTGTTGGATAACCGGAAGCCGGCGTAATGCCAGCAGGGACTGGCAGTAACGTAAGGTGGATTGGTTGTCATACTGCTGGCGGCTGATGGCCAGCGCGCGGTGTTCGATCGCCACCTGCTGGTACCAGTGAATTTCGCCAGAGGTCACCTGTTCTGGCGCTTCATGCCAAGGCATCGGCGTTTGCGCACCAAGAGGATCCTGCAGACCAGCGGCGTGCGGCAGTCCCAATTCTTCGCCTTGATACAAGCAAATAGGTGCAGGCAACATCGCCAACAGCGTTAAAAAAGCATCAGCGGAGCGTAAGTTGCCTTGCCCCCAGTGGCTGACCACGCGAGGTTGATCGGCATCACCGGTACTCCACAGGCTATCTGCCAGGGTGACGCGGCGGTCATTCAATACCTCAACCAGCTTTTCCACGCTGAAGGGCACGACCTCTAACGCTAATGGGCTGCGGAGATACTGTTGCTGCGCAGCGGTGGCACGACGAATGTGGTTTGGCCCGTCGCAATACCACAACGTCAGCCCTTGGGTTGCGACCGTGGCTTCATCTTGTGCCGCCAACGCTTGCGGCAGTACCAAACCGTCAATCGACAGCGTGCTCAAGTACGGTAATGCCGCAATCATGCCGTGAGCGTCACCCACACCGTCCCCGTTTCCATCACGGAAACTGACCGGATGGATCCGGTACAGGGTTGGCTGAGTGGCGATAGGCATTGGCGACATAAATCCGATTCCCTGCTGCACGTGGCGATAAAAATCAATGTGGCCGATAGTGCGGTAAACCCCACAAAGGGTAATCATCCGTAACAGAATTTTTCATGGGGGAGGAGATGGGAGGATGAGAGAACGACCGTAGCGGTGAGAAGTTCCACGCTTAAGACAAATCTGTGATCTGCCTGGCAAAAATCGTCCCCCTATTTTGTGTCTGACGCCACAGAATAGAGAGCAATGTTAACTGGATCACACTACGCAGGTATGGGGCGTAGAAGGGGGGAGGATGAGAATGTGTCGCTTTGTGACCCACTATTACCGCGAAACCTCTCTCCTTGATTTACGTGCCCACAAAAAAGAAGGATTGGATTATGACTCGCAGCTTTACCACCGCCCGTACGCTGGTACTTTCGGCTCTGACCACGTTGGTGCTCTCTTCTTCCGCCTTTGCCAAGATCGAGGAAGGGAAACTGGTTATCTGGATCAACGGCGATAAAGGCTATAACGGCCTGGCCGAAGTCGGCAAAAAATTTGAGAAAGACACCGGTATCAAAGTCACCATCGAACATCCGGACAAGCTGGAAGAGAAATACCCGCAGGTTGCGGCAACCGGCGACGGCCCGGACATCATCTTCTGGGCTCATGACCGTTTTGGTGGTTACGCGCAGTCTGGCCTGCTGGCCGAGATCCATCCTTCCAAAGCTTTCCAGGACAAGTTGTTCCCGTTCACCTGGGATGCAGTACGTTATGACGGCAAGTTGATCGGTTACCCGATCGCCGTTGAAGCGTTATCGCTGATTTATAACAAAGACCTGATCAAGCAAGCACCGAAAACCTGGGAAGAAATTCCGGCGCTGGACAAAGAACTGCGCGCCAAAGGCAAGAGTGCCATCATGTGGAACCTGCAAGAACCCTACTTCACCTGGCCAATTATTGCCGCCGACGGCGGTTATGCCTTCAAGTATGAGAATGGCAAGTACAACATCAAGGACGTAGGTGTCGCCAATGCCGGTTCCCAGGCTGGCCTGCAATTCATCGTCGATTTGGTGAAAAACAAACACATCAACGCCGATACCGACTACTCGATTGCCGAAGCTGCGTTCAACAAAGGCCAGACCGCCATGACCATCAATGGCCCGTGGGCATGGTCAAACATCGAGCAAAGCAAAATTAACTACGGCGTGACCCTGCTGCCGACCTTTAAAGGCAAGCCATCCAAACCTTTCGTCGGCGTACTGACCGCAGGGATCAACGCCGCTAGCCCAAACAAAGAGCTGGCGACCGAATTCCTTGAGAACTACCTGCTGACCAACGAAGGGCTGGCGGACGTCAACAAAGACAAGCCTCTGGGCGCTGTCGCACTGAAGTCTTACCAGGAACAACTGGCGAAAGATCCGAAGATTGCCGCCACCATGGAAAACTCCCAGAACGGCGAAATCATGCCTAACATCCCGCAGATGAGCGCCTTCTGGTACGCCGAACGCAGTGCGGTAATCAACGCCGTCAGCGGCCGTCAGACGGTGAAAGCCGCACTGGATGACGTACAGACCCGTATCACCAAGTAACACACTATGTTGTGCGGGGTGCAGACAGGCACCCCGCTGTGGCTTCACAGAAAGGAACGCCCTATGCAATTAGCTCACGCCGGTTCACCTGCGCGCAAAAAGTCGAAGTGGTGGCAGAGTGACATCCTGAAATGGCTGGTCATCGGCCTGTTCAGCCTGGTTACCTGCTATCTGATTGTGTTGATGTATGCACAGGGTGAATACCTGTTTGCCATTCTGACGTTGATTCTGGTCAGCGCCGGGCTTTACGTCTTCGCCAACCGTCGCGCCTACGCCTGGCGCTACGTTTACCCTGGCATCGCCGGCATGGGGCTATTCGTCCTGTTTCCGCTGATTTGCACCATCGCCATCGCCTTTACCAACTACAGCAGTACCAATCAGCTCACCTTTGAGCGCGCACAGTCGGTGCTGATGCAGCGTCAGTTCCAGACCGGCAAGACCTTTACCTTCAGTCTGTACCCAGCGGACAACCAGCGCTGGCGTCTGCAGTTAACCCACCCGGACAGCGGCCAACCGCTGATTTCCCAGCCTTTCAGCTTTGATGCCAACGCACCGCAAACGCTGAAGCTGGTCGAAGAAAGCGCCGAACCGGCGGGCGAACGTGCCACGTTGCGAGTGATCACTCAAAACCGTCAGGCGTTGAGCCAACTGGTTGCACAGTTACCGGATGGCGGTGAGCTGCGCATGAGCTCCCTACGCCAGTTTTCCGGTACCACCCCGCTTTATGCGCTGGATAAGGACAGCAATACGCTGACCGACCAACAAACCCATATTCAATACCGGCCGAACCCGGAAATTGGCTTCTATCAGGCCGTAAATGCTGACGGAAACTGGGCCAAAGAAACGCTTAGTCCGGGCTACACCGTCACCATCGGTGGAAAAAACTTCCTGCGCGTCCTGCAGGATGAAGGCATCAAGAAACCGTTCGTGTCGATCTTTATCTGGACCATTGTGTTCTCGGTGATGACCGTGATCCTCACCGTAGCGGTAGGCATGGTGCTAGCCTGCGTGGTGCAGTGGGAAGCGCTGAAGGGCAAAGCGGTGTATCGCGTAATGTTGATATTGCCCTACGCGGTGCCGTCGTTTATTTCGATTCTGATTTTCAAGGGGTTGTTCAACCAAAGCTTCGGTGAAATCAACATGATGCTCAGCCATCTGTTCGGTATCAAACCGGCCTGGTTCAGCGACCCTATCACCGCCAAAAGCATGATTTTGATCGTCAATACCTGGCTGGGCTATCCGTACATGATGATCCTGTGCATGGGGCTGCTGAAAGCCATCCCGGATGACCTGTACGAGGCTTCGGCGATGGACGGCGCCACCCCGATGCAGAACTTTTTCCGCATCACTTTGCCGCTGCTGATTAAACCGCTGACACCGCTGATGATCGCCAGTTTCGCCTTCAACTTTAATAACTTCGTGCTGATCCAACTGTTGACCAACGGCGGGCCGGACATGATTGGCACCACCACGCCAGCCGGTTATACCGACCTGCTGGTCAGCTACACCTACCGTATTGCCTTCGAAGGCGGCGGTGGACAGGACTTTGGGCTGGCGGCGGCAATTGCCACGCTGATCTTCTTGTTGGTAGGCGCCCTGGCGATCCTGAATCTGAAAGCCAGCAAGATGAACTTCGACTAGGGAGAAAAATAATGGCTATGGTCCAACCCAAATCCCAGCGTCTGCGCCTGTGGATGACTCATACACTGATGTTGTGCTTTATCGCCCTGATCATGTTCCCGCTGCTGATGGTCGTCACTATCTCACTGCGCTCCGGTAACTTTGCTACAGGCAGCCTGATACCGGAGCAAATTTCCTGGGATCACTGGCGGTTGGCGCTCGGCATGAGCGTGACACACGCCGACGGCAGCGTCACCCCACCGCCGTTCCCGGTCCTGTTGTGGTTGTGGAATTCAATTAAGATCGCGGTGATCACCGCCATCGGCATCGTTACATTGTCCACGACCTGTGCTTATGCCTTTGCTCGCATGCGTTTTCGCGGCAAAAGCACACTGCTGAAAAGCATGCTGATTTTCCAGATGTTCCCGGCAGTGTTGTCATTGGTGGCACTGTACGCGTTGTTCGATCGGCTGGGCCAATACATTCCATTTATCGGTTTGAACACGCATGGCGGTGTAATCTTCGCTTATATGGGCGGTATCGCGCTGCACGTCTGGACTATCAAAGGCTATTTCGAAACCATCGATAATTCGCTGGAAGAAGCGGCAGCACTGGACGGCGCCAGCCCGTGGCAAGCCTTCCGTTTAGTGTTACTGCCGCTGTCGGTACCGATTCTTGCCGTAGTATTTATTCTGTCTTTCATCGCTGCCATCACCGAGGTGCCGGTGGCCTCACTGCTATTACGCGACGTCAACAGCTATACGCTGGCGGTTGGGATGCAGCAATATCTAAACCCGCAGAACTATCTGTGGGGAGACTTTGCCGCTGCGGCGGTGCTGTCAGCGATTCCGATTACCGCCGTCTTCTTGCTGGCGCAGCGCTGGCTGGTCGGTGGCCTGACGGCTGGCGGCGTGAAAGGTTAGTTTTGTGCCACTGCAATGCGATTGATGTACTTCGTTCTATTTCTTTACCCTATGGATTTCAAGTTACAGCTAGGCGACCAGCTCGCCCATCCTCAGGCGCTTACTTTAGTAAGTAACTGAGATGGGCGAGTACAGTTAACAACGCTTGCAGCTTGAAAGGTGGCGGGTAATCAATACCTGTGTCTTCGGCGGCCTCTCCGGGCCGCCTTTTTTATTGATATACCCCAAATAATTGGAGTTGCAGCAAGGCGGCCAACGTGTAAATCCCCAGGAGCTTACTCAACGTAAGTGACTGGGGTGCGCACGTGCAGCAAACGCCGCCGCAGCTTCAAGTATGACGGGTATTTATTCGCGCTTTAATCGGTCGGTATTAGCCAGATAAAGCGTCACCACCAGCAACAATATCGCCGCAGAATAAATTAGCGTATCTATTGGATTTTCATGATCCACAATGATCAAACGGATAATCGCGGTGATACCGATATAAATAAAGTAACGTAAAGGAAAGTGATAGCCCGACTCGAAATACTTCACAATCAAGGCAATAAACTCAAAATAGAGGAAATAGATGACAATTCCCTCAATCAGAAGATAAGACGTCGACTCTTCGTTGTTTACAAATAAGACTTTCGCCAAATGAATGGTTTCTTTCACTAAAAAGACGATCAGGATCGCCGCTAGCAGCAGCAGCCCAACGTTCAACACCCGTTGTAACCCTTTCGCCACCATCACTGAGCGGGAGGTTTTTGCCATACATATTCCCCATTAACACCACTGAAATTATCCGCGAATCCTACCATAGGCATTATCTTAAAAATTAACATATCCAAAAAAGCATAAAAAAATAAATATTATTCAACCGGTTACATTTAAATGTTTCATATGGATATATTTGTAGCAAATTGAAATGTCCACTATGATGGGTCATAGATCTTTACATAAAACAAACAACTCGAATTAACAAGGGAATATTTATGCGCGCTAAGCTTAACGGACTGGTCGCCGCGGGCCTGTTTACCTGTGCATTGAGCAGCCATGCCAGCGGATTGGTCACCCCTGATAATGACCTGCGTAATGACCTCGCCTGGCTGTCCGACCGTGGCGTCATCAACGTCAGTCTGTCCACTTGGCCACTGAGCCAGGAAGAAATCAGCTCGGTTATCTCACAAGCCAAACCAGTCACGAATACCGAGAAAAATGTCATCGACCGTGTTCAACGCCGTGTCGGGGAACTGAAAGCCAATATCCGTGTGAGTGGCTATGCTTCCACCGACAAACCTGGCACGCCACAGGGCTTTGGTCAAAACGAATATGCCGACGATCGCCTCACTATTGGCGCAGGCGCAAACGGTGAGTTCTGGGACGTGCGCGTTCAGGGTTCTGTCGAAGGCGATCAGCGTGTTAGCGACGGTTCCAAATTCAATATGCAAGGCTCTTACGGTGCGGTGAAAATCTGGAACCAATGGCTGTCCTTTGGTGAAGTATCCCAATGGTGGGGCCCAGGTTATGACGGCAGTCTGATCCGCTCAGACGCAGCACGTCCGGTCGCAGGTTTCATGCTCCAACGCGCTGACCAATCGCCGTTTGAAACACCTTGGTTGTCGTGGATTGGCCGCTGGCAGTATCAAATTACCGCTGGCCAGTTGTCGCAATATACTGCTGTACCACACACCAAACTGATTGGCGGTCGTTTTACCATGATGCCAACCAACTTCCTTGAGTTGGGTGCATCGCGCATCATGCAATGGGGTGGTGAAGGTCGTCCGCAGTCGTGGAGTTCCTTCTGGGATGCCTTTACAGGTAAAGACAACGATGATTCGGGTCAAGGCAACGATCCGGGTAACCAGCTCGCCGGTTTCGACTTCAAGCTGAAAATGCAGCCACTGATTGGCTTACCTGTCAGCCTGTACGGTCAGTTGGTCGGTGAAGATGAGGCCGGTTTCCTGCCTTCACAAAACACCTACCTGTTAGGTTTAGAAGGTCATCCGGAATGGGGCCCAACTACCATCAACTGGTCTATCGAAGGGGCGGATACCCGCTCAGACATGAGCCGTAAAAACTATGTTTACACCCATTACACTTATAAAGGTGGCTACTACCAGCAGGGTTACCCGCTGGGCCACGCGATGGGTGGTGACGGCCAAATGCTGTCTGGCCGCGTAGAAATGGTGCTGGACGATGGCCAACGCTGGAGCACTCGCTTGGTATACGCCAAAGTGAATCCAAACAGCCAGTCAATTAACCAGGCATTCCCAAAATCTGACACGCTGAAAGGCATTCAGTTGGGTTGGGGCTACAACTTCGACTCACAGGTCAAGTTTGATACCAGCCTGTGGTACACCGATAACAACGCCAGCACCGCCGATGACGTGGGCGCAGGCATCAGTTTCGAAGTGCCAATCAATCTGTAATCCTCCAGACATAAAAAAACCCGCCGCGGCGGGTTTTTTATTGGCATCAATTCAAGCTGCGATTAACGCCATTCTTTGAAGCGGTTGATCAGCGCATTGGTTGAGCTGTCATGGCTACTTACCGCTTCGTCACCCGCCAGTTCAGGCAGAATACGGTTAGCCAGCTGCTTACCCAGCTCCACGCCCCATTGGTCGAAGGTGAAGATGTTCAGGATCGCGCCCTGGGTAAAGATCTTGTGTTCATACAGGGCGATCAGGCTGCCCAAGCTGAACGGCGTGATCTCACGCAGCAGGATAGAGTTGGTCGGGCGGTTGCCTTCAAATACCTTGAATGGCGCCACGTGCTTGACCTCTTCCGGCGTTTTACCCTGTGCCGCAAACTCGGCCTCTACCACTTCCAGCGATTTGCCAAACGCCAGCGCTTCGGTCTGTGCGAAGAAGTTCGACAGCAGTTTGGCGTGGTGGTCGCTCAGCGGGTTGTGGCTGATGGCCGGTGCGATAAAGTCGCAAGGCACCAGTTTGGTCCCCTGATGGATCAACTGGTAAAACGCGTGCTGGCCGTTGGTGCCTGGCTCGCCCCAGATGATCGGGCCGGTCTGGTAATCCACTGGGTTACCGTTGCGATCGACATACTTACCGTTGGACTCCATGTTGCCCTGCTGGAAGTAAGCAGCAAAACGGTGCATGTATTGGTCATACGGCAGGATGGCTTCGGTTTCTGCGCCGAAGAAATTGTTGTACCAGATACCGATAAGTGCCAGCAGCACCGGCAGGTTTTTCTCTGCTGGCGTTTGCGCGAAATGCTTGTCCATCTCATGCGCACCGCTCAGCAACTGCTCGAAGTTTTCATAACCCACGGACAGCGCAATCGACAGACCTATTGCAGACCATAGAGAATAACGGCCACCAACCCAGTCCCAGAATTCGAACATATTGGCAGTATCGATGCCGAATTCACCCACCGCTTTGCCGTTGGTGGACAACGCCGCGAAGTGTTTCGCCACGTGTTTTTGATCGCCGGCAGTCTTCAGGAACCAGTCACGCGCGCTGTGGGCGTTGGTCATGGTTTCCTGCGTGGTGAAGGTTTTTGACGCCACCAGGAACAAAGTCGTTTCCGGATTGAGCGCTTTGAGCGTTTCGGCGATATGGGTGCCGTCAACGTTAGAAACAAAGTGCATATTCAGGTGGTTTTTGTACGGACGCAATGCCTCGGTCACCATATAAGGGCCAAGGTCCGAGCCGCCGATACCAATGTTCACCACGTCAGTAATGGCTTTACCGGTGTAACCTTTCCAGTCACCGCCAATCACGCGGTCACAGAACTGTTTCATTTTGGCCAGCACCGCATTCACTTCCGGCATCACATCTTTGCCGTCAACGATAATCGGGCTGTTGCTACGGTTGCGCAGGGCAACATGCAGCACCGCACGGTCTTCGGTACGGTTAATTTTCTCACCGGCAAACATGGATTTGATCGCACTTTGCAGATCAGTCTCTTTCGCCAGTGCCTGCAGCTTCTCCAAGGTTTCCGCGGTAATGCGGTTTTTAGAGTAATCCACCAGCATCTGATCGTTGAAGGTGGCGGAAAATTTGGAGAAACGCTTACTGTCCTGAGCAAACAGATCGCTGATCTGTACGTCTTTCATCTGTTCAAAATGTTGCTGCAGGGCTTGCCAAGCAGCGGTTTGACTAGGATTGATATTTTTCATAGCAACACTCTTAGGCTTGAGAATAAATGTGACGTGGTTGTCCGATTGTAGCCTGTTCGACTGTGATTATGATCTCTTTTCTTGCGATAGGTGCTAACTGTTAAACGCAGCCGCATCGTTTCAGCTCTTCCCCTATACTTTTGGATAATAGCCTGTTATCAGGGTTACTTAACTGTCACTAAACTGTGTCAGATTATCACCACGTCATTGACGTAATTAGGCTAAGGATGCGCGGCCAACCAGGCTGTAGTTTGAAAGACGAAGGACATTACTATGGAATTATCTGCCCCGTTGATGTTGGTGGTTATTGGATTAAGTTCGTTATTAGCACAGTGGTTAGCCTGGTTATTACGCTTGCCGGCCATTTTGCCACTGCTGGTATTTGGCATCGTGCTAGGACCGGTGGTGCACCTGGTACAGCCGGATGCGCTGTTCGGCGATCTTCTGTTCCCGCTGGTGTCGCTGTCGGTCGCCATTATTCTGTTTGAAGGAGCGCTGACACTACGCGTCGAGGAGATACGTGGTCTCGGCGGCGTGGTGCGCAATCTGGTCACCATCGGTATGCTGATCACATTCCTGGTGATCGGTGTGGCCTGCTGGTGGCTGCTGGACTTTCCGCCGGAACTGGCTGCGCTGATCGGCGCAGTCACCGTCGTCACCGGTCCAACAGTCATTGCCCCGCTGATGCGTGTAGTGCGGCCAAATGCCAATATCAACCAGGTACTGCGCTGGGAAGGCATCGTGATCGACCCGGTCGGCGCTATCTTTACGCTGCTGGTGTTTGAATTTATCGTGCTGAAGCAGCATTCAGAATCCTATACTCACCTGTTCTACACTCTGGGCATTACCGCCGCTGTCGGCCTGGTCGCTGGCGCATTATTCGGTTACCTGCTGGGCCTGGCACTACGCCGTGTTTGGCTACCACGCTACCTGCAAAACCTTGCAGTACTGGCAATTATGCTTACCGCCTTTGGCGTGTCTAATGCCATTGCCGACGAATCCGGCCTGCTGACCGTCACGGTGATGGGTATCTGGCTGGCCAATATGCGTGATGTGGATACCAGTGACATACTGGCCTTTAAAGAAGAACTGTCGGCAATCCTGATTTCGGCGCTGTTTATCATCTTGGCCGCGCGGCTTGATGTCCAGGCACTGTGGAACATGGGCTGGCCGCTGCTGGGTCTGCTTCTGGTGGTGCAGTTTATCGCCCGTCCACTGTGTATTGCTGTGTCAACCTGGCGCTCGTCCTTGCACTGGCGCGATCGCCTGCTGCTGTGTTGGATAGCTCCACGCGGCATCGTCGCCGCTGCGGTGAGTTCATTATTCGCCCTGACATTGCAACGCAGCGGTTACCCAGGCGCCGATCGTCTGGTGACCGTGGTATTTGCCGTGATCATTGGTACTGTGGTGCTACAAAGCCTGACCAGTGGCATGATGGCGCGCTGGTTGCGGGTTCAGCAGCAAAAACCACGTGGGGTGCTGATCGTCGGAGCCAATAGCGTGGCACGCATGCTGGCACAGGCACTGATGAAAATGAATATCCCGGTGATTGTTACTGACAGTAGCTGGGAATATTACCGCCAGGCACGAATGGACGGCATTCCCGCGTATTATGGACATGCTTACTCCGAACACGCCGAGAACTTCCTTGATCTTAGCGATACTGCGCAAGTGCTGGCACTGTCGCCCAACCGCCATCAGAATGCACTGGCGGTCTATCACTTCGGCCATATTTTTGGCGACGGGCAGGTGTTCGCTATCCGCTCCGGTGCCCCACTGAAAGGTCGCGGCAACAGTGGCGAAAGCTCACGCTTCCGTCGACATGAAGTTTTGTTTAATCAAGAGGCCACCTACGGGCGGTTAAGCAGCCTGATCGCTCACGGGGCGACCATCAAAGCCACCAAACTAAACGAGAACTTTGGCTGGCTGGAGTATCTTGAGAAACATCAGGGTGTTATTCCGCTATTCAGTCAGCGGGAGGACGGCACACTGCAGCCGATCGGTTCCGGTTTCGTCCCAGCGATGCCCTGTACGCTGATTGCACTGGTACAAGATGAAAATCCCTCAACGTCTGGACGTTGACAGCAGCGCGATTACCGGCTATTCCTAACAGCCTACTTGCACACCCCGTGTGCAAGCCAGAAGAGGTGCGTCGCCCAGGTAGAGTGTCAGAGGAGCCGTTCTCCAATGACGACGCTTGAGGGGGAGCGACGCCGAGGTAAGGTGATGCGCGGCATTCATCATATCGGCTACAGGGGCTGAATCCCCTGAGTTGTCACCAGGGATTGTCCGTAAGGGCAGTCAGCAAGGTGGGGCGCTTCTGGGTGTATCGTAGCGTTAACCTCTACGCCTGCCCCCTGTTTATCGCTCCTCCCTTGTGCCAAGGCTATGAAAAAAGCGCTCTCTGAATAGAGCCACCCTGACACGAGGTTTTTACATGAACCAAGCAGCACCCCAGAATTCCACCGTTGTCGCCAAATTCGGCGGCACCAGCGTTGCTGATTATGAAGCCATGAATCGCAGCGCCGACGTCGTCCTATCCAATCCGGACGTACGTCTGGTGGTCTTGTCCGCTTCCGCGGGCGTCACCAATCTGTTGGTGGCTCTGGCCGAAGGCAGTGATGCCGACAAGCGCACTTACCAGCTCGATGAAATTCGCCGCATCCAATACGCCATCCTTGATCGTCTCGACAACCCGGCCGTGATCCGCGATGAAATCGACCGCATGTTGGAAAATATCGCCATGCTGTCTGAAGCAGCGGCACTGGCGACCTCAACAGCGCTGACCGACGAACTGGTCAGCCACGGCGAATTGATGTCTACCCTGCTGTTCGTTGAGATCCTTCGCGCTCGCAACGTGCAGGCAGAATGGTTTGACGTACGTAAAGTCATGCACACCGATGACCATTTCGGGCGCGCCACACCGGACAGCGCAGCGCTGAGTCAATTAGCCCAAACGTTACTCAAGCCGCGTCTGCAGGAAGCGTTGGTGGTCACTCAAGGCTTTATCGGCAGCGAGCCAAAAGGCCGCACAACTACGCTAGGCCGCGGCGGCAGCGATTACACTGCGGCACTGCTGGGCGAAGCGCTAAGTGCCAGTCGCGTGGATATCTGGACCGACGTGCCGGGCATCTACACCACCGATCCACGCGTAGTACCCGCAGCAAAACGCATTGATAAAATCGGTTTCGAAGAAGCTGCGGAAATGGCGACCTTTGGTGCAAAAGTTCTGCACCCAGCGACTCTGTTGCCAGCTGTTCGCAGCGATATCCCTGTGTTTGTCGGCTCAAGTAAAGACCCTTCCGCCGGGGGCACCTTGGTGTGTAACACAACCGAGAACCCACCGCTGTTCCGCGCACTGGCACTGCGCCGTAAGCAAACCCTGCTGACACTGCACAGCCTTAACATGCTGCACGCACGCGGTTTTCTGGCCGAAGTGTTCAACATTCTGGCACGTCATAATATCTCGGTGGATTTGATTACCACTTCCGAAGTCAGCGTCGCACTGACAATGGATACAACGGGTTCAACCTCAACGGGTGGTAGCCTGTTAACGACCTCACTGCTGACCGAGCTGTCGTCTCTATGTCGGGTGGAAGTAGAAGAAAATCTGGCTCTGGTAGCGCTGATCGGCAATAAGCTTTCCCAGGCCTGCGGCGTGGGTAAAGAGGTGTTCGGCGTACTCGACCCATTCAATATCCGCATGATTTGCTACGGCGCCAGCAGCTATAACCTGTGCTTCCTGGTTCCAGGTAACGACGCCGAGCAAGTAGTACGCACCCTGCATCACAATCTGTTCGAATAAACTATTATCATCCCTTGCGGGCGCAGCATGCTGCGCCCCTACATCTAAAAAATCAGTTCATAACCGTAGGGGTTCAGTCCGCTGAACTCGCAAAAAAACACAACTCCACCCCATCGTTCTATTTGGCTAAGGAAAACCTCATTCATGCTGGCAAAATTTACCCGATTATTCCCCCTGTGGGCGGTGTTGCTCGCCGTCGCCGCCTACTTCACACCCACCACCTTTACCGGTATCGGCCCCTTCGTCAGCCCGCTGCTGATGCTGATTATGTTCGCCATGGGCGTCACGCTGCGGCTGGATGACTTTAAGCGCGTGTTATCTCGTCCTGGTCCAGTGGCGGCGGGGATCTTTCTGCATTACCTGATCATGCCTCTGGCGGCCTGGCTGCTGGCGATGCTGTTCCATATGCCACCGGATCTTTCCGCTGGCATGGTGTTGGTCGGTAGCGTCGCCAGCGGGACCGCTTCCAACGTCATGATCTATCTGGCAAAAGGCGATGTTGCGCTGTCCGTGACCATCTCAGCGGTTTCTACGTTGGTCGGCGTCTTCGCAACGCCACTGCTGACCCGCTTATACGTTGATACCGAGATCAGCGTCGACGTCATGGGTATGCTACTCAGTATTCTGCAGATCGTGGTGATCCCTATCGGTCTGGGGTTGATCGTCCATCACACCTTCACCAAAACGGTCAAACGTATTGAGCCTATCCTGCCGGCGCTGTCGATGATCTGTATTTTGGCCATCATCAGTGCCGTAGTGGCAGGCAGCCAAAGTCATATCGCCTCGGTTGGGCTGGTGGTGATCATCGCGGTGATCCTGCATAACGCCATCGGGCTGTTGAGCGGTTACTGGGGCGGCAAGCTGTTTGGCTTTGACGAGTCCACCTGCCGTACGCTGGCGATTGAGGTGGGTATGCAAAACTCCGGGTTGGCGGCCACATTGGGCAAAATCTACTTCTCACCACTGGCTGCACTGCCGGGTGCCCTGTTCTCTGTGTGGCATAACCTGTCCGGTTCGCTGCTGGCGGGTTACTGGTCCGGTCGGCCGATCAACAAAAAATAATTTCACTCCGGGGCGCAAATGACTGCGCCCCATCTTTCTACGAAATTTCGTATTTCCCACTGGTCGGATTGTCAGAATAATCCCCATCCTCTATTATCCCACCGATAAATAAAAACTCAGATTCTTCTTATAACTGCCGATAACCGCCTATAACGACAAGAGCGGGAAAAACAATTAATTTACTTTTTTAATTACCTCCTTGTGATTAATAAACGCAGGTTTATTAGAAATAAAAACAAGCAGACTAATTATTATTTAGAAAAATAAAAACCCACATTCTTATTTGCCACAAGCAAAAAAGAACCCCGCAATGTGATCGTCGCTCGCTGTTTCGGGCCGGCTGCTGGCCGTCCGTTTATTGACCTCATGGATTGAGTTGGCCGTTTTTCGGCTTCTCATAATGGATTGTAATGATTAAAAAAACCGCTGCCCTGGTGATGCTGTTCAGCACCGCAATACCTGCTGCAACCCTGCCGGAAATGGAACATTTCTCGCCGATGGGTGAATCACGTCGTGCCCTGCAAGACGGTACGCGTGAAGTGAATCAACAGATAGAACAACGACGCTACCAACAGCTTAAGCAGCAGCAATTACTGGCAGAGCCCGAGCCTGCTGTACCCGCTCTACCGCGATCTGCCCAATGCTTGCCAATCGCCGGGGTGTATCTGCAGGGTATTATCTTACTGTCAGAGAAAGATTTGGCGTCGCTGACCGCACTACCACAGCGTTGTATCAGCAGTAATGACATCAACCTGCTGACGCGCGAATTAACCCGTTTATACCTTGATAAAGGCTATATCACTGCCCGCGTACAATTTATTCGCCCCACTGCTGAAGGAGAGTTAGGACTACGGGTTACCGAAGGATTTATCGAGAAAATAGAAGGCGGCGATCGCTGGGTTAACAGCCAATTATTATTTCCTGGGTTGGAAGGGAAACCACTGAAATTAACCCAACTTGATCAGGGGTTGGATCAAGCCAATCGTTTGCAATCGAATAAAACCCGATTAGATATATTACCGGGCAGTCAAACCGGCGGTTCAATTATTCGGTTGCAAAACCGACATACCAAGCCTTGGCTGCTATCAGCCACACTAGACAATTACGGCCAAAAAAATACCGGCCAGTGGTTGGCACGTAGCACGGCAACGCTCGACAGCCCATTCGGCTTGTCAGACTTTGTGAGTCTCAATGTTGCCGGTACGCTGAAAGATCCGTCGCAACGTTATAATCGCGCCTATACCCTGCTCTATTCCCTACCCTACGGTGCTTTTACCTTCAGCGGCTTTGCCAGCTATTCACAATACATGAACCGCCAACAACTGGTGTTCAACAGCTATAAACTGCACGGCCAGACCCAACAATATGGCCTGCGCAGCGATTATGTGTTCTACCGCGATCGCGATCAGATTAACGCTCTGAGCGGTCAGCTGACCCATAAGCGTATTAACAACTATTTTGACACCGTCCGTATCAACCTCGGTAGCCCGACGCTCAGTCTGTTCGAGCTAGGGGTCAACCATCTGCAAATCTTACCCAGCGGCCTGATCAGCGCCAACCTTAGCGTAGAGCAAGGTTTACCTTGGTTTGGTGCCGACCGTCGCGGCGGTACCGGGCTACCCGATCCTCAATTTACCAAAGGCAAGCTGTTCGCCAACCTCACTCAACGTTTCACGTTGGCCGGCTCCAATTACCAGCTGAGTCACCTGCTGTACGGGCAATACAGTCGCGATCGCTTACCCGGTGTGGAATGGCTCAGCCTGACAGACCGTAGCGCGATCCGTGGCTTCAGTCGCAGCACGTTGTCCGGCGATAACGGCTGGTATCTGCAAAATACCTTGTCCCGCAGCTTCAACCTGGGCCAAAGCACGCTTACCCCACGCATCGGCGGCGATGTCGGCCGGGTGCTACCGCGTGACAATCGGCCATCGGGCTGGCAAAGCAGCGCCGGTTTGAGTGCCGGTGCCACCCTTCGCTATCAGCGAGCGACTCTCGACGTCGAAGCCAGCCGTGGTTGGTTATTGTCCAGCCACGCAATGCCGGACGATCCGATCCAGGTGCTGGCACGCTTCTCGTACACATTTTAATCAGTAGTTTTGCAGTAACACAGCGATATACGGAGATACATGGATGAAAAATAATAACTTCAGGCTTTCGGCGGCGGGTAAGTTGGCCGCTTCACTGGCGATCATTCTCGCCTCACTCAGCGCCAGTTATGCCGGAGAGATCGTGGCGGCTAACGGAGCTAACGGCCCTGGTGTTTCCACTGCGGGTAACGGTGCGCAGGTAGTCAATATTGTGACGCCCAATGATCACGGGTTGTCACACAACCAATATCAGGATTTCAATGTTAACCAACCCGGTGCAGTGCTGAATAACTCACTCGACGCAGGGCTGTCTCAGCTGGCAGGCCAATTGGGTGCCAACCCCAATCTGGCGGGCCGTGAGGCCAGCGTCATCCTTAACGAAGTTATCAGCCGTAACCCGTCTCTGTTACATGGCCAGCAAGAAATTTTTGGTATGGCAGCCGACTATGTGTTGGCCAACCCGAATGGGATCAGTTGCAGTGGTTGCGGCTTTATCAATACCAGCCGTTCATCACTGGTGGTAGGTAACCCGCTGGTGGAAAATGGCATGCTGCAGGGTTACAGCACCCTGGGCAATCGCAACACCCTGAGTCTGGACGGCACACTGAACGCCGGTGGCGTGCTGGATTTGATCGCACCGCGCATCGACAGCCGCGGTGAGGTGATTGTCACCCCGGTATTCGATAAGAAAAGCGGGAAAATGGTGTCGGATATCAACGCCATCAGCGGACATAACCGCGTATCGCGCGATGCGCAGGTGCTCAGCAGCGAACAACCGATAAGTGCATTGGACAGCTACTATCTTGGCAGCATGCAGGCCGGGCGCATCAACATCATCAACACGGCGGCCGGCAGCGGCGTGAAACTGGCAGGCAAACTGTTGGGCAGCGATGAGATCCGGGTGAAAGCCTACGACATCCGTGCAGAAAGCCAGATTCGTGATGACAGCAGCAACCGCAACAGCGGTGAGAACTACCAAAACTATCGCGGCGGTATCTATATCAACGACCGCAGCACTAGCCAAAAACTGGTCCGTACTGAGCTCAAAGGCAAAAACATCAGTCTGCTGGCTGATAACAGCAACCACCTGACTGCGACCGATATTCGTGGCGAGGAGGTCAAATTACAAGGTGCCAATCTGACGCTCGACGGTCAGCAATTAAAGCAGACTCAGGGCCACACCAACGATCAATGGTTCTACTCTTGGCAATACGATGTCACCCGTGAAAATGAGCAGCATCAACAAGCCGGCAGCAGCATCAACGCCAGCAAAAATGCCACGCTGACCGCCACCGAACAGGATGTGAAGCTGTTGGGTGCCAGTGTTACGGCAGGCGACGCGCTAAACATCGAAGCCAAGCGCGATGTACAGCTGAGCGGGTTGGTCGAGCGGGATAAAACCAGCGAACGGGGGTATCAGCGTAATCATACCTCCAGTCTACGCACCGGCAGTTGGAGCAACAGCAACGAAACCGAAAGTTTGAAGGGCAGCGACTTACGTGCCGGTGGCGATCTGACGCTGACGGCTGGCAACATGCTGGAGACCCAGGGAGCCAAAGCGCATGCGGGACGTAACTTGACGGCAAACGCCAACGATCGCATCAATATCAACGTACAAAAGACTGCCAATGCGAAGACCGTTCGTGACAACAAAACCTCATGGGGTGGTATTGGCGGTGGCAATAACCAAGACAACAGCAACCGTAGCGAAGTCAGTAACGCCTCCGAATTGACCGCCGACGGTACTCTGCGACTGAACGGTCAACAGGGCGTAACCATTACCGGCAGCAAAGTAAGAGGTAAGCAAGGTGGTTTTGTCGAAGCCACTTCAGGCGGCCTGCGGATCGACAATGCCCTCAGCACCACGGTTGATAAGGTTGATGCCCGTACCGGCACCGTCTTCAACATCACCAGCAGTTCGCAGAAGTCCAATAACAGCCATCAACAATCCACCGCCAGTGAGCTGGTTTCCGATACCAACCTGCAGTTGGTCAGTAAACAAGATACGGATGTGGTAGGCAGCAAGGTGACCAGTACCGGTAAGCTCGACATCAACGCCGGTGGCAATATCAATGTCAGTTCTGGGGAACAGCAACAACGCATTGATGAACAGAAAACCGCACTCGCCATTAACGGCTATGCCAATGAGAAAGGTGATAAGCAATACCGCGCCGGTTTCCGCATCGAACACACCAGCGACAATGAAAAAACCACCCGCAATGAGCAACAGTCGTCGACATTGAGCGGTAGCAGCGTAGCGCTGAAAGCAGATAAAGACGTCACCTTCAGCGGATCCAAACTGGTAACTACCCAAGGTGACGCCAGCATCAGCGGCGATAACGTCTCCTTCCTGGCGGCGGAGAACAAAACCACCAGCGACACTGAACAAACCAAAGTTGGCGGAGGGTTCTACTACACCGGCGGTATCGACAAAGTCGGTTCCGGTATCGAAGGGGGTTATGAGAACAGCAAGACTCACGCGCAAAACAGTAAAGCCGTGACATCAGCCAGCGACGTCAAAGGCAATCTGACGATTAATGCCAAAGACAAGCTGACTCAGCAAGGTGCGCAACACCAGGTTGGCGGTAAGTATCAGGAAAATGCCAACAGCGTTGCCCATCTGGCCGCCACCGACAGCGAAAGCAGCAGCACCCGTAAAACAGATGTCGGTGTAGACATCGGTGCCAACGTGGATTACAGCGCTATCAGCCGCCCTGTAGAGCGTGCCGTGGGTAAGGTGGCCAAGTTGGACGTCAACGGTGCGATTAATGATATTGGCAGCATCGGCTTACCTAATGTGGGCATCGATGTCGGTGCCAACGGCGGTACCAGTGAGAAAAGTAGCAGCAGCTCACAAGCCGTAGTCAGCACCATTACCGCTGGCGAGATTGATGTTAAAACCCCCGGTGAACTGCTGGATCGTGGAACAAAATATCAGGCAACCCAAGGCGCAGTGACGCTGGCAGCGGACAGCCACCGCAGCGAAGCAGCGGAAAACAGCCAACAGGAAAGCCAACGTGACACTCGCGGCAATGCCAACGTTCGTGTCTATACCAACACCGGTAACGATCTTAACGTCGATGCCAAAGGTGACGGCGGTAATAAACGCAGTGAAAACACCGGCAATCAGGCGGTCACAGGCGGTATCACCGCAGCCAATGGCATCAACATTAACGTCAAGCAAGACGCCGTTTATCAGGGGATTTCACTGGATGCCGGCACGGGTAAAGCGCAGGTGACGGCTGAAAACGGCAACATCCGTTTCGACCAGGCGACCGATCGCAGCCATGAAAGCCACAACGACTTCAATGTCAAAGTGTCGGCCAAAGGCGGATCCACTCCGGAAACCAAAAACTTCGGCGGTGGGCTGGGCGGCGGTCGCAGCGTGGGTGAAAGCGACAGCAGCAACGCACAGGTCAGCAGCATCGGCGGCCAACAAGGCGTGGAGCTGGAGGCCGGTCGTGGGTTGACGCTGCAAGGCAGCAATGTCACCAGTCAGGGCGACATCACGTTGAAAGCCGGTGATAAGGTCGCGGTGCAAGCGGCAAAATCACACCAGACACGCAAGGACGATACGCTGTCTGGCAATATCGATATCGGCGGTAACAGCACCGATAATGACAAAAAGAGCGCGGGTGGCATTTCCTTCGGTGGTGCATTTGATATCGCCAAAGTGGATGAATCTTCCACAACCCAGCAAGGTGGTAAAATCACCAGCGGCGGAGCCGTAAACATTACCGCCAAGGGCAAAGACGAGCAGGCTTTACATCTACAGGGGACCGAGATCAAAGGCAGCAGTGTCGTCTTGAACGCCGAACAGGGTGGCGTGATATTGGAGTCGACACAAAACCAGGAACAGAAAAACAACTGGAATCTGGGGCTGAAGGCTAATGCTAAAGGCGGCCAATCTTTCAACAAGGATGCAAACGGCAAGATCGACGCCACCAGCGGCAGCGACACCCATACTCTGGGGGCTGGGGTGAAGGTCGGCGTGGATAAACTACAAAAAACCACCCAAGGCAATAGCGTGATCAGTGCTGGAGAAGTGACGCTCAACAGTGGCAAAGATACCACCTTGGCCGGTGCTCAGGTCAATGCTGACCGTGTACAAGGCAATATTGGCGGCGATCTGCATGTCGAGAGCCGCAAAGATAGCGAGAGCAGCGTGAAGGTCAATGTGGATGTCGGTCTTAACCACACCAATGATCCAGCCAGTAGTATCACCTCCAAGTTGTCCAAAGTGGGTACGCCGCGCTATGCCGGTAAAGTGAAAGAGAAATTGGAAGGCGGTATCGACAAGATTGCGGATGCCACCACTGACAAGTACAACAGCGTGGCTCGTCGTCTCGATCCGAAGCAGGATACCACCGGAGCCGTCAGTTTCAGCAAGGCCGACGGGGGTAAGGTCACTCTACCGGAAACCTTGGTAGGTGAAAAAGAAAAGGCACCACTATGGGATCGCGGCGCTCGCTTCCTCGGCAACAAGTCCAAGGAGAGCCTGACCGGTCCTGCCGGACTGCAAGGCCAATTCAAGGTGAACGCCGATGTCGTCAATAACGATGCAGTTGGCGTGAAATCCTCCATTAACGGAAAAAATGACGTGGCACTGAATGTTCAGGGCACGACCCATTTGACCGGCGGCGAAATCCGCAGCCAACAAGGCGAAGTAACTCTGGGTAACGGTAAGCTTGAACAGCAGGATGTGACAGGCAATCGCTATCAGGGTGGCGGCCATCTTGATGCCGCAGCCTCTGTCGGCGGACTGTTGGGTATCGCGGGTAAAAGCGTGGTGAACCTGGAAACGCCGATCGGCGGCTACGGCAATAGCCAAGCTGCCGATGCTAAGGCTGGCGTCTTTTCAGGTAAGTAGTTTACGGTAATTAACCTGAGTCATGCCCCCGGCTAAACCGGGGGCATTTTTTACAGCGTGCTCGGCGTATCCTCCCATTCACGCTCATCATCCTTTTCATCCTGATCCAGCACGTTATACGCCACGGCACAGAACAGTGAGTTCAGGCGTTTCATATCCCCCAGCAGCCCAAGATGCAGTGAACTGGTTTCGATGCTCTGTACGTTTTGTTGGTGCAGACGGTCAACGTGCGCATGCGCATAGCGACGGTCCAAAATGCGGAAACGATGTTTTGAACGGCGCAACCGCTTGGCGCTGGTAACATCACCCGACAGGAACACCGACAGGCCGAGCCGTAGATTGGCGATCAGCCGCTCATGCAATGCGTCCAATTCCGCCAAGCCTTCCGTCGAGAACGCGCGCCGAGCCGCATGTGATTTCGCCCCTACATCACCGGCCATGCGTTCGATAATGTCGCCCGCTTGCTCCAGATTAAGCGCCATCTCGATGATTTCAGCCCAGCGGCGGGAATCTTCTTCGCCCAAATCCTCCTTCTGGATCTGCGCCAAATACAGCTTGATGGCGGTATACAGTACATCGACATCGTCGTCGAGCCGCCGCACCTCTTTATCCTGCCCTTGCTTACCGTGCAGCACTTCGCGCTGCAGAATCATCATGTGTTCCACCACGTCTCCCATGCGCAAGGTTTCTCGCGCCGCATTGGCCAATGCCAACGTCGGCGTATCCAGCGCGCTGGCGTCGAGGTGTCGCGGTCGCAATCGGGGATCATCGGCGGCCACGTCCGCGATCAACGTTTCGCATAAACGCGCCATCGGTTCCGCTAACGGGATCAACACCAGGCAACGGATCAGGTTATAAAAAACGTGAAAATAGATAACCAGCTCTTCGTTCTCTCCTGGCAGCCGGGTCATGATGTCTGCCAGATAAGAGACAAAGGGTAACACCAGCACGCAACCGATCAGCTTAAATAACAGACTGCCAAGCGCTACCCGACGCCCGGCCGCATTCTGGCCACTGGTATTGATCACCGCCAGTAGGCCGCTACCAAGATTGGCACCGATCACCAGACACAGAGCTACCTTCAACGAGATCACGCCTGATGCCGTCAGCGTCGCCGTCAGCAATACCGCCGCCAGGCTGGAATAGCTGATAATAGCGAACAACGCACCGGTCAGGGCATCCAGCATCACATCACCGGTCAGTGATGAAAATAGCACCTTCACCCCAGCCCCTTGGGTGATTGGCGTAGCTGCAGCGACGATCAGTTCCAACGCCAGTACAATCAGCCCGAGACCAATGCACACCCGGCCCATTTGGCCTACCCGCGTTTGTTTGCGGCTGAGGAACAAAAATACGCCGACCAGGATCAGCAACGGTGATAACCAGGAAAGATCGAAAGTCAGTATTCGCGCCATCAGCGCAGTACCGACGTCGGCGCCGAGCATAATCACCAGTGCAGGCGTTAGCCCCACCAGCCCCTGCGCGACAAAAGATGTAACCAGCAGCGCGGTGGCGTTACTGCTTTGCACTAACGCGGTTACGCCAATACCGGCAACAAACGCCAGCGGTTTTTTCTCCACGCTGTCGCTCAATACCCGACGCAGATTAGCGCCGTAGACCCGCATGATCCCGGTGCGCACGATGTGGGTGCCCCACACCAACAGCGCCACAGAGGAAAGCAGGTGAAGAAGGGTCAACACGGAAAATACGCTCCATTAACGCCAGCAGGAGTAAATAAAAGCTATACCCGCTTAATCTTTGGCTGCAAGACGATGGCCAGCGGAGAAGTCCTCAGGAGCTTATTCAAGAAAGTACCTGAGGGTGAGACCGCGCAGTCAACACACCTACAGCATGAAAAGCGACGGGGATAGCAGGCTATCCTGCCTGCCGGGCGTGAATAAAGCAGGAAAGCGGCAACGGATTGCAGACTGCCGCTTAGGGGAAGAGAAATCCCGCTTATCAGCGTGAAAATGTCATGCAACTTCCCGTAATGTAACAGTTTCTAAGTGTAGTCCAATTTCGCTACCGTCAGCATGCAAATCAGCCACTGAACGGTTAAGCACATCCACCAGCAGTTCAACACCACGTACCTGCACGCGATAACGTACTACGTTGCCCAGCAGGCTGTGGTTGAGGATAACCGCAGCAATTCCCTGCCCTGCTGGGAGTATGCCAATGGATTCGGGACGAACAGCTACCTTACCGTGGTATGGGCTGCCGGTCAAAACCGACGCCTGTTCGGCACTCAGCAGGTTGTAGTTGCCAATAAACCCGGCGGCGAAGACGTCGGCCGGCTGGGTATACAGGGTTTCTGCATCACCACTTTGCACGATTTGCCCTTTGTTCATCAGCACAATGCGATCCGACAGCGTTAGCGCCTCTTCCTGATCGTGGGTGACGAAGATCGCCGTCAGGTTCAGTTCGCGCTGGATCCGACGGATCTGTTCACGCAGATGTTTACGGATCCTGGCATCCAGTGCCGAGAGTGGCTCGTCAAGCAGCAGCAAACGCGGACGCGTCACCAACGAGCGCGCCAGCGCCACCCGTTGGCACTGGCCGCCGGAAAGCTGATGCGGATAACGATTGGCTAACTCGGTCAGCTCCACCAGCGCCAGGACCTCCTGCACCCGCTGTTGGATTTGCGCCCCACCCAGCTTTTGCATTTTCAAGCCAAACGCCACGTTGCCCTCAACAGTCATGTTCGGAAACAACGCATAACTCTGGAACACCATGCCAATACCGCGCTTTTGCGGCGGCATTGGAACCAGATCCTGACCTTGCAACAATATCTGTCCGCTGTCGACCGACGTCAGCCCAGCCAGGCAGCGCAATAGCGTGGATTTCCCGCAACCACTCGGGCCGAGCAGCGTGACAAATTCCCCTTCCTCAGCGGTGAAGTCGATGTCCTGAAACACTTGGGTTTGGCCGTAGTGTTTATTGAGTCGGGTGACGTTGAGATAAGCCATGCGGTTAACCCTTAGTTTTATTCAGCAAATTCGCCAACCAGGTGACGATCAGCACCACGGCGAAATAAGAAATGACCAGTGCGCTGGTGAAATGGCCGCTGCCATTACGCATGTTATAGAGGTAGACCTGCAGCGTTTCATATTGACTGCCCACTAACAGGTTGGCGAAAACAAACTCGCCAATCAGGAAAGAGAATGACAGCAGGACGGCAATCATGCCGCCTTTGCGCAAATTCGGCAGCACCACCAGCAGTGCGGCTTGCCAGGTACTGGCACCCAACAGATGGGCAGCGTCCATCAGATCGCGCAGGTTAATCGCCTGCATGTTGTTGCTGACGGCACGGTAAATAAACGGCAGTGCAATGGCGAAGTAACAACCGATCAGGATCCACGGCGTTCCGAGCAGCGGCAGTGGATCGGTGGCAAACAGTTGCATCAACCCGACGGCGGACACCACCGGTGGGACAGCGAACGGCAACAAAATTAGCACGTTCATCACGGCATCTAATTTTGGGAAGTAGTAAGCAATGACAAACATCATCGGCAAAATCACCACCACTGCCAGCACCAGGGTGCCGAAACAGATCAGTAGCGAGTGCCACAACGCCAACAGGAAGCGCGGATCGCTCCACAACGCGACCAACCATTTCAGGGTAAAGCCATCCGGCAGGATGGTTGCGCCCCATTGGGTGGCCAGTGCATAAATCAGCGTCGCCGCCAGCGGCAACAGCAGGATCAGCAACAGTAAGCAGCTCACCACACGGTGATAACCGGTTTCAAAACGGGACATGTCGGCCCTCCACAACGTTATGAGCGTGCATTGAGGTAGCTCCGACGCAGTAGCCATTGATGAATCAAGGTGATGAACGCCATCATCGCCACCAGCAGCATCGCCAGCGCGCTAGCCAGATTAGGATCGAGGGAAATATCCCCCGCCACCAATGCCGAAATACGGATCGGTATGACGTTAAAATTACCGGTGGTCAGTGCGTATACCGTGGCATAGGCGCCCAGGGCGTTGGCCAGCAGAATGACGAAAGTGCCCATCAATGCCGGTGCCAGTACCGGCAGGCCAATATGCCGCCAATAGTGCCACGGGCTGGCACCCAGCAACGACGCTGATTCGCGCCAATCTTCACGCAATGCGTCAAATGCCGGGTACAACAACAGGACACCCAATGGAATCTGGAAATAGGTGTACAACACGATAAGCCCGGTTTTGGAATAAAGGTTAAACCCCTCCATCAAACCGTATTTACGGAGCAACAGCGTGAGGCAACCATTTAGCCCCAGCAAGATGACAAAGGCGAACGCCAACGGCACACCTGCGAAGTTGCTGGTCATATTGGTAAACGACATCACAAAATCATGGAACCGTGTCTGGCCCAGTTGACGCAGTGAGTAACTGCCCACCAGGGCGATCAACAAGCCGTAAACGCTCGACCAGAGGGAAATTTCCAACGAGAACTGAAACGCCTGCAAGTAGAACGGCGAAGTCAGCACATCAACATAGTTGCCCAGCCCCCAGCCACTGCTCTGGCTGAAAAAGCTGCTGACCGCAATCCATACCAGCGGTGCGATTTGGAACGCGCCGAACAACAGGATGAACGGCAGCAGGCACAGCGCGGCAATCCACTTAGCTTTCATTTTATGCGCCCTTATACCAACAACGCACGACAGCGCGGCTTGTCGTGTGCCACTTGCAGCACCTCACACAACGTTCCGCACAGGTCGGTCTGCTGCGGGTTAGCATCGTTCTGGCTGAATGCACTGCCAAAGACAAACAGCGGCACCTGACGTTCTTCAGGCAAGACACCGCCGTGGCTGCGGTCGTCATTCATGCCGTGATCGGCGGTGACCATGACCTGATACCCCTCAGCCAACCAGTCTGCCAAATAACGCGACAACACACCGTCAGCATGACGTGCCGAATTGCGGTATTGCGGCGAAGACAGACCAAAGCGATGGCCAGCGTCGTCGATGTTCATCGGGTGGATCAGTAAAAAGTCGGGTTGATGACGGCGGCGTAAGCTTTCGGCGTCGTCAAATAAATGAGAGTCCGGGTAGCGGTCGTCATAATAAAAATGGCCGTGCTGGATCGGTAACTCAGCATTATCGGTATGGCGATCGCGGGCAGCGTCGAACGGGGTACGGTTATATAACTCACTGAACCAATGGTAGGCGGCCGCAGCGGTCGTCAGGCCAGCAGCACGCGCGTAATGGAACACGCTTTGCTGATGCGACAAACGCGACACCTGGTTATGCACTACACCGCTTTCCACTGGCGGGACGCCGGTGAGGATGCATTCATACAGAGGTCGGGAGAGCGAGGGTAACTCGCTCTCCACTTGATACAACCGTCCGCGTCCTGCCGCACATTCAGCCTGCAGATAGCCCATAGCGTCATGCGCCACCTGATAGTTCAGACCGTCTAACAGCACGAGGATCGTTTTCATGATGGTTTAACTCACTGCTGCATAAACATAATGACATTTTCCTGCCACTGACGCGGCAGCGTTTTGGCGCTTTGTTCCCAGGCAGCCGGATCGGCGATTGGGTGGGCATTTTTATACTGTTCTGCTGGTAGCAGTTTGGCTTTAACATCGTCCGGCAGTGTCAGATGTTCCGCACGGATCGGACGAGCATAGCCGCGTGCCAGGTTGATTTGACCAGCGTCAGAGAAAATGTATTCACGTGCCAGCTTGGCAGCGTTCGGGTGCTTGGCGTACTTGTTGATGATGGTGGTATAGCCAGAAGTGATGGAGCCGTCAGACGGGATCAACACTTCAAAACGGGTCTTGTCGATCTGATCGCGGTAGTTAAGGCCGTTAAAGTCCCATACCACGCCAACCTGCACTTCGCCTTTTTCCAGCGAGGCGATCACCGGGTTAGTCAGGCTCAAACGCCCTGCCTTAGCCAGCTTGCCGAAGAATTCCAGGCCCGGCTTCAGGTTCTTCTCATTGCCGCCCATGGCGTAAGTAGCTGCCAATACGCCGCTTGCCGCCTGTGAGGCAGTGCCGACATCACCGATAGTGACCTGATAAGTTCCCTTCAGCAGATCAGCCCAGCTATGCGGGATCTCTTTTACTTGTTGTTTATTGATAATAAAAGCGATAGTGCCTGTGTAAGCCAGCGCCCAGTGGCCATCTTTGTCCTTCGCCCAGTCCGGTACCTGAGCCCAGGTAGACGGTTTGTACGGCTGCGTCACGCCTTTCTGGACCGCAATCGGACCGAATGCTGCGCCCACATCACCAATATCCGCAGTGGCGTTACCCTTCTCTGCATCGAACTTAGCGATTTCCTGTGCCGAACTCATGTCGGTATCGACATGCTTCAGGCCATATTTGCTCAACAAGTCTTGCCAGGTGCCTTTCCAGTTTGCCCAGCTGTCCGGCATGCCGACACTGTTAACTTCACCTTCTTTCTTAGCTGCCTGCTCCAGCGCCGCCAGATCGGTATCCGCGGCCCAGCTCATCTGGCTGGTCAGTACAATGGCACTGCTTAACACAGAAGCGCACAAACGTTTCATAACTGATGCTCCGGGTGGTAGTGTGTAGAGGCGCTGGACTAGTCCAGCAAGAACCAAGCCAATCTAACGGACGAATGTGATAATTATATGTCAGTCTAAAAAAGCAGCATTTTTATTGCGTTCGGACGTCACCGAAGCTTCCTCTGGTCTACCTTAACTGGGGCGATAAGCACTGAAATGGGGCAACTGTTGCATGAGTGAAGGAACAACAACCGTGGCGACCATTTGCCAGACTCTGGCTAGCCGTATCGCCGAAGGGGAGTTCAACGCCGACGGCAAACTGCCTTCCGAGAGAGCCCTGAGCGAACAGTTTTCTACCACCCGCATTACACTGCAGGAAGCGCTAGGCCAGTTGGAGGCGCAGGGAGTGATTTACCGTCAGGTCAGACGTGGCTGGTTTATCTCGCCGCCTCGCCTGGTGTATAACCCGTTACAACGCAGCCATTTTCATGCCATGGCGCAGCAACAGGGGCGTGATGCCCATACTGAGGTCATCGACGCAGCTACCGTGCCGTTGTGTGCAGCCTTGAGTCAAAAGCTCACTTTGCCGCCCGGCACCGAGGTCTATCGCATTCGGCGGCTACGCTATATCGACGGCCGCGCAGTGCTGTACTGCGAGCATTACCTCAATCCCGCCTACTTTGCCGGTATTTTGGACGAAGACTTAACCCAATCACTTACAGGGCTGTATGCCGAGCACTATGGGATTCGTTATGGGCGAGTTCGTTTCGATATGCTGCCGACACTGCTGCCGCAAGAAGCCGCAAACATGCTGAAAGTGACCTACGGTAGCCCGGCGCTATTTATTACCCGGGTTAACCGCGATCAGCACGATCGGGTGATTGATTGTGATTTGGAGTACTGGCGTTACGACGCGCTGCACATCGACGTGGAAGTAGTGGCGAATGACGAGGGATAAAAAAGGGGCCAACGTGTTGGCCCCTGCGAGAGAAATTAGCCGGTAGGGGCACCGCATGCGACGCCCTCACTGATTTAGTCGGCGTCATAGCCAAGGTTAGGCGCCAACCAGCGTTCAACCTCACTGACGCTCATGCCTTTACGTGCTGCATAATCCTCCACCTGATCGCGTTGAATCTGCGCCACCGCAAAATACTTGCTCTGCGGATGGCTAAAGTACCAGCCGGACACTGCAGCCCCTGGCCACATCGCGAAGGATTCGGTCAACACCATACCGGTATGGCGGTTAACGTCCAGCAAACGCCAGATTTCCGCTTTCTCGGTGTGTTCCGGACAGGCAGGATAGCCCGGCGCCGGGCGGATGCCCTGATAATTTTCGCGGATCAGTTCTTCGTTGCTCAGGTTCTCTTCGGTAGCAAAACCCCAGTGCAGCTTACGCACCTGTTCGTGCAAGTATTCAGCGAACGCCTCCGCCAAACGATCCGACAATGCTTTCACCATGATTTTATTGTAATCATCGTGCTGTGCATCATAGGCCGCCGCCAGCTCATCTTCTTCCAGACCGCCGGTCACCGCGAAGGCACCGAAGTAGTCGGCCTTGCCGCTGCTTTTCGGCGCGACAAAGTCCGCCAGACAGTAGTTCGGGAAGTCGGTTTTTTCCGTCTGCTGGCGCAGGTGTCGGCTGACCACCAACACCTCGTCACGGTTTTCGTCACGATACACTTCCACGTCGTCGCCGACGCGGTTGGCCGGGAACAGACCGTACACACCGCGCGGGTTGAGGCTACCGTTAGCAGCCAACATGTCCAGCATCTGATTGGCGTCGGCGAACAACCGCTTAGCTTCTTCACCCACCACTTCATCTTCCAGAATGCGCGGATATTTGCCTGCCAGCGACCAGGTCATGAAGAATGGCGTCCAGTCGATGTAATGACGCAGCGTTTCAATACTGGCTTCAACCGGATAAACCCCCAACTGTTTCGGCACCGGTGGCTGGTAATTTTCCCAGTCCAGCGGCATGGCGTTATCACGTGCTTTCTGTAGATCAACTGGCGGCGTGCGCGGCTTTTTGCGCGCATGCTGAATGCGCACGGTTTCATATTCTTTACGGGTACGCGCCACAAAATCGTCGCGCTGGGTATCGGAAAGCAGGGCCGACACCACGCCAACGGTACGGGATGCGTTCTGTACGTAGGTGGTCGAGCCACTGTAGTTCTGCTCGATCTTGACGGCAGTATGCGCTTTGGAGGTCGTAGCACCACCGATCAACAACGGCAGAGTAAAGCCCTGACGCTCCATCTCTTTCGCCACGTTGACCATCTCATCCAGCGACGGGGTAATCAGCCCCGACAGGCCGATGATATCCACGTTCTGCTCACGCGCAGTCTTCAGGATTTTCTCCGTCGGCACCATCACGCCCAGATCGACAATTTCATAGTTGTTGCATTGCAGCACCACGCCAACGATGTTTTTGCCGATGTCGTGCACGTCGCCCTTAACCGTCGCCAGCAGGATTTTTCCTGCCGTAGAGCCTTTCTGCTTGCTGGCCTCAATGTACGGCTCAAGATAGGCCACCGCCTGTTTCATCACTCGGGCGGATTTCACCACCTGCGGCAGGAACATCTTGCCTTCGCCGAACAGATCGCCGACTACGTTCATACCCGCCATTAACGGCCCTTCGATCACTTCGATCGGACGATCTGCTCTCTGCCGGGCCTCTTCGGTATCCAGCTCGATAAACTCGGTGATGCCTTTCACCAACGAGTATTCCAACCGTTTCTCGACCGGCCAACCGCGCCATTCCGCCTGCTGTACCGCTACTTCATTGTCTTTACTGCCGCGGTATTTTTCCGCCAAGTCCAACAACCGCTCGGTACCGTCGTCGCGTCGGTTGAGGATCACGTCCTCTACCGCATCACGCAGCTCTGCCGTCAGATCATCGTAGATCGCCAATTGCCCGGCGTTAACGATCCCCATATCCATGCCATTGCGGATCGCGTGATACAGGAACACCGCGTGGATCGCCTCACGTACAGGATCGTTGCCACGGAATGAAAATGACACGTTGGACACACCGCCGGAAATCATCGCGTGCGGCAGATGAGTTTTAATATCGGCGCAGGCTTCGATAAAGTCGACGGCGTAGTTGTTATGCTCTTCAATACCGGTGGCAACGGCAAAAATATTCGGGTCGAAAATGATGTCTTCTGGCGGGAAACCGACGCGCTCGGTTAGAATTTTATAGGCGCGGCGGCAAATCTCGAATTTGCGTTCACGTGTATCAGCCTGGCCCACTTCGTCAAATGCCATCACCACTACCGCGGCACCATAACGGCGCACCAGCTTCGCGTGGTGAATAAAGGCCTCTTCGCCCTCTTTCATCGAGATCGAGTTAACGATGCCTTTGCCCTGAATGCACTTCAGGCCTTTTTCGATCACCGACCATTTAGAGGAGTCGATCATGATCGGCACGCGGGCGATATCTGGCTCGCCAGCGATCAGGTTGAGAAAACGCACCATCGCCGCTTCAGCGTCGAGCATCCCCTCATCCATGTTGATGTCAATAATCTGGGCGCCGCTTTCCACCTGTTGACGGGCAACCGCGAGCGCTTCACTGTACTTTTCTTCTTTGATCAATCGCTTGAAGCGCGCTGAACCGGTGACGTTGGTACGCTCACCTACGTTGACGAACAGTGTTTTGGCGTCGATATTCAACGGTTCGAGACCCGCCAAGCGGCATGCTACCGGGATCTCCGGCAGCTGGCGCGGTGGCACATCCGCCACGGCCTTGACCATAGCGGCAATATGCTCCGGCGTGGTGCCGCAGCAGCCGCCGATAATATTCAGGAAACCGGCGTGCGCCCACTCCCCGACCTGCTTCGCCATTTCTTGCGCATCCAGATCGTATTCACCGAATGCATTAGGTAAACCGGCGTTAGGGTGTGCTGTGACGTAACTCTCCGAAATACGTGACAGTTCGGCAACGTATTGCCGCAGTTCATCCGGACCCAGCGCGCAGTTCAGACCAAAACTCAACGGCTTGACGTGGCGCATCGAGTTATAAAAAGCTTCGGTAGTCTGGCCGGATAAGGTTCGGCCAGAGGCGTCGGTGATGGTGCCGGAAATCATGATCGGCAGTGCGACACCGAGGGCTTCGAATTCAGTTTCTACCGCAAAGGCGGCGGCTTTGGCATTTAGGGTATCGAAGATGGTTTCGATCATGATGAGGTCGACACCGCCTTCCACCAGCGCACGTGTCGATTCACGGTAGGCATCTACCAGCTCATCGAAAGAAACATTACGGAACGCCGGATCATTGACGTTCGGTGAAATAGAGGCGGTGCGGTTAGTCGGCCCCAGCACGCCAGCCACGTAGCGTGGTTTTTCTGGGGTGCGAGCCGTCCATTCATCAGCGCAGGCACGTGCCAGGCAAGCGGCCTGATAGTTAATCTCGGCAGACAACGACTCCATGTGGTAGTCGGCCATGGCGATCGAGGTAGAGTTGAAGGTATTGGTTTCGAGGATGTCGGCCCCTGCTTCCAGGTAGCCGTAGTGAATGGCGGTGATCACTTCAGGCTTGGTCAACACCAGCAGGTCGTTATTACCTTTCAGATCGCTCTGCCAATCAGCAAAACGTTCGCCGCGAAAGTCGCTTTCTTCCAAACGGTAGCTCTGGATCATGGTGCCCATACCGCCGTCCAACACTAAAATGCGCTGCGCTAACTGCCGGCGCAGTTGCTCTACTCGATTTGTCACTGTAACCCCTTCAATTGCCATCCAGCCCATCGCCCAACTGCTGCAAAAACCAACGAGCCATCCTAGCACAGGTTGTGCGGATAAAGCCGTGAGCGGTAATTGAGAGTTTTTCAGGTTGCCAGGCAACAGATCCGATGAGCTGATTGACGGCTTGCAATTCATACGCAAAAAACGAAAATGAATTCCATCATACGGAAAAAGGAATGTGGATTATGGTCACCCCTGCTCCCGCCAAGCGTGGCAAAAAGCCCCGTGCTGCATCCCCGACCGCCACTGCGGCTACCGGCCAGGTGCAGTCGTTAACCCGTGGCCTGAAATTATTGGAATATATTGCCGAAGCTCAGGGCAACGTCGCGTTGACCGATCTGGCCCAACAAGCCGGGTTGCCGAACTCCACAACACATCGGTTACTCACGACCATGCAGCAACAAGGATTTGTTCGGCAGGTCGGTGATTTGGGCCTATGGACCCTCGGTTCTCATGCCTTTGTCGTCGGCAGCAGCTTCTTGCAGAGCCGCAATCTCCTGGCCATGGTACACCCAACACTGCGCCGCCTGATGGAAGAGTCCGGCGAAACCGTCAACCTGGCTGTGCTCGATACCAGCGAGTACCAGGCAATTATTATCGATCAGGTCCAATGCACCGCGCTGATGCGTATGTCCGCGCCGATCGGCGGCAAACTGCCTATGCACGCCTCCGGTGCCGGTAAAGCCTTTCTTTCTACTCTACCGGATGAGCAGGTCACCCAACTGCTGCATAAGAAGGGTATGCAAACCTATACTCAGCACACCCTGACACCACACAACCTGAAGGAAGGATTGGCGCAAATCCGCAAACAAGGCTTTTCCTTTGACGATGAAGAGCATGCACTTGGCCTGCGTTGTGTAGCGGCCTGTATCTTCGATGAACACCACGAAGCCTTTGCCGCTATCTCTATTTCCGGTCCGGTGTCACGCATCACCGACAACCGTGTGATCGAACTGGGTGCATTAGTGATCCACGCAGCAAAAGAAATCAGCCTGGAGTACGGCGGCGTGCGTTAAGCATAAATCCCGGCGCTTGGGCGCAGCTTCTGCGCCCATTATTTTCTCGCTGTTGTCAGCATGTAAAACGCTGTCCCAATCCTGTTTCTCCCGCCCCGTAAAAACTTGAAGTCGATCACAGTTAACGATCCTGCCTGTTAAAGCCGATTGCAACTGGCGAAACTTCCTTCGACAATGTTACCGATAACATGTTACCGGTAACAATGAATGCACGGTAACGCCACGTGTCGTTTTGGAGCTAAGCCATGACCAATAATCAAAACCGTATTTACGTCATCATGGGCGTTTCCGGCAGCGGTAAGTCCGCCGTGGCCGCCGCCGCTGCCCGCCAACTGTCTGCCGGGTTCCTCGACGGTGATTTTCTGCATCCGCGCAGCAATATCCTAAAAATGGCCGCGGGCGAGCCACTGAACGATGACGACCGTGCTCCTTGGCTGGCCGCACTCAACGACGCCGCTTTCGCCATGCAACGTACTAATAATGTTTCGGTTATCGTCTGTTCAGCGCTGAAAAAACACTACCGCGATCGCCTTCGCGCCGGTAATGGCAATTTGTCGTTCATCTACTTGCACGGCGACTTCCCGGTCATCGAGGCCCGTCTGGCAGCGCGTAATGGCCACTTCTTTAAACCACAGATGCTGGTGACACAGTTTGCCGCGCTGGAACAACCGGGCGCTGATGAGAGCGACGTGATGTCCGTCGACATCAACCAACCATTGGAAGGCGTTATCGCCGATACCGTGAAGCACATTCAGAGCTTCCTGCCACAGGACGTCTGCGCGTGAATACTGTAACGCTGGTCGGTACTGCAGTCGGCTCGGTTCTATTACTGCTGTTTTTGGTGATGAAGGCGCGTATGCACGCCTTCGTCGCGTTAATGTTGGTTTCTATTGCCGCGGGTATTTTCTCCGGCATGCCGCTGGACCGCATCGCCGATACCATGCAAAAAGGTATGGGCGACACCCTGGGCTTCCTGGCTATTGTCGTCGCGTTGGGTGCAATGTTCGGCAAAATACTGCATGAAGTTGGTGCGTTGGATCAAATTGCGGCGCATTTGCTGAAACGTTTCGGCCAAAGCAAGGCACACTACGCGCTCGGCATTGCCGGTTTGATCTGTGCTCTTCCGCTGTTCTTTGACGTGGCCGTGGTGCTACTGATCGGCATCGTGTTTGCCGTAGCACGCCGCACCGACGGCAACATCGTTAAGCTCGCCATCCCACTGTTTGCCGGTGTCGCCGCCGCCGCTTCATTCTTGCTGCCGGGTCCGGTACCGATGCTGTTGGCTTCGCAAATGAAGGCCGACTTTGGCTGGATGATTGCCATCGGTCTGGTCGCAGCTGTCCTCGGCATGCTGATTGCAGGCCCGTTATACGGCAGCTTTATCAGCCGCTATGTTAACTGGTCAATGCCAGCGGATGAAAACGAACCGACATTGAACACCGCCAACCTGCCGTCATTTGGCCTGAGTCTGGCGCTGGTACTCTGCCCCTTGGTGCTGGTCGGCATGAAGACCATTGGTGCCCGTCTGGTCACACCTGGCTCACAGTTACAACAGTGGCTGGAGTTTATTGGTCACCCGTTTATCGCCATTTTAGTCGCCTGTTTGATCGTGATTTATGGCCTGGCAAAACCACGCGGCATGACCAACGAGCAAACGCTGGCCATCTGCTCAGCGGCAGTCCAGCCTGCCGGGATCATCCTGCTGATGACCGGTGCCGGGGGCGTATTCAAACAGATTTTGGTGGATTCCGGCGTCGGCCCGGCATTGGGTGACGCCATGATCGGTACCGGTCTGCCGATTGCCGTCGCGGCCTTTGTGCTGTCCGCCATGGTACGCGTGATCCAGGGATCTGCCACCGTGGCCTGTCTGACTACCGTCGGCCTGGTGCTACCGGTAACCAGCCAACTGGGCCTCGGCGGCGGGCAACTGGCTGCACTGGCTATTTGTATTGCTGGCGGGTCTATCGTCCTCAGCCACGTCAACGATGCCGGTTTCTGGCTGTTCGGCAAATTTACCGGTGCCAATGAGCTGCAAACGCTGAAAACCTGGACGGTGATGGAAACCATTCTGGGTAGCGTGGGCGGGATTATCGGCATGATTGCTTTCACCCTGTTTTAAAACACCATAACGACATAACAGCGCCCCCGGCCTTGCACATCAGGGCTGCAATTCACCACCGGGGGCACCGCCACAGGCGGCGTCTATAACAATAGCATGTGAGGAAGGTATGATTAATCCAACCCTATCCCGTGTCACACAACGCATCATCGACCGTTCCAAATCGAGCCGCGCCGCCTACCTGGCACGCATTGATGCGGCTCGCTCTCAAACCGTACACCGTGCACAACTGGCCTGCGGCAATCTGGCGCACGGCTTCGCCGCCTGCCAGCCGGATGACAAAACTGCGCTGAAAAATATGGTTCGCAGCGATATCGCCATCATTACCGCTTATAACGACATGTTGTCGGCCCACCAGCCCTATGAAAACTATCCGCAGCAGTTGAAGAAGGCGTTACACGCGGTGGGCGCTGTCGGACAGGTCGCCGGTGGCGTACCGGCGATGTGCGACGGCGTGACCCAGGGGCAAGACGGTATGGAACTGTCGCTGATGAGCCGCGACGTGATCGCCATGTCTTCCGCCATCGGCCTGTCACACAATATGTTCGACGGCGCCTTGTTCCTCGGCATTTGCGATAAAATCGTGCCGGGGCTGGTGATGTCCGCCCTGTCCTTCGGCCATTTGCCGTCGCTGTTTGTTCCCGCCGGCCCAATGAGCAGCGGCTTGCCAAACAAAGAGAAAGTGCGCGTACGGCAGCTGTACGCCGAAGGCAAAGCCGACCGTCTGGCATTGCTGGAGGCCGAGGCCGCTTCTTATCACGGCATCGGCACTTGTACCTTCTACGGTACCGCCAACACCAACCAGATGGTCATGGAAGTGATGGGCCTGCACCTGCCGGGCGCCTCCTTTGTTCACCCGGATACGCCGCTGCGCAATGCGCTGACCGATGCCGCCGCACGTCAGGTAACCCGCCTGACCGAAACCGCCGGCAACTACCTGCCGATCGGCCGACTGGTGGATGAGAAGGTGGTGGTGAACGGTATCGTTGCGTTGTTGGCTACCGGTGGCTCCACCAATCTGACCATGCACATGGTGGCAATGGCTCGCGCCGCCGGCATCATTATCAACTGGAATGATTTCTCCGAGCTGTCGGACGCGGTGCCATTGTTATGTCGTATCTACCCGAACGGCCCGGCGGACATCAACCAATTCCAGGCCTCGGGCGGCGTAGCCCTGGTGGTACGCGAACTGTTGAAACACGGCCTGCTGCACGAAGACGTACATACCGTGGCCGGTTTTGGCCTGACACGCTACACCCAGGAACCCTGGCTGGATAACGGCCAACTGGCCTGGCGTGAGGGCACGGAAACGTCGCTCGACGCCAAGGTTATCGCCAGCGTGGCCGAGCCTTTCGAGCACCACGGCGGGACCAAGGTGCTGGCCGGTAATCTCGGTCGGGCGGTGATGAAAACCTCGGCGGTACCGGCGGACAACCAGATTATCGAAGCACCGGCAGTCGTATTTGAAAGCCAGCATGACATCGTACCGGCATTCGAAGCCGGTAAGCTGGATCGCGATTGTGTGGTGGTCGTACGCTTCCAGGGGCCGCAGGCTAATGGCATGCCTGAGTTGCACAAGCTGATGCCGCCATTGGGTGTGCTGATGGACCGCGGATTTAAAGTCGCGCTGGTGACCGATGGCCGCCTGTCCGGCGCATCCGGCAAAGTGCCATCCGCCATCCATGTCACCCCGGAAGCCTACACCGGCGGAATGCTCGCCAAGGTACAAAACGGTGACGTAATCCGCGTCAATGGCCGCACCGGTGAGTTGGCATTGTTGGTCGATGCCGACATTTTGGCTGAGCGTGCGCCTTATCAACCTGATCTGAGTGCGGAACATATCGGCTGTGGCCGTGAACTGTTCAGCGCCTTACGCAGCCAGCTTTCCGGTGCCGAACAAGGCGCCTGCTGCATTAAATTCTAACCCGTCGCATGGCCGTGCAGCCCAACGGCGGCGGCCAAACTGGAGAAAACCGTTAATGAATAATTGGAAAACAAGCGCAGAGCAGATCCTGATGGCTGGACCGGTCGTGCCGGTGATCGTCATCAACAAGCTGGAACATGCAGTACCTTTGGCGAAAGCTCTGGTAGCCGGTGGTGTGCGGGTTTTGGAAGTGACACTGCGCACCGCCTGCGCGATGGACGCGATCCGTGCCATTGCCAAAGAAGTGCCGGACGCGATTATCGGTGCAGGTACCGTCATTAATCCGCAGCAGTTGCAAGACGTGACCGACGCTGGCGCACAGTTCGCTATCAGCCCGGGACTGACCGCCGATTTGCTGAAGGCAGCTACTGCCGGTTCAATTCCGTTAATTCCCGGCATCTGCACCGTATCAGAACTGATGTTGGGTATGGACTATGGCCTGCGTGAGTTTAAATTCTTCCCTGCGGAAGCCAATGGTGGCGTAAAAGCTCTACAAGCGATCAGCGGCCCATTCCCGCAAGTGCGCTTCTGCCCAACTGGCGGGATTTCACCGAGCAACTACCGTGACTATTTGGCACTGAAAAGCGTGTTGTGCATTGGCGGCTCCTGGTTGGTGCCGGCAGATGCCTTAGAAAATAGCGACTACGCACGTATCACCGAATTGGCGCGTACCGCCGTTGCTGGTGCGAAAGCCTAACCGTACCGGGCGCGGTACTCCGCGCCCTTACGCCGTTGCCGATGTCGCGGGCAGCGCCGCACCGCTACGTTGGCTAAAACGCCGTTTTTTGCGGTAAGCGAAGACATCCTCCACATGACCATCGCGGATACGTTGCTGCAACCCGCGCCAATAGTCGGCCTCAAACAGATCGCTGTGCATCTCTTCAAACACCTGCCGTATACGCCGGTCACCGCACAGGAAATGCCTGAACTCTTCCGGAAACACATCATTCGGTGACACGCTGTACCATGGCTCGTTAGCCAGTTCGTCTTCCGGGTAACGCGGCGGCGGTATATCGCGGAAGTTCACCTCGGTCATGTAGCAAATCTCATCATAATCGTAGAACACCACCCGCCCGTGTCGGGTCACGCCGAAGTTCTTGAACAGCATATCGCCGGGGAAAATATTGGCAGCGGCTAATTGCTTGATCGCATTACCATATTCCTCAATCGCGTCGCGCATCTGTTGTTCATTAGCCTGCTCAAGATACAAATTCAGCGGCGTCATGCGCCGTTCCATGTACAGATGTTTGATCACGATGCGATCACCCAGATCCTCCAGCTTGTCCGGGACCTCTCGTTGTAATTCGGCCAATAGATCGGGACTGAGACGCGCCTTGTCGACAACAAAATTTTCGTACTCTTGGGTATCCGCCATGCGCCCTACGCGATCGTGCTCTTTTACCAACTGGTAGCAGGCCATGACCTGTGCCTGCGTGACCTCTTTTTGCGGCGCAAACTCATCCTTGATCACCTTAAATACCCGATCAAACGACGGCAGGGTAAATACCAGCATCACCATACCTTTGACCCCCGGGGCAATAATAAACTGCTCCTGAGAACCCGCCATAAATGTCAGATATTCACGGTAACATTCTGTTTTTCCGTGTTTCTGGCAGCCGATTGCCATATACAACTCGGCGGTCGTCTTGCCCGGTAGGATCTCACGCAACCATTCCACCATGGCGGCGGGCAAAGGTGCGTAAACCATAAAATAAGATCGGGCAAAACCAAACACGATACTGGCTTCAGCCTTGCTGGTCAGGCAGGTATCGATAAACAACGCGCCAGAATCACTGTGATGGATCGGCAGCAGAAAAGGATAGACTGTATCCGCCACGCGCAATTTCCCGACCAGCCAAGCTGCCTTGTTACGGTAAAACAGCTCATTGGCAATCTGGAACGTTGCGCTAGCCAATTGCTGCGCACTGAAGCTCTGCTGCAACGCCAACGTAATGTAATCAATGTCGCGCGATAAGTTTTCCCACGGCAGGCGCAAAGGCAAATCGGTCAGCAGGTTATATAACATCTCTGACACGTCGCCATTGGCGGTGAAATCACGCGATAACGGGCGTGGGATATCGCGAAAGCGCCCTTCGGGCTGAGAACTGAATACAAACAGCTTTTCCGGCGTCAGATCACGGTGCCTGAATAGCCGACAGTAGACTGAATTGAAGAAGCTTTCAGCGATCTCAAAACGTGGGTATTCCGGCAACAGATCGGTATATACCGCCTTCACCCGACTCGGGAAATCTTCATCAAAGTACTTTTGCCCGGTGATGCACTTCAACTGCTCCACCACCAGACCCACATGATGGTCATATAGGTGGATACGCTTTTTCATCGCCAGTTGCACTGCCGACCAATCAGCCCGTTCAAAACGTTGCTGCGCACCGGCGGTCACTTCCAGGAAGCGGCCATATTGTGCATCAAAGCCCTGTAGAATCGTCTGTGCGATCAACAGTTCCAGTTTTGCCGCCATCCTTACCTCCCGCCAGGAAACAGAGCCTGCATAAGCAGGCTCTGGGGTACCTATTATCAGCGTGATTGCATCAGAACTGCTGTTCTTCCGTCGAACCGGTTAATGCCGTCACTGAGGAAGCGCCGCCCTGAATAATGGTGGTTACCTTGTCGAAGTAACCGGTGCCCACTTCCTGTTGGTGTGAGGCAAAGGTATAACCGCGAGCCACGGCATCGAACTCCGGCTGCTGGACTTTCTCGACGTAGTGCTTCATGCCTTCGCCCTGTGCATAAGCGTGAGCCAGGTCAAACATGTTGAACCACATGCTGTGAATGCCTGCCAGCGTGATGAATTGATACTTGTAGCCCATCGCCGACAGCTCTTGCTGGAAGCGAGCAATCGTCTGATCGTCCAGATTCTTTTTCCAGTTGAACGACGGTGAGCAGTTGTACGCCAGCAGTTTTCCTGGGAACTTGGCATGAATTGCATCGGCAAAACGCTTGGCTGCCTGCAAATCCGGGGTCGAGGTTTCGCACCACACCAGATCAGCGTACGGGCAGTACGCCAGACCACGACTGATCGCCTGTTCAATACCTGCATGGGTACGGAAGAAGCCTTCGGCAGTACGCTCGCCGGACACAAACTCGCTGTCGTAAGGATCGCAGTCAGAGGTCAGCAAATCTGCGGCATCCGCATCAGTACGCGCGATGACCAGCGTCGGCACACCGAGCACGTCTGCAGCCAAACGGGCAGCAACCAGTTTTTGGATCGCCTCCTGGGTTGGCACCAGCACTTTACCGCCCATATGACCGCACTTCTTCACCGCAGCCAGCTGATCTTCAAAATGCACCCCGGCAGCACCGGCTTCGATCATCGCTTTCATCAATTCAAAAGCATTTAGCACGCCACCAAACCCGGCTTCGGCATCGGCGACAATCGGCAGGAAATAGTCGGTATAACCCTTGCTGCCCGGCTCAATTTTATTGGCCCATTGGATCTGATCCGCCCGGCGGAAAGTATTGTTGATACGTTCAACCACTGCCGGCACGGAATCAACCGGATACAGCGATTGGTCCGGATACATCGCAGACGCAGTATTAGCATCCGCCGCCACCTGCCAGCCAGACAGGTAGATTGCCTCAATACCCGCCTTGGCCTGTTGCAACGCCTGGCCGCCGGTCAGCGCACCCAGGCTGTTGACATAACCCTTGCGTGCTTTACCGTGAAGCAGCTCCCACAGCTTAGCGGCACCGTTTTGCGCCAGTGTACAAGCCGGGTTTACCGAACCACGTAGATTAATGACATCTTCTGCACTGTACGGGCGGGTGATACCCTCCCAGCGGGCCGATTTCCATTCCTGTTCCAGTTGTTGAATCTGTTGAGCACGAGAGGTAGACATAATTTTTATCCTTTTCAATAATGTAGGGTTAATGGTCAGGAACGGATTTAGGCCAGGAGCTCATAGCCAGGTAAAGTCAGGAAATCGATTAGCTCGTCTTGTGTCGTAATACGCTCCATCAGGTGTGCAGCTTCTTCAAATCGGCCTGCGTTAAAACGCGCCTCACCGACTTCTTCACGTATCACAAGCATTTCTTCTTTCAGCATCTGACGGAACAGCGCCTTGGTCACCAGTTGACCATCACTTAAACTCTTTTCGTGATGGATCCATTGCCAGATCGACGTACGTGAGATTTCCGCCGTTGCCGCATCTTCCATCAGACCGTAAATCGGCACACAACCGTTGCCAGAGATCCAGGCCTCGATGTATTGCACCGCCACGCGGATGTTGGCACGCATACCAGCCTCAGTTCGCTCCCCGTCGCAGGGTTCCAGCAACTGCGCAGCACTGATAGGCGCATCATTTTCACGCAGCACCTCCAGTTGGTTGCGGCGCTCGCCGAGTACCCGGCTGAACACGTCCATCACGGTGTCAGCCAACCCCGGATGGGCCACCCAAGTACCGTCATGCCCGTTAGTAGCTTCCAGTTCTTTATCTGCTCGTACCTTATTCAGCACCCAGGCATTTTTCTCAGCGTCTTTGCTAGGGATAAACGCCGCCATACCGCCCATGGCAAAGGCACCACGCTTGTGGCAAGTCTTGATCAGCAATCGGGAATAGGCGCTGAGGAAAGATTTATCCATGGTGACCGACTGACGATCCGGCAATACCCGGTCACCATGATTTTTCAACGTTTTGATATAGCTGAAGATGTAATCCCAGCGGCCGCAGTTCAGCCCAACAATATGATCACGCAGGTGATACAGGATCTCGTCCATTTGGAACACCGCCGGCAGTGTTTCGATCAGCACCGTCGCCTTAATGGTGCCACGCGGTAGTTCAAAACGATCTTCAGTGAAGCTGAAGACCTCACTCCACCAAGCGGCTTCCTGCCAAGACTGGGTTTTTGGCAGATAGAAATAAGGTCCGCTGCCTTTGGCCAGCAATTGGCGGTAGTTGTGGAAGAAATACAGAGCGAAGTCGAACAGACCGCCGGGGATAGCTTCGCCCTGCCACAGCACGTGTTTTTCCGGCAAGTGCAAGCCGCGCACCCGGGCAATCAATACTGCTGGGTTAGGCTTCAACTGATAAATTTTGCCAGCGTCGTTGGTATAAGAGATGGTACCGTTCACCGCGTCATGAAGATTAATCTGGCCGTCGATAACTTTGTCCCAGCTCGGTGCCAACGAATCTTCAAAATCCGCCATAAACACCTTCACATTGGCATTCAGGGCATTGATCACCATCTTGCGTTCAACAGGGCCGGTAATTTCTACCCGGCGATCACGCAGATCATCGGGGATACCTCGGATCCTCCAATCGCCATTACGAATGGAATCAGTTTCCGAAATGAAATCAGGAAGATCACCATGATCGATCTTCTGCTGCCAGCAGGCGCGCGCAGCCAATAGTTTGTTGCGCTGTGGAGTAAATTTACTCACCAGTTCCGCCAGGAATTCGACCGCGTCATCCGTCAACACCTGTCGCTCAGCAGCAGTGAAACCCTGCGTAAACGTTAACTCCGTGCCTACTATCTGTTGCGTCATTGTCTTGCTCCTTCCCATCGTTGCGCGCTACCGTTGTTGTTAAGCCAGCGCATCTTCGTCAGAAATCAGTGTGGATCGGTGCATATAAAACGATCCTTAACTGGTCAGATCTCTTCTCTCTGGATCTAAGAATACTCAACTAAAAATAAAAATCAAAAACGATTTCCATTTTATTATTAAATATTTTATTAACCTTTTATTATCAATTGGTTAATGAAAATAACAATAACCCCAGGTAAGGAAACCGGTTCCATTAGTGTTAATAAATAGAATTAAGTGATTGTTATAGAATGATTTTCACTGAAATAGGGAGGGTACAAAGGAAGATGCTTCGGGTAGGCATGACGTCGGCGGCCTCGATTCAGCCGCCGCTTTAGGAAGAAGTGTTACTCGAGGGTCGGGTTCATATGACGCAGATCGTACGGGGTGATCTGGTAAACATAGTAGTTGAGCCAGTTAGTGAACAACAGATGTCCATGGCTACGCCAAGAGGCTTTTGGTGTGAGTTCAGGATTATCATCGGGGAAGTAATTCAGTGGCACTACAGGATTAAGACCGGCATCGTTATCACGACAATACTCACCAGCCAGCGTTAAAGCATCATATTCTGGATGACCGGTTACAAATGCCAGCCGTTTATCTTTGCTGGCAAATAGGTAAGCCCCCGTTTGCTCCGACTCTGCCAAGATATCCAGATCCGTGTACTGCCGGATAATTTCCGTAGGGAAGTCCGCATAGCGTGAATGAGGAGCCAGGAAGGTATCATCAAAGCCACGGGTTAGCAGTGCATGCTGCTGTAGTGTTTGATGCTGATAAACACCGGAGAGTTTCACCTCTCGCGTCATCTTCGGGATACCATACAGAATGTTCAATGCAGCCTGGACCGCCCAACACACGAACAACGTGGATGTCACGTGGTTCTTAGCCCAATCGATGACCCGTTCAATCTGGGGCCAATAAGCCACATCACAAAAATCAACCAGTCCTAACGGGGCGCCCGTTACAATCAGACCATCAAAGTTCTCATCCTGAATGTCTTCAAAATCACAGTAAAAATTGTTCAGATGCTCCGCAGGCGTGTTCTTCGATTCACGACTGTCGACACGCAACAGCTGAATGTCAATTTGCAGCGAAGAGTTGGAAAGCAGGCGTAAAAACTGATTTTCCGTCTCGATCTTCTTTGGCATCAGGTTAAGGATCAGCACTTTCAACGGCCTGATTTCCTGGTTTTTTGCCCGTGAGGATGTCATCACAAAGACATTCTCATTGCGCAAGAAACTAACCGCAGGTAACTCATCAGGAACACGAATCGGCATTGCTTAATCCTCACACATCCGTTTAAACGTTTAGACTTCTAGATGCCCGAAGATAGCGCTTTTTTAGCACAATGTCGAGTATTCAACGGGAAGGTGAAAATGTTTCATTGCTTAGAAACAGGCGGAAAATCGTACGTTGTTGGTCGATACAAAGCAAAAAGGCCATCCTTTCGGATGGCCTCTTGGCTTAATTGATGCTTGGCAGTGTCCTACTCTCGCATGGGGAGACCCCACACTACCATCGGCGCTACGGCGTTTCACTTCTGAGTTCGGCATGGGGTCAGGTGGGACCACCGCGCTATTGCCGCCAAGCAAATTCTTTAATTCTTTTTTGCCGAACTTCTAAACCCACTTTAATAAAAGTGGTGCTGATACCCAGAGTCGAACTGGGGACCTCACCCTTACCAAGGGTGCGCTCTACCAACTGAGCCATATCAGCACACTAATTTGATGCCTGGCAGTGTCCTACTCTCGCATGGGGAGACCCCACACTACCATCGGCGCTACGGCGTTTCACTTCTGAGTTCGGCATGGGGTCAGGTGGGACCACCGCGCTATTGCCGCCAGGCAAATTCTGTTTCATCCTAACCGCTACCTCACGTAGCCATCAGAACCAATCTCGGAACG
>NZ_LT883155.1:4736669-4969182 GCF_900186025.1 Serratia grimesii
CCCGAGTTTTTTGCACAACCCCTTTTTTGATCTTTTCTTTCTGTTTGCACACTTTTCAGTCCTTTCGGGTGGATCTTGCGCGATCAGGGCCGTTTTCCGCAGGATCCATCGTTTCAGTTGGTTGTAATTCCATCGCCAACGTCTAGTATTGCCGGTAAATATGATCCCCACGTGAGGCTATACCATGTCCGATACAGTACGTTCTTATCTTCATTACTCTCCTAAACTGGGTCAACGCGTGATGATCGATCCTTCCAGCGTGGTGATCGGCAACGTAGATCTGGCCGATGACGTCAGTATTTGGCCTCTGGTTGCCATTCGTGGTGACGTGAACGCAGTCATTATCGGCGCACGCAGCAATATTCAAGACGGCAGCGTGCTCCACGTGACCCATAAATCCGAACATAACCCCGAAGGCTACCCATTGCTGATTGGGGAAGACGTGACTGTAGGGCATAAGGCAATGTTGCACGGCTGCGCGATTGGCAATCGCGTGCTGGTAGGGATGGGATCGATCCTGCTCGATGGCGCAGTAATAGAAGATGATGTGATGATTGGTGCCGGCAGCTTGGTCGCGCCGGGTAAACGTCTGGTGAGCGGTTATCTCTACATGGGTAGCCCCGCGCGCCAGGTTCGTCCATTGACCGCTGCCGAACGGAAAGGATTACTTTACTCTTCTACTAACTACGTACGTTGGAAAGACGAGTATTTGTCAGAAGATATCTGACAAACGCCCGTTTCCTTATTAGGTAACGGGCTCAGCGTTACGCCGCCAGTTCGTGACGCAACTGGCGCAGCACCGGCTCAATCTCCGGCATCACACCATGCCACAACTGAAACGCATGTGCGGCCTGACCCACCAGCATCCCTAAACCATCGGCATACTCTGTTGCGCCTTGTTGCTGCGCCCAGGCCAGAAACGGTGTTAGCCCTTGCTGATAAAACATGTCATAGCAACGGGTATCGGCATTGATCGTGCCAACCGGTAACGCTGGGATCTCACCACTAATACCTGACGCAGTAGCGTTAATCACTAAATCAAACTGCTGTTGATCCAATTGATCCAATTGATCCAGAGATAATGCGGATATTTCACCGAGATGCTGGAAGACTTGCGCCAGTGTCTGCGCGCGACTGAAAGTACGGTTAGTGATCACCACTTCACAACCAAACGACAGCAGCGGCAAGATCACTCCACGTGCAGCGCCGCCTGCACCCACCAGCAGGATGCGATCCTTTGATCGGATCAACCCTTGACGTTCAAGATCAGTCAGTAGCCCGATCCCATCAGTGTTGTCACCCAGTAGCCCTCCCTCCGGCAACACCTTCAAGGTGTTTACCGCGCAGGCTAACGCAGCACGTTCACTGAGCTCCGTCGCAACCTCGTAGGCATTCTCTTTAAAAGGCACGGTGACATTCGCGCCCTGTCCACCCGCCCGAATGAACATCTGCAGAGTTTTTTCGAAATCATCCAACGGCGCCAGCACAGTTCCATAGGGATGTTCTATACCGGTTTGGGCGGCAAATAACGCATGAATACGCGGCGATTTGCTGTGACTGATAGGATTACCGAATACCGCGAACTTCTCCATGCACATTACCTCTAGCCTTGACGGATTTGCTTGCCCGTCAGGACATCTCTGATTTCAGAAGGGTTAAGGCGGCCACCGACGCTACCATTCAACACAGGGAAAGCAGCACCAAATTGCTGTTGTACCTCATCAACACTGCGACAAGGTTCTTGCCCGCTAAGATTGGCGCTGGTCGATACCAACGGTTTACCAAACTGCCGACAAAGTTGCTGTACTAACGGGTGATCACTCACACGCACAGCCAACGAATTGAAGCGGCCAGTCAGCAAGCGCGGAGTATTCAACCGGGCAGGAATAACCCAAGTCACCGGGCCCGGCCAACTGGCGAACATCGTCACTCGCTGCTGATCACTCAGTGCGGCGTCATCTATATAAGGTGCTAACTGCGCGTAATCGGCCGCAATCAGGATCAGACCTTTTTCCCAAGGGCGTTGTTTCAGGGCCAATAACGCATTGACTGCCAGCTCGCTGTCAGGATCGCAACCCAAGCCAAACACAGCCTCGGTCGGGTAGGCAATAACCTGCTGGTTCTGCAGCGCGTCAATTATTGGCGTGAAATTAGAAGTGAATTCTGAGCTCATGATGTCGTTATTCTGTAGTTACTACGGGTTTTCCGCAAAGTTTACTGGCGCAGCAAAGGGTCGGCCCTTTTGCCGTGCGCTTCTCCATCAACAACGGGTAGTGGCAGTATCTGCACTCACCGGCGACAGGTTTAAAATTGAGAACAAACTGGCATTCCGGATAGCGATCGCAGGAGTGGAAAACCTTGCCATAGCGCGATTTGCGCTGAAGGAGTTTACCCTGCTCACACTGCGGACAGCTGATGCTGGTTTCGTCCGGTTTATCGATGACTTCGGTATGATCGCACTCCGGGTAGTTACTGCAAGCGATAAACATACCGTAACGGCCCTGGCGCAAGGCCAGCGTCGCCTGACACTTCGGACATTCCTGCCCATCCAGCATTTTGACGATATGGCCATCGGCCTGCGCTTTCAGCGGCCGTATATGTTGGCATTCAGGATAACGGGAACAGCCGAGGAAGGGGCCGTGGCGACCACTGCGGATCACCAGCTCGGCCCCGCATTCCGGACAGGGTTCATTTTGCCTAGCGGCAAAAATCGCTGCTTTTGTCATAACTTCTTCTATGCATGTTATCGGCTCAGTGCAGATAACCTTCGTTTACTTCAAACAACAGTTCTTCCATTTGCTGATAGGCGCTTTCATATCCGGGGATATTAAACAGGACCATCAGCACCACCCATTTCAGATCTTCGAGATCGAATTCTGTGTTATCCAAAGCCATAACACGATCGATAACCATTTCACGGGTTTCGAGGTTCAATACCTGAATCTGCTCCAGGAACAGGAGGAAACCACGGCAGCTGGCATCCAAACGCACACCTTCTTCTTCGGTGTAGATCCGCATTGCCAGCGGATCAGCATCCATAAAATACGGTGCATTTTCGCCTTCTTGTAAGTCAGCGAGTTTTTCAAGCCAATTCAACGCGTTGTAGATATCATCCCGATGAAACCCCGCCTCAGCGAGATCATCAGTCAGTTGATCCTGATCGACGCGCATCTCTGGTTCATTGTGGATATAAGTTTCAAACAAGTACATCAGTACGTCGAACATGGCCTGCCCTCCTTATTCGGACATAGCCGCCGGGTACAGCTGCGATCCACCCTGCTAACTCCAGATCGAGTAACTTGATTACTACCTCTGGCACAGGTTGGCCGGCACGTTCAGCGACGACGTCAACAGGTGTCACCTCATCTCCTACGTTAGCCAACACATCGGCAAATGGCAATTCAACTTCAGCTTCTGACGCACAAATAGTTGTATTTTCGCTCAAGGAGAGCCAATGCAGACCACTTCCCAGTTGCTCAGCAATTTCTTTCGGCCCAGTAACCAAATAAGCGCCCTGCTGAATCAGCCAGTGCGTGCCTTCACTCATCGGATTACCCAACGCACCTGGTAAAGCGAAAATCTCACGCCCCTGCTCCAACGCATAACGGGCGGTAATCAGCGTGCCACTGCGCAAAGAGGCTTCAATCACTACCACGCCAAGACTCAAACCACTAATGATACGGTTGCGCCGGGGAAAATGGTCTGGCATCGGTAGATCAGTGACCAAATACTCAGAAACCAATGCCCCGCCACCCTCGATGATACGTTCAGCCAAGCGACGATGCTGGCGCGGGTAGACATTAGCCAAACCGCTACCGAGTACGGCGACAGTTCCCCCTTCTGCCGCCAACGCCGCACGATGGCAAATGCTATCAATCCCCATTGCCAGCCCACTGGTGATGGTAAACCCGCAATGTACCAACCCAGTGGCAAAGTAACTGGCCCAATGCTCACCATAAGGGCTGAACTGGCGACTACCAACCATGGCAATTTGCGGCTGCCGAACCGCTTCTGGGTTACCTGCCACCATCAACAATAGTGGAGCATCGTCGATAGTGAGCAATCGCTCGGGATAATCCGCCTCACCATATATCCAAAGCGCATTACCGGGCAGCTCCAACCAAGTGAGCGTAGCGGCCAGATGACACGGATTTGCCTGGCGAAACTGAGCCTGCTGTCGATGATTTAGCCCCAATTCTCGTAACAAACGGTAAGGCTCACCGCCGACTGCCACTATCTGCCGTATTATCTGGCTGGCCTTGGCCGCGCCCAGCCCAGTGACCCCACGCATCCGTAAGCAGATTTCCTGTGCCTGCATCGCCTGTTCCCTCGCAGAAAATGGTGGTATTACCAATTCGAGCAATTGGTGCGCAATGCTGTCAATCAGGCTGGGAAATGTCTAGAATAGAAGCTAAACCTCGTTTATCACTCGGATACAGATCTCAAGATATATGTCAGTATTGCAGGTATTACATTACCCAGACGACCGGCTGCGCAAAGTCGCGGCCCCGGTAAAAGAAGTCAATGCGAATATCCAGCGCATCGTGGATGATATGTTTGAAACCATGTACGCAGAGGAAGGCATTGGCCTGGCTGCGACACAGGTGGACATCCATCAGCGCATTATCGTCATTGACGTTTCTGAGAACCGCGATCAGCGCTTGGTGTTGATCAACCCGGAACTGCTGGAAAAAAGCGGTGAAACCGGGATTGAGGAAGGTTGCCTCTCCATTCCTGAACAACGTGCTTTAGTTCCGCGCGCCGCTGCTGTGAAAGTCAGAGCACTGGACCGCGACGGCAAACCTTTCGAGCTGGAAGCTGACGACCTGTTAGCCATTTGTATCCAGCACGAGATGGATCACCTGGTAGGCAAGCTGTTCGTCGATTACCTGTCACCACTCAAGCGCCAGCGTATTCGTCAGAAACTGGAAAAAATGGCCAAGCTTAACGCGCGCGCCTAACCTATCAGGAAATCAACGTGTCTGACTCTTTACGGATTATTTTCGCCGGAACTCCAGACTTCGCAGCGCGTCATCTTGACGCGCTGTTGTCATCTGGGCACCAGATTGTTGGGGTCTTCACCCAGCCGGACCGCCCTGCGGGCCGCGGTAATAAACTGACGCCTAGCCCGGTCAAAGTCCTGGCCGAACAACATCATTTACCGGTGTTTCAGCCCAAATCACTGCGCCCGGAAGAGAACCAGCATTTGGTTGCTGATCTCAACGCTGATGTGATGGTGGTAGTGGCCTATGGCTTAATCCTGCCTAAAGCGGTGTTGGATATGCCACGACTTGGCTGCATCAACGTTCACGGCTCGCTGCTGCCACGTTGGCGTGGCGCCGCGCCAATCCAACGCTCACTCTGGGCTGGCGATCACGAAACAGGCGTTACCATCATGCAGATGGACGTGGGTTTGGATACTGGCGATATGATGTACAAAATCGCTTGTCCGATTGACGCGGATGACACCAGTGCCAGTCTATACGACAAACTGGCACAACTCGGCCCACAAGGCATGCTAACTACGCTACAGCAGATGGCGGCAGGTACGGCGAAACGTGAAGTACAAGACGAGTCGCTGGTCACTTATGCTGAGAAGCTGAGCAAAGAAGAAGCACGCCTGGATTGGAGCCTATCAGCTGCACAGCTTGAACGTTGCATCCGTGCCTTTAACCCATGGCCAGTTAGCTTTTTCACCATTGAAGATCAACCCGTGAAAGTGTGGCAGGCGACAGTATTGGCGCAAACCACTGATGCAGAACCTGGCACCATTATCCATGCTGACAAGCACGGTATCCAGGTAGCGACCGCTGAGGGTGTTCTTAACCTGACTCAGTTACAGCCGGCAGGTAAAAAACCGATGTCAGCACAAGATCTGCTGAACTCACGCCGTGAATGGTTTACACCGGGCAACCGGCTATAAACCGCCCCCACTGCCCGGCCGATAATCGCCGGGCTGTTTCTTTCTTAACGCCGATCGTTATCAGCTTTAGCCTATGAAAAATAATTACAATCTCCGCAGCATCGCTGCCAAAGCCATCGGCCAGGTGCTGGATCAGGGTCAGTCGCTCAGTACTGTTCTGCCATCACTACAAAAGACCATTTCTGACAAAGACCGCGCGCTACTACAGGAACTGTGTTTCGGCACCCTGCGCGTATTGCCACAACTGGAATGGTGCATCCAGCAATTGATGGCAAAACCCATGACTGGCAAGCAGCGCACGCTGCACTATTTGCTGATGGTGGGTCTCTACCAATTGTTATATACACGCATACCCGCTCACGCAGTATTGGCGGAAACCGTAGAAGGTGCCGTGGCATTGAAACGGCCTCAACTTAAAGGCCTGATCAACGGCGTATTGCGCCAGTTCCAACGCCAGCAGGAAGAATTACTGCAACGCGCTGCCAATAATGACAGCCGCTATTTGCATCCAAACTGGCTGTTGAAACGTATTCAGCAGGCCTATCCCGCACAGTGGGAACAGATCATTGATGCCAACAATCAAAAGCCACCTATGTGGTTACGCGTCAATCGTCTTCATCATTCCCGTGAGGATTACTTGCAGTTGATGGAGCAAGCTGGCATTGCTGCTGTACCGCATACCGAATATCGCGATGCCGTACGCCTGCTGGCGCCATGTGCCGTCACAGACCTGCCAGGTTTTGCCGATGGGTGGGTTACTGTGCAAGATGCTTCCGCTCAAGGTTGTGTCGATCTCCTTGATCCGCAGGATGGGGAGCAGATCCTCGATCTTTGTGCAGCGCCTGGTGGCAAAACTACCCACATCTTGGAAGCCGCTCCCAAAGCTCACGTGATGGCTGTCGACATCGATGAGCAACGTCTGAGTCGGGTTAAAGAAAACCTGCAACGCCTGCGTTTGCACGCTGAAGTAAAACTGGGTGATGGCCGCACGCCGCAGCAATGGTGCGGTGATAAGCAATTTGATCGCATTCTGTTGGATGCTCCTTGTTCTGCCACCGGTGTAATCCGCCGTCATCCTGATATCAAGTGGTTGCGCCGCGACAGTGATATCGCTGAACTAGCCACTTTGCAGGCCGAAATCATTGAAGCCATTTGGCCCCATCTCAAAACCGGTGGAGTGATGGTGTATGCCACCTGTTCTATTCTACCGGCAGAGAATGCTGAGCAAGTGACTGCCTTCCTTCAGCGTCATCCGGATGCTCGTCTGGTGGAAACCGGTAACGAACAACAGCCTGGCCGACAGAATCTTCCACATCCTGAGGATGGGGATGGCTTCTTTTACGCTAAGCTGATTAAAATGTAGCTGTTCAGTACTCAGGGCGCGGCAGTTGCGCCCTTTCGGATAATCTTCAGCGGTTTCAGTGTGAAGCAGAGAAGCGAATGAAAATAATTATTCTTGGCGCAGGTCAGGTAGGTGGAACACTGGCGGAAAATCTGGTGGGCGAAAACAACGATATTACCGTCGTGGATACTGATTCCGGCCGCCTACGTCAGTTACAGGATAAGTTTGATCTTCGGGTCGTTCAGGGATATGGCTCTCATCCACGCGTACTCCGTGAGGCCGGTGCTGAAGATGCCGATATGTTGGTTGCAGTCACTAATTCTGACGAAACCAACATGATTGCCTGCCAAATTGCCTACTCGCTGTTTAATACCCCCAACCGAATCGCCCGTATTCGTGCGCCGGAATATATCCGCGAGTCAGAGAAGCTGTTTCAACCGGAAGCCGTCCCCATTGATCACCTGATCTCACCTGAACAACTGGTTATCGACTACATCTACAAACTGATTGAATACCCAGGTGCGTTACAGGTGGTTAATTTTGCCGAAGGCAAGGTTAGCATCGCGGCAGTAAAAGCCTATTACGGCGGCCCATTGGTCGGTAATGCGCTGTCTTCAATGCGTGAACACATGCCGCACATTGATACCCGTGTCGCCGCGATCTTCCGCCAGGATCGTCCTATTCGCCCACAGGGCTCCACGATTATCGAAGCCGGTGACGAAGTCTTCTTTGTTGCTGCCTCGCAGCATATCCGCGCGGTAATGAGTGAACTACAACGACTCGAAAAGCCTTATAAACGCATCATGATTGTCGGCGGCGGCAACGTTGGTGCAGGTCTGGCACAACGGTTGGAAAAATCCTACAACGTGAAGTTGATCGAACGTAATCAGCAACGCGCGGCAGAACTTGCCGAACAACTGCATGACACAATTGTGTTTTATGGTGATGCCTCGGACCAAGAACTGCTGGCGGAAGAGCACGTTGATCAAGTCGACGTATTTATTGCCATAACCAATGACGATGAAGCTAACATCATGTCAGCCATGCTCGCCAAACGAATGGGTGCAAAAAAGGTGATGGTACTTATTCAACGCCGCGCCTATGTTGACCTGGTTCAAGGCAGCGTAATCGATATAGCGATTTCACCACAGCAAGCAACCATCTCAGCATTGTTAGGTCACGTGCGTAAAGCGGATATCGTTAGTGTTTCATCCTTACGCCGCGGTGTGGCGGAAGCGATTGAAGCCATCGCACATGGTGATGAAAGTACGTCAAAAGTGGTTGGCCGCATCGTAGAAGATATTAAACTGCCGCCAGGTACCACCATTGGTGCCATTGTGCGTGGTGATGACGTTATTATTGCTAATGGCAACAGTAAAATCGAACAAGGCGATCACGTCATTATGTTTATTACCGACAAGAAGTTCGTCCCTGACGTTGAACGCCTGTTCCAGCCAAGCCCATTCTTCTTGTAGAACAAATGTAGCAATGGATGGTCTATAATTACGAGGTTGTTCTCTGCCGTGGAAAGAGATAAAACTTTTCTCTCCTTTTGTGGCAAAGGGAAATTGCTTTGTTAAACTTGAGTTATTAAATTCTGCAAGGGGTGCGTTCTATGAGTATGATGAAAGAGTTCCGCGAGTTTGCCATGCGTGGCAACGTGGTTGACTTGGCGGTGGGTGTGATTATTGGTGCAGCATTCGGTAAGATCGTATCGTCTTTCGTTGCAGATATCATCATGCCACCGCTGGGCTTATTGATCGGCGGCGTTGATTTCAAACAATTCCACCTGGTATTACGCGAAGCTCAAGGCGCAGTGCCTGCTGTAGTCATGAACTATGGTTCATTCATCCAGACCATTTTCGATTTCGTTATTGTTGCCTTTGCTATTTTCCTGGCAATTAAATTAATGAACAAAGTGCGTCGTAAACAAGAAGAAGCGCCAGCTGCCCCGCCTGCGCCAACTGCTGAAGAAAAACTGTTGACTGAAATTCGTGATTTACTGAGCCAGCAGCAACAGCCAAAACTGTAAACCTGTTTATCCCGCACAAATAAAAAGCCATCTTATTCAGATGGCTTTTTAATGCCTTAAAACCAGAAGGCCAGTGGTAAATTATCGTTTGATACTTTACCACTGGCCTCCCAGCTACCACCTTTTGCATGTTTGTCTTTACGTCGGTAGCTCCCTTTCCCTTTCGTATTTTTTTCTACCCTTTGGCGGAATAATGGATCATGCAACAGCGCCTCAATGGCATTATCCTGTATCTTGCCTTTCGTATGACGGTATTGAGTCATAGTAATGTACCTTCTCTATGTATGGTTATATAACGCGATAATATTACTGCTGGCTGTATAAAAATTAAAGTATCGCCGATGGTATTAAGCACCTTTTTTTACTTTTTCATCACTGGCTCCCTGCTCCAACGCTTCCAGAATTGAGCAATAACTGCTGGTATGGGCACTTCCACAGCAGGCGTCACTGAGACGTTTTAACGACTCACGCATCCGAGTTAGCTCCTTAAGCTTATTTTCTACTTCACTAAGCCGCGCGTCGACGATTGACTTGGACTCCTGGCAGGTGTGATGTTCAGGATCAACGCGGATCGACAACAGTTCAGCGATGGTTTCTAGCGTAAAACCAAGTTGTTTGGCATAACGTATAAAGCGCAACCGCTGCAGGTCTTGATTATTGTATAATCGATAACCACCCTCGGTCCGAATGTTATGGTCCATCATCCCTTGTTTCTCGTAGTACCGTACCGTGTCCGGCGTAACGTCTGCAAGTTTTGCAAGTTGCCCAATCTTTAACATTGCTCCTCCTCAGAAGAAAACTTATCCCCCAATGCACGTTGATATTCACCGTGCAAAAAGTCTGTGCTCATTCCTGCCTGCCGTAAGCGGTGTTCCAACAGTGCCATCCGTTTCCCTAACTCAACATAGTCCGGATGCTCGCTATTAATTTCTTGCAGTAAACGAGCGATATTCAGCGCTTCTTTACGATCCTCTAATTCCGCGGGCAAATAGCCTGCATTTTTAAGTAGACGAAAGCCTGTACGCAACTCAGCGGGAACTGCACTGTCATCATCCAACTCAAGTGGCAGCCCCTGGCCCGGTAAATTGTCCAATTCACCTTTAGCCTGGGCATCGAGAATATGACGTTCCGCCCATTGATCGAGTAACCACATAGTATGATCTCTCAGTTGACCTGATTAATAACGTCAGCATAGCGGATAGGGGCGAGGATCTTAAGTCTGGTGGGGGGAAGAACGCACGTTTAGCTGGCTATAGACGTAAAAAAACCGGGCAAGCCCGGTTTTTTCACGCGTCTACAGATTACTCTGCAGTTGCTACTTCTGCTTGAGACTCAGCACGATCAACCAGCTCGATGTATGCCATCGGCGCGTTGTCGCCTGCGCGGAAGCCACACTTCAGAATGCGAGTGTAACCACCGGCACGGCTCGCGAAACGCGGGCCCAGCTCGTTAAACAGTTTTGCCACGATCTCGTTATCACGAGTACGGGCGAATGCCAGACGACGATTAGCTACGCTGTCGGTCTTGGCAAGAGTAATCAGCGGCTCAACAACGCGACGCAGCTCTTTCGCTTTTGGCAAGGTCGTCTTGATGATCTCATGACGAACCAAAGAGCCGGCCATGTTACGGAACATAGCCTGGCGATGGCTGCTGTTACGGTTCAGTTGACGACCACTCTTACGATGGCGCATGACCTTATCCTTCTCAGTAAAACCTTAACCTGTGATCCGGTTACTCGTCAGCAATGCTTGCCGGTGGCCAGTTTTCCAGGCGCATGCCCAGAGACAGACCACGGGAGGCCAGCACGTCTTTAATCTCAGTAAGAGATTTTTTACCCAGGTTCGGCGTTTTCAGCAACTCAACCTCGGTACGCTGTACCAGATCACCGATGTAGTGGATAGCTTCTGCCTTAAGGCAGTTAGCAGAGCGGACAGTCAATTCCAGATCGTCAACAGGGCGCAGCAGAATCGGATCGAATTCTGGTTTCTCTTCTTTAACTTCTGGTTGACGTACATCACGCAAGTCAACAAAAGCTTCAAGTTGTTCAGCCAGGATGGTTGCCGCACGGCGGATCGCCTCTTCAGGATCGATCGTGCCATTGGTTTCCATTTCGATGACCAGCTTGTCCAGGTCAGTACGCTGTTCTACACGCGCTGCTTCAACATTGTAGGCAATACGCTCTACAGGGCTATAGCATGCGTCAACCAACAGACGACCGATCGGGCGCTCATCTTCTTCCGAATGAATTCGGGCAGAAGCCGGCACATAACCACGACCACGTTGAACTTTGATACGCATGCTAATAGCAGCGTTCTCATCGGTCAGGTGGCAGATCACGTGCTGAGGCTTGACGATTTCGACATCACCATCATGGGTAATGTCGGCAGCGGTCACAGGGCCAATGCCAGATTTATTCAGGGTAAGGATAACTTCATCTTTCCCTTGAACTCTCACCGCCAGCCCTTTCAGGTTGAGCAGGATCTCCAGGATATCTTCCTGTACGCCTTCTTTGGTGCTGTACTCGTGCAGTACACCATCAATCTCAACCTCGGTCACCGCGCAACCCGGCATAGATGAAAGCAGAATACGGCGCAGTGCGTTGCCAAGAGTATGGCCAAAGCCACGCTCTAACGGCTCAAGGGTCACCTTGGCGTGCGTCGAACTGACTTGCTCGATATCTACCAGGCGCGGTTTTAGAAACTCTGTCACAGAACCCTGCATTGTGTCCTCTCTTTGGTACTAAGCCTTACTTGGAGTAAAGCTCGACGATCAGGTGTTCGTTAATGTCCGCAGACAGATCGGTACGTTCAGGCATACGCTTGAACACGCCTTCCATCTTAGCAGCATCAACTTCAAGCCAGGTCGGCTTTTCACGCTGCTCAGCCAGCTCCAGAGAAGCTTTAACACGAGATTGCTTTTTAGCCTTCTCGCGGATGCTGACTACGTCATTCGGAGATACCTGATAAGAAGCGATGTTAACAACGCGACCATTTACCATAATTGCTTTGTGGCTAACCAACTGACGTGACTCTGCACGAGTAGCGCCGAAGCCCATACGGTAAACAACGTTGTCCAGACGACCTTCCAGCAGTTGCAACAGGTTTGCACCGGTGTTGCCCTTCAGGCGTGCTGCTTCTTTGTAATAGTTACGGAACTGGCGCTCCAGAACACCGTACATACGGCGAACTTTTTGCTTTTCACGTAACTGTACACCGTAGTCAGACAGACGCGGTTTACGCGCACCGTGTTGACCAGGCGGTTGCTCAATTTTACACTTGGTATCGATCGCGCGAACGCCAGACTTAAGGAACAAGTCTGTGCCCTCACGGCGGCTAAGCTTGAGCTTAGGACCCAAATATCTTGCCATTTTCTTTCTCCAACAAACCTAAAAGCTAACGTTATACGCGACGCTTTTTCGGCGGACGACAACCGTTGTGAGGGATAGGAGTCACATCAGTAATATTAGTGATGCGGAAACCTGCGGCGTTCAGTGCACGAATAGTTGATTCGCGACCCGGACCCGGTCCCTTAACCATAACTTCCAGGTTCTTGATACCGTATTCTTTTACTGCGTCAGCACAACGCTCGGCTGCAACCTGAGCTGCAAACGGAGTTGACTTACGAGAACCACGGAAACCAGAACCACCGGCAGTTGCCCAACCCAATGCATTACCCTGACGATCGGTAATAGTTACAATGGTGTTGTTGAAAGAAGCATGGACATGAGCCACGCCGTCAGAGACTTGTTTTCTTACACGCTTACGTGTACGAACAGGTGCCTTTGCCATTATTCAATCACCCTGATTATTTCTTGATTGGTTTACGCGGACCCTTACGGGTACGTGCGTTGGTCTTCGTACGCTGACCGCGAACTGGCAGACCACGACGATGACGCAAACCACGGTAAGTACCAAGATCCATCAGACGCTTGATGCTCAGGGTAACTTCACGACGCAAATCACCTTCTACAGTGAATTTGGCGACTGCTTCACGCAGCTGTTCAATTTGCTCTTCAGACAGCTCACTGATCTTAACATGTTCAGCAATACCCGTAGCAGCACAGATAGACTGTGAGCGGGTTTTACCGATTCCGAAGATCGACGTTAAGGCGATTACGGTATGTTTATGATCAGGAATGTTAATGCCTGCTATACGGGCCACTATGCACTCCTACTATTTTATACGGCAACACCATTCTGAAAAGCCCGTTTTCAGGATACTCAAATAATGTTGCAGCTACATACAAAAGATTGGCTGGCTAATCTAGCCAGCTCAACCCAACTTTGCAAGAAAAATATGCGAGATAATCAGCCTTGACGCTGTTTATGCTTCGGCTCGGCGCTGCAAATCACACGAACGACACCGTTACGCTTAACGATTTTGCAGTTACGACATAATTTCTTGACGGAAGCACGAACTTTCATTTTTACTCTCCGTAACTTCTCAAACGCACCTGAATTAGCGGTTATAGCCTTTCAGGTTTGCTTTCTTCAATGCAGACTCGTACTGACTTGACATCATCAGAGTTTGCACTTGAGCCATAAAGTCCATGATGACGACAACCACGATCAGTAGCGAGGTACCACCAAAGTAGAATGGTACTTTCATTGCATCACGCATGAACTCCGGGATCAGGCAGATGAAAGTAATGTACATCGCGCCCACCAGGGTTAAACGCGTCATTACTTTATCGATGTACTTCGCCGTTTGCTCTCCCGGACGAATTCCTGGTACGAAGGCACCGGACTTCTTCAGGTTATCTGCTGTCTCACGCGGGTTGAAAACCAACGCCGTGTAAAAGAAACAGAAGAAGATGATTGCAGACGCATAGAGTAACACATAAAGCGGTTGCCCTGGCTGCAAATACAGCGAAATCGTTGTCAGCCAGTTCCAACCGGTACCGCCCCCAAACCATGATGCAATCGTGGCAGGGAACAGAATAATGCTGGAAGCGAAGATTGCCGGGATAACCCCTGCCATATTCACTTTCAACGGTAAGTGTGTGCTCTGTGCTGCATAAACACGACGACCTTGTTGACGCTTCGCATAGTTAACGACGATACGACGTTGACCACGTTCGATGAAAACAACGAAGAAGGTTACTGCAAACACCAATACTGCAACCAACAGCAACAGGAGGAAGTGCAGGTCGCCTTGCCGGGCTTGCTCAATAGTATGGGCCACTGCCGGCGGGAGTCCCGCTACAATACCTGCGAAGATAATGATCGAGATACCGTTACCGATACCGCGTTCAGTAATCTGTTCGCCCAGCCACATCAGGAACATTGTCCCGGTAACCAGACTCACTACTGCAGTAAAGTAGAATGCAAAGCCTGGGTTTAACACCAGACCCTGCATACCAGGCATATTCGGCAGACCAGTAGCAATACCGATCGACTGGAATATGGCCAACACCAGCGTACCGTAACGGGTGTACTGGCTAATCTTGCGACGGCCAGCCTCCCCTTCTTTCTTAATTTCTGCCAACGCTGGATGAACCACCGTTAACAGCTGGATAATGATCGACGCCGAAATATACGGCATGATCCCCAGAGCAAAGATAGAAGCACGGCTGAGGGCACCACCAGAGAACATGTTAAACATTTCAATGATAGTGCCTCTCTGCTGCTCGAGCAATTTGGCAAGCACAGTGGCATCGATACCAGGAATCGGAATAAAAGAGCCGATACGGAAGACAATCAGCGCGCCGATTACAAACAAAAGTCTGCGCTTCAGCTCGCCGAGCCCGCCTTTAGCACTTTGAAAATCTAATCCTGGTTGCTTAGCCATCTGCTACTTATTCCTCAATTTTACCGCCAGCAGCTTCGATAGCAGCACGAGCGCCTTTGGTGACACGCAGACCACGCAGGGTAACCGGACGAGCGATTTCGCCTGAAAGCATAACTTTCGCGAATTCGATCTGGACACCAACAACGTTAGCGGCTTTCAGCGTGTTCAGGTCGATTACGTCGCCTTCAACAAGAGCCAGCTCAGACAGACGAACTTCTGCCGTGATCATAGCTTTGCGAGAGGTGAAGCCGAATTTCGGCAAACGACGATATAAAGGCATCTGACCACCTTCAAAACCACGACGTACGCCACCACCAGAACGTGAGTTCTGACCTTTGTGACCACGACCAGCGGTTTTACCCAGGCCAGAACCAATACCACGACCTACACGCTTCGGCGCATGCTTGGCACCATCAGCCGGAGACAGAGTATTTAAACGCATCTGTTACTCCTCAACCTTAACCATGTAGGAAACCAAGTTGACCATACCACGTACAGCAGGAGTATCCTCACGCTCTACAGTATGACCAATACGACGCAGACCTAAACCGATCAGGGTTGCCTTGTGCTTTGGCAAACGGCCGATGCTGCTTTTTGTTTGAGTTACTTTAATAGTCTTTGCCATGGTTATTTCCCTAGAATTTCTTCGACGGACTTACCACGCTTAGCAGCGACCATTTCTGGGGATTTCATATCTTCCAAAGCAGCAATAGTTGCACGAACCACGTTGATCGGGTTAGTAGAACCATATGCTTTAGCTAATACGTTATGAACCCCTGCAACTTCCAGGACGGCGCGCATTGCACCACCGGCGATGATACCGGTACCTTCGGAAGCTGGTTGCATGAATACACGGGAACCTGTGTGAGCACCTTTTACAGGGTGCTGCAGAGTACCGCTATTCAAAGCAACATTAATCATAGCGCGACGGGCTTTTTCCATCGCTTTCTGGATCGCTGCCGGAACTTCGCGTGCTTTGCCGTAGCCAAAACCAACGCGACCGTTACCATCACCAACTACTGTCAGTGCGGTAAAGCTGAAAATACGGCCACCTTTTACGGTTTTAGATACGCGGTTTACCGCGATCAGCTTTTCCTGCAGTTCGCCAGCTTGTTTTTCGATGTGAGCCATCTTAAACCTCTTCCTTAGAACTGAAGGCCAGCTTCACGGGCAGCATCTGCCAGTGCCTGGACTCGACCATGATATTGGAAACCGGAACGGTCAAAGGAAACTTTAGAGATCCCTTTTTCCAACGCACGTTCAGCCAGTGCTTTACCTACTGCTGCTGCTGCGTCTTTGTTACCGGAATACTTCAATTGCTCTGTGATAGCTTTTTCTACAGTAGAAGCGGCTACCAGTACTTCAGAACCATTTGGCGCAATTACCTGTGCGTAAATGTGACGCGGGGTACGATGTACCACCAGGCGGGTTGCACCCAGTTCTTTGATCTTACGGCGTGCGCGGGTCGCACGACGGATACGAGCAGATTTCTTATCCATAGTGTTACCTTACTTCTTCTTAGCCTCTTTGGTACGCACGACTTCGTCGGCGTAACGGACACCCTTGCCTTTGTAAGGCTCAGGACGGCGGTAGGCACGCAGATCTGCAGCAACCTGGCCAATAACTTGTTTATCAGCGCCTTTCAGCACGATTTCAGTTTGGCTTGGGCATTCAGCAGTAATACCTGCTGGCAGCTGGTGATCGACCGGGTGAGAGAAGCCTAAGGCTAAATTCACCACGTTGCCTTTAACAGCAGCACGATAACCAACACCTACCAGTTGAAGCTTCTTGGTGAAGCCCTCGGTAACACCAACTACCATTGCGTTCAGCAGAGCGCGCGTAGTACCCGCTTGGGCCCAGGCGTTAGCAAAACCTTCGCGCGGGGCGAAAGTCAGTGCGTTAGCTTCTTGCTTCACTTCAACGGCGTCATGGACAGTACGAGTCAGCTCGCCGTTCTTACCCTTAATCGAAATAACCTGACCGTTGAGTTTTACCTCTACGCCGGCAGGAATGACGACGGGTGCTTTTGCAACACGAGACATTCTTTCCTCCCGAATTAAGCTACGTAGCAGATAATCTCGCCACCAAGACCTGCTTGGCGAGCTGCACGATCGGTCATAACACCTTTAGAGGTAGAAACAACAGCGATACCCAAACCGGCCATAACTTTTGGCAGCTCATCTTTTTTCTTATAGATGCGCAGACCTGGACGGCTGATTCGCTGAATGCTTTCTACCACTGCCTTGCCCTGGAAGTACTTCAGTACCAGTTCCAGAACAGGCTTGGCGTCGCCTTCGATTTTGAAATCTTCAATAAAACCTTCATCCTTCAGCAGTTTGGCAATTGCCACTTTCAGCTTGGAGGAAGGCATGGTGACCGCAACTTTGTTCGCGGCTTGACCGTTACGGATACGGGTCAGCATATCCGCGATCGGATCTTGCATGCTCATCTGTCTTTACTCCCGTGATTCAATTGGTAATTACCAGCTAGCCTTTTTCAAGCCAGGTACTTCACCGCGCATAGCGGCTTCACGTAACTTGATACGGCTCAACCCGAATTTGCCCACATAACCATGCGGACGGCCAGTTTGGCGGCAGCGCTTGCGCTGACGAGACGGGCTGGAATCACGCGGCAGAGTTTGCAGCTTGAGAACAGCATCCCAACGATCTTCGTCGGATGAGTTCACACCAGAAATGATAGCTTTCAGTTCCTCGCGTTTAGCGCGGTACTTGTCAGCCAGTTTCACGCGAACGACTTCGCGTGCTTTCATTGATTGCTTAGCCATCAGTAACCCTGCCTTACTTACGGAACGGGAAGTTAAAAGCAGCCAACAGCGCGCGGCCTTCATCATCAGATTTCGCAGTAGTGGTAATGGTAATATCCAAACCACGAACGCGATCGACTTTGTCGTAGTCGATTTCTGGGAAGATGATTTGCTCACGCACACCCATGCTGTAGTTACCACGGCCATCGAATGACTTAGCGGACAAGCCACGGAAGTCACGGATACGTGGAACAGCAATGGAAATCAGACGCTCAAAGAACTCCCACATGCGTTCGCCACGCAGAGTTACTTTACAGCCGATCGGATAGCCCTGGCGGATTTTGAAGCCTGCAACAGATTTGCGTGCTTTGGTGATGAACGGCTTTTGACCGGAGATAGCTGCCAGATCAGCTGCTGCGTTATCCAGCAGTTTCTTGTCAGCGATCGCTTCACCAACACCCATATTCAGGGTGATCTTCTCGACCCGAGGGACTTGCATGACAGAGTTGTAATCAAACTGAGACATCAGTTGTTTGACTACCTCGTCTTTGTAGTAATCATGCAGTTTCGCCATCGTATTACTCCAAATTACTTGATAGTTTCGCTGTTAGATTTGAAGAAACGGACTTTTTTCCCGTCTTCGAATCTAAAGCCTACACGGTCAGCCTTACCGGTAGCCGTGTTGAAGAGAGCAATGTTAGAAACCTGAATTGCAGCTTCTTTTTCAACAATGCCACCTGGTTGGTTCAGGGCCGGAACCGGCTTCTGATGTTTCTTAACCAGGTTGATACCTTCAACAATGACCTTGCCAGCAGACAGGACATTTTTTACTTTACCNCGCTTACCTTTGTCTTTCCCGGTAAGAACGATAACTTCGTCATCACGACGGATTTTCGCTGCCATGGTTCGCTCCTTAGAGTACTTCTGGTGCCAGAGAGATAATTTTCATGAACTTCTCATTACGCAGTTCACGAGTTACCGGCCCAAAAATACGCGTACCGATAGGCTGCTCGCTGTTATTGTTTAAAATAACGCATGCATTACCATCGAAGCGAATGACAGAACCGTCCGGGCGACGTACACCCTTCTTGGTGCGCACCACTACCGCCTTCAGCACATCGCCTTTCTTCACCTTACCGCGAGGAATTGCTTCCTTGATGGTAATTTTGATGACGTCGCCGATGCCTGCGTAGCGACGGTGCGAGCCACCTAGAACCTTGATACACATTACGCGACGTGCACCGGAGTTGTCGGCGACGTTCAGCATAGTCTGTTCTTGGATCATTTTAGTGCTCCGCTAATGTCAACTACTACTTTAAGACCTAAGAAAACTTTAGGCCGTTGAAAAGCCCCATTACCGAGGGCGCAGCATTATAACACCGCTTCCAGAGTATGGGTAGAAAAAATAAACGGCTCATTTTCTGAGCCGTTTATTAAGTGAGAGCCAGCTACTCTATTACAGAATCGCTTTCTCTACAACGCGAACCAACGTCCAGGACTTAGTCTTAGACAGTGGACGGCATTCGCGGATTTCTACCACGTCGCCGATACCACATTCGTTGTTCTCGTCATGTACGTGCAGCTTGGTCGTACGCTTGATGAATTTCCCGTAGATCGGGTGCTTCACCGTGCGCTCGATAGCAACAACCATGGATTTCTCCATTTTGTCACTAACAACACGACCCTGCAAGGTACGGTTAATATCAGTCATTTACACACCCGCCTTTTCAGTCAGTAAAGTCTTAACGCGTGCGACATTACGACGCACTTGTTTCAACAGGTGAGTTTGTTGCAGCTGGCCACTTGCCGCCTGCATGCGCAAGTTAAATTGCTCACGCAGCAGGTTGAGCAGCTCAGTGTTCAGCTCTTCAACGCTTTTTTCACGCAGCTCTTGTGCTTTCATTACATCACCGTCTTAGTTACAAAGGTGGTTTTGATCGGCAATTTAGCTGCAGCCAGCTTGAATGCCTCACGGGCGACCTCTTCTGGTACACCGTCCATTTCGTACAGGACTTTCCCAGGTTGGATCAGGGCAACCCAATACTCCACGTTACCCTTACCTTTACCCATACGCACTTCGAGCGGCTTCTCGGTAATTGGTTTGTCCGGGAATACACGGATCCAAATTTTACCTTGACGCTTAACTGCACGAGTCATTGCACGACGAGCTGCTTCGATTTGACGAGCAGTCAGACGGCCACGGCCAACAGCTTTCAGACCGAAAGTGCCGAAGCTAACATCCGTACCCTGCGCCAGACCACGGTTGCGGCCTTTGTGCATCTTACGGAATTTTGTACGCTTTGGTTGTAACATCAGCGACTCTCCTTACTTGCGGCCTTTACGCTGCTGCTTTTTAGGTTGAGCAGCCGGTTCCGGTTGTTCAACTGCAGCCATACCACCCAGGATCTCACCTTTGAAGATCCATACCTTAACGCCGATTACACCATAAGTGGTGTGCGCTTCAGATGTGTTGTAATCGATATCCGCACGCAGTGTATGCAACGGAACACGACCTTCACGGTACCATTCGGTACGCGCGATTTCAGCACCGCCAAGACGGCCGCTTACTTCAACTTTGATACCTTTAGCGCCAAGACGCATTGCGTTCTGTACAGCACGCTTCATAGCACGACGGAACATAACGCGACGTTCCAGCTGTGAAGTGATGCTGTCAGCAACCAATTTAGCGTCAAGTTCCGGTTTACGGACTTCGGCGATGTTAATTTGCGCAGGAACGCCAGCGATATCCGCTACGACCTTACGCAGTTTTTCGACATCTTCACCTTTCTTGCCGATAACGATGCCTGGACGAGCAGTGTGAATAGTCACACGGATGCTCTTCGCAGGACGCTCGATAACGATGCGAGAAACGGAAGCTTTCGCCAGTTCCTTAATCAGGAATTGACGAACTTTAAAGTCGCTGTCCAGGTTGTCAGCGAATTCTTTGGTATTCGCATACCAAGTAGAGTTCCAAGGTTTGACAATACCCAGGCGAATACCATTAGGATGTACTTTCTGACCCATTGCTAGTCTCCAGAGTCTCAGCGATCGGACACAACCACAGTAATGTGGCTGGTGCGCTTCAGGATGCGATCTGCACGACCTTTTGCACGCGGCATAATGCGCTTCATGCTTGGGCCTTCGTCTACGAAGATTTTCGTGACTTTCAGATCATCGATGTCAGCGCCATCGTTGTGTTCTGCGTTAGCAATGGCAGACTCCAGCACTTTCTTAACCAGACCAGCAGCTTTCTTGTTGGTGTAGGCCAGAGTTTCCAGAGCTTGCGACACTTTCTTACCGCGGATCAGGTCTGCAACAAGGCGGACCTTCTGTGCAGAAGAACGAGCGTGGCGATGTTTAGCGATAGTTTCCATCTCTTCCTCCTACCTTAGCGCTTTTTAGCTTTTTTATCAGCCGCATGGCCGCGATAAGTGCGAGTCGGCGCGAATTCACCCAGTTTGTGACCGACCATTTCATCGGAAACGAACACTGGTACGTGCTGACGACCATTATGGACAGCGATGGTCAAACCGATCATGTTAGGAAAGATCGTTGAACGACGGGACCAAGTGCGCAAAGGCTTCTTGTCACCGCTTTCCACCGCTTTCTCTACCTTCTTCAGCAAGTGCAGGTCAATAAAAGGACCTTTCTTGAGAGAACGTGGCATGGCTTATCCTCTAATTATTTTTTGCTACGGCGACGTACGATGAACTTATCAGTACGCTTGTTGCTGCGGGTTTTCTTACCTTTGGTCTGAACGCCCCATGGTGTTACTGGGTGTTTACCAAAGTTTTTACCCTCACCACCACCGTGCGGGTGATCTACCGGGTTCATCGCCGTACCGCGAACGGTAGGACGAACACCACGCCAACGTGCAGCACCTGCTTTACCCAGAACGCGAAGCATATGTTCAGCGTTACCGACTTCACCCAAGGTGGCGCGGCAATCAACTGGAACTTTACGCATTTCGCCTGAGCGCAGACGCAGAGTTACGTAGGAACCATCACGTGCAACGATCTGAACGTAGGCACCAGCAGAACGAGCCATCTGGCCGCCTTTACCTGGTTTCATTTCTACGTTATGAACCGTTGAACCCACTGGGATGTTGCGCATTGGCAGGGCGTTACCTGCTTTGATTGCAGCATCAACACCAGATTGGATCTGGTCACCAGCTTTCAGGCCTTTCGGCGCCAGGATGTAACGGCGTTCGCCGTCTTTGTACAGAACCAGCGCGATGTTCGCGGAACGGTTCGGATCGTACTCCAGACGCTCAACCACAGCAGGGATACCATCTTTGTTGCGTTTGAAGTCAACCAGACGATAATGTTGCTTGTGGCCACCACCGATATGACGGGTGGTGATACGGCCATTGTTGTTACGACCACCGCTTTTGCTCAGTTTCTCAAGCAGCGGGGCATAAGGTTTACCCTTGTGCAGCTCAGGGTTAACCACTTTAACAACGTGGCGACGACCCGGAGATGTAGGTTTACATTTAACAATTGCCATTGTTCTTACTCCTCCGACTTACTCTGCGCCGCCGATGAAGTCCAGATTCTGGCCTTCTTTCAGGGTGACGTAAGCTTTTTTCCAGTCGCTACGACGACCAACACGCTGACCGTGACGCTTCACTTTCCCTTTAACTACCAGGGTGTTAACGTCTTCGACTTCGACTTCAAACAGTTTCTGCACTGCAGCTTTAATTTCTGCTTTGGTCGCGTCTTTGGCAACTTTGAGTACGATGGTGTTGCTTTTTTCCATCGCAGCGGATGCTTTTTCAGATACGTGCGGTGCACGCAGCACTTTCAGCAAACGTTCTTCACGGATCATGCCAGCATCTCCTCAACTTGCTTCACAGCATCAGCAGTCATAACCACTTTGTCGAAGGCGATCAGGCTAACCGGGTCGATACCTGCTACATCGCGCACGTCAACCTTGTACAGGTTGCGAGCTGCCAGGAACAGATTCTCATCCAGTTCACCGGTCACGATCAGCACATCTTCCAGAGCCATATCTTTCAGTTTCTGTGCCAGCAGCTTAGTTTTAGGCGCTTCTACAGAGAACTTCTCGACAACGATCAGACGATCTTGACGTACCAGTTCGGACAGGATGCTTTTCAGCGCGCCGCGGTACATCTTTTTGTTAACTTTCTGACTGTGGTCCTGAGGCTTAGCAGCAAAGGTCACGCCACCTGAACGCCAGATCGGGCTCTTTACAGAACCTGAACGCGCACGGCCGGTACCTTTCTGGCGCCACGGTTTTTTACCGGAACCAGTTACTTCAGCACGGGTCTTCTGAGCACGAGTACCTTGACGGGCACCTGCTGCATAAGCAACAACAACCTGGTGTACCAGCGCTTCGTTGAAGTCACGACCGAAGGTAGTTTCGGAAACAGTCAGCGCGCTTTGCGCGTCTTTCAATACTAATTCCATTGCTATCCCCTTACGCCTTCACAGCTGGTTTAACGATCAGGTTGCCACCGGTTGCGCCCGGTACAGCACCCTTAACCAGCAGCAGGTTGCGCTCAGCGTCAACACGTACTACGTCCAGGCTTTGAACGGTTACACGCTCGTCACCCAGGTGGCCAGCCATTTTCTTGCCTTTGAACACTTTGCCCGGAGTCTGGTTCTGACCGATAGAACCCGGAACGCGGTGAGACAAGGAGTTACCGTGGGTAGCGTCTTGGGTACGGAAGTTCCAGCGCTTTACAGTGCCAGCAAAACCTTTACCTTTAGAAGTACCGGTAACATCGACTTTTTTAACTTCAGCGAAGATTTCTACGCTGATGTTCTGACCTGTAGTGAACTCTTCACCTTCTGCAAGGCGGAATTCCCACAGACCACGGCCAGCTTCGACGCCAGCTTTAGCGAAATGGCCCGCTTCCGGTTTGGTTACGCGGTTAGCTTTTTTGCTACCGGTAGTAACCTGAACGGCACGGTACCCGTCGTTAGCCAGGTCTTTAACCTGAGTCACGCGGTTCGCTTCAATTTCAATCACGGTTACTGGGATAGAAACGCCATCTTCAGTGAAGATACGAGTCATGCCCAATTTCTTACCGACTAAACCAATCATTGTTTCAACCTCTCAATCGCTCAATGACCTGATTAACCCAGGCTGATCTGCACGTCTACACCAGCAGCCAGATCCAGACGCATCAGAGCATCAACGGTTTTCTCGGTTGGCTCAACGATGTCAACCAGACGCTTGTGAGTGCGAATTTCGTACTGATCACGCGCGTCTTTGTTAACGTGCGGAGAGATCAGAACGGTAAAGCGCTCTTTGCGAGTTGGCAGCGGGATCGGACCACGGACTTGCGCACCAGTGCGCTTTGCAGTCTCGACGATTTCCGCGGTTGATTGATCGATAAGACGATGATCAAACGCTTTCAGGCGGATACGGATTCTTTGGTTCTGCATGAGACCAGAGCTCCAATTATTTATAAACGTAAATAATTACTCCTCACACCCATTTCGATTGATGGGGGAGTGTAATCGTCAACATATAACCCCCATATCGGGAGTATTGTTCGAAGGGCAAAACGTACCTGCCAATCGACTGATTCGCTAAAATCAGGCTTACCAAGATTAGGTAAGCCCGCGCATTATACGCAAAACAGAGCGAGAAGCAAGACACAGATGGAAATATGCTCAGGATATCGGCATCTTTTACAGATGGGCACTTTAAGTGACGAAGGGCAGAGCAGAGGTCGGTTTATGCGGAGGGGTACAATAACGCGTTGCCGGTGCTCCCCCGCCCTACCGGAGAAAACACATGCCGGCCGGGGAGCATCGTCGTTGAGTGGGGAAACAGTGTTTATTTTCCTAAAGCTGTGCTTGGGCGTAGTTCTGGATACCCAGACGTGCAATCAGATCCAGCTCGGTCTCTAGCCAGTCGATATGCTCTTCTTCATCGGCCAAGATCTCTATCATCAAATCACGGCTGACATAGTCATGAATAGAATCGGCATAAGCGATGCCTTCACGTAGGTTCTTGGCGCCGCTCAACTCCAGGGCCAAATCCGAACGCAGCATTTCTTCGATATCTTCGCCAATATTCAGCTTGCCGAGATCTTGCAAATTCGGGATGCCTTCCAGAAACAGAATACGTTCAATGTAGCGATCGGCATGCTTCATTTCGTCAATCGACTCGTGGTATTCCTTATCATTGAGGCGTGTTAATCCCCAATTTTTGAACATTCGGGCGTGCAGGAAATATTGATTGATGGCAACCAGCTCGTTACCGAGCAGTTTGTTGAGGTGAGCAATGATCTTTTTATCGCCTTTCATAGGTAATTCCTCCTGACCAGTTCTAAAAGTGTAGAAGCTGTAAGCCAAGAGTCAAAAAATAACCTTACCTTTAGTTAGGCAACTTCGTGCATAGGAATAATGGTTCCGCTTTCCTCCACCATAATCTGTCTTGCCTGACGAATGCACTTTCCGCAATCGGTACCAATTGGCACAAGTTCACGCAGCTGTTTCATGGTATGCGGGTTGTGCTGACGCACAGCTTTACGAATCGCTTTGTCAGTCACGGCATTACACAAGCATACATACATAGAGAGACTCACTTCTTAACCAATGCTGTAAGTCTAAATAGGAATGCTTTTTATTTCAATTAAGATTTGACCGGATTGCATAAAAAAAGGGCACCGAAGTGCCCTCTTTTTTGTGTCGAAAAATTATACGCGATTAAGCGATAACTTTAGCAACAACACCAGCGCCTACAGTACGGCCGCCTTCACGGATTGCGAAACGCAGACCGTCGTCCATCGCGATTGGGTGAATCAGGGTTACAACCATGTTCACGTTATCGCCTGGCATTACCATCTCTACGCCTTCTGGCAGTTCGATGGTACCGGTCACGTCAGTTGTACGGAAGTAGAACTGTGGACGGTAGCCTTTGAAGAATGGAGTGTGACGACCACCTTCTTCTTTGCTCAGGATGTAAACTTCTGAGTCGAATTTGGTGTGTGGCTTGATTGAACCTGGTTTAGCCAGTACCTGACCACGTTCGATGTCTTCACGCTTGATACCACGCAGCAGAACACCTACGTTCTCACCAGCACGGCCTTCGTCCAGCAGTTTGCGGAACATTTCAACGCCAGTACAGGTAGACTTAACGGTGTCTTTGATACCAACGATTTCAACTTCTTCGCCAACTTTAACGATACCGCGCTCTACACGACCGGTAACTACAGTACCACGACCGGAGATGGAGAATACGTCTTCGATTGGCAGCAGGAACGGCTTGTCGATAGCACGCTCTGGTTCTGGGATGTAAGAATCCAGGTAGCCAGCCAGTTCGATGATTTTAGCTTCCCACTCAGCTTCGCCTTCCAGTGCTTTCAGCGCTGAACCACGAACAACTGGCAGGTCATCACCAGGGAAGTCATAAGCAGACAGAAGTTCACGAACTTCCATTTCTACCAGTTCCAGCAGCTCTTCATCATCAACCATGTCGCATTTGTTCATGAATACGATGATGAAAGGAACGCCAACCTGACGACCCAGCACGATGTGCTCACGGGTCTGTGGCATTGGGCCATCAGTCGCAGCAACAACCAGGATAGCGCCGTCCATCTGAGCAGCACCGGTGATCATGTTTTTAACGTAGTCGGCGTGCCCTGGGCAGTCAACGTGCGCGTAGTGACGAGTCGGGGTGTCATATTCAACGTGAGAAGTGTTGATGGTGATACCACGAGCTTTTTCTTCTGGCGCGTTATCGATCTGGTCGAAAGCACGTGCAGAACCGCCGTAGGTTTTAGCCAGAACGGTGGTGATTGCTGCAGTCAGGGTAGTTTTACCGTGGTCAACGTGGCCGATAGTACCAACGTTAACGTGCGGTTTGGAACGTTCAAATTTTTCTTTAGACACGGCTATATTCCTTACTCTTATGCTCTCCCCTCATGGAGAGAGCACTGATCAATGTGTTAAACCCGAAAGCTTATTTACCACGGGCTTCAATAACGGCCTGAGCGACGTTGTTCGGCGCATCATCGTACTTCAGGAACTCCATGGAGTAAGAAGCACGGCCTTTGGTCAGAGAACGCAGTTGTGTCGCGTAACCGAACATCTCGGACAACGGAACTTCAGCGTGAATCTGAACGCCAGTAGCGTTAGATTCCTGACCTTTCAGTTGACCACGACGACGGCTAAGGTCACCGATAACGTCACCAGTGTTCTCTTCCGGCGTTTCAACTTCAACCTTCATGATTGGCTCAAGCAAAACAGGTTTCGCTTTTTTAAAGCCATCTTTAAAGGCAATAGAAGCGGCCAGTTTAAACGCCAATTCGGAGGAGTCAACATCGTGGAAAGAACCGAAATGCAGACGCACACCGAGATCAACTACTGGGTAACCCGCCAGCGGACCAGACTTAAGCTGCTCCTGAAGGCCTTTATCAATGGCAGGGATGTATTCCGTTGGGATCACACCACCTTTAATGTCATTGATGAACTCGTAACCTTTCGGATTTGAGCCCGGCTCCAGTGGGTACATGTCGATAACAACATGACCATACTGACCACGACCACCAGACTGCTTGGCGTGTTTACCTTCGATGTCGGTAACTTTCGAACGAATCGCTTCACGGTAAGCAACCTGTGGTTTACCCACGTTTGCTTCAACGTTAAATTCGCGACGCATACGGTCAACCAGGATGTCCAGGTGAAGTTCACCCATACCTGCGATGATAGTCTGACCAGATTCTTCGTCAGTCCATACGCGGAATGATGGGTCTTCCTTCGCCAAACGACCCAGAGCCAGACCCATTTTTTCTTGGTCAGCTTTGGTTTTTGGTTCAACTGCAACGGAGATTACCGGCTCAGGGAACTCCATACGCTCCAGAATGATCACGTGGTTTGGATCACACAGAGTGTCACCGGTAGTTACGTCTTTCAGACCGATAGCTGCAGCGATGTCGCCTGCACGAACTTCTTTGATCTCTTCACGCTTGTTAGCGTGCATCTGAACGATACGGCCCAGACGCTCACGCGCAGCCTTCACGGAGTTCAGAACGGTGTCACCGGAGTTAACGATACCGGAGTACACGCGGAAGAACGTCAGGTTACCCACGAATGGGTCGGTAGCAATTTTGAATGCCAACGCAGCAAACGGTTCTTCATCAGTAGCGTGACGCTCAGCTGGAGTATCTTTGCCGTCGTCCAGGATACCGTTGATTGCAGGAACGTCAGTTGGAGATGGCAGGTAATCAATTACCGCATCCAGCATTGCCTGCACGCCTTTGTTTTTAAAGGCGGAACCACAAGTAACCAAGATGATTTCGTTGTTCAGCACACGCTGACGCAGAGCTTTCTTGATTTCTTCCTCGGTCAGCTCTTCGCCGCCCAGGTATTTGTCCATCAGCTCATCTGAAGCTTCAGCTGCAGATTCAACCAGGTTCTGGTGCCATTCAGCAGCCAGTTCTTGCATGTCTGCAGGGATCTCTTCGTATTCGAAGGTCACGCCAGCATCAGCTTCGTTCCAGTTGATAGCTTTCATTTTCACCAGGTCAACAACACCGGTGAATTTCTCTTCCGCGCCGATTGCCAGTTGCAATGGAACTGGATTCGCGCCCAGACGAGATTTGATCTGACCAACAACTTTCAGGAAGTTAGCACCCATGCGGTCCATTTTGTTAACGAACGCGATGCGTGGAACTTTGTATTTGTTAGCCTGACGCCATACGGTTTCAGACTGCGGCTGAACACCACCAACAGCACAGTAAACCATTACCGCACCATCAAGAACACGCATGGAACGTTCTACTTCGATGGTGAAGTCAACGTGCCCTGGGGTGTCGATGATGTTTACGCGGTGCGGCTCGAACTGCTTGGCCATACCAGACCAGAAAGCAGTAGTCGCTGCAGAAGTGATGGTAATACCACGCTCCTGCTCCTGTTCCATCCAGTCCATGGTGGCTGCGCCATCATGAACTTCACCGATTTTGTGGTTTACACCGGTGTAGAACAGAATACGTTCGGTAGTGGTCGTTTTACCGGCGTCGATGTGGGCGCTGATACCGATGTTACGATAGCGCTCAATGGGTGTTGTACGAGCCATTTGATTCCTCTATTGCCTTAGGCGTTCAAGTTCAGTTAACCCAAGCGGGTTGGCTTCTTGAAGCGCCCGCTTGGTTAGCATAACTACTGCGTGGCAATTACCAGCGGTAGTGGGCGAACGCCTTGTTAGCTTCGGCCATACGGTGAACGTCTTCACGTTTCTTAACAGCAGAACCTTTGTTCTCAACTGCGTCAGAAAGCTCGTTCGCCAAGCGCAAAGCCATGGATTTATCACCGCGTTTACGAGCAGCATCAACGATCCAGCGCATTGCCAGAGCATTACGACGGACCGGGCGAACTTCAACTGGTACCTGATAAGTAGAACCACCAACGCGGCGAGACTTAACTTCTACAGTCGGGCGCACGTTGTCGAGAGCTACTTCGAAAGCTTCCAGGTGATCTTTACCAGAACGCTGAGCCAGGGTCTCCAGCGCGGTATAGACGATTGCTTCTGCAGTAGATTTTTTACCATCTACCATCAGGATATTTACAAATTTGGCCAACAGTTCGGATCCGAACTTAGGATCTGGAAGGATTTTACGTTGGCCGATTACGCGACGACGTGGCATGGAAATACTCCGTTGTTAATTCAGGATTGTCCAAAACTCTACGAGTTTATTTTGACATTAAAGTGAAAATGTTTGGCCTTACTTAACGGAGAACCATTAAGCCTTTGGCTTCTTCACGCCGTACTTGGAACGAGCTTGCTTACGGTCTTTAACACCGGAGCAGTCAAGTGCACCACGAACGGTGTGGTAACGCACACCTGGCAAGTCTTTTACACGACCGCCACGGATCAGGATCACGGAGTGTTCCTGCAGGTTATGACCTTCACCGCCGATGTAGGAGGTAACTTCAAAACCGTTAGTCAAGCGCACACGGCATACTTTACGCAGTGCGGAGTTTGGTTTCTTAGGAGTGGTGGTATATACGCGAGTACATACGCCACGTTTCTGCGGGCAGGCTTCCAGCGCTGGAACGTTGCTTTTAGCAGCCTTCACAGAGCGTGGTTTGCGTACCAGCTGATTAATTGTTGCCATTAAAAAGCTCCTGGTTTTTGCTTCGTTTGTTGCTTCGTAAACATGTGATAAATCCCCCCGTATGCACTACTGGCAAAGTACGGGACGCAGAATTTTATGGCTGAGCAGTAGAGGTGTCAAGAAATATACAACATTACTCTCATCACCAAGCCATTTGGCTGCGATGTTTTTCGGTTAATTCAACGAAATGATTATAGCCGACAACAGTAATGCTGTGCGAAAAATGACCAACCAAACCTCTAGCTTCCAGGTCGTTCTGCAGCGCATAAAGGGATATGGGGGCGTTGAGTAGCAATTCAAGGTGCGCGCTGCCGGCCAAGCCAGCCAGCACACCATCCTGTAATAACAGCAAGTCATCACCTGGGGCGGCTAGGCGCAACAATGCAGGCAAATCACATTGTGTGGGGGAACGGCTAAGGGTAAACAGCATCAGGATTTCCTAAAAAGTCATCACCACATCATAACTGGCCAATTGCTGGCGCAACGCATCCGGTGCCAGTACTTCCGCATCCAATACCCAGCCGGTCACCTGGCCCAAACCGCGTTCCTGCAAAGATGCCTGACACAGATAGCACTGCTCAACGTCGTACAGTGGCAACACACCAAAGGTCGCAATGTAATTGCGAGCCAGAATCTTTTCCGGCTGCTGCCCCGGCAAAAGCTGTAATACGCCGTCACCAATAAAAAACACGCCCACTTCTTCGCTCAACGCGGAAGTAGCCAGCAATGCATCCAGCCCTTCCCTGCCACCGGCATTGCCATGAGGACTCTGGGTAAAAACAAAAGCGACTCGTTTCATAAACTCTCTCAGAACTGGACCAAACGGTCACAGCTCAGCGAAGCCTCCGCCAATGAGCCCAATCCGCTGAGGATGAAACCCGGGTGTAGATTAGCAGTAGCCAGCCCTTGCTGCGCAGCCTCTTGTTCGTCGGTCACACCACGCCGCAGCGCAGCTGCCACACAAACATTGAGTGCAATACCGTGCTGTTGTGCCAATTGCGCCCAGCTCCGGACCAAATCGAACTCATCACCGGCGGGTGCTGTCAGTTGATTGGCGTTCAACACGCCTTCACGGTAAAAAAATACGCTGGAAAGGCGGTGCCCTTTCGCTAAAAGAGCAAGTGCAAATTGATAGGCACTGCTAGCCTGCTGGGTACCATACGCCGGGCCCGTGACCAAAAGACAGTAATCCAGCATCAGCGTTCGGTTCCCAACAGATCGCCACTTTTGAACTGGCGAATGTACAGGTACACGGTGTGTTTGGAGATATTCAGCCGATCCGCCACTTGGTTAATCGCGTCCTTGATATCAAAAATACCCTTCTCGTAGAGGTTCAGTACCACTTGGCGATTTTTCGCATTGTTGGAGACATTACGATCGGCATTCACTTCTTCAATGGTGAACTCTAGCGTTTGCGCCACCAAATCGTCGACAGAAGACGCAAAGTTGACCGACGGGGCGACATCTTGAGTTTCCGGCGGCATGAAGGTCTGCATGACTTGGGAGAAGGGAACATCGAGGTTCATGTTAATACACAACAAGCCAATCACTCGTTGCTCACGATTGCGAATGGCGATAGTTACCGACTTCATCAGCACACCGCTCTTGGCACGGGTAAAATAGGCTTTCGACACGCTGCTATCGTCGCCAGCCATGTCGTGCAGCATACGCAGCGCCAGATCAGTAATCGGCGAACCGATTTGCCGACCGGTATGCTCACCGTTAGCGATACGCACCGCTGAGCATTTCAAATCTTCCAGTGCGTGCAGCACAATTTCACAATGCCCACCGATTAGCATCGCCAGGCCATCAACAACAGCTTCGTAAGACTTCAGAATTTCATGATCCGTTTGAGTAAACGGACGTTCGTTCAGCAAATCAAGTTCGCTGGCTTCGCTGGATAAAAGCGAATTAGACATCGAAAATACCACCCTCAAAGATCGCCTGTGCCAGGGGGCGCAGCTAAAACTGCTCGTGCAGGCTACCTTCCACAGGCGGCGCACCCTTGGGATGAAACGGGGTGGGCTGGCTGATATCAGTCTGAAACAGCACGACGAACGTCCGCAGGCCAAAACGACCAGGAACAGTTTTAGGTACACGCCCTAAGGGGCAGGCGCATGACTTATAAGCCCGGATTATTAGTCTAGCAAAACAGCCAGAGTAAAGTCCTTGCGTTTGCGCGTGGTATTGACGTTAAGCCCGATGCCCGGCAGGCGTCAAGCGATCAGTGGGTAAGGAAGTGAAAGTGGTACGTGATTGGGTATGCTGAAATGAACACTGCCGCGAAGAATATTCGCAGCAGTGAGGTACTCAGACTGGCTTATTGCGCTTTAGCATCAGCCGCTGCGTCAGCTGGCTTCTCAGCCTTGGCGTCTGCTTTTGGTGCTGCTTTCACGTCCAGCAGCTCAACGTCGAATACCAGAGTGGAGTTAGCCGGAATGCCCGGAACGCCAGTTTTACCGTAGGCCAGTGCCGGTGGGATAACCAGCTTGATTTTGCCGCCTTTCTTGATGTGTTTCAGGCCTTCAGTCCAACCTGGAATCACACCGTCCAAACGGAATGACAGTGGTTCGCCACGGGTGTATGAGTTATCGAACTCAGTGCCGTCGGTCAGGGTACCCTTGTAGTTCACCACAACGGTATCGCTGTCTTTAGGCGCAGCACCAGTACCTGGTTTCTCTACCTGATACAGCAGGCCAGACTCGGTTTTCTTCACGCCTTTTTCTTTAGCGAAGGTGTCACGGTACTTGGTGCCTTTTGCTTCGTTATCTTTCGCGTCCTGCTCCATCTTCGCCTGAGCGGATGCTTTCACGCGAGCTTCAAAGCTCTGCAGTGTTTTTTCGATATCTGCGTCGTTCAGTTTGCTCTTGTTAGCAAAAGCGTCTTGAACGCCTGAGATTAACTGGTCTTTGTCCAGTTTAATGCCCAGCTTTTCTTGCTCTTTCAGCGAGTTGTCCATGTAACGACCCAGTGACGCACCCAGTGCATAAGCCGCTTGTTCGTCATCGTTCTTGAACGTGCCAGTGCTTGGCGCCGCGTCAGCAGCTTTAGCCGCTTCTGCTGGTTTAGCTGCATCAGCAGCCATGACGTGGGTCGCATTCAGAGCAAAAGCCATGGTGGTTGCCAGAAGCGTGACTTTAAACAAAGATTTCATCCATTTCTCCAGTGTCTGAAGCGGTGCCCCAAACAATCATTAAGTAAGATAACCGGGCTACTATAGCTGTCCGAAAGAAAACAAAACAGTCACACAGGTAACCAATCGAGTCAAAGTGTGACTCCAGCTTTAAACAGAAGTTTCCTTTTATGTGCTACCCATATGATAAATCAGATTTTTCCTTCATCCTGCATCTCAACAGTAACAAATACCGTCAGGGCAAGCGCTCTATTTTTCAGCACTTTACACAGGGCCCTCGCGTTTTCGCAAAGCTGCCTCACCGAGTGAATGAAATAGCACAGCGCAAAGCCAGCGGCAGCTGTTACCATAGTGCCAGATTCAGCATTAAACCGCGTCAGAGGTAGCATTATGCACAACGCCGAGAACCAAAGCCTGTTACTGAGGCTAGAAGAGCTGGAGACCCGTCAGGCCTTCCAGGAAGTCACCATTGAAGAGCTCAACCAGACCGTAGTCCAGCACCAGCTTGAAATGCTAAAATTGCAAGAACACCTGCGCGTGCTGACCGATAAACTGCGCTCGACTCAAACGTCGATGATCGCCTCGCAGTCTGAAGAAACTCCGCCGCCGCATTATTGATCAACAATAAAAAAGGGCCGCCCCAGGGCCGCCCTTTTTTGCTGCTACTGCGCTGCGATTAGTGGCAGCCGCAACCGCCGTTACCACAACCGCCTTTCTTAGCTTGGTCATGTGCATGGTCATGATCGTGATCATGGCCATGACCACCGCAGCAGCCGTCACCGTGTTCGTGGTGATGGTCGTGCTCGCCGTGTACGTGACCGTGCGCCAGTTCTTCAGCAGTAGCTTCACGAATCGCGACAACTTCCACGTTGAAGTTCAGGTTCTGACCTGCCAGCATGTGGTTACCGTCAACCACCACGTGATCGCCGTCCACTTCAGTGATTTCAACTGGAACTGGACCCTGATCGGTATCAGCCAGGAAACGCATACCCACTTCCAACTCGTCAACGCCCATGAAGACGTCTTTAGGCACGCGCTGAACCAGGTTTTCGTCGTAGTTGCCGTACGCATCGTTAGCGCCAACATTCACGTCAAAACGATCGCCCGCTTCGTGGCCTTCGAGTGCTTTTTCCAGACCTGCAATCAGAGAACCATGCCCATGCAGATAGTCCAGCGGCGCACTCACCGGAGACTCATCAACCAAAACACCGTCTTCTGTACGTACTTGATAAGCCAGGCTGACCACCAAGTCTTTTGCTACTTTCATGATATCTCCTACCGTTGGATACTTGGACACAGCCGTCATGGGGGCTGCGCCTTTACCGGACAGATTGTATCGGAAATCTGCCCCGCTGTACCCTCCAGCATAAAAAAACGCGCTCGATAACGCTACTCCGGATGGAAAATACCGATCACCTGCTCCTGTGGCCGGACATGCTTTTCCACCTGTTCTTCGGTCTGCCGCTGATGATGGCCGCACTTAACGCACTCCACCACTTCGACCTGGTCTTCACGCCAAACTGCCAGCGTATCCATAGCCTTACAGCTCGGACAGACCGCCCCGGCGATAAATCTTTTACGTGTTGCAGACATCTCAGTGCTCCAAATTATTCGTATTCATCCCAGCCGTCGAACTGGCGACTTTCTTTTTGCATTTCTCGGTGGAAAAGTTCTTCCAACTCACGCCGCGCTTCTTTCACGCGGGAAATCTGCGCCACATCGCCATGATGCGGTGGCATCAACTCACGCAACATGCGCATGTCCAGCCGGCGAAAATGCTGTTGCGCACGGTAAGCCTGATGTGGATGCATGCCCAACTCGGTGAGTGCTTTGCGTCCTAACTCCAGCGCACTGGAGAAGGTTTCACGACTAAACTGCTTAACCCCTGCCTGCAACAGCTCGTGCGCCTCCACACGACCACGTGCACGCGCCAAAATACTCAGCTCGGGAAAATGCTGCTGGCACAGGCGCACAATCTCCATGGTGTCTTCCGGCTCATTACAGGTGATCACAATCGACTTGGCCTTCGCTGCACCAGCTGCACGCAGTAATTCCAGTTCAGTGGCGTCACCGTAATACACCTTATAACCGTAGCGACGCAGTACACCGACGGCACTGACGTCACGTTCCAAGACGGTAATGCGCATCTTATTGGCCATCAGCAGTCGGCCAATCACCTGACCAAAACGCCCGAAACCGACGATGATCACCTGCGGATCGTCATCTTCCACGTACGGTGTCTCTTCGTCTTCGTCTTTGGCGTTATAACGGCGCACTAAAATGCGATCGATAATCTGCATCAACAGTGGTGTGGTCATCATCGACAACGTTACCACCACCAATAGCAAAGCAAGCTGATCTGACTGCAAGACCTTCTGCGCACCAGCCGCCGAAAACAGTACGAAGGCAAATTCTCCGCCTTGGCTAAGCACGCCAGCAAACTGCAAACGCACGGAACTACGCAGGCCGAAAATACGCGACAGTGTATAAAGCACGCCTGACTTTATCGTCACCAGCACGACAACACCGAGTAACACTTCGAGCAGATGGGTATAGAGTACGCCGATATTTAATGCCATGCCCACCGAGATAAAAAACAGCCCCAGTAACAGCCCTTTAAACGGCTCAATAGCGATTTCCAACTCATGGCGGTATTCACTCTCTGCCAGCAACACGCCCGCGATAAACGTACCAAGCGCCATCGACAGGCCTAGCGCGTCCATAAACAATGCCGCCCCAAGCACCACCAGCAATGCGGCGGCAGTAAAAATCTCACGGACTCCAGAAGAAGCGATGTAGCGGAACAGTGGCCGCAACAGGAAACGTCCACCGATCAGCATGCCGCCGAATGCCGCCACCTTGAGTGCAATTTGTGCCCAGTCATCACTGCTACCACCAGCACCTGCCAAGATCGGGATCAGGGCCAGCGCCGGGATCACCGCCATGTCCTGGAACAACAGCACCGAGAACCCCAACTGGCCGCCCTCATTGCGGTTCATGCCCTTCTCGCGCATTAGCTGCAACGCCATGGCGGTTGACGACATCGCCAGCCCGATACCGCCTATCACAGCGGCCTGCCAGGCAAAATGAGTTAGATAAAGCAGAGCCCCCAGCACCGCGGCGGTAATCAGCACCTGCCCGGCACCGACACCAAAAATAGAACGCCGCAGCTCCCACAACTTGCTCGGATTTAGTTCCAGCCCGATGATAAACATCAGAAACACCACACCTAACTCGGAAAAGTGCAGGATCTCGTCAACATCACGGATAAAGCCCAGCCCCCAGGGGCCGATGGCAATACCGGCGATCAGATAGCCCAAGACCGCACCAATTCCCAATCGGCGAGCGATCGGTACCGTAACCACCGCTGCGAACAGAAACAGTAAGATCGCGGTTAATAAGGCGGAGCCTTCCATGTTCACCTCCCTCCGTGTGGCAGCGGATTGCGCAGCCAGTCGCCATATGCCAAGGCATGGCTTTCCAGCACCTCAGGCTTCTGCCTGCGCGCCCAGTACACCAACATCGGCATCAGCCAGTGCATATGACACATCGCAGCAGTCAGTTCGAAAGGACGCAGAATATCTTCCATCGGGTAACGGTTATAACCGCCGGTACGGTAGGCACCCTCAGGCTCACCGGTGGTGATCACCGAACGCCAGTACTTTCCCGCCAGCGCGTTGCCACCGAGACCGCTGGCAAAGCCGCGCGACAGTACGCGATCCAACCATTCTTTCAACAGCGCCGGGCAACTGTAGGTATAGAGAGGATGTTGAAAAACAATGACCTGATGTTCACGCAACAATTGTTGCTCGTGGTGAATATCAATAAAAAAATCAGGATAGTGCGCGTATAAATCGTGCACGGTGACATGTTCTAACTGCTGTGCCGGTCGAAGCAAAACCCGATTCGCGACCGAGTCCTGGGATTCCGGATGGGCATACAGCAGCAAGACCTTCGGCGGCTGTGACATCATTCCCCTCCAAAGCGTCGTCAGAGTAGCGGTTTTCCGTTACCATGCTCCGCAAAGACTAATAATAGGACAGTCTGTGTCCTGTTAACTTAGAATCAACTCAATTTAACATACTCTGAACATACGGCGCTTTATGATTGTATTCTCCTCGCTACAAATCCGACGCGGCACCCGCGTCCTGTTGGACAACGCCACGGCGACGGTTAATCCAGGTCAGAAGGTCGGTCTGGTGGGAAAAAACGGTTGCGGAAAATCAACGCTGCTGTCATTGCTGAAAGGCGAAATGGCCGCAGACGGCGGCAGCTACACTTTCCCAAGCAACTGGGCTTTAGCCTGGGTGAATCAGGAAACACCGGCGCTGGATGTGCCGGCACTTGAGTATGTGATCGACGGCGACCGCGAATTCCGCCAGCTTGAAGCCGAATTGCAGGTAGCAAACGATAAAAACGACGGCCACGCCATCGCCACACTGCATGGTAAACTGGACGCTCTCGACGCCTGGACGATCCGTTCACGCGCCGCCAGCCTGCTGCACGGCCTGGGCTTCTCCAACGAACAGTTGCTCAATCCGGTACGCGCCTTCTCGGGTGGCTGGCGTATGCGTCTGAACCTGGCACAAGCGTTGGTCTGTCGCTCAGACCTGCTGCTACTTGACGAACCCACCAACCACCTGGATTTGGACGCAGTGATCTGGCTGGAACGCTGGTTGAAAAGCTACCCAGGCACGCTGGTGCTGATTTCGCATGACCGCGACTTCCTCGATCCGATCGTCGATAAAATTCTGCATATCGAACAAGAAACCATTAACGAATATACCGGTAACTACTCCTCGTTCGAACGTCAACGTTCAACCAAACTGGCACAGCAGCAGGCGCTGTACCAGAACCAACAGGAGAAAGTGGCGCACCTGCAAAGCTACATTGATCGCTTCCGCGCGCAGGCCACCAAGGCCAAGCAGGCACAAAGCCGTATCAAAATGCTTGAACGCATGGAGCTGATCGCACCGGCCCACGTCGATAACCCCTTTAGCTTCAGCTTCCGCCAGCCGGAAAGCCTGCCGAACCCGCTGCTACGCATGGAGAAGGTCAGCGCTGGTTATGGCGACAAGGTGATCCTGAACTCGATCAAGCTGAACCTGGTGCCCGGCTCACGTATCGGTCTACTGGGCCGTAATGGCGCCGGTAAATCCACGCTGATCAAAATGCTCGCCGGTTCGCTGGAGCCGCTGAGCGGTGAGATTGGTTTGGCGAAAGGCATCAAGCTGGGTTACTTCGCGCAGCATCAGTTGGAGTTCTTGCGCGCCGACGAATCCCCGCTGCAGCATCTGAGTCGCATCGCCCCGCGGGTACTGGAACAGCAGTTACGTGACTATCTGGGCGGCTTCGGCTTCCAGGGCGATAAGGTCACCGAAGCCACTGAGCGTTTCTCCGGTGGTGAGAAGGCGCGACTGGTACTGGCATTGATTGTCTGGCAGCGCCCTAACCTGCTGCTGCTCGACGAACCGACCAACCATCTGGATCTGGACATGCGTCAGGCACTGACCGAAGCGCTGATCGACTTTGAGGGTGCCTTGGTGGTGGTCTCGCACGATCGTCATTTGTTGCGCTCCACCACTGACGATCTCTATCTGGTGCACGATGGTCAGGTGGAAGTATTCGACGGCGACTTAGACGACTATCAGCAATGGCTGGCTGACCTGCAACGCCAGGAAAACCAACAGGACGCACCGGACAAAGAAAACAACACCAACAGCGCGCAGGCCCGTAAAGATCAGAAACGCCGGGAAGCCGAGTTCCGTAGCCAGACTCAGCCGCTGCGCAAGCAGATCACCAAGCTGGAACAGCAGATGGAGAAACTGGGCGCCGAACTGGCGGCGGTGGAAGAAAAGCTGGCGGACTCCGCACTGTACGACATCAGCCGTAAAGCTGAGCTGACTGAATGCCTGCAAAAACAAAGCCAGACCAAATCCGCACTGGAAGAAACGGAAATGACCTGGCTGGATGCACAGGAGCAGTTAGAGCAGTTCACCAACGAGTTCGACCTGTAAGGCCTCTGTCCCTAAGCCTTGTAGAAAGGTTTATCCCCCAGAATAGTCGCACGGTGCATAATGCGCCGCTGCGGCAGATAATCCGCGTTGGCGTAATGCTGCGTCACGCGGTTATCCCAGATGGCAATGTCATTCTCCTGCCAGCGCCAGCGCACCTGAAATTCCGGCTTGGTAATATGAGCAAACAGGAAATTCAACAGTGCATCACTTTCCTTCGGTGCCAGATCGACAATCCGTGTAGTAAACCCTTCATTGACGAACAGTGCCTGCCGGCCGCTGACCGGATGCGTACGCACCACAGGATGCAACAATGGCGGATTTTTCTGTACCGCCAACTGCCAGCGCTGATGTTCTTCCTGGCTGCCGCGATGCTTATGTTCCGGGAATGACTTGGTGAAATCATGCTCCGCCTTCAACCCAGCCAACAGCTGTTTGAAGGACTCAGAAAGCGCTTCATAAGCCGCAATGCCGCTGGCCCACAACGTATCACCACCGGTAGAAGGCAGTGTTTTCGCCGCCAGAATCGCCCCCAGCGGCGGGTTTTCGATAAAGGTCACGTCGGTATGCCAGTTATCGTTGTCCGGCGGATTATTGTCATGGGTATCCAGCACGATAATCTCTTTCACATCGGCGGCCTGCGGATAGACCGGGTGGATGTGCAGATCACCGAAGCGACCCGCTAAATTACGCTGCTGTAACGGTGTAATTGGCTGATTACGTAAGAACAGCACTTGGTGTTTTAGCAGCGCATGGTAAAGCTGCTCGAATTGGCCGTCACCGAGCGGTCTTGCCAGCTCAACGTTTTCCACCAGCGCACCGATATAGGGTCCCAATGGGACGATATTCAAACGTTCGTTCATTGTTGTACTCCATGCCACGGGGTCAATCGGCGCTGTAAGGCTCGCAGCCCCAGCTCCAACCCGAATGCAATAACCGCAATTACGCCAATGCCAGCCAGCACCACATCGGTAGCCAGAAACTCACCGGCGGATTGCACCATAAATCCGAGGCCGCGGGTGGCGGCAATCAGCTCCGCGGCCACCAGGGTCGACCAACCGACTCCCAACCCAATACGGATGCCAGTCAAAATCTCAGGCAACGCACTCGGCAGCACAACAAAACGCAGCACCTGCCAGCGATTGGCGCCCAAGGCTCGGGCAGCTCGTACACGGACCTGAGCAACACTGCGCACACCGGCTACGGCCGCCAGTGTCACCGGAGCGAAAATTGCCAAGTAAATCAGCAGTATTTTTGAGGTCTCACCGATGCCGAACCAAATCACCATCAGCGGTAAATAGGCCAATGGCGGCACCGGGCGATAAATTTCAATCAGCGGATCGAGAATGCCACGCACCGTGTCATTCAATCCCATCGCGATCCCCACCGGGACACCGATAATCACTGCCGCCAACAGCGCCACCAAAATACGTCCCAGGCTGGCGGCCAAGTGTTGCCACAGCGTGGCATCCATAAAGCCTTGCGGGCTGGCGATGGTAATCAGTTGATGCAGCACCTGCTGCGGTGCCGGCAGGAATAACGGGCTGATCAGGTTAAGTGCCGTGACGCCCCACCAGACTGCCAAGACCACCAACAAGGTGGCACTGCTTAGCCAGACATTACGCGGTACGCTAAATCGACGCGGCACAACAACCTGCGGCTGAGCAACCTCTTTGAGAGCGGAATGCAGACTCATAGCAAGGCCTCGCGCTGTTGGAAGACTTTGCCCAGCACATATTCGCGCTGCGCGATAAATTCAGGGTCGGACTTAATCGAACGGCAGGGCTCTCCGTCGGCATAACGTTGGCCAAAGTTAAGCGTCAGGCGTTCCACCACCTGCCCCGGTCCCGGTGACAGCAACAGCAGTTCACTGGCCAGAAATACCGCTTCTTCAATGTCGTGGGTGATCAGCAGCACCTGCTTGCCGGTATCACGCCAAATGGTCAACAGCAGTTCCTGCATTTGCTCGCGGGTAAAGGCATCCAGCGCACCAAACGGCTCATCCAGCAACAACAGGCGCGGATCGGCAGCCAGTGCGCGGGCAATCCCTACCCGCTGACGCATACCACCGGAAAGCTGCCAGATAAAATGCTGTTCGTAACCCGCCAATCCGACACGTTGCAACATCTCTTGCGCCACCTGACGTCGCTGCTGTTTGCCGACACCGGCCAGTTGCAGGCCAAACTCCACGTTATCCACCACGTTCCGCCACGGCAGTAAACCCTCATGCTGGAACACCACGCCCCGCTCGGCTCCGGGGCCGCTAACGGTCGTTCCATCAAGCGTGATGCTGCCAGCTGAAGGCTCAATAAACCCGGCGATCAAATTCAGCAGAGTGGTTTTGCCACAGCCCGAAGGCCCGAGCACTACCACCAGTTGCCCGGCTGCAATCTGGAAAGAGACATCGCGCAGCGCAGGGCGCCCCTGATACTCTGCTGAAAGGTGATTAACGTTTAGCATTCTGCTCCCTTACGACTGCGGCGCAGCCTGCACCTGTTTCACAAAACGATCGGTGACGTAGGCACTGTAATCGCTGTCGACCTGCGGAATTTTGCCTTGTTGCTTAAGGAATTCCGCAGTATCGCGGATGGCCTTGTCTACCGGCTGACCCAACTGGGTGATCTGCTCCGCTACCGGCAGATAGGTATTCCCCTTCACCAGTATCGGTATCTGTTCTTCCGGCACACCACTCAGGCGGGACAGCGTGCTGAGATTCCCTTTGTCCTTCAGCCACTGATCCGGCTGTGCCAGATACGCTTTTTGCGCATTCAGCGCGCTGGCGGCAAAAGCGGTCACCACTTCCGGGTGTTTTTCGGCAAAGTCTTTACGCACCACCCAGACATCAAGGGTTGGAACTCCCCATTGTCCGACCTGGGCGGAATCGGTCAGTACCTTGCCCTGCTTGGCTAATTCATTAACTACCGGTGCCCAGACGTAGGCCCCATCAATATCACCACGCTGCCAGGCGGCGGCAATGGCCGGCGGTTGCAGATTAAGAATTTTGACCTGTTCAGGCTTGATACCCCAATGCTTCAGCGAGGCCAGCAGGCTGTAGTGAGTCGTTGAGATAAAGGGCACGGCGATACGCTTGCCGATCAAATCCTGCGGGCTTTTGATTTCTTTCTTCACCACCAGGGCTTCGGAACTGCCAAGTTGTGAGGCGATCAGGAACACTTCGATAGGGAGTTTTTGGCTGGCGGCTACCGCCAGTGGACTGGAGCCGATATTACCGATCTGCACGTCGCCGGAGGCCAACGCACGCAGCACGCTGGATCCGCTGTCAAATTTGCGCCAGTCAACGGTAGCATCGGACTGTTTGGCGAAGCTATTTTCCGCCTGCGCCACCTTGGCAGGCTCTGCCGACGTTTGGTAGGCCACGGTCACGTCCACCGCATAGGCGCTGGCTGCGCTGAGTGACAACACCAAAAGTGCCGCGCTGCGTAATGAAAAGAATTTGCTCGCCATGGTCCGCTCCGATGATAAAAGTCTGTTCAGTTGCTGACAGTTTTATCTGAGCGGTGACGAGCTATAAAAGAATAAAAAAAACTTCGTTATTACCCTGGGGAATATTAATGTCAGAAAATGCCCATCACGCCAACAACTCCCCACGCAGGAAGACATGAGCATAACCACCAATCAGGGTGCGGTCCCCCTTCAGCTCACAGAATAACTCCCCACCACGCACTGAAATTTGCCGTGCCCGCAATTGATGGCGCCCCAGACGGGCGGTCCAGTACGGCATCAACGTGCAGTGAGCAGAGCCGGTTACCGGGTCTTCACCGCCGTCGAGGGTGAAGTAACGGGAGACAAAGTCCACCATTTCCCCTGGTGCACTGACGATCACCGCGCGGCCGGTCAGCGCAATTAATGCCGGGATATCTGGCTGTATTGCCCGTACCTGCGTTTCATTTTCCAGCACGACCAACAGCGCATTGGCCTGCCACACTTCTTGCGGATGGATTCCCAACAGAGCTGCCAGCCCAGCAGGTTCTTCGATCTTCTGCGGTGGCCGAGACGGGAAGTCCAGGACCAAACGCTCTCCATCCTCGACGTCGCGTTTAACGTACAAGTCGCCACTCGCCGAGCGGAACCGAATGTCCTGCAATGCCGGGTTCACCGCACTGAACATGACATGCGCCGCAGCTAACGTGCCATGGCCACAGAGATCGACCTCACGTTGAGGCGTGAACCAGCGGATAGCCGACATATCGCCATCGTCCCAGACAAAGCTGGTTTCCGGCAGGCTCAGCTCATTGGCGATAGCCTGCATCTCGGCGGTCGACAACGGATGCTTCAGCAGGCAAACACCGGCTGGATTGCCACGGAACCCTTCGCCGGTGAAGGCTGCAACGTGAAAGTAATTTTCTGCCATCTGCAATTCCTTAATGCCAGATGAGTAACACACAGGCCGCGGTCAACAGCCCCATAGAAACATTAAAGATGATCCAGGCCTTTTTGCTGCGCAACAGACGGCCAATCACCGTGCCAAATCCCAGCCAAATCACACCAGCGACGATGTTCACCACGAAAATGCCCAGTGAGATTGCCAGAATCGACGTATTGTACTTATCGCCCGCCAGGCTGAAGCTTGCCACCGCCCCCAGTGCCATTAACCAAGCCTTAGGGTTAAGGAACTGTAGCAGCCAACCTTGATACAACCGTATTGGTTTGGGCGGCGCCACGTCGGTTTCCAGCTTTTCATAAGCGGCGGTAGCCACTTTCCATGCCAGCCAAAGCAGGTACAGGCTACCGAGAATTTTCAGCACCAGATGGAGCGCCGGATAAACCAGAATCAGGCTGCCGACGCCGAACGCCACCAGCAGCAAAATGCTTTGCATGCCGAGCATGATGCCAATCATCAACAGCAATGAACGCATAAAACCAAAGTTGGCGCCGGAAGTCGTCAGTAACATATTGTTTGGGCCAGGAGTGATCGCAGCAACCCACAAGAAGCCTAACATCGAAAGAAATAAACTCGGTTCCATGAGGCGGGTGCTCCTCACCCGGGTGATTTTTTGCAATATACCCGTCATACTTCAGTTGCATCTTTGTGAACGGTATTCATTCACCCAGTCACTGGCTTTAGTCAGTTTTCGGGGGATTCATTCTATTGCCGTCGCGATGCCACTCGATTTATCCCGGGTATTTGATTGTAAATACGTAGTAGTGAAGCTAACAGCGCACTATTAATCTCACAATAGCCGCCAATAAGATTTTTACTCAGGTTATGCATGAATCCTTTCGCCCTTTGACCGGGGCCAGTAATCCACATTTACAGACGCTACTGCCACGCTTGGTACGCCGCCGTGTGCAGCTAAAACCACACTGGCAACGACTGGAATTGCCCGACGGTGACTTTATCGACCTCGCCTGGAGCGAAGATCCAGCCCAGGCTACCGGTAAGCCACGCGTGGTACTGTTCCACGGGCTGGAAGGTAACTTCTACAGCCCCTATGCCCACGGTCAGCTCAGTGCCTGGCGTGAAAAAGGGTGGCTCGGCGTGGTGATGCATTTTCGCGGCTGCAGCGGTGTCCCAAACCGTAAGTCGCGTATTTATCATTCCGGCGAAACGGAGGATGCACGCTTCTTCCTACAGTGGTTACGTACCACCTACGGAGAAGTGCCAACCGCCGCAGTGGGCGTCTCGCTCGGCGGCAATATGTTGGCCTGCTATCTGGCCCAGCAAGGGGACAATAGTCTGCTGCATGCCGCCGTAGTGGTATCTGCACCGTTGATGTTGGAACCTTGCTCATGGCGGATGGATCAAGGATTTTCACGGGTTTATCAGCGATACCTGCTAGGGCAATTGAAACAAAATGCCACCCGCAAATTATTGCACTACCCTGACACTCTACCGCTCAAACTGACGCAGCTTAATGCATTGCGTCGGATCCGTGACTTTGACGATGCCATCACATCACGCATCCACGGTTTCAGCGACGCCACTGATTATTACCGTCGTTGCAGTGCCTTGCCGCTGTTGCCGGCAATCCAAACACCGTTGCTGATCATCCATGCCAAAGACGACCCCTTTATGACCGCCGAAGTGATCCCCGACGTCGCCAGCCTGCCACACAATATTGAATACCAGTTGACCGAGTTTGGCGGCCACGTCGGCTTTGTCGGCGGCACGTTGAACAAACCCCATATGTGGCTGGAATACCGTATTCCATCCTGGCTTGCCCCTTATTTGGAAACAACCACGTGATTATCCCCTGGAAAGAACTGGAAACTGAGACCCTTAACAGCCTGATCGAGTCCTTCGTGCTGCGAGAAGGGACTGACTATGGTGAGCACGAGCGCTCGCTGGAACAAAAAGTGGAAGATGTCCGCCGTCAGCTGAAAAATGGTGAGGTGTTGCTGGTGTGGTCAGAACTGCATGAGACCATCAACATCATGCCGCGCGGCCAGTTCCGCGCCGGACAAGAAGAAATTTAGTGCTTATCGGTTCTATGACTGGCGGAAAAAATCAGGTAACAATGAGGGATTGCAAACCAACGCGCAGTATTTTGCCCTTGGCGAAAGGGTGTCAAACAGACCAATAATGATATCTGACACCAGCGCATTCAACACGGAGTGACCAGCATTATGTCCGCCAAACATCCCGTTATCGCAGTGACCGGTTCTAGTGGCGCCGGCACCACCACAACCAGCGTGGCGTTCCGTAAGATCTTTCAGCAGCTCAATATCCGCGCCGCTGAGCTGGAAGGTGACAGTTTCCATCGCTATACCCGACCGGAAATGGACGCTGCAATCCGTAAAGCACGCGATCTTGGCCGTCACATCAGCTATTTCGGCCCCGAGGCCAATGACTTTGGCCTGCTGCAACAAAGCTTTAGCGAGTACGGTACCAACGGCACCGGCCGCTCACGCAAGTATCTGCATACCTACGATGAAGCTGTACCCTATAACCAGGTTCCCGGTACCTTTACCCCTTGGGAGCCATTACCAGCACCGACCGACGTGTTGTTTTATGAAGGGTTGCACGGCGGCGTAGTGACCGAACACAACGACGTGGCAAAACATGTCGATTTGCTGGTTGGTGTAGTACCTATTGTTAATCTAGAGTGGATCCAAAAGCTGATCCGCGATACCGGTGAACGCGGCCACTCCCGTGAAGCGGTGATGGACTCAGTGGTGCGTTCGATGGAGGACTACATCAACTACATCACGCCGCAGTTCTCACGTACCCATATCAACTTCCAGCGGGTACCCACGGTCGACACGTCCAATCCGTTTGCCGCCAAGGCGATCCCTTCGCTGGATGAGAGTTTTGTGGTGATCCACTTCCGCGGCCTGGATCAAATCGATTTCCCTTATCTGTTAGCGATGCTGCAGGGATCTTTTATCTCACACATCAATACGCTTGTTGTACCGGGCGGCAAGATGGGGCTGGCGATGGAGCTGATCATGGCGCCATTGGTGCAGCAACTGCTGGAAGGCAAAAAAATCGAATAACAACAGATGGGCGCGGCGAAACACCGCGCCCATCGTCTTATTGCATTAACAGGTGGCGAATAAAGCCGACATGCAGTTTCACCCCAATCTGCAATGCTGCTTCGTCCAGTTTGAAGCGAGGGTTATGGACACTGTAGGTTGCGCCGATCGTTTCGTTACCACTGCCGATAAACAAGAAGCATCCCGGCACTTTCTCTTGGTAAGACGAGAAATCCTCGCTACCGAACATCGCTGACCCCATTTCCCTCAACGCCTGCGTGCCCACAACGGCAGCAATCACATCACGGGCGATACCACAGGCATCTGGGTGGTTATTGCCAATGGTGTAGCCCTTCGTCCACTCCAGCTTATATTCCGCACCATGTGCCTGACAGACGCCTGCCAATGTTTGCTCCATCAGCTTTGGTACCCTGGCTCTTACGTCGCGGCTGTGCGTCCGTAAGGTTCCCGCCAATCGCGCACTGTCGGGGATAACGTTGTAGCTGTCGCCCGCCTGAAAGGTAGCCACTGTCAATACTGGCGCATTCAGCGGATCCAGTTTACGCGCGACTATCTGCTGTAAGGCAGTAACCACCTCGGCCCCAATAGTCACGGGATCGATGCATAAGTGCGGCATCGACCCGTGCCCGCCCTTGCCCTGCAGCACAATGTCAAAGTTGTCGCTCGAGGCACTGAACACGCCCTGTTTGATCGCCACTTCGCCGGTAGGGAAGTTTGGCATGACATGCAGGCCAAAAATCATCTCCACGCCGTCCAACACGCCGAGTTCAACCAGCTGTTGCGCGCCACCCGGTGGCACCTCCTCGGCGTGCTGGAAGATAAACCGTACCGACCCCTTGATCTGAGCCTGTAAGCGGCACAGCACGCTGGCAGCCCCCAGCAGCATTGCACTGTGCGCATCGTGGCCACATGCATGCATTACCCCAGGTCGGGTCGAACAGAAGGCTTCATCACTCACCTCCTGAATAGGCAGCGCATCAATGTCCGCACGCAACGCGTAACATGGCCCCGGCGCAGCACCTTGCAGCTCAGCGACCACACTGTTCGGTGTCGGTCTGGTGATCGTCAATGGGCCAAAGGTCGCCAACTCACCGGCGATATACTCTGCGGTATTCGTTTCCTGAAAAGACAGCTCGGGATAAGCATGTAGGTGTCGACGCCAGCGTACGACATCTCGTTCAACCTCGGCCAACAGCGTTTCAATATTCATGTTCATTCTCCTTAATTCAGTGCCGACTGGCGTGCTTTACCCGCCAACGGCAAGATCACCAATCCGGAAACCACCATCGCCATAGCCAAAAATATAAATGTGCTCATATAGCCATTGCTGATGGTGATCAGATATCCCATGACAACAGGAGCGACAAAACCACCCAATGTGCCCCCTGTGTTGATTAGCCCCATGGCGGCACCTATCACATCAACCGGCAGCCGTTTCATCGGCAACGTGAACACCGTGACAAACGACGCCATCAGGAAGACATAACCGAGGAACAGGAACAGGCTGGCGGCCAGCGCTGACCCGCTGGTAAATACCAGCCAGATACACAGCGCACTGAGCAGTGAACAAATGCAAATAACCAGCGGCTCACGCCCTTCCAAATAACGCCCCACCAGCCAACCGGTTGCCAGAGAGGAGATCCAGATCCCCAGCCCGCCCGCAGCCACCACCATGCTGGAAAGGCCAAGCGACATACCGCGCTGTTGCACCAGGAATTTTGGCAACCACGCCATTAGCCCGTAGGAGGGAATATTGATGCAGAAAATCGCCAAGAACAGCAGCAACACGATGGGGCTTTTCAGTAACGTGCGATAATTACTCCCCGTCGACCCGGGCTGTTTTGGCTCTGCCTGAGGCGGATTTGGTACCAGCCACAAAATACAGGCAGCGATCATAAAGGCCAGCATGCCAAGCATAGAAAACGAACCGCGCCAGCCGATATGTTCGAGACAATAAACGGCCACAAGAGGCCCGGCAGTCATTGCCAACCCTGCGGAAGACAACAAAATAGACTGCGCGAACGTGCGCTGCTCAAGAGGGAAATTGGCCACGACCGCTTTGGCGCATGAACTTGGATATCCAGAATGACCAATACCAGACAGGAAACGGAAGGTCACCAGCAGGCCCAGACCGAACCCCAGCAGGCCGAAACATAGTGCAAAGCCCCCCAGTAAAAACAGAGAACTGCACAGCACTTTCTTAAAGCCAAAACGATCGCAGAGCCAACCCGCCGGTATCTGGAACAATGAATACGCCAGGAAGAACATCCCTGTGATATAGCCCAGTTGCTCTGCCTGCAAATTAAACTCTCGTTCAATAGGCAACAGCGCAAAACCCATAACACTCTTGTCGATGTAAACCACTACATAACCCACAAACAGCAAAAAAATCATTAGCGAACGATTTTTCATAGCTGATATTCCTTTAAGTTATCGCCCCAGTGTATGCCCGACAGAATGGGCACGCGGTAATAGTGTGCGCTTCGTCACTTTATAGTTTTAATAACAACCAATTAAGTCATACATGGCGAAATTATAGGCTTTACGCAGGCGGCGTAAGATGCAATCTTTTAAGCGGTGATGCTTTTTACTGATAGGGGGGGATGAGTGCGCTATTTACCTAAGTTGCAGCAGTTAAAGGTATTCCAACAGGTCATCCGCAGCGGCAGCATCCGTGGTGCGGCTCGCGCCCTGGGGCAATCCCAACCCGCAGTGAGCCGTAGCATCCGCGAACTGGAGCAAACGTTGGAAACCCAGTTAATTCTGCGCAGTAGCCAAGGGATGACGTTAACCGCAACCGGCCGTGCTTTTTCGCTGCGGATGCAGCTTATCCTGGAGGAATTGCAGCGCGCTTCCGATGAGATCCAGCAACTCAATCAACATTCACAGGGTAGCGTCGCCATCGGCTGCTCTTCGTTACTGGCACTTACGGTACTGCCAGGGCTGGTAGATGCGTTCAAATGTCAGTTCCCGCAAGCCAACCTGATAATCCGCGAAGCGCAGCTATCTACTCTGTTGCCGGCCTTGCGTGAGGGGAGACTGGATTTCGTCGTCGGCACTGTTAGCCCAGGACTTCCGCTGGAAGAAATGTGTCATGAGCCGTTATTCAACGCGCCATTTTGCATTATCGCACGTGATGGGCACCCGCTGGCGCAGGCAACGTCGCTGGATGATTTGCGGCAAGCCAAGTGGCTGCTGCCGGAAACCGACATGGGGTATTATCATCAATTACAGTCAGTACTCGGAAACTTTTATCAACAGTTGACCCATGCGCCGATTCGTTCGGATTCTGTAGTCTGTGGACTGAACATGGTGTTGGAAACGGACTGTTTGACTATCGTGGCGCGGGCGATGAGCAACCCATTCTCTTTGCGGGGAAAATTGGCAATCCTGCCTATCGACACTTTGCCACAGGCGCAATATGGCGTGCTGTATTCGCAAAAATCGCCGCTGACAGTGACGGCGCGGCGATTTCTCGATTTATTACGTACCCATTGCCAACGCTACAGCTGGTAGGGTCAGGCTACGTCGCGGATCTCGAAGCTGTGAGTCACACTGGCGGCCTTACTCAGCATCAATGACACCGAGCAGTATTTCTCTGCCGAGAGGTTCACCGCCCGCTCAACGACTTTGTCACTCAGATCCTTACCGGTCACGATAAAATGCAGGTTGATATGGGTGAACAAACGCGGTGCTTCTTCACGTCGTTCAGAAGTCAGCTTGACCTCGCAGTCGCGCACATCATTACGCCCTTTTTGCAAGATCGACACCACATCGATAGCACTGCACCCCCCCACCGACATCAGCACCATTTCCATCGGGCTAGGCGCTTTATCGCCCGCATTGCCGTCCATCAATACCTGATGGCCAGACGCGGACTCACCCAGAAACGTTAACCCTTCCACCCACTTAACTCTTGCCTGCATGCTGGTCACTCCGGTTAATTTCTTAAAATCAGGGTACGCTTTCGCATAGAAACTGGCAACGGAACCTGATGCTAATCATGCTGAAGCGAGACAACACAAGACACCCGCCTCACTCTGTGCTACAAACAGAGCCGCAATAAATCTTTCCGGGACACTGATTTCAGGGAAACTCCCAGGGAAAGGCTCCTTTACCGGTATGTTAACAGAATGTAGCTTGCAGCTCTCCCGGCAAGTTAATATGCTAGAGCGACAGCGTATATTTATGACACGCCTCAAAATCTGCTGATAGCCACCATTAAAACAACGGCGACAACAGGTTTTACAGGGAACTCTGACCCCTGTGACACAAGGCAGCGATAACAACAGAGGATAACAGCGAATGGTTCTCGGCAAACCGCAAACAGACCCTACTCTCGAATGGTTCCTGTCTCATTGCCATATCCACAAATATCCATCCAAAAGTACGCTGATTCACCAAGGTGAAAAGGCCGAAACGCTTTACTACATCGTTAAAGGCTCCGTCGCGGTGCTGATTAAGGATGAAGAAGGTAAAGAGATGATTTTGTCCTACCTTAACCAGGGGGATTTCATCGGCGAGCTTGGATTATTTGAAGAAGGTCAGGAGCGTAGCGCCTGGGTTAGGGCGAAAACCGCCTGTGAAGTGGCTGAAATTTCCTACAAGAAATTCCGCCAGCTAATTCAGGTCAACCCAGACATCCTGATGCGCCTGTCAGCCCAGATGGCAAACCGTCTGCAGATAACGTCTGAGAAAGTGGGTAACCTCGCCTTCCTCGACGTTACAGGCCGTATCGCGCAAACACTGCTGAACCTGGCAAAACAACCTGATGCCATGACCCATCCTGATGGTATGCAGATTAAAATTACTCGCCAGGAAATTGGCCAGATCGTCGGTTGTTCACGTGAAACCGTTGGCCGTATTCTGAAAATGCTGGAAGATCAAAACCTGATCTCCGCGCACGGCAAAACTATTGTCGTTTACGGCACGCGTTAATCACTGAAAAAACGGCGCGATGTTTCGCGCCGTTTTTTTATGCCCCAAGTCATCATGTGGCGCCGACTGATTTACCACCCGGAAGTCAATTACGCACTGCGGCAAACGCTGGTGCTGTGCCTGCCAGTGCTACTCGGCCTGTTGATCGGCCAACTGCAATACGGACTGTTATTTTCTCTGGTTCCTGCCTGCTGTAATATTGCCGGGCTGGATACCCCTCACAAACGCTTCTTCAAACGCCTGATCGTCGGTGGTTCGCTATTTGCACTCAGCAGCCTGCTATTGCAGCAAGCATTGCTGTGGCACCTGCCGTTGCCGGTACTGATGCTCGGCCTGGCGCTGCTCCTCGGCGTAAGCGGTGAAATCAGCCCGTTACATGCCCGCCTGCTACCCGCCTCGCTGGTTGCTGCCATCTTTTCTCTCAGCATGGCCGGTACAGTTCCGCTTTGGCACGCACCGTTGCTATACGTCGTGGGCACAGCCTGGTACGGCCTGTTTACCTGGTTTTGGTTCACGCTGTGGAAAGAGCAACCGATGCGCGAGTCGCTCAATCAGCTCTATCTGGAACTGGCAGATTACTTTGAAGCCAAATATTCGCTGCTGACCCAACATACCGATCCACAGACCGCGTTACCGCCCCTGTTGGTGCGCCAGCAAAAAGTGATGGATCTAATCACCCTGCTGTATCAGCAGCTTAACTTTCTACCGCACGCCAGTAACCTCGAGCAAAAGCGCCTGCAGCGTACTTTTCAGGTCGCACTGGATTTGCAGGAACACATTACCGTCAGCCTGCATCTACCGGAAGAAGTGCAAAAACTGGTGGAACAGAGCCAAGCCGAAGCGATCATCCGCCGTAATGCACAGGTGATTGCCGGCCGCCTGCGCACGGTGGCGCACGATATTCTTTATCACCAGCATTCTCAGCGCTTCAATATGGACAATGAACTGGCGGCACTAGAAAAAGTGGCGACGCAGCACCCAGACAACCCGGTTGGGCAGTTCTGTTACTACCATTTCAGTCGCATCGCCCGTCTGCTGCGCACCCAGCACCCACTTTACCGTCGCGATTTGATGGCCAATCAAAACCGCCTGCCTTTCTGGCCCGCCTTGGTCAGCTATCTGTCATTCAAATCCAACGCCCTGCGCAATGCGGCGCGATTGGGTGTCACACTTGCTGCGGGCAGTAGCCTCGGGATGGTTTTCAACCTGCCTAAACCTTACTGGATCCTGTTGACCATCATGCTGGTGAGCCAGAACGGCTATAACGCCACCCGGGTACGTATCCAGCACCGTGCACTCGGTACTTTGGTCGGGCTGGTGATCGCTGCTGGCCTGCTGCAATTGCAGCTGCCTGAGGCAGAAACGCTCAGCGTGATGTTGGTGATCACTCTGCTCGCCTACTTGGTCTCGCGTAAAAACTACGGGCTGGCGGTGATTGGCTTTACGGTGACAGCGGTCTACACCTTGCAATTACTGGCGCTAAACGGCACCCATTTCTTGGTACCGCGCCTGATCGATACCTTGATTGGGTGTGTGCTGGTGTTCGGTAGCACCATCTGGTTGTGGCCGCAGTGGCAAAGCGGCTTGCTGCGTAAAAACGCCCACCAGGCGCTGGAGAACGATCAACAGGCATTGCGTTTGCTGCTGGAAGAGCAAGAACCCGACCCCAGTGCACTGGCCTATGCCCGTATGCAGGTCAATCAGGCGCACAATGCGCTTTTCACCTCATTGAATCAGGCGATGCAGGAACCGGGATTTGAATCGAGCTATCTGGCGGATATGCGCCTGTGGGTGACACACAGCCAGTTTATTGTCGAACACCTTAATGCGATGACTATTCTGGCGCGCGAGCACTATATGCTGACGCCAAAACTGGCGGAGGAATATCTGCAATCTTGTGAGATTGCGCTGCAAAGCTGTCAGCAACGGCTGGAGTACGACGGGCCAAGCAGTGGCAACAGCATTATGCAGCCGCCGGATTTGCACCCTGATATGCCGGTGACCGAAATGGAACGCCACCTGCGGCGTATTTTGTCGCACCTGAGCGTCATGCATACCATCTCGTCATTGGCCTGGAGCCAACGCCCACATCATGGCATTTGGCTGAAGCGTAAACTCCGCGATCAATAAGGGCGCCGTATGGCGCCCCCGTTATCAAGACAACGCATTAAGCGTTAATCACATCCTGCACGGCCAACTCAAACAATGCCATACCGTCATCGATGTCCTGAGTTTCCACAACCAGTGAAGGGGCAAAGCGAATGACATTTGGCCCTGCGTTAAGAATCATCAGCCCACGAGCGGCAGCAGCAGTCAGGAAGTCGCGCGCCTTGCCGTGGTATTGCGGAGTCAGCTCAGCGCCAATCAGCAAGCCCATGCCACGGATGTCACTGAAGATACCGTACTTCTCGCCAATCTTCTTTAATGCCTGCACGTAAAAACCATGGCGCAGTTCAATGCCACTCAGTACTTCTGGCGTATTGATCACGTCCAGCGCTGCTTCTGCCACAGCACAGGCTAGCGGGTTGCCACCGTAGGTGGTGCCATGAGTACCCACCTGCATTACCGAAGCAATGTCTTCGGTGGTCAACATGGCGCTGACAGGGAAACCACCACCGAGTGCTTTGGCTGTGGTAAGAATGTCCGGCGTTACACCATAATGCATGTAAGCGAACAGCTTACCGCTACGCCCCATACCACTTTGTACTTCATCGAATACCAGTAGCGCCTGGTGCTTATCGCAGAGTTCACGCACACCTTTGAGGAATTCGGCATTTACCGGGGTAATACCGCCCTCACCCTGAATCGGCTCCATCACTACCGCACAGGTGTGATCATCCATTATGGCTTTTACTGCGGCCAGATCGTTGAACGGCACGTGCACGATATCCGCAGGTTTCGGCCCAAAGCCGTCAGAATACTTGGCCTGCCCACCCACCGAGACGGTGAATAGCGTGCGACCGTGGAAAGCGTTATAAAACGCGATGATTTTGGTTTTATACGGACTGTGGCGGGTAATGGCGTAATGGCGCGCCAGCTTGAAGGCCGCTTCGTTGGCTTCTGCACCGGAGTTGGCGAAAAACACCCGGTCGGCAAAGGTGGCGTTGATCAACTTGGTGGCCAGACGCAGCGCTGGCTCGTTAGTAAAAACGTTGCTGGTATGCCACAGGGTTTCGCCCTGCTGTTTCAGCGCCTCGACCAAAGCCGGGTGACAGTGCCCTAACGCCGTCACCGCAATGCCGCCAGAGAAATCGATATACTCTTTCCCCTGCTGGTCCCACACGCGGCTGCCTTTGCCCCTGACCGGAACAAACTGCGCGGGTGCATAAACAGGCAGGATAACCTGGTCAAAGGTACTGCGGTTAACTGCGGATTTTTCGGTCATTATGGGGCCCACCCTAAATGTGACTCAGTCTTTTGGTTGCGATTGAGTGAAAATATAATCACAAAATATGCATAAAAAACCAATAAAGGGCAAACGCAAATCGTCTTCGCGGTTAAAAAAAACCTAACCGGTTAACTTTTAAGGAAATTATCCAGCAGCTGGTGGCCCTGCTCGCTAAGGATACTCTCCGGGTGGAACTGCACCCCTTCCAGCGCCAGTTGGCGGTGGCGGATCCCCATAATTTCATCGCGTACGCCGTCGCGCTCGCTCCAGGCCGTCACGTCAAAACAGTCCGGCAAAGTAGCAGCCTCAAGCACCAACGAGTGGTAGCGCGTCACGGTCAAAGGATTGTTCAGCCCGTGAAAAACACCGCTGTCGAAATGGCGGATCGCCGAGGTTTTACCATGCATGACTTCACGTGCACGCACCACCTTAGCCCCAAAGACCTGCCCCAGCGCCTGATGGCCCAGACAAACACCGAGGATCGGCAATTTACCGGCAAAATGACGGATGGCATCCAGCGAGATGCCGGCTTCGTTCGGGGTACAAGGACCGGGGGAGATCACTAAACGCTGCGGCGCCAGCCGTTCAATATCGGTCAGTTGCAGCTCATCATTGCGCTTTACCAACACCTCGGCGCCCAATTCGCAGAAGTACTGGTAAAGGTTATAGGTAAAAGAGTCGTAGTTATCGATCAACAGCAGCATAGTGTTTCCAACGGACATCATCGTAGGGAGCGAATATCTTGCCCCGATTTACACGGGCGCAGTATACAACGCCCCTACAATACCGCCGCTACCGATAATTTCAGCTTACTTTTTGCGGCCACCCATAATCGAGCCCAGCACGCCACGCAGGATCTGGCGGCCAAGGTCACGTGCCATGCTCTTGGCGGCGGTCTGGACGACACCGTCACGCTTACCGCCACGCGGGCCGGTAGAACCAAACAGAATTTCGTTCAATCCGCCCATCAAGCCACCGCCCGCCTGCTGTTGTGCCTGAGGTTGTGGTGCTGGCTGGCCTGCTTGCGGCGTGCCAACGGTAGAAAAACCCTGAGCTGACAGTTTTTCATAGGCAGACTCACGGTCAACCATATCTTCGTAACGCCCATACAGCGGCGACTTATTGATCGCACTGTTCAGCCCTTCCGCCCCCAGCATGCCCATCTTGGATTCCGGCGCGATCACCATCGCCCGTTCCACCACATTAGGACGCCCTTTTTCATCGAGGAAAGAGACCAACGCCTCGCCCACGCCCAGTTCGGTGATCGCCGTTTCGGCATCGAAGGCCGGATTGGCACGCATGGTTTGTGCCGCAGCCTTCACCGCCTTCTGGTCACGCGGCGTAAAAGCACGTAACGCATGCTGTACGCGATTACCTAACTGCCCCAGCACGCTGTCCGGGATATCCAGTGGGTTCTGGGTCACAAAGTAGATGCCGACGCCTTTGGAGCGGATCAGGCGCACCACCTGCTCGATTTTGGTCAGCAATGCCGCCGGCGCATCGTTGAACAACAGATGCGCTTCATCGAAGAAGAACACCAGCTTCGGCTGTTCCGGGTCGCCCACCTCCGGCAGGTGTTCGAATAGCTCAGCCAAGAGCCACAGCAGGAAAACCGAATACAGTTTCGGCTGATTAATCAGCTTATCAGCCGCCAGCAGATTGATAACACCATGCCCATTGGCGTCGGTTTTCATCAGGTCATTGATATCCAGCATCGGCTCGCCGAAGAACATATTGGCGCCCTGTTCCTCCAGCGTCAGCAAACCGCGCTGGATAGCGCCCACCGAAGCCGAAGAAATATTGCCGTATTGGGTCTGGAACTGTTTGGCGTTGTCACCCACGTACTGCACCATGGCGCGCAGATCTTTCATATCCAGCAACAACAACGCATTATCATCGGCAATTTTGAACACCAACTGCAAAACACCGCTTTGTACGTCATTCAAATCTAACAAACGGCCCAGCAGCAATGGCCCCAAGTCTGAAACGGTCGCGCGGATTGGGTGGCCCTTCTCGCCATAGATGTCCCATGGAATGATGGTGCAAGCTTGCGGCTGCCAGTCAGTGACACCTATGGCCGCCAAACGCGCCTGCAATTTCTCCGAGGGCACGGCTTCAGTGCCAATCCCTGAGAGATCGCCCTTCACGTCCGACAAAAATACCGGCACGCCAATGCGCGAAAACTGTTCAGCCATTTTTTGCAGCGTCACGGTTTTACCCGTCCCGGTTGCTCCGGTGATCAGGCCATGGCGGTTCGCCAACGCGGGCAAAATAACCAAATCCTGTACCGGCTTACCGTCTTTCATCGCTTTGGCAATAATCCGTGCTTCACTCATTTTCTTTTCCTTGGACGCTCTGACACGGCGCAAAAAGCGCCTGTTGATGTCAATAAAGCTATAAGCGCGACGTAACCCCGTCAAGGACAAACAAAAATGGAGCTACCAACCGGCTCGCGGGAGAATGAATTTAGGATTCCGCTTAAGACTGGGTTAGATTGACCACGAACGACTTGAACAATAAAACAGCAGATCGTACTGCATCTCTACTTCGACATGATTTCATGCGGGATTTTGTTAGTCGTCAATCTCAACAAAAAGAACACGAACAATGGCTACAAGAAAATCAACCTCGCAGCCCCAGCTCTTCTTTCAGCGCTTTCAGGTAACGACGGCTGACCGGTACCGGCTCGCCGACCGGCATGATCATTTCCGCCGCACCGTTGTCATCAAAGCGAATTTCACGCACCTGCTCCAGATTAACCAGATACTGGCGGTGACAGCGCACCAGCGGCGTTCGCATTTCCAGCGTGCGCAGCGTCAGCTCGGTGAAGCACTCCATGCCATCATTGCGGACCACGAACACCCCACTCAATCGCGAACGAATAGCCACAACCTCATCAAAGCGCAGTAGATAAATACGGCTGTGGCCCGTGCAGGGAATGTATTTCAGGTAACCGGCACTTTCGTCCAGCACAGCCATATTTTGTTGTCCGCGATGCTGCTGCAAGCGCTGCAACGTTTTGCTCAACCGCTTAGGTTCTGCCGGTTTCAACAGGTAATCAAAGGCGTGTTCTTCGAAAGCCTGCACCGCGTATTCATCGTAAGCGGTCAGAAACACGATATGCGGCATACGATTGGGATCGAGCATGCCCACCATCTCCAACCCGGTGATGCGCGGCATCTGTATATCCAGAAACACAACGTCTGGCTGCAACCGATGGATACCACTGATGGCCTCTATTGCGTTAGCGCATTCACCAACAATGCTGATCCCCTCTTCTGCCTCCAGTAAATGCCGCAGGTTATCGCGAGCAGAAGGCTCATCATCAACAATCAGTACGTTTAACATCAGGCAGCCCTCGCCAGCGGTACATTGAGCGTAATACGGGTGAATAATTGCGGCTCGCAGGCCACCTGCACGCCATAGCCATCGCCGTAGCGTACACGAATACGCTTATCCACCAGGTTCATTCCCAACCCACTGTTATTTGCCTTCGGTTGGAATAGACCCGCATTGTCGGTCACTTGCAGTAGTAAACATCCGTCCTCAAGCCGTGCGCCAATATCAATTCGCCCCACGCCCAGCAACTGCGACGTACCATGCTTAATGGCATTCTCCACAATCGGTTGCAGTGAGAATGCCGGTAACCGCACCGCCAGCAACTCTTGCGGTAATGACATGGAGATCTCCAGCCGATCGGCAAAACGCGCCAGTTCGATCTGCAGATAGGCGTTCACGTGTTCAAGCTCATCCGCCAGGCTAACCTCGTCATCCGAGCGTTTCAGGTTCTTGCGGAAAAAGGTAGAAAGGTACTGCACCAACTCGCAAGCTCGGTTGCCGTCACGACGGATAACCGCCACCAGCGTATTCAGGGTGTTAAACAGGAAGTGTGGGTTGACCTGCGCATGCAGCAATTTGATTTCCGACTGTGCCAACAACTGTTTATGGCGCTCATACTGCCCAGCCATAATCTGCGCGGATAACAGGCTGGCAATCCCCTCACCCAACGTCCGATTGATGGTGCTGAATAACCGACTCTTGGGTTCATAGAGTTTGATAGTACCAATCACCCGTTGGTTTTCACCGCGTAGTGGGATCACCAGCGTTGAACCCAGTTTGCAAGCAGGATTGATCGAGCAGCAGTAGGAAAGCTCATTACCGTCAGCGTAAACCACTTCGTTATTGTCGATCGCTCGATGCGAGTGCCCTGATGAAATCGGCGTGCCTGGCAGGTGGTGGTCGTCACCGATACCAATAAACGCCAGCAGCTTCTCGCGGTCGGTAATGGCCACGGCGCCAATCCCCAGTTCCTGATAGATAACTCGCGCCACTTTCATGCTATTTTCCTGATCAAACCCCTGTCGCAAGATACCTTCGGTACGCTCCGCTATCTTCAACGCCTTGGCCGAAAACGCCCCGGTGTATTTCTCGAACATCGCCCGTCTGTCGAGCAGGATCTGCATAAACATTGCGGCACCCACGGTATTGGCGATCAGCATTGGCAACGCAATGTGCTCCACCAGTCTTAGCGCTTCGTCGAACGGACGGGCAATCGCCAGGATAATCGCCATCTGGAGAACTTCAGTAACGAGCGCTACCCCTGCGACAAACAACGGGTTAAACAGCAAATCAATACGACGATGGCGCATAGCAATACTGTGCACGACTCCGCCCACCAACCCTTCCGCCACGGTTGATACCGCACAGGCAACATCGGTCATGCCGCCGAGGGTGTAGCGGTGCAGCCCCCCCGTCAGCCCGACCAGGAAACCCACCGAAGGCCCGCCCAATAAGCCTCCCAACACGGCGCCAATCGCACGGGTGTTGGCGATTGAACCTTCGACATGCAGACCGAAATAGGTGCCCATGATGCAGAACACCGAGAAAATGACATAACACAAAAGCTTATGTGGCAGACGAATAGTCACCTGCGTCAGCGGTATGAATAGCGGGGTTTTGCTCAGCAAATAAGCAATAACAAGGTAAACACACATCTGCTGCAACAGCAGCAGAACCTGGCTAAATTCAAACATGGCAGCAGTTCATCCCTTAATAAAACAGATGCGTACCCAACGTGGTTGAAGTTGCAGTTCGGTGGTAGGCGCGAAAATCCTCAGGCACTTATTCAGGTAAGTGGCTGGGATGACACATCTGCCGGGAGCAGATTTGTACGCTGCGGCTTCAAACAAGAGGGCATAACGCCGGGTTTCCGGTCTGATTATGAGCTGGCGATTAAAGCATGTGGCGGGGGAAAAAACAGTGATGCAGGTAAGGCTTCCAGGGGAAAGCAACGCAGCCGGCCCGCTGGGGCCGGCGCAAAATCATTATGGCAGCACTTTTGCTGACAAAATGACGATAGGCTTGCTCGGGACATTCTGGTACGGACCAACGTTACCGGTTGGTGCCTGGGAGATTTTATCCACTACATCCATACCTTTGATCACTTTACCGAACACCGCATAACCGAAGTCACGCTGACCGTGATCCAGGAAGGCATTATCCGCCACATTCAGGAAGAACTGGCTGGTAGCGCTGTCCTTGTCGGCAGTACGCGCCATCGAAATGGTGCCGCGCAGGTTACGCAGACCGTTATCCGCTTCGTTCTTGATTGGCGCCTGCGTTGATTTTTGCTGCATATCCGCAGTAAAGCCACCGCCCTGAACCATAAAGCCCGGGATCACACGGTGGAAAACAGTGTTGTTGTAATAGCCGCTGTTCACGTAGTCGACGAAGTTCTTGGTGGAAACCGGAGCCTTCTGACTGTCGAGCGCTAATTCGATATTCCCTGCTGAAGTGGTCAGCATGACATGAGTTTCACCGGCGGCGAACGCAGCGGGCGCCATTGCTGTCAGGGAACACAGCGCAACGAAGGTCACTAAAGTACGTTTGAACATTAACGGGTCCTTTCTCTGGGAGACAAACAACGGAAAAGCGCCTTGATTCTAAAGAGCTGTACCTGCGAGTGCCAGCCATTTACCTATATTTACGTAATTGTGGGATATATCTCAGCCAACCCCGAAATTTACTGCCAAAAGTATGATCGCCTTAGACCTTTTTGCCAACCGCATCACGCATTTTTTGCCCTTTTTACACCTTCGTCGCTTTTTGCGACACAACTCCCGGTTTCGTTTCTCATTCTGGTTAATCTAAACAAATGAGAGCGCTCTCATTCTGGAGCGACACTGAAAATAATGAATATCCGCCGGCATGACTGTCGCGCAATAACAGGAGAAATAATGTGAGTGAATTGATGACTGAAACTGAAATCAGCCCCGATTTTGAAAGCACCATCATGGAACTGCTGGTGTTCTCCGGTGGCGCCCGCAGCAGTGCGCTGATGGCGCTACAGCAAGCCCGTGCCGGCGACTTTACCGCTTCAGCCAAACATATGGCCGAATCCAAACAGTCGGTAAAAAAGGCTCACCTGATCCAGACCCAACTGATCGGCCTGGACGAAGGCTGCGGCAAACTGACCATCAACCTGATTACCGTTCATGCTCAGGACCATCTGATGAACGCCATGGTGATCCAGGATCTGGCGGACGACATGATTGAACTTTATCGCCGTCAGGCCCAAATGGGGATTCATGCATGAAATCGTTAAAAATCGCTGTTATCGGCGGCGGCAGCAGCTACACGCCAGAATTGGTCGATGGGCTGATCCAACGTATTGAAGAGTTGCCGGTCACTGAATTGGCACTGGTAGACGTTGAGCCTGGCCGCGAGAAAGTAGAAATCATTGCCGCACTGACCCAACGTATGCTGGCACGCCACGGGCTGGAGCAAGTGAAGGTTAGCGTGCATTTCGAGCTGGATGACGCGATTCGCGATGCCAGCTTCGTACTGACGCAGTTTCGCGTCGGGCAGTTGCCTGCACGTGCCGCCGACGAGCGTTTAGGGCTGAAATACGATTTGATCGGCCAGGAAACCACTGGCGTTGGTGGCTTTGCCAAAGCACTGCGCACCATTCCAGTCATGCTGGATATTGCACGCAGAGTAGAAAAATTGGCACCTGATGCCTGGATCATCAACTTCACCAACCCAGCCGGCATCGTCACTGAAGCGGTCTCTCGTTACACCAACGCGAAAATTATCGGCCTGTGCAACGTGCCGATCAGCATGCACCATATGATCGCCAACATGCTGAAAGCGCCTTATAGCGAAGTACAAATGCAGTTTGCCGGTCTTAACCACATGGTGTGGGTACATCAGGTAACGCAAAATGGCCTCGACGTGACCGACAAGGTCATCGATATGCTGTGCGACGGTGCCGCTCTGACCATGAACAACATCAAAGAAGAACCGTGGCAGCCTGATTTCCTGCGTGCTGTCGGTGCGATCCCATGCCCATATCACCGCTATTTCTATCAGACTAAAGAGATGCTGGCCGAAGAAATTGCCGCAGCGGCCGAACGCGGTACTCGCGCCGAACAAGTGATGAAAGTAGAGAAAGAGTTGTTTGAACTGTATGCCGACCCACATCTCGACAGCAAACCAGAACAACTCAGTTTCCGCGGCGGATCATACTATTCAGAAGTCGCGCTGGAGCTTATCCGTGCGATCCATAATAATCTCGGTACGCAATTAGTCGTCAATACAGCAAACCGTGGCGCTATTCGCGGTTTGCCAGACGACGCTGTGATAGAAACTAACTGTATCGTCGATGCACAGGGTGCACATCCGCTGACGTTTGGCACGTTGCCAGACGCCATGCATGCGCTGACCCAACAGGTCAAAGCCTACGAGCGTCTGACCATCGAAGCTGCCGTACATGGCGATCGACGTAGCGGTCTGTTGGCGCTGGTCACCAATCCACTGGTAGGCAATGCTAACGTGGCACAACCCCTGCTGGATGAAGTGTTGGCGGTGAATGCACCTTATCTGCCGCAATTCAAATAACCGTCGGACAAACCACGGTTACTGATACATTGCTATAACTAGTATGTCGGGGTTCGGTTCGCCGAACCCGTTTTTTGCTGTAATCAGGAGTCAGATGATGGTGACACTGGAAGATGTCGCAGCCTTGGCAGGCGTGTCACGCGCCACGGTGTCACGCGTAGTGAATGGCGATACCAACGTTAAAGGGCAAACCCGCGAGAAGGTTGAGCGTGCTGTAGCTCAACTCGGCTATACCCCCAATCCTGCCGCCCGTGCATTGGCTTCCAGCCACAGTAATACTTTGGGACTTGTCACCACCTCGTATCGCGGTGGTTTCTTCGGCGCACTCATGGACTGTGTCCAAACCGAAGCCGAATCTCACGGCAAGCAACTGCTGGTGACCCAGGGTCGTAGCAGTGCAGAAAACGAATGGCAGGCAATTCAGCGACTGTTCAGCCTGCGCTGTGATGGCGTGATCCTTCATGTCCGTTTCCTCAGTGATGACCAACTGCGTCAATTAGCGACGGAACAACGCCGCTTTGTGCTGCTCGATCGTCTGGTTCCCGGCCTGGAGGAGCGTTGCGTCACCTTCGATCATCCACGCGCCAGCCGAATGGCAACACAGCAGTTGATCGATGCCGGTCACCGGCACATCGCCTGCATCAGCGGCCCGCGCGACCGCCCTTCCAGCCGACTGCGACTCGATGGTTTTGAACAAGCGATGCAGTCTGCACATATCAAACCCGTCGCCTGCGTCGAAGGGCTGTACGATCTTGAAAGCGGGTATCGTTGCGCCGACCAACTGCTGCAAATGAAAACGACGCCTACCGCAATCTATTGCTGCAACGAAGAGATGGCCATCGGTGCGCTGCTGGCGATCAACGAGCACCGCCTGCGGGTCCCGCAAGATATTTCGTTAATTTGTTACGACAGCGGTGAACGCGCCCCCTTCGTACGGCCTGCGCTGACCAGCGTGCATTTTCCAATTACCGAAATGGCACAGTACGCCGCGCGTCTGTTGATTGACCCGACCACAACCAGCATCAGCTTCTCGCCGATCGTCATCAGCCGTGACTCGATCGTGACGGCAAGCAAATAGATCACAAAAAAACCTCAGTAGCTTTCATTGATTGCATCAAAAAATCGACAGCCATCACAAAAACTCCCGTTGTCTGTGCTAGGATCCGCTCCCTGGTGGCCTGATCGGGACTTTTCTCTGCTTTTGCCAGGAAAAACCAGCGGCCTTTACCCAGTGTTATACCCTATGAATTTCAAATTGCAGCAAAGTGCCTAGCTCACTCATCGAAGCTTACTTAGGTAAGTGACTGAGGGAGTTAATGTAGGTAACAACACTGCGATTTGAAAGGCGGCGGGAGTAATCCTAACAGACATAATCAGGCCTATATAATGAATGACAGCAACCGTCTACGGCTTACCTGGATCAGCTATTTTTCTTACGCGCTGACCGGTGCTTTAGTTATCGTCACAGGGATGGTGATGGGAAACATTGCAGAGTACTTTAATCTGCCGGTTTCCAGCATGAGTAATACGTTTACCTTTCTTAACGCCGGTATTTTGATTTCGATCTTCCTCAATGCCTGGCTGATGGAAATTATCCCGCTGAAACGCCAACTGATGTTTGGCTTTATCCTGATGGTATTGGCTGTCGCAGGACTGATGGTGAGCAAAAGCTTAACCATGTTCTCGTTATGCATGTTTATCCTTGGTGTGGTCAGCGGTATCACCATGTCGATAGGCACCTTCTTGATCACCCATATGTACGCGGGCCGTCAACGCGGTTCACGTCTGCTGTTCACTGACTCCTTCTTCAGTATGGCTGGGATGATCTTCCCGATTGTCGCCGCAATGCTGTTGGCGCGTCAGATCGGTTGGTACTGGGTGTACGCGTGTATCGGCCTGCTGTACGTGGGTATCTTTGTGCTAACCCTGTTCTCCGAGTTCCCGGTTCTGGGCAATAAAGGCGCCGACGCGGGTCAGCCGGTAGCGAAAGAGAAATGGGGTATCGGCGTGTTGTTCCTGTCGATCGCCGCACTGTGCTACATCCTCGGTCAGCTCGGTTTCATTCAGTGGGTACCGGAATACGCCACCAAGTCCTTCGGGATGGATATCAGCCAGGCCGGTAAACTGGTGAGTGATTTCTGGACGTCGTACATGGTTGGTATGTGGGTGTTCAGCTTTATCCTGCGCTTCTTTGATTTGCAGCGCATCGTCACCATTCTGGCTGCGTTGGCGACCGGTGCGATGTATCTGTTCGTCAGCACCGACAACCCGGAACACCTGGGCTACTACATTATGGCTCTGGGCTTCGTTTCAAGTGCGATCTATACCACGTTGATCACTCTGGGCTCGTTGCAGACCAAGGTTTCCTCACCGAAACTGGTTAACTTCATCCTGACCTGCGGTACCATCGGTACCATGCTGACCTTCGTGGTCACTGGCCCGATTGTAGCGAAAGGTGGTGCACACGCAGCGCTGACTACCGCTAACGGCCTGTACCTGGCGGTATTCGTGATGTGTCTGCTGCTCGGTTTCGTGACCAAGCACCGCAGCCACGGCCACGTGACGCACTAATCTGCTATCGTGATGTGAAAAGGGCGCCTCGGCGCCCTTTTTTATACGACCTGCTGCACCTTAGCGCCGGAAATCCACCTTCTCATCCTGCGTCAGATACAACGTCGTTTCCGCGGGCCGGGTTTCGGCAATCACCGCCCCTTCGCGTATTGAATAGCGTACTGGCGTCTGCCTACGCACGGCATCAAAACCGCTTTCTGCAGGCAAAATTACCAGATTGGCGCTGTTGCCTGCCACCAAGCCGTAATCCGTCAGATGTAAGGTCCGTGCACTGTGGCTGGTTATCAATTTCAACCCGTCGTCGATCTGGCCATACCCCATCAGTTGACACACATGCAGCCCCATATGCAGCACCTGCAGCATATTGGCGGTACCCAGCGGATACCAGGGATCGAACACATCGTCATGACCAAAGCAGACGTTGATCTCCGCTTCCAGCATCTCCTTAACCCGGGTAATGCCACGCCGTTTAGGGTAGCTGTCGAAGCGTCCTTGCAGGTGGATATTCACCAGCGGATTCGCAACAAAGTTAATGCCGGACATTTTCAACAGACGGAATAACCGCGACGTGTAAGCACCATTGTAAGAGTGCATCGCCGTGGTGTGACTGGCCGTCACCCTACTCCCCATCCCCAACTTCAGCGCCAGTGCGGCGACGGTTTCAACAAAACGCGACTGCTCATCATCAATCTCGTCACAATGTACGTCTACCAGCCGATCGTACTTTTGCGCCAGGGCAAACGCCTTGTGCAAGGACTCCACCCCGTATTCACGGGTGAACTCAAAGTGTGGAATAGCCCCTACCACGTCGGCTCCCAGCCGCAGTGCTTCTTCCAACAGTGCCTCACCGTTGGGGTAGGACATAATGCCCTCTTGAGGGAAGGCGACGATTTGCAGCGTCACCCAAGGCGCAACCTCTTGTTTCACTTCCAGCATCGCACGTAACGCGGTCAGGGTTGGATCAGAGACGTCCACGTGAGTACGTACATATTGCACACCATTGGCGATCTGCCATTTGAGTGTCTGCCAGGCGCGTTGCTTAACATCTTCATGGGTTAGCAGCGCCTTGCGCTCTGCCCAACGCTCAATGCCTTCAAACAGGGTGCCAGACTGGTTCCAGGTTGGCTGTCCGGCAGTTTGGGTGGTATCCAAGTGAATGTGCGGCTCAACAAATGCCGGCATCGCTAACCCACCCTGCGCATCCAGCACATCGTTTCGCCACTCCAGCCCTTCCGGCTGGGGAACGAGATGCGCGATGCGCCCATGCTCGATAGCCAACTGCCACAACCCTTCATGCCCACTCAGACGCAGGTTGTCGATAAACTTCAATGGATTTTTGGCCACCCTTCACCTCTGCTGTTCCAACCCGTTTTACTCATCATACTGGCAGCGAATCATACAGACAAAGCTACCGGGCGTTTATTACGCCATCTGTTACTCCCGAATGCGTATTTATCGCATTGACTGGCTCGTTTCAGCTAAAGATGAATAAAAACCACAACTTATGAAATATCGATAAAAATCATCCATATACCACATTAGAGGTATATGGAGGGGCGCTTGATTTGCATCAATAAATCGCCCGTAGGGAGGAATAAGGTAACGCTAGGAAACCAGAATTTTGAGGCAATAATGAGCAGAGTCAAACTTGCTGTCATCGGTAACGGCATGGTCGGCCACCGATTTATCGAAGATCTGTTGGAAAAAGCAGACAAAGACCAGTTCGACATCACCGTATTTTGCGAAGAACCCCGCATCGCCTACGATCGCGTGCACTTGTCTTCTTATTTCTCCCACCATACTGCCGAAGAGCTTTCACTGGTGCGCGAAGGCTTTTACGAGAAACAGGGCGTGAAAGTACTGGTCGGTGAACGCGCTATCACCATCAACCGCAGCGAGAAAGTCATTCACTCCAATACCGGCCGCACGGTCTACTACGACAAACTGATCATGGCGACCGGTTCATACCCCTGGATCCCGCCGATTAAAGGCTCGGAAAGTCAGGACTGCTTCGTTTACCGTACCATTGAAGATTTGAACGCCATCGAAGCTTGCGCGCGTCGCAGCAAACGCGGCGCGGTGGTCGGTGGTGGCCTGTTGGGGCTTGAGGCCGCTGGTGCGCTGAAAAGTCTGGGGGTTGAAACTCACGTCATTGAATTCGCCCCCGTGCTGATGGCTGAACAGCTCGATCCAATGGGCGGCGATCAGCTACGCCGCAAGATCGAACGCATGGGCGTCAAAGTCCATACCGGTAAAAACACCCAGGAAATCGTCAACGGCGGTGAGCAGGCGCGCAAAACCATGCAGTTTGCCGACGGCACTGCGCTGGAAGTGGACTTTATCGTCTTCTCCACCGGCATCCGCGCCCAGGACAAGCTGGCCCACCAGTGCGGTCTGGCTACCGCCCGCCGTGGCGGCATCGTGATTAACGACAGTTGCCAGACCTCAGATCCGGACGTTTACGCCATCGGCGAATGCGCCTCATGGCGTGAGCGCACCTTCGGTCTGGTAGCGCCGGGCTATAAAATGGCGCAGGTCGTGGCCGACCATTTACTGGGCCGTGAAAACACCTTCCTGGGTGCCGACATGAGCGCCAAGCTGAAACTACTGGGTGTCGACGTTGGCGGTATCGGTGATGCCCACGGCCGTACCGAAGGCGCCCGCAGCTATGTTTATCTGGATGAAAGCAAAGAAGTTTATAAACGCATTGTGGTCAGTGCCGACAACAAAACCCTGCTTGGTGCCGTCCTGGTCGGCGACACCAGCAATTATGGTAATTTGCTCCAGTTAGCGCTTAACGCCATCGAACTGCCGGAAAATCCAGACGGTCTGATCCTGCCAGCGCATGCGGGCAGCAAACCGGCTATCGGTGTCGACTCACTGCCGGAAACGGCACAAATCTGTTCCTGCTTCGACGTCAGCAAAGGCGATATCATTAAAGCCGTCGGCATGGGTTGCCATACCGTTGCAGCAATCAAGTCAGAGACCAAAGCCGGTACTGGATGTGGCGGCTGTATTCCACTGATCACCCAAGTGCTGAACGCAGAACTGAGCAAACAGGGCATCGAGGTTAATCACCACCTGTGCGAACACTTCGCCTATTCACGCCAGGAGCTGTACCACCTGATCCGCGTGGAAGGCATCAAGTCCTTCGATGAACTGCTCACCAAATATGGCAAGGGTTACGGGTGTGAAGTCTGTAAGCCGACCGTCGGCTCCCTGCTAGCTTCCTGTTGGAATGAATACATACTCAAACCACAACACACACCGCTGCAGGACACCAACGACAACTTCCTCGGCAATATCCAGAAAGACGGCACCTACTCGGTGATCCCACGCTCCCCCGGCGGCGAAATTACACCGGAAGGGTTGATGGTCGTTGGCCAGATCGCCAAGGAATATAATCTGTACACCAAGCTGACCGGCTCCCAACGCATCGGCATGTTCGGCGCCCAGAAAGATGACCTGCCGGCCATCTGGAGCAAACTGATTGCCGCCGGTTTTGAAACCGGCCACGCCTACGCCAAGGCGTTGCGCATGTCCAAAACCTGCGTCGGCAGTACCTGGTGCCGCTTTGGCGTCGGTGACAGCGTCGGTTTTGGCGTCAAGCTGGAACACCGCTACAAAGGCATCCGTACCCCGCACAAAATGAAGTTTGGTGTTTCCGGCTGCACCCGTGAATGCTCCGAGGCTCAGGGTAAAGACGTCGGCATTATCGCGACCGAAAACGGCTGGAACCTGTACGTGTGCGGTAACGGCGGGATGAAACCACGCCACGCCGACCTGCTGGCCGCAGATCTCGACAGCGAAACGCTAGAGCACTACCTCGATCGCTTCATGATGTTCTATATCCGCACCGCCGATAAGCTGCAACGCACCTCGGTATGGCTGGAAAGCCTGGAAGGCGGTATCGACTATCTGCGGAAGGTGATTATTGACGACAAACTGGGCATCAACGAGCAACTGGAAGCCGAGATCGGCCGCCTGCGTGATGCAGTGGTCTGCGAGTGGAAAGAAACCGTTGAGCATCCGGAATCCCAAGTCCGCTTCGCCCACTTCATCAACAGCAACCTGCGCGATCCGAATGTGCAAGTGGTTGCCGAGCGTGAACAGCATCGGCCGGCGCGTCCGGATGAGCGTATTCCTGTCACTTTGCTGGAAGCTGAGGAGAACAACGCATGAGCCAGTGGACAACCCTTTGCCCCCTTACCGATATCTTACCCGGTACCGGTGTATGTGCCCTGATCGGTAACCAGCAGGTGGCGGTATTCCGTCCTTACGATGACGAACAGGTCTTTGCGATCAGCAATATTGATCCCTTCGCCCAGGCCAGCGTGTTATCACGTGGCCTGATCGCCGAGCATCAAGGTGAACTGTGGGTCGCCAGCCCACTAAAAAAACAACATTTCCGCCTGCACGACGGTTACTGTCTGGAAGATGAAAGCCGCTCCGTCGCGCATTTCACCAGTCGGGTTCTGGATGGCATGGTACAGGTCGCGGCCTGATATTTTCACTTTAACCTCAGGGGAAGCAGCATGTTCACCGATACCATCAACAAATGCGCCGCCAACGCAGCGCGCATCGTCAGGCTGGCAAAGCACAGCCCGCTGGGCTTTTGGATTAGCTCAGCGATGGCCGGGGCCTATGTCGGCCTCGGCATCATTTTGATCTTCACTCTCGGTAATCTGGTCGATCCGTCACTGCGACCACTGGTGATGGGTGCCACCTTCGGCATCGCACTGACGCTGGTGATCATTGCCGGGTCGGAGTTGTTCACCGGTCATACCATGTTCCTGACGCTCGGCGTCAAGGCCGGCACAATACGCCAAAGTCAGATGTGGGCAGTATTGCCACAAACCTGGCTGGGCAATCTGTTGGGATCGGTGCTGGTCGCTCTGATGTACTACTACGGCGGTGGCAGCCTGCTGCCAGTAGACACCAGTCTGGTGCATACCGCTGCGTTGGCAAAAACCACCGCGCCGGCAGAGGTATTATTCTTTAAGGGTGTGCTGTGTAACTGGCTGGTCTGTCTCGCGATTTGGATGGCGATCCGTGTTGAAGGCGCCGCCAAATTCATCGCCATTTGGTGGTGCCTGCTGGCCTTTATCGCGTCCGGTTATGAGCACTCCGTCGCCAATATGACACTGTTTGCCCTGTCCTGGTTCGGCCATCACAGTGAAGCCTATACCCTGAGCGGAATCGGCCATAATCTGCTGTGGGTAACACTGGGTAATATTGTGTCCGGCTCTGTACTGATGGGCCTGGGTTACTGGTATGCCACACCGCGTGCCGAACGGCCTCAAGCCGAAAAAACCGCAACACGCCAGACCGCGTAATATTTTTGGGGCGCCTTGCGCCCCTCTGCTGATTGCCCCGAGGATTGCCGATGGACTACCTGCCAATTTTCTGCCAACTGCAACACAAAGCCTGCCTGCTGGTCGGTGGTGGTGCAGTTGCCGAACGCAAAGCTCGCCTGCTGCTGGATGCCGGAGCAGCACTGACCGTCAACGCTTATACCTTCACTCCGCAGTTCCACGAATGGGCCGCGCAAGGACGGATTACGCTGTTAGAAGGTGAGTTCAGTGCAGCGCTGCTGGCAGAGAAATGGCTGGTGATCGCCGCGACCGATCGGGTCGAGGTTAACGCATTAGTGTACCAATGCGCCAACCAACAGCGGGTGTTCTGCAATGTTGTGGATGATCCTAAACGCGCCAGTTTTATCATGCCGTCGATTATCGATCGTTCACCGATTATGGTCGCCGTGTCCTCCGGTGGCAAAGCGCCAGTACTGGCGCGTCTGCTGCGTGAAAAACTGGAAGCGGTCCTGCCTCAGCATCTGGGTAAACTGGCGCAACTGGGCGGTTCATTGCGTCAGCGTGTGAAAAAGCACTTCAGCGACATCGGTTCACGCCGTCGTTTTTGGGAAAAGCTGTTTGCCCATGATCGACTCGCACAATCACTGGCCAATAATGACGTAGCACTGGCAGAGAGGCAGATTGAGCAGTTGTTTAGCCATCAACCGCAAGAATGCGGCGAAGTAGTACTGGTGGGGGCCGGCCCTGGCGATGCCGGTTTGCTGACGCTGAAAGGCCTGCAGCAAATCCAGCAGGCTGACGTGGTGGTTTATGATCGACTGGTCTCTGATGATGTCATGACGCTGGTACGCCGCGATGCCGAACGTATTTTCGTTGGTAAGCGTGCGGGTCACCACTGCGTACCGCAGGAACAAATCAATCAGATCCTGCTGGAGCAAGCACAGCTTGGTAAACGTGTTGTACGGCTGAAAGGCGGTGACCCGTTTATCTTTGGACGTGGTGGTGAAGAACTGGAAACGCTGGCCGAAGCGAATATTCCGTTCTCGGTGGTACCGGGTATTACTGCTGCCTCTGGCTGCTCGGCTTACAGTGGTATCCCTCTTACTCATCGCGACCATGCACAAAGCGTACGGTTGGTGACAGGCCACGCCAAACGTGACGGCGGACTGGATTGGTCAACACTGGCTGCCGGACAACAGACGCTCGTGTTTTATATGGGTCTGACTCAGGCGGCAGACATTCAACAGCGACTGATCGAACATGGCATGCCTGCCACAACCCCAGTAGCGCTGGTTGAGAACGGAACTTCCTGTCGCCAACGGGTGATCGAAGGGGAATTGAGCCAACTGGGGACGCTGGCCTTACAGGCTGCCAGCCCAAGTTTAATCATTGTCGGCAGCGTGGTAAGCCTGCGCAGTAAGCTGAACTGGTTCTCCAGTCAGGAGGCTCCACAGCAACTGGCCCAAATGGCCTGATACAGACGTAAAAAAAGCGGCCGATGGCCGCTTTTTTATAAATCGACGTGTTACTGCGGTGATACAAACCCGACGGCCTGATAAACCTTCGCCAGTGTTTCCTGCGCACGTGCACGCGCTTTAGCCGCACCGTCACGCATGACCTGCTGCAACAAAGCTTCGTCGTTGCGGAAACGGTGATAACGCTCCTGCAGTTCACCCAACATGCCGGATACCGCTTCAGCGACAGCGCCTTTCAAGTGGCCATACATCTGGCCTTCAAACTCGGCTTCCAACTGAGCGATGCTTTTGCCGGTCACGCCGGAAAGGATATCCAACAGGTTAGATACCCCGGCCTTGTTCGCCACGTCATAACGGACTACCGGTGGCTCTTCGGAATCGGTCATCGCACGTTTGATCTTCTTCATCACCGCTTTCGGGTCTTCCAACAGGCCGATAACGTTATTGCGGTTATCGTCCGACTTGGACATCTTCTTGGTCGGCTCTTGCAGCGACATCACGCGGGCGCCAGACTTCGGAATGAAGGGTTCAGGCACTTTGAACACGTCACCGTATAACGCATTGAAACGCTGACCGATATCACGGCTCAACTCCAGGTGTTGCTTCTGGTCTTCACCGACCGGCACCTGGTTAGTTTGATACAGCAAGATATCCGCAGCCATCAGTACCGGGTAGCTGAACAGACCGGCGTTGATGTTCTCCGCATAACGGGTGGATTTGTCCTTGAACTGGGTCATACGGCTCAGTTCGCCGAAATAGGTGTAGCAATTCAACACCCAGCTCAGCTGGGTGTGTTCCGGTACATGCGACTGCACGAAGATGGTGCTCTTTTGCGGATCAATACCGCAAGCCAGATACAGCGCCAGCGTATCCAGCGTAGCCTTGCGCAGCTTGTCTGCGTCCTGACGTACGGTGATGGCGTGCAGATCGACGATGCAGTAGATGCAGTCGTAATCGTCCTGCATTTTCTCCCACTGACGCAGCGCCCCCATGTAGTTGCCAATGGTCAGTTCACCGGACGGTTGCGCGCCGCTAAATACGATGGGCTTACTCATGTTTAAATTTCCTGATTCTCTAAAGATGACAGCCCAAGAGCGGGCAACAAGTCGGCAAAGTGCTCCAACACACGGTCGGGATGGCTCAGGGCAATCTCTTCGCCGTAGTTATAACCGTAAGTCAACGCGGCACTTGGACAGCCTGCACCCTGTGCAGCCTGAATATCGTTACGGGAATCGCCGACAAAAAGCAGCTCGTTGGCGCGGACGCCAAGCTTGCCGAGTACCAGATACAGCGGTGCAGGGTGTGGCTTTTTCTCTACCACATCGTCACCGCCGATAATCAGCGAGAAATAATCGATAATGCCCAATGAGGTCAATAACGGCGCAACAAACGGCGTCGGTTTATTCGTCACTAATGCCATTGGATAGCCTTGTGTGGCTAAGCGTGCCAGCGTTTCCTTTACCTGTGGAAACAGGCGGCTACCGCTGTCGACCGTTTGTGCATAGAAATGATCAAAACGTTCGCGCAGTTGCAGGCAATGTTCGGGTGTTGCGTCAACTTCAGTCCAACGCAGTGCACGTTGCACCAGCACGTCGGCGCCATTACCAATCCAGGTGCCAACTCGTGCTTCACCAGCCTGCGGCAGACCCATTTCTGCTAACGCCAAATCGATAGCGGCTGCAAGCCCTGGCGCGCTGTCAACCAGCGTGCCATCGAGATCAAAGGCGAGAGCACGGATCGCGCCGAAATCAGCCATGCGTCACCTTTGCCAATTCACTGCGCATTTCATCAATTACCCGGCGGTAGTCCGGCTTACCAAAGATAGCGGAGCCGGCGACAAACATGTCTGCGCCTGCCGCAGCAATCTCGGCAATATTATCGACTTTAACGCCACCATCCACTTCCAGTCGGATATCTCGGCCGCTTTCGTCAATCAATTTGCGCACCTGACGCAGTTTATCCAGTGTGCCGTGAATAAACGACTGACCGCCAAAACCAGGGTTGACCGACATCAGCAGAATCACGTCGACTTTGTCCATCACGTAATCAAGGTAACTCAGCGGCGTTGCTGGGTTAAAGACCAGACCGGCTTTACAGCCGTGCTCTTTAATCAGTTGGATCGTACGATCGACGTGTTCGGAGGCTTCCGGATGGAAAGAGATGTAAGTGGCACCCGCTGCGGCAAAGTCCGGCACAATGCGATCGACCGGTTTCACCATCAAATGCACGTCAATAGGTGCGGTAATGCCGTAGTTACGCAGCGCCTGACAAACCATCGGCCCAATCGTCAGATTGGGAACGTAATGGTTATCCATCACGTCAAAGTGCACTACATCACCGCCTGCGGCCAGCACATTAGCAGTATCTTCACCCAAGCGGGCGAAGTCTGCTGACAAGATGGACGGGGCAATCAAAAATTTTTTCATCCGCTCTCTCCAAACGTAGGGTTCGAATCGTTATACCCCTCGCTTTTCAAGCTACAACACTGTTGGCTGCAACTCGAAATCCATAGGGTAAATACGCCGGGGAGTTCCCGGCTTAGCGATACAGCGCCAAAAGCTCATTCACTTTGCTGCGACCAAGAATATTTCTGCTAATGGTACGGCGTGCTTTCACCACGAACAACGAAGCATGCTGGTACCAGTCACGCGTCAACTCGGTATCATGATTGGAAATCAATACAGGCACTTGGCTTTCTACCGAAAGCTGATGCGCCATCAACGCCAGGCTCTGCTGATCCGCCATGCTGAAGCTGTTAGTGTGGTAAGCGGTAAAATTCGCCGTCGCCGATAATGGCGCATAAGGCGGATCGCAGTACACCACTGTACCGCGCTCAGCTTTCGCCATGGTATCGCGGTAATGCTCACAGACAAAAGTGGCGTTGCGGGATTTTTCAGCGAACCAGTATAACTCTTCCTCAGGGAAGTACGGTTTCTTGTAACGTCCGAATGGAACGTTGAACTCCCCACGCAGGTTATATCGGCACAAGCCGTTGTAACAGTGGCGATTCAGATAAAGAAACAGCAGTGCGCGGCGATAAGGATCGCTACTAGTATTAAACTCTGCGCGCAGCAGGTAAAACTGATCCGACTTATTGAATTCATCGGTGAAAAGAAGGCGGGCATCACGCACGAAGTCATCCGTACGTAGTTTAACGATGTTATACAGATTAATAAGATCGCTGTTGATGTCGGCGAGAATATAGGCGTCGTATTCTGTGTTCAGGAAGACTGAACCCGCACCCACGAAGGGCTCGATTAAGCAGTCGCCTGCTGGTAGATGACGACGAATCTCGTCCACCAGCGGGTATTTTCCACCAGCCCATTTTAAAAAAGCGCGGTTTTTCTTCATGCCGTCAATTAGCTACTTATTATACAATTCAGAGCGGCGGATTGTACTCTGTTTCAGACAGCACATCAGCGCACAAATTTAAGTGATTGATACCCTTCATCCTTCAAGCCGCAGCATCATTGGCCACGCACAGTTATTCGACCTGTCCGCAGGCCACTTCAGTCATCTGTTACGGGCGAATATGTACGCGCCGATTAACACGGGCGCAGCATGCTGCGCCCTTATAATGCCTGAAATTTCTGCTCTTACCGCCTGGCTGCAGCTTGAAATCTATCGGGTTACTTTTTCAGATCCTGTTGAACCTGACCTACAGGCCGAACCCAAGGTTTTTTCGCCTGAACATCCGCAGGCAACGTCGCGATTGCGCGCTTCGCTTCTGCTGAAGAGGCGTAGTTACCGCTTACCAGTACATACCAAGGTTTGCCATTACGCTGGGTTGAATACACCAGGTAATGCTGCAACTTCTGCTGCTTGGCGTACGCGTTAAGCGTATCGGAACGCGAGGCGCTGCTCAGTTGCAGAGTGTAATGGCTTGCCGGTGCAGACTGAAGTGAGCCGCCATTGCCGCTTACCGTTCCCGCTTTCGCACTCGCTGCACCCGCTTTGCTGGAAGATGCTGGCGCTGGCGTATACACCGTGGTTGGTGTTTTATGCTGCGTAGCCGTAGCCGCTGGCTTACTGACGTTTTTCGCCGGTACTTTATGTTGCTGTGGTGCGGTGCCCTGCACTGGACGCGTGGCTTCTTTCGCTGCAGCCCCGTTCATCAGGGTAGCTGGTGCTGTAGGCAGCGTGGACACCGGGCCGCTCATGCCCTGCGTCGCCGCATCAACCTGGCCCTGCTGCGCTGACAGTGCATCCGACATATTGCCTGGCAGATCAACACGCTGTTGCGCGCCGCCCTGCTGTGGCTGCGGTTGCGCTTCCGTCGGCGTACTGGAAATTGGTGGAACGTTGACCGTCTGCGGCTGAGAAGTGCTGCTCACGCCGTTATTGTCATTGGTGTCAGTGGTGCCGCCTGGCACACCGGTATTACCGGCAGTCAGTGACGACGAACCAGACAGGTTAATGTCCTTGGCTGCACCATTCTGCGCTCCTTCCTGTGCCGCCTCATGCTTGGTTGGCGCCTTTAGCGCTGAACCAATACCGATAATCAGCAACAGCAACACCAGAATACCGATACCAATCATTAAATGCTGACGCGAAACAGCAAAGCGTGGTCCCGGAGCCGGTTTACGCGAACGTGCAGGACGACGATCGCTGCTATCAGGTCTGAGATCGTCTTCCGGTTTAAACTCATCCATCTGAAACCCTCCAACTAGAGGCAAAAGCCCACCACTGTAGACCTACTGTGGCACGGGCAGATTAACCCGATGATGGCAAAGTGACGCCAGTCATGCTTTGCACATTAATTAATATAGATGTAAACGGCGGCTAAGCCACTGTTACTTCGTCCGATTTACTTAGGCATTCCGTTCAGGAAGGCAAGCTGCGATCGAAGCAAGCACCATTTCATGCCCCACTCCGCCACGGACCTCCGCCTGGCCAATAGCCGTCGGCAGTACCAGGCGCAATTCACCGGCCAGTACCTTCTTATCACGCATCATATGCGGCAGATAAGATTCCGGCGCCATTTCCTGCGGGCCACACACCGGCAAACCAGCGCGCAACAACAGTGCTTTAATACGTTCAATATCGTCGGTAGTGAACTGACCGAGACGGTGCGCAGTTTCCGCTGCCATCACCATACCGGCAGCAACAGCTTCCCCGTGCAACCATACACCATAGCCCATTTCGGCTTCGATCGCATGGCCGTAAGTATGGCCCAGATTCAGCAACGCGCGCAGACCGCTTTCGCGTTCATCAGCGGCAACCACCTCGGCCTTCAGCTCGCAACAACGGCGGATACAATAGGCGAGCGCCTGCATATCCAACGCCATCAATGCATCGATATTTTTTTCCAGCCAGACAAAGAAATCGCGATCGAGAATAATCCCGTACTTGATCACTTCAGCCAGACCAGAGGAGAGTTCACGCGCCGGTAAGGTTTTCAGGCAATCCAAATCAACCACTACAGAAGCCGGTTGATAGAACGCGCCGATCATGTTTTTACCGAGCGGATGATTGACGGCGGTTTTACCGCCAACGGAAGAGTCCACCTGCGACAGCAGCGTGGTAGGAACCTGGATAAAGCGGACACCGCGCTGATAACAAGCGGCGGCAAAGCCGGTAAGATCGCCAACCACGCCGCCCCCGAGGGCGATTAGCGTGGTATCACGACCGTGCGGCTTTTCCAACAGTGCCGAGAACACCTGCTCAAGCACGGCAAGGGATTTATACTGTTCGCCATCAGGTAAAATCACCTGATCCACCATGACGCCAGCCTGCTCCAGCACCTTCCGGACGTGGTCCAGATAGAGTGGTGCCAGGGTTTGGTTGGTGACCAGCATGACCTGTTCACCTGACTTCAGCGGCATAAAAGAAGCCGGATCGTTAAACAATCCGGCGGCTATGGTAATCGGGTAGCTGCGCTCCCCAAGCGTTACGGTAATTCTCTCCATGTCGCGCTCAGTTCTCAATGTGGTTTATCCCCGCTACCGCGGGGAACACAATCAGTCTTCCGCATTTGCCGTGGCTAACACGGAAACCGCAATCAGTTACTTTCCAGCATGTTGATAATCTGGTTGGCAACCACTTTGGCGCTTTGATCGTCGGTGCGGATGGTGACATCTGCAATTTCTTCGTATAACGGATTGCGCTCTTTCGCCAGCGCTTCAAGCACTTCACGCGGAGGAGAATCAACCTGCAACAGCGGACGCTTTTTGTCACGCTGAGTACGGGCTAACTGCTTCTCGATAGTGGTTTCCAGGTACACCACCACGCCACGCGCCGACAGACGGTTACGCGTTTCACGCGATTTAACCGAACCACCGCCGGTAGCCAGCACGATGCCTTGCTTTTCCGTCAGTTCATTAATGACTTTTTCTTCACGATCGCGGAAACCTTCTTCACCTTCCACGTCGAATACCCAGCCCACGTCAGCTCCGGTACGTCGCTCAATTTCTTGATCGGAGTCGAAAAACTCCATATTGAGTTGCTGAGCTAACTGACGGCCAATAGTGCTTTTGCCGGCACCCATAGGCCCAACCAGAAAGATATTGCGTTTCTCTGCCATGTTTTTCGGTATTACTAAGACAATTCGTTAATGTTAACCCGCCCCGCCAATCAAATCAGCGGCGGGACCTAAACTGAAACCTCATGAACGATAGTGCGAGATCAGACGGAAAATTATCTCAACACTCTTGGTAGTTTGGCAACCGAATAAATCGCAATCCACGCCGCAGGAGGGAAACCATACGTTTTTAACGGCGTCTTGGCGCTAACAAAAAAACCTCGGTGCTCAATTCGGTAACCCTTGTAAGCTAAATCGGCCGCAGCGTCAAACGCAGATGCCCCCAAGGTGATAAAAAAGTGCATCTGCTCATCAACTTTAGGCGATTTCTACCAAACCTGGGACCTTGCCGCTCAGGCCTTAATCAATGTCGGAGTAATAAATATCACCAGCTCGCGCCTTTTATGCTGTTTGCTGCTTTGTTTAAACAAGGATCCCAGTAGTGGCACATCACCCATCCCCGGCACTTTGTCCGCACCCTGAGCACTATGACGTTGAAAAATACCGCCTAAAACCACGGTTTCCCCATCCTTTAGCGTCACTTGGGTTTTGATCTCCTGTTTGTCTATTGCCAGTGTCTCGCCAGCGGCACGACTGATCGATCGTCCAGGCATGTTCTGACTGATATGCAATGCCAAGGTGATTCGCCCATTGGGTAAAATTTTCGGCGTGACTTCCATGCCCAAAACCGCCTCTTTGAACTCCATCGACGTCGACCCGGTGGAGCCACTGCTCACTTCGTAAGGAATTTCCGTCCCTTGCTTGATACTGGCCGTTTGCAAGTTCGCCGTCAGCAAGCGTGGACTGGCGATGATTTCCACCCGGTTTTCCTGCTCCAGTGCCATCAGCTCCAAATCCAACAGACGCCCACCGATCCGAGCTAAGTGAAAACCGGCACTGAGTGCACTACGTTCCAGCGGCAAACTTACATTAAAGCCATTCATCTGCCACGATTTCGCTGGCCTTTCATCCGGTGCCAATCCCCAACGCACACCAAGCTCACGCAAACTCTCGCTATTGATGGTGACAACATGCGCCGCTAGTTGGACCTGTGCCAACGGCGCATCCATTTCCGCAATCCGCTGCGTTAACAACGCCACGACCGACGCAGTATCGCGAACCAACACCGCATTGGTGCGCTTGTCCGCCACCACGCTACCGCGCTCACTCAGTAACATACGGCCCTGGGCATTCAGGCTTGCGGCAACCTCGGTAGCATCAGCATGGCTCAACGGCAGAGTCACGCTATGCAGTGGCTGTTTTTGTGCCAAGGCTTGTTGTTGCCTCTGTTTTTCCTGTTCATTCAGTTCAGGGTGCACCATCATGACATTGCCCTCTAGGGTCATCGACAACTTCCCCATACGCAGGATCACGGCCAATGCCTGCTGCCAGGGTACGTTATCCAGCCTCAGCGTCAGATTGCCCGCGACACCCACAGCAGTCACCACATTCAATTGCCGATAATCTGCCAACGCCTGCAACACGACGGTAACCGGCGCATCCTGAAACTCCAATGAAATAGGGTCTTGGTCCTGTGCTGAACCAGTAATGGCCACGCCCCATAGCAACATCCCCAACCAGCGGCATCCTTTCATTCTTTTTCTTCCTTATGAGGGGTTCCCAGCACCAACACCGCCGTATTCTCAGCAGCAGGGCACTCTGTATCCCCGTCACCCTCTTCCCGTTTCAGCGTCAATCGTTTTGCCTGTACCTGCTCAACCTGCCAACGCCCAGCAAGCAAGGTTTGGTGAGGAGCCAGCCGCAGCCACTGCCCAGTGGGGGTGATAACCCAGGCATGCCGTAACGCTCCTTGTCCGAGGGTCCCCTTCAATTTCCAGCCTACCAATGATTCGGTCGCTGACACACAACCAGGTATTGGCAAGGGGCTAAAGGGATCTCGCGGCTGTGCCATCAACCCCAACGGCAGTAATAACAGCCAGTAACCACTGCGTTTATTCATTGATATTTACCGCCGTAGCCTCTGACGACACCGCATCCTGGAAAGTAAAATCCGTGGTGAGACCTCCCGCCTGCGCTTCGACGGACATTTGAGCAAGGCGTAATTGGGCAGGTAAATTCTCCAGCAGTATTAATAACCTGCCGTAATTGAGATGCAGCCTCAGCATTTGCTGCGATGAGCCTTCATGTTGCTGCCAGCGTTGCAGCCCCGCGCCGACGCGTTGCAATACCGTCATCAAATCCCCCTTGGTGGCGGGTCGCTGTGCGATCTGTTGAAGATTTTGGTTCACCGCTTCAAGCGTTGGCATACGCGCCACTTGTTCTGATAACAGTTCAATACGTTGTGTGAGCAATTGATGCTCCGCCGCGGTCTGTTCCAACTGCTGCCATTTCCCTTGCAGTAACAGGCCAAACAGCAGAGCCATTCCACTAAACATGAGACCCTGTATCCCCAGCAGCGCACGCCCCGACAAGCCTAACCATCTCGCCATCCAACGTGGCAGCGGCTTATTCATCTCGGTTCCATTGCGCGACCAACGCAAATGAAAATAGGCCATCCTGCCGCCGCACCACTTCGGCCAGACGGTAGCTCTGCAATAACGACACTGTCGCCAATTGCTGCTCAAACTGAACCACCGCTTCATAACGGCGGCTAAGCCCCCGCAGACTGACGCTTTGCGCATTAGCTTCAAGCGCAATAAGCCACAATGGCGGGGGTAATAGCGTTGAGAATTGCTGTAATAACTGCAGATAACGTCGGTTATATACCTGGTTCTTATCGTACTGTTCCGCCAGCGCGGTTAAACGGGCCAGACGCGCCATCGCCTGTTGTAATTGCTGATGACGGTCGGTCAGTTCCGCTTGCTGTCGGACCAACACCAACAGTGCCTCGTGCCGCTGCGCCTGTTGTTGGCTTAACAGACCAAAAACCACCATCAACACAGCCAGCATAAGCACCAATTGCAGCACCAACATTCGCAACCAAAAGGCACCACGCCGACGCTGAACCTGAACGCGCCAGGGCATAAGATTCACCTGATACATCAGCAGTCCTCTCCACGCAGCGCCAGGCCACCCGCCAAGACGAATGCCGCTGGCAATGCGGGTAAGGGGGGCCGTAGTTGGCTGAAGGCACTGAACGGCGACCAAGGCAAGCACCCCGATGGCGTTTGCTCATCTGTTACGCTGCTATAGTAAATCTGATGTTCATCGTGCGATGGGCAGGCCGCACGCATTGCCGCCAGAGCCAGGCTCACACCGTCCGCTGACCCTACCGGCACAAGGCCATAGGCCGCACGGCGTGGGGCCACCCACAGCCATTCTTGGTCGAGGCGATGCAGCAGACCGGCGTTGGCCGGTAGCCCTGCCGCTGCCGCCATCGTGCGCAGTGCACAAGGAGTGATATCAACCACCTGTGGCTGCAGATTGGCCTGTTGCAGGCAATGCAGCCACTGCTGCAATTCTTGCTGACGTGCAGCAGTGAGCAGCAACGCGGTAGGATCTGATGGTGAACAGCGGTAGTCCAGCGCCAGGGTTTGGCTGTCCAGCGGGAACTGTTTGAGCCCCTGACTGGTGATGTAGTCGCCGCGCGCAGGCTCTTTTAACCTGGCATCCGGCAACGGTAAGAGGTGTTGTAAAACCCGTTGTGCGGGCAGAGCAATGCGTAAGGAAATATGTCTTGGTAACTGAATTCGCCATTGTCGCAGTGCATGAATCAATGCCTCGGTGTCTACCAGACAACCTTCTCGCAGCACCGGTTGCGGCAGCGTTTGCTGCCACCAGTGACGCAGTTGCCAGCCATGACGACGTCGCTGAGCCGCCAGCGCGCGAACGCAGTTGCTTTGTATATCCAGCCCCACCTGCCATGCTTGAGTGAACATATTTCGCCCGACCTCCATATCGTCAGATGATAAAAGAACATATCCATGTTGCAGGCTTGCCTTTATACTACCGCGCGGTTGTTTATAAACTGCCCAAATGACATGAAAATGGGAAATCTCAGGTGAAGTTCGTAAAGTATTTACTAATCCTTGCAGTGTGTTGCATCGTGTTGGGGGCAGCCTCGATCTTTGGCTTGTACAAATATGTCGAGCCACAGTTGCCTGACGTTGCAACGCTGAAAGATGTGCGGCTGCAAATACCAATGCAGGTTTACAGCGCCGATGGCGAACTGATCGCCCAATACGGTGAAAAACGCCGTATTCCGCTGAAGCTAAACCAAATTCCGCCGGTCATGGTGCATGCGTTTATCGCCACCGAAGACAGCCGTTTCTATGAGCATCACGGCGTCGATCCTGTCGGTATCTTCCGTGCAGCCTCTATTGCGCTGGTCTCTGGCCATGCGTCACAGGGGGCGAGTACCATCACCCAACAGTTGGCGAGAAACTTCTTCTTAAGCCCGGAACGCACCCTGATGCGCAAAATCAAGGAAGCCTTCCTGGCCATTCGCATTGAACAAATGCTGAGCAAAGACGAAATTCTTGAGCTGTATCTGAACAAAATCTATCTGGGGTATCGCGCCTATGGCGTAGGTGCTGCGGCTCAGGTTTACTTCGGTAAAGACGTCAGTCAGCTCAGCTTAAGCGAAATGGCGACTATCGCCGGCCTGCCAAAAGCACCGTCAACCTTCAACCCGCTTTATTCCCACGATCGCGCCGTCGCGCGCCGCAACGTGGTGCTGTCGCGCATGCTGGATGAGCACTACATCACCCAGGCACAGTTCGATCAGGCACGCAGTGAAGAATTAGTGGCCAATTACCATGCGCCGGAAATCAGCTTCTCTGCCCCCTATCTCTCCGAGATGGTACGCCAGGAGATGATCAAGCGTTATGGCGACAACGCCTATACCGACGGCTACAAGGTCTACACCACCATCACCAAGAAATTACAGCTGGCAGCGCAAGAGTCCGTACGTAATAACGTGCTGGCGTATGACATGCGCCACGGCTACCGCGGCCCGTCCAACGTGCTGTGGAAAGTCGGTGAAGCAGCCTGGGATCAAAAGCAGATCGTCGATTCGCTGAAAAATCTGCCTAACTACGGCCCGTTATCACCTGCCGTGATCACAGCAACCAGCGCCGAAGAGGCGACGGCAATGATGGCAGACGGCAGTAATATCGCCTTGCCGATGTCTACCATGCGCTGGGCCAGACCGTACAAGTCCGATACTCAACAAGGCCCAACGCCGAAACGCGTCACCGATGTAGTGCAAGCCGGTCAACAGGTTTGGGTACGGAAGGTTGGCGAAAACTGGTGGCTGTCACAAGTGCCAGACGTGAACTCAGCGCTGATTTCAATCAACCCGAATGACGGCGCAGTAAAAGCGCTGGTCGGCGGGTTTGACTTCAACCAGAGCAAATTTAATCGTGTGACCCAAGCGCTGCGCCAGGTCGGTTCTAATATCAAACCGTTCCTGTACACCGCCGCAATGGATAAGGGCCTGACCCTAGCAACTATCCTGAATGACCTGCCGATCACCCGTTGGGATCCAGGTGCGGGTACCGACTGGCGTCCGAAGAACTCCCCACCAACCTACGATGGCCCAATTCGCCTGCGTCAGGGGTTGGGACAGTCGAAAAACGTGGTCATGGTACGTGCGATGCGTGCGATGGGTGTCGACTATGCAGCAGAATACCTGCAGCGCTTCGGGTTCCCGGCACAGAACATCGTGCATACCGAATCGCTGGCTCTGGGCTCTGCTTCATTCACCCCAATGCAGCTGGTGCGCGGTTACGCAGTATTGGCGAACGGCGGTTATCTGGTGGATCCGTATTTCATCACCAAAATTGAAGATGATAACGGCAACACCGTGTTCGAAACCAAACCACGAATTGTCTGCAGCAGCTGCAATTTGCCGGTCATTTATGGTGATACTCATCGTTCAGCCGTGCTTTCCGAAGACAACATTGAAAATGTCGCGACGTCGCAGGAAGGCAACAATGGCAACGTGCCAATGCCACAACTGGAGCAAGTCACTCCGGCTCAGGTGCAGCAAGACGGCGATCAGCAGTATGCGCCGCACGTTATCAGCACCCCGCTGGCGTTCCTGATGCATGATGCGCTGAACAGCAACATCTTCGGCGAACCCGGCTGGATGGGCACCGCCTGGCGTGCAGGTCGTGACCTGAAACGCCATGATATCGGCGGTAAAACCGGTACGACCAACAGTTCAAAAGATGCCTGGTTCTCCGGCTATGGTCCAGACACCGTTACGTCAGTCTGGATTGGCTTCGATGACCATCGGCGTGATCTGGGCCGTTCAACGGCTTCCGGCGCGATCCCGGATCAAATATCCGGCGGTGAAGGCGGTGCGAAGAGTGCACAACCGGCATGGGATGACTTTATGAAAACAGCGCTGGAAGGTATCCCAGAGCAGAAGGTCACACCACCACCGGGCATTATCAGCGTCACCATCGACAAGAGCAGCGGTAAGCTTTCAGGCGGTGGCGGCGGCAGCCGTTCCGAGTACTTTATTGAAGGAACTCAGCCGACAGACTACCCATCGCGGGATACCGGCACAACGCTGACGGATCCGGGTGGCGAGAGTCACGAGTTGTTCTAACAAAAAGGGCCAGAGAAATCTGGCCCTTTTTTTATTTGGCGATTGGCATCTAGCGTGAACCGCGTAGGAATGCCTCGGTAAGGAAAAGCGCGCAAACGTTGCGTGCCTCACGGAAATCAGGCTCCGCCAGCAGCGCCATCATGTCGGCTATTGGCCAACGCACCTGCGGTAGTGGCTCAGGCTCATCCCCTTCCAGGCTCTGCGGATAGAGATCGTGTGCCAAAACAATGTTCATTTTGCTGGAAAAGTACGACGGCGCCATGGTCAATTTACTTAGAAAATCAAAGTTTTTTGCACCAAAACCCACTTCTTCCATCAGCTCACGATTGGCCGCTTCCAGCACACCTTCACCGGGATCAATCAACCCTTTGGGGAAACCCAGTTCGTAAGACTCGGTGCCCACTGCATATTCACGGATCAGCAATAAATCGTCACCAATCACTGGCACAATCATCACGGCCTCACGTTCTGAAGGCCGCATCCGCTCGTACACCCGCCGCACACCGTTACTGAATTCCAGATCGACCGACTCAACGTTAAATAAACGCGAACGCGCGACCGTTTCCACTTTCAGAATTTTAGGTTTTTGCAGGTGTTTATCCATGATTGCCTCAAATGAGTTATCCGGCTGTACGCCACAGTACCGGGCGTGGTGATACGGATAACCAGAATAATGATTGGCGTGACGCGCAGTTCACATACGCTTAAACGCTGACCAAATCCGATCTTGATCACATTGTGCGTTAATGAGAACCTTTGCTGCAACGAGCACAAGCAGTAATTTACTTTTTTTTAACAAGCGTAGCCAGCACCCACCGACTTTCTATCCCTTTTAAGTAAAAAGAGCGCATTAAAATAAGATAATGCCGATATCGATAGAGAAACCGGGTTGCTATCATCACGCAGGTAAGACACAACGTTAAAACGAAGAGTTTTATGAAGAAATGAGATCCCGGTGGAGAATCTATTCTCCCGTTACTGTTCTAGGTGTCTCTTGGTCATTTGACTGCGTATAATGCGCCACGATTCATCAGGTTGGTGAGGTTCACGGGTACAGAATGGGGATAGCATGAGCACAATAGCGTTGATATTGGCCTTAGTGCTTGCCTGCCTGATTGCTGCCGGCCTGTATCTTTGGTTTAAGGCTCGCAATCAGCCGCTGCTGACGCGTGCCCTGCCTTTTATCAAACCCACACACCGTAAGCTGACCGGTGAAGAACGCGCCGCTGTTGAGCACTATCTCAGCCAGCAAAATAAGTTGAGCAACAAGCTGTTGCCCGGCAGCACCACATTGCCTTCTGCCAAACTGGCCCTAACGCCGCAAAGCGACAACGTCTACCCGATTACCCACGCGATTACCCGCTACGGCTTGGCCAGCGATGAACCCAATAAATGGCGCTATTATCTGGACGCCGAAGAGGTGCATCTCCCCCCGTTTTGGGAACAGTACATCAGCGCCGATAACCATGTTGAAGTGATTAAAACCCAGACACTGCCGCTGGTGATCTCTCTCAATGGGCATTCACTAAAAGATCATATTCACGATCGACCGCAGCCGCCGGTGGTGAAGGCAATACCAAGCCAAAACGCGTCGATCCGCAAGGAAGAAAGCGAGCATGTCGAGCTGGTAAATATCCGCAAGGAAACCCAGGAAGAACATGCGCTGAATCGCCCAAATGGCATCAAAGAAGCCGCCATCATTTCAGCGGCCCTGCTGTTGCTCTTCTTCAGCCTGATTAGCCCGGTCGTGGTCATCCCCTGGATGATTATCGTCGCCGTACTAATGATTGCCTGGAGCTGCTGGAACCTGTTCCGCCGGCCATCCGCGCGCGAGTTGAAAGAAGTACACTGCCTGCGGGGCACGCCCAAACGCTGGGGATTATTTGGCGAGTCCAATCAGGGGCAGATCAGCAACATCTCGCTCGGTATTATCGATCTGATTTATCCGCCGCACTGGCAGCCTTACATTACCCAGGACTTGGGTAAAACGACCGACGTGGATATCTATCTTAACCGTCAGGTATTGCGCCAGGGGCGGTTCCTTTCGCTGCATGATGAGGTCAAAAACTTCCCGCTACAGCAATGGGGAAGAAACGCTGTGCTGATGGCCAGTTCGCTCTTGGTACTGCTGCTACTGCTGACATATATCCCGCTCAGCCTGCCGCTCAAACTAAGTATGGCCTGGTTACAGGGTGCACAAAAAATTGAAGTGACTACCGTACAAGCACTGGAAGGTGCAACATTGCGGATCGGTGACACCTTGAAAGCTCAGGGCAACGGCATGTGTTATGTGCCGCCGTTGGTCAGTGGCACTCGTGCCACCAACTTTATGCCTTTCGACTGTTCAGGTATTTACTGGAACAATGCCGCGCCATTGCCACAGCCTGAGTCGGAAGTCATCGATAAGGCCTCTGCATTACTGGCAACGGTCAATACCCAACTACACCCTGACGGTACAGAACAAAAGCTCAACCCACAGTTGGCCAGCGCCATTGAAAAATCCGGCATGATCCTGCTGGATGACTTTTCCGATATCGTGTTGAAAACGCAAGACCTGTGCCAAACGGACAATGACTGTATCCGGCTGAAGAACGCACTGGTGAATCTGGGCAACGTTAAAAACTGGACCACTCTGGTGAAACGCGCCAAATCTGGTGCTCTGCAAGGCGTGAACGTACTGCTGCGTCCAGTAAGTGCCGAGTCATTGGAAAGCCTGACCAAGGTTGCCGCATCGTCGTTTGTGTACAACGAAACACGACAAGCCGCTGCTGCACTCAACAGCCCACCACCCGGCGGTTTCTTGATCAGCAGCGATGAAGGTAAACAGTTGGTGAATCACCCGCAGCCGGCTGTGCCGCTAAACGAATACAATGCACTTGACCAATGGAATGAGTTGCAACGCCTGTCCAGTATGCTGCTGCACACGCCGTTTGAAGCTCAGGGCATCATTACCAATATCAGCGTTGATGCCAACGGCACACGCCACATTGCGTTACACAGTGAGCCGGATATCATCACTCTCTGGCGTTATCTCGGCACCAGTCTGCTACTGCTCGCGGTCGCCGTCATTCTGGGTTACAACACCTGGCGGCTCATACAGCGTCGTCGCATCAATCAACACAGAATCGCCGATATCCAGCGCTACTACGAAAGTTGCTTTAACCCGCAACTCTCCCCGATGTCATTGCGGCCAATGCCCTAAGCCACATTTGCCGGCCTGCGCCCTGTCATCTGCTTATGCTACGCTAACGCTATTATCCTGATCCTGCGGACCGCTGACGGTCCGCCTATGGAGTTTTCATGGTTCCCGAGTTTGACTGGCGTGAGATTGATACCGTACTGCTGGATATGGACGGTACCCTGCTCGATCTGGAGTTCGACAGCCACTTTTGGCTTAGTCTGGTGCCAAAAGCACTGAGCGAGCAGCGGGCTATTCCCTTCGATGAAGCGCGTAAAATTATTCATCAGGAATATCTGGCTGTACAGCACACCATGAACTGGTACTGCTTCGATTACTGGAGCGAACGGCTGGACATGGATATTTACCGTATGACCAGCGAGGTAGGTAACCGTGCTCGTCTGCGTGAAGATACCGAGCCGTTTTTACAGGCATTACGTGCGGCGGGTCATCAGACAATTTTGCTGACTAACGCCCATCCACATAGCCTGGCGGTAAAAATTGAGCATACCGGTTTAGATCGACACCTTGATTTATTACTTTCTACCCACACATTTGGTTATCCGAAAGAAGATCAGCGTTTGTGGCAGGCAGTACAGCAACACACCGGTTTTGATCCGCAGCGTACGCTGTTTGTCGACGACGGTGAACCTATCTTGGATGCCGCCCGTACCTTCGGTATTCGCTACTGCCTGGGCGTACAAAACCCGGACTCCAGCATGGCGGAGAAAACCTTCCAGCACTACCCGTCAATGCGCGATTACCGCCTGTTGATTCCGGCGCTGGCCAAGGGGGAGTGAATGAAAGGTAAAGAAACACGTGACGACGCCGTCCGGCTGGACAAATGGCTTTGGGCGGCACGTTTCTATAAGACCCGCGCGCTGGCACGGGACATGATCGATGGCGGCAAGGTGCACTATAACGGACAGCGCGGGAAGCCAAGCAAGATTGTTGAGCTCAACGCCGAGATTAAGTTGCGCCAAGGTAACGAAGAACGCACGGTGATTGTACTGGCGTTGACCAGCCAGCGGCGTGGCGCCGACGAGGCGCAGCAAATGTATCAGGAAACTGAGACCAGCATCGCCAACCGAGAAAAAGTGGCGCTCGCACGCAAGATGAATGCGTTGACCATGCCGCATCCGGACCGACGTCCAGACAAGAAAGAGCGGCGTGACCTGATTAAATTTAAATTTGGTGAGCAGGAATAAACCCTCACCGCAATGAGAGAAAACTATGTCTAACCATGACCAATTGCACCGTTACCTGTTTGAAAACTACGCGGTGCGCGGTGAGCTGGTTACCGTCAGCGAAACCTATCAGCAGGTCCTGAATAACCATGACTACCCGGCACCGGTAAAAAAACTGCTGGGTGAACTGCTGGTCGCTACCAGCCTGTTGACCGCCACCTTGAAGTTTGACGGCGACATCACTGTGCAATTGCAGGGTGATGGTCCGCTGAAACTGGCGGTGATTAACGGCAATAACCGTCAGGAAATGCGCGGTGTAGCACGTGTACAAAGCGACATCGCTGATGACAGCACATTGCATCAGATGATCGGTAATGGCGTTATGGTGATCACCATCGCACCCACCGAAGGTGAACGCTATCAGGGCGTAGTGGCACTGGAAGGTGAAACACTGGCTGAATGCCTCGAAGCTTACTTCCGTCAGTCAGAACAGCTGCCAACCCGTCTGTTCATCCGTACTGGTGAGTCCGAAGGCCAACCGGCCGCAGCCGGCATGTTGTTGCAAGTGTTGCCAGCGCAGGACGGCAATGCCGATGATTTCGATCATCTGGTGCAACTGACCAACACGGTTAAAAGCGAAGAGCTGTTCGGCCTGCCAGCCAACGAAGTGCTGTATCGCCTGTACCATCAGGAAGAAGTCACCCTGTATGAACCGCAAGACGTTGTCTTCCGTTGCACCTGTTCACGCCAGCGTTGTGCTGATGCACTGATTACGCTGCCGGCGGAAGAAGTCGCTCAAATGCTGGAGCAAGATGGCAATATTGATATGCACTGCGATTATTGCGGCAATCACTATGTCTTCGACGCCATGGACGTGGCAGCTCTGTACACCGGTAACACCGGTGAAAGCGACAAGTTGCACTAAGTAGCACCTTGTGTCGGCAGGCGCACCCAGCGCCTGCCTGCTTACTTCGTTTGCACGTTTGCTTTTTTCCGTGTGCTATCTCTCAGAACGTAACGAAAAACCGACTAAAACGTTAAATATTTGATACCTATCGCGGTTACTCGCTGCTGAATCCCTACAATTGGCGCCAGAAATTCTGTGACCAAGGAGTAGTGACATGCGTGTTAAAGGTATAACCCCTCAAGATCTGGCCGCTTATGGGATTCATAACGTTGGCGAAATCGTTCACAACCCAAGTTATGACTTGCTGTTTAAGGAAGAAACAGACCCATCTCTGGAAGGTTTTGAGCGTGGGGTCGTAACCAAGCTGGGTGCTGTATCCGTCGACACCGGTATTTTTACCGGCCGTTCCCCGAAAGATAAGTACATCGTCCGTGACGACATCACCCGCGACACCGTCTGGTGGGCCGATCAGGGTAAAGGTAAAAACGATAATAAACCCCTTAGCCCGGAAATTTGGGCAGACCTGAAACAACTGGTCACCACGCAACTCTCCGGCAAACGCCTGTTTGTGATGGATACCTTCTGCGGTGCCAATGCTGACTCCCGTCTGAAAGTCCGCTTTATTACCGAGGTCGCCTGGCAGGCACACTTCGTTAAAAACATGTTCATCCGTCCGACCGACGAAGAACTGCAGGATTTCGAGCCAGACTTCGTTGTCATGAACGGCGCCAAATGCACTAACCCGAACTGGCAGCAACAGGGCCTGAACTCGGAAAACTTTGTCGCCTTCAACCTGACCGAACGCATGCAACTGATTGGCGGTACCTGGTACGGCGGCGAAATGAAAAAGGGTATGTTCTCCATCATGAACTACCTGTTGCCACTGAAAGGCATTGCCTCCATGCACTGCTCGGCCAACGTGGGCGAGAAAGGCGACGTGGCGGTATTCTTCGGCCTGTCCGGCACCGGCAAAACCACCCTGTCCACCGATCCGAAACGCCAACTGATTGGCGATGACGAACACGGCTGGGATGACGACGGTGTGTTTAACTTCGAAGGCGGCTGCTACGCTAAAACCATCAAGCTGTCTGAAGAAGCCGAACCGGATATCTATCACGCCATCAAACGCGATGCGCTACTGGAAAACGTTGTTGTTCTGGCTGACGGCACAATAGATTTCAATGATGGTTCGAAAACCGAGAACACCCGTGTTTCCTACCCGATCTATCACATCCAGAATATCGTAAAACCGGTTTCCAAAGCGGGTCACGCCACCAAGGTGATCTTCCTGACCGCAGACGCTTTCGGTGTACTGCCTCCGGTCTCTCGCCTGACCGCTAACCAGACCCAGTACCACTTCCTGTCTGGCTTTACCGCCAAACTGGCCGGTACCGAGCGCGGCGTGACAGAGCCTACCCCAACCTTCTCCGCCTGCTTCGGCGCAGCCTTCCTGTCGCTGCACCCAACGCAGTACGCTGAAGTGCTGGTGAAACGCATGCAAGCTGCCGGCGCACAGGCCTATCTGGTGAACACCGGCTGGAACGGCACCGGCAAACGCATCTCGATCAAGGATACCCGCGGCATTATCGACGCGATCCTCAGCGGTGAAATCGATAAGGCGGAAACCATTACTCTGCCTATCTTCGATCTGGCGATGCCAACCTCACTGCCGGGTGTTAACCCGGATATCCTGGATCCACGCGCCACTTATGCCAGCCTTGAGCAATGGCAAGAGAAGGCACAGGATCTGGCCGAGCGTTTTGTCACCAACTTTGACAAATACACCGATACCCCGGCAGGTGCCGCGTTGGTCAGCGCTGGTCCAAAACTGTAATACCCCTTTTTACAGCTTCTGCTAAGGCGTGGATTCCACGCCTTTTTTTGTTTTTATTGGTTGTTATTCAATCAACGCAAAGGGATAATAAGCATTGCAATCATTGATAGCAAAGGAGGTTTCAATGGCTACCATAACCGTCAGGAATCTGGACGACGAAGTAAAAGAGTTGCTGCGCGTCTCGGCGGCAAGAAATGGCCATTCCATGGAGGAGGAAGCTCGTATGATTTTGAAACAAGCCTTAGTGAAAAAAACGCCACGCTATGGTTTAGGTACTCGCATACATCAACACTTTGCCGCGTTGGGCGGCGTTGAACTAGACATCCCACCGCGAGATAAAACACCAGCGCGCATTGTCACCTTTGATGACGACCAGGCATGATTATTCTCGATACCAATGTAGTTTCAGAGTTACTGCGCCCGACACCGCATTACCATGTTTTAAGGTGGCTGGATCAACAAGATACGTATCAATTCTATCTGAGCACTGTCGTGGTAGCGGAGCTATATACTGGCATAACCTGCATGCCCCATGGCAAAAAGCGGTTTGAGTTACAGTCCAATCTCAGCGTAATGCTGCAGGAGGAGTTTCTGGACAGGGTTTTACCCTTTGACACTGGCTGCGCTCTACAGCATGCGGAGTTAATGGGTGCCAACCTCGGCGTCAGTTTCCCAGACACCCAGATCGCCGCCACCTGTCTGCATTACGGTGCTGCCCTGGCCACACGTAATACTCAAGCCTTTATCCATTGCGGGATTGAACTAATCGACCCTTGGCAAGCCAGCACCGGTCGGCGTTTGCATGAAGAAGCGGCGGAATATTACGTCATGAGCAGAAAACCCTGACAGGGCAGCTTCACTGTCAGGGATTAGGCGTTGTCTTTTGCTGTTTGATGCCCGTTGGACGACTCTTTTTTCTCCATCGGTAACGGAATATACGCCCTGATCAACAACCCGCCACGTTCGCTGGTACCAATTTCCAACGCGCCATGGTGGCCATCTATAATGCGCTGAACGATAGCTAAGCCCAAGCCCGTGCCACTAGTACTGCGTGCGCTGTCACCCCGGACAAAGGGCTGCAGCAGATGTTTCAACTCTTCTGGTTTAATACCTGGGCCGTCGTCTTCCACCTGGAACCAACCGCGCTGCAATTCACGACCACTGCTAACTTTGATCCAGCCGTTGCCATAACGCGCCGCATTCACCACCATATTGACTGCCGCACGCTTGATCGACAACGGATGCACATTCATCATCAGCTCACCCGGTGCCATGGCGGTTTCGATAACCCGCTCATAACCACTCTCGGCCGCAACCACTTCGCCCAGAATACTATTCAGATCGCTGATTTCCGTTTGCATCTCTTGGCCGGTACGCAGGTAATCAATAAACTGCTCAATGATGGCATTACATTCTTCAATGTCTTTATTGATCGACTCCGCCAGGTAACCATCTTCGGCGCTCATCATCTCGGTAGCCAGACGAATGCGCGTCAGCGGCGTACGCAAATCGTGGCTGACGCCGGCCATCAACAACGTGCGGTCATCCGCCAGTTGCTTAACGCCCGATGCCATTTGATTAAAGGCTCGCGTGACCGATCGTACTTCTGATGCGCCATACTCGCGTAACGGTGGTGGGATAATCCCCTTACCGACCTGCAAAGCAGCATGCTCAAGTTCGACCAAAGGACGGTTCTGAATGCGTATAAACAGCCAAGCGCCACCTATCGCTAACAGCATGATCGCCAAGGTATAACGGAACAGCGGCGAGAAATCGCCCTGGTGAATTTCAGTCAGTGGGACACGCACCCAAATATCCGGCTGCAACCAAGTCTTCAGCCACACTACCGGCGAGTTCTTGTTCACTTCCACACGAACGTCGGTCGGCCCCCCCAGTTGCTGTGCCATTTGCTGGCTGAGGAATTGATAGTGCTGCGCCCAGCGCAGACCGCTCTCCTCCGCCGCCGAGTTGGTGTAGAGAGAAATTCCCAGTTCGCGATAAATCTCGCGACGGAACGCCGGTGGCACCTCCAGCAAGGTCCCATCCTCCAGCTGCAGCTTATCGGTCATCAGCATACGAACTTCGTAGGCCAATACCTTGTTGAACTGCTGCAGACTGGGCAGGATGGCAAAGTTCAGCACCACCAGATAGGTCGTCACCAAGCTGACGAACAGCAAGGTGACGATCAATAGCAGGGTACGGGCAAACGAGCTACGCGGTGAAAAGCGCAATCGCCTCATGCCTTGCTGCCGTCCGGGACGAAGACGTAGCCAAGACCCCAAACGGTCTGGATATAACGTGGATGCGCAGGATCTTCCTCAACCATGCGGCGCAGACGAGAAATCTGCACGTCGATGGAGCGTTCCATTGCACTGTATTCACGACCACGAGCCAGGTTCATCAGCTTGTCGCGTGAAAGCGGTTCGCGCGGGTGGCTTACCAGCGCTTTTAACACGGCGAATTCACCGCTGGTCAACGGCATAGGCTCGTCTTCGCGGAACATTTCGCGGGTACCCAGGTTCAGTTTGAATTTACCAAAGGCAATCACCGCCTCTTCTTGTGAAGGGGCGCCCGGCAGTTCATTGGCCTGACGGCGTAAAACCGCACGGATACGGGCCAGCAGTTCACGCGGGTTGAACGGTTTTGGGATGTAATCGTCGGCACCAATTTCCAGACCGACGATACGGTCGACTTCTTCACCTTTGGCGGTCACCATAATGATCGGCATAGGGTTGCTTTGGCTGCGCAGACGACGGCAGATGGAAAGACCATCTTCGCCAGGCAACATAAGGTCCAACACCATCAGGTGGAAGGATTCACGTGTCAGCAAGCGATCCATTTGCTCAGCGTTGGCGACGCTGCGAACCTGAAAACCCTGCTCGGTTAAATAACGCTCTAAAAGCGCACGCAGGCGCATGTCATCATCGACGACCAGAATCTTATGATTCTCTTGCATTGTATTACTCCCAAAGGCTTTATTGCCTGACGTGAATATTGTTAAAAAACCCTGTCATTTCGGACAGCATTTAATGGTATATATTCTAGACGAAATTGTTACAAAGCTTATTCTTTTGCCCATTTATCAACAATTTTCATCAAAATGCCCGCGAAGGTTCGCCAAAATCCCGATGCTCATTGGTTAAATTTAGGATCACTGTATCTTCGCCCAACGGACACGCCCGGTGTCTGATTCGCAGTGTAACTCAGCCAGCGCGATAAGAAACGCGAGCGCCAGCAATTTTGCACACTGCTAATTATTGAACTCACATTTCTTTATGCAACGGCAACCTACAGCCCAGCGTGAGTTTGTGCGACACTCTGCTAACGCAATGACTCTCTTCCCTTTGATATGCTCATGAAGGCGGAAAAACGATGAGAACGCAGCTGATAACCCGTGAAGGTTATGACAAGCTAAAACAGGAACTGGACTTTCTCTGGCGTGAAGAGCGGCCCGAAGTCACCAAAAAAGTGACCTGGGCGGCCAGCCTCGGCGACAGAAGTGAAAACGCCGATTATCAGTACAACAAGAAACGGCTGCGGGAAATCGATCGCCGGGTGCGCTACCTGACCAAATGCCTCGAGCAATTGAAAATTGTCGATTACTCGCCGCAGCAAGAAGGTAAAGTGTTCTTTGGCGCTTGGGTTGAGGTGGAAAACGAGGGCGGTGACATTAAACGCTTTCGCATCGTTGGCTATGACGAGATTTTTGGCCGCCGCGACTACATTTCCATCGACTCACCGATGGCCCGTGCCTTATTGAAAAAAGAAGTGGGTGACGCCACCACCGTCAACACCCCTGTGGGTGATGCATTGTGGTATGTGAATGAGATTGAGTACGTTAAATAAGATTTCAGTTTTTTCCGAGCGGCCGTCCACCGCCGCAGCACAGGCCGCTTTGCGCGTCATGACTGCCGAGAGACGGCCCGCTTCACTGGCATTTTCCCCGATCAATCCGTATAACTGTCCCCCTGTTTACTAACCGTTCTCAACAGATACCAGACTTATGAATGACCCACTGAGCCGCATTATTGCAACAGAACTGCAGGCCCGGCCGGAGCAAGTTGACTCCGCCATCCGTCTGCTGGATGAAGGTAATACCGTGCCCTTTATTGCACGCTATCGTAAGGAAGTCACCGGGGGTTTGGACGATACCCAACTGCGCCAGCTGGAAACCCGCCTGGGTTATCTGCGTGAACTGGAAGACCGCCGTCAGACCATCCTTAAATCGATCGACGAGCAGGGCAAACTGACCGAACAGCTGGCGGGGGCGATCACCGCCACGCAAAGCAAAACCGAACTGGAAGACCTTTACCTGCCGTACAAACCCAAGCGCCGCACCCGTGGTCAGATCGCGATAGAAGCCGGTCTGGAGCCATTGGCGGACACATTGTGGCAGGATCCTCAACAACAACCAGAACAGCTGGCCGAACGTTACATTGACGCAGACAAAGGCGTTGCGGACGTGAAAGCCGCCCTCGACGGCGCGCGTTACATCCTGATGGAACGCTTTGCCGAAGACGCAGCCTTGTTGGCCAAGGTTCGTAACTACCTGTGGAAACACGCCCATCTGGTCTCCAAAGTGGTGGAAGGCAAGGAAGAGGCTGGCGCCAAGTTCCGCGACTACTTCGATCACCACGAACCTATTTCTCAGGTGCCGTCACACCGGGCGCTAGCGATGTTCCGCGGTCGCAACGAAGGTGTACTGCAACTGGCATTGAATGCCGACCCACAGTTTGAAGAAGCCCCGCGCGAAAGCCAGGCGGAGCAAATCATCATTAGCCACCTCGATCTGCGCCTGAATAACGCACCGGCGGATGCCTGGCGTAAAGCCGTGATCAACTGGACCTGGCGCATCAAGGTACTGCTGCATCTGGAAACCGAGCTGATGAGCACGGTGCGCGAACGTGCAGAAGACGAGGCAATAAACGTCTTCGCCCGTAACATGCACGATCTGCTGATGGCTGCGCCGGCAGGTATGCGCGCAACTATGGGGCTGGATCCGGGCCTGCGTACCGGAGTAAAAGTGGCCGTTGTGGATGCGACCGGCAAGCTGGTCGCTACCGACACCGTCTATCCGCACACCGGCCAGGCGGCTAAAGCGGCCGCCATCGTCGCTGCATTGTGTATCAAACATAAAGTGGAGCTGGTTGCCATCGGTAACGGCACCGCATCGCGAGAGACCGAGCGTTTCTACCTCGAATTGCAACAGCAGTTCAGTGAGGTCAAAGCACAAAAGGTGATCGTCAGTGAAGCTGGCGCTTCGGTATATTCCGCTTCCGAACTGGCAGCTCTGGAATTCCCTAACCTTGACGTCTCGTTGCGTGGTGCAGTCTCCATCGCCCGACGTCTGCAAGATCCACTCGCCGAACTGGTAAAAATCGATCCGAAATCCATCGGTGTCGGCCAGTATCAACACGATGTCAGCCAAAGCCAATTGGCGAAAAAGCTGGATTCGGTCGTCGAAGACTGTGTAAACGCCGTCGGTGTCGATCTGAACACCGCCTCCGTGCCACTGCTGACCCGAGTGGCGGGCCTGACACGTATGATGGCGCAAAACATCGTCACCTGGCGTGATGAGAATGGCCGCTTCAGTAACCGTGAACAACTGTTGAAGGTCAGCCGTCTGGGGCCAAAAGCATTTGAGCAGTGCGCTGGCTTCCTGCGCATCAACCACGGCGATAACCCGCTGGATGCCTCAACTGTTCACCCGGAAACCTACCCGGTGGTCGAACGCATTCTGGCGGCCACCCAGCAAGCACTTCAAGATCTGATGGGCAACCCGGCTGCCGTACGCAGCCTGAAAGCCAGCGACTTCACCGACGAGAAGTTCGGTGTGCCGACAGTCACCGATATCCTGAAAGAGCTGGAGAAGCCGGGCCGCGATCCACGTCCTGAATTCAAAACAGCAACCTTTGCCGAAGGCGTTGAAACCCTCAACGACCTACAGCCAGGGATGATTCTGGAAGGTTCGGTTACTAACGTCACTAACTTCGGTGCCTTTGTGGATATCGGCGTTCATCAGGACGGCCTGGTGCATATCTCCTCGCTGGCGGACAAGTTTGTCGAAGATCCACATACCGTGGTGAAAGCAGGCGATATTGTTAAGGTGAAGGTGATGGAAGTTGACCTGCAGCGCAAGCGTATCGCGCTGAGCATGCGTCTGGATGAGCAACCGGGCGAAGGTTCACCGCGCCGTGGCAGCAATACAACACCGACCAAAGACAATGCAACCCGGGCACCGGCTAATAAAGCCAAACCGCGTGGCGGCAACACACCGGCGGGCAACAGCGCAATGGGTGATGCATTGGCGGCAGCATTCGGCAAAAAAGGCTAAAGACGCTACATGCTGCGCCCTGTGGTATTGCAGGGCAATGCAGCAAACTTGAACAGCCAAAGGTACCAAGGGCGGAGTTAACTCCGCCCTTTCTCACTAAAATATCCCCACCCTTTTTTGACTCGCCTCAATAAAGCTGCAGTTTTTTCGTTCTTCCCAGTAGAAATAATCTTTGGGTGCGTTACGCCATAAAATAGAAATGAATAGCCATTTGTTAACACCGTTATTAACACCATGTTCTCATTTCAGCATTTCCCTGCGAAACACAAATGGTTACTGCTCGTATTCAGCCAGAGAAATGTTGCCAAATAAATGCCGATATTGACGCCGTCGGATCAAAGCTACCGAATCTGTCGCTAATTTTTTCAAAGTGGAAAAAAACGCTGCAATTACGTAACTGATTTAACTCGCCATTCGCATTTGCACGCCACGAAGCCGGGTGATAAAAAGAGTTCTGTCAGGCAATCCTGATCGTTAAATGTGATCGCCACAACCTTTGGTTACCAATACCCCTATTTTTTGTATTGAATACGATAATTATTCTCACTATTATTATTTTGCGTGTTCACTGCATAACCTCATGGATTGAAGACGTCGGTAGCCTAGTGTTGTTACTGCGGCATTTTCTTTGGAACGCTCTTTTATCATCACCAGCCCAATAACCCGGGCTCAGAGAAGGTTATATGCATCTTCTGCCTAAACGGTCGTATAAGATTGCCGGTTTCGCTAATGAAATCGGCCCAGCTTACCGCCAGAAACTTCTCTCACTCGGCATGCTGCCGGGGTCGTCATTTGAGGTCGTCCGTGTCGCGCCACTGGGAGACCCAATTGAAATCAAAACTCGCCGCGTCAGCCTGGTTCTTCGTAGAAAAGACCTGGCCTTGATTCTGCTCGACGGCCAATCCTGAGCCATCTTGCCTTGGCCACGCACATCGCCTGGCCCAATTTCCATTGACTGATATCACGCTAAATTATGAAAAAACTCACTATTGGCTTAATAGGCAACCCCAACTCCGGTAAGACGACGCTGTTCAACCAGCTTACCGGGGCGCGCCAGCGGGTCGGTAACTGGGCTGGCGTGACGGTAGAACGTAAAGAAGGCCTATTCACTACACCACAGTCACAGGTCAAACTGGTCGATCTCCCCGGCACCTACTCTCTGACCACCATTTCGGAACAAACCTCGCTCGATGAGCAGATCGCCTGCCACTACATCCTGAGCGGCGATGCCGATCTGCTAATCAACGTGGTCGATGCTTCCAACCTGGAACGCAACCTGTACCTGACACTGCAGCTGTTGGAACTGGGCATTCCCTGCATTGTCGCGCTAAACATGTTGGATATCGCCCGAAGCCAAAAGATTGAGATTGATATCGCCGCACTGTCTGCCCGCCTTGGCTGTCCAGTCGTACCACTGGTGTCCACCAAAGCCGACGGTATTGGTGTGCTCAAGCAGATGATCGACAATCATCAGTTCAACGAATTAAAAGCGCTGGTGAACTACCCACCGCTGCTGCTCAAAGAAGTGGCAACACTGAGCGATGCCATGCCGCAAACCCTTCCAAGCGAGCAACGCCGTTGGCTGGCCCTGCAAATGCTGGAAGGCGATATCTACAGTCATACGTTAGCCGGTCCTGCGGCTGCCCTGCTGCCGGCAGCCCGACAGGCACTCCAACAACAACATCAGGAAGACCCTGCACTGGTGATCGCCGATGCACGTTATCAGTCGATTGCCACCCTGTGTGACGCTGTTAGCAACTCGCAACAAGCCATGCCGAACCGCCTGACCGAGGCATTGGACAAAGTGATCCTTAATCGCTGGCTGGGCGTCCCTATATTCCTGCTGGTGATGTATTTGATGTTCCTGCTGGCGATCAACCTCGGCGGCGCTCTGCAGCCGATTTTCGATATCGGCTCGGCAGCGATCTTTATCCAGGGCATTCAATGGTTGGGCTACACACTGCATTTCCCTGAATGGCTAACCATTTTCCTGGCTCAGGGCGTCGGAGGCGGCATCAACACGGTGCTACCGTTGGTGCCGCAAATCGGCATGATGTACCTGTTCCTGTCTTTCCTTGAAGACTCCGGCTATATGGCGCGGGCGGCGTTTGTCATGGATCGCTTGATGCAAGCGCTCGGGCTACCGGGTAAATCTTTCGTGCCTCTGATTGTCGGCTTCGGCTGCAACGTGCCATCCATCATGGGTGCCCGCACATTGGATGCGCAGCGTGAGCGTTTGATTACCATCATGATGGCCCCTTTCATGTCCTGCGGTGCCCGGTTGGCGATCTTCGCAGTGTTTGCTGCCGCCTTCTTTGGTCAGGACGGTGCAGGGGTGGTGTTCTCACTGTATATGCTCGGCATTGTGGTCGCGATCCTTACCGGGTTAGTGCTCAAATACACCATCATGCGCGGTGAAGCCTCTCCCTTCGTCATGGAGCTGCCGGTTTACCATGTCCCGCACTTGAAGAGCCTGCTATTGCAGACCTGGCAACGCCTGAAAGGCTTCGTCCTGCGCGCAGGTAAAGTGATCGTGATTGCCAGTATCTTCATTGGCGGTTTGAATAGCTTTTCGTTCAGCGGCAAGCCGGTAGATGACATTAATGATTCCGCTTTGGCGTCGGTGTCCAAAGTGCTGACACCGCTGCTGCAACCAATGGGCGTCCATAACGACAACTGGCAGGCCACCGTCGGTCTGGTGACCGGTGCTATGGCAAAAGAAGTTGTAGTTGGCACATTGAACACCCTGTACACCGCCGAGCGTATCAATAACACCGAGTTTGATGCCGCCAACTTTAATCTGTTAGACGAACTGGGTGGCGCGCTGGATACCACCTGGCAGGGTCTGAAAGACACGTTCAGCCTGAGCGTACTGTCCAACCCGATTGAGGCCAGTAAGGGCGACGGGGAAATGGACGTTGGCTCAATGGGGGTAATGAGCAGCAAATTCGGTTCCGGGATTTCCGCCTACAGCTACCTGATTTTTGTGCTGCTGTACGTACCTTGCGTCTCGGTTATGGGAGCCATCGCCCGTGAGTCCAGCCGCGGTTGGATGACCTTCTCCATTCTCTGGGGGCTGAATATTGCCTACTCGTTGGCCACGCTATTTTATCAAACAGCCACTTTCGCCCAACACCCGCAATACAGCCTGACAGCAATCACCATTGTGGTGCTGTTCAATCTGTTGATCTTGTTTGGCCTGCGGCGAGCACGCAGCCGGGTAACCGTGCGTCTGGGCAACGCAACCCCAGTAGCCTGTTGCCAAAGCAGCAAAGGTAACTGCCACTGATGGCTGGCCTGCTGCAGATCCGCGATGCCTTGGCACTGCATGGCAGCGTGCAGGCGCTTCAGCTCAGCCGCCAGTTGGCGGCCCCATTGCCGCTGGTACAGGCCATGCTGGAACGTTTAATTGCGATGGGTAAGGTGGAGCGTATCGAGCAGGACAACAGCGCCTGTCTAAGCGGCAGTTGCAAAAGCTGCCCAGAGGGCCAGGGGTGCAGTACGGTAGTATATCGTCTGAAGAAGTGAAGATTGGGGCGCGGCACAAAGGCGCCCCCTTCTTAATCAATCGTTATTTCTTGTCTTTGTACACGTCAGCAATAGCGCTGAACTTGCCGTGCTCACGACCTGCCAGAATAACGTAATATTGCCCGCCTTTTTCATCAGCCAGTTTGGACAATTCATCTTTCGCATCCATCGGCGACGTGGTTTGTGCGGTGGTGGTTACGGTACCCACTTTCTCGTATTTACCCGGGTTCTTGTCCAGATCTTCCTTGGTCAGCATGGTTGCTGCCATGGTGCTGAAAGACACTGAACCCACAACCAACGCGGCAATAATCATTTTCAAAGATTTCATTACAATACCTCTCAATGGATAATTTATTTATTATGAAAGCCGTCCAGAGTAAATGCGTAATAACACCGGCTGCCGTGACATCTTCAGACCTCGTTGCTTTCCCTGACGAGAGCCGTTTTCCCAGAGACGAAACGCCAAAGTGAAAAAAACCGCGAGCGTTTTTTTCATTTTCCAGCCAACGCAGTTACCCCCCTAAGTATTGAACAGGTTTATTTTTTATCCACTAAGCGGCTCTTTTTTTAGCGCTTTATTGTGCGTTTTGGGGCCGGATCCCATTTTCAGCCACAAAGGTACAGATAATTTCTGCGAACTCATCAGGATGAGAAATAAATGGCGCATGGGCAGCTTTCGCAATAATGGCCGATGGTGAGTGCGGCCACATGGCATCAAGCAAACCAGCGACCTTACGTGGCACTAATCCGTCCAAATAGCCGTAAATTCGCAACAATGGAAGCGTCAGCACTGCCAGTGGCTCGCGAAAATCGGTCGTACGCAGCATCTCCAGCCCACCATTCAGAACTTCAACGCTGGGCATCGGCTGGTTAAGCACCACAGACTTCAGTTGACGGGCGTCCTGCCGTGCGCTTTCCGTACCTAACGTTTGTAATGCCAAAAAACGCTCTACGGTACGCTGAAAATCTTGCCCCAACTGATGTTGAAAACCACTTAACACTTCAGGACGAATCCCTGGCCAATCATCCTTAGCCGCAAAGCATGGCGAAGAAGCCACGGTAATCAACCCACGTACCCGTTGCGGCTGCATGAGCGCAATCTGGCTGGCCACTAACCCGCCAAGCGACCAGCCTAACCACCAGGCGTTTTCCGGTGCAGCTGCTAATACTGTCTCTGCCATCTGTTCAAGTGACATAGCCCCAAAACCTTGGCTACGGCCATACCCTGGCAGATCAACGAGATGCAGCCGGAAATGCGGCGTCAGTCGCTCTAACATGCAACTCCACACCTGTGCATTCAGTCCCCAGCCATGCAACAGCACAAGATCGCGATCGCCTTCACCTATAGTTTGCCAGTACAACGCTGTCATCAGTTATTGTCCTTCATTCTCATCCGTCAGGGAGGACGGCTATGCTATCAATCCAAAGCCGTTGTTGGCTATGCCGACAACCATTACGTCTTCATCGTCACGGCATCTGCAGCTACTGCCTGCATCATTTACCCGCAAAACCGCTTTGCTGCCCACGTTGCGGTCTGCCCGCGGGAGACGCCACGCTGCCCTGCGGTCGCTGCCTGCAGCAACCTCCCCCCTGGCAGGCACTGGTGTTCGTCACCGATTATCAAGCCCCGTTGCGCCAGCTGATCAGAAAATTCAAGTTTCAACACACTCCGGAACTGGCCCCGCTGTTGGCACGGCTAATATTATTAAACTGGCAACAGGCACATCGAGAGCAATATCTGAACAGACCCGATGTCATTTTAGCTGTACCCTTACAGGCAAAACGTTGCTGGCAGCGCGGCTATAACCAGAGCGATCTGCTGGCACGGCCTTTGGCCTACTGGTTAGGGTGCGACTATCGCCCCGCAGCCCTGAGCCGGGTACGTAAAACCGCACCACAGCAACATCTAACCGCCAGTGTGCGGCGGCGCAATTTACGCGGTGCATTTCGCTGCCATGAACCTCTGATGGGTCGGCATGTTGCCTTGTTGGATGATGTGGTCACGACGGGCAGCACGGTGGCGGAAATTGCTAAGCTATTACAGCGGCAAGGTGTTGCATCAATACAAATCTGGTGCGTTTGCCGCACGTTGTAGTGCCACGGCAATGGGCGTATTATAACCTAGTATAGAAGTCAACTATTTGAACTAACGAGCTAATGCCATGATTCGTATAACAGATACTGCACAGGAACACTTTGCCAAACTATTGGCAAACCAAGAGAAAGGCACCCAAATCCGCGTATTCGTGATCAATCCGGGTACGCCTACGGCCGAATGCGGTGTCTCTTATTGCCCGCCGGACGCCGTTGAAGCGACAGACACCGAGCTGAAGTTCGAAAAACTGTCCGCCTATATCGACGAGCTGAGCAAACCGTATCTGGACGATGCCGAAATCGACTTCGTCACCGACCAATTGGGCTCTCAGTTAACACTGAAAGCGCCAAACGCCAAAATGCGCAAGGTTGATGACAATGCACCGCTGATGGAACGTGTTGAATACGTGCTTCAGTCACAGATCAACCCACAGTTGGCGGGCCATGGCGGCCGCGTGACGCTGATGGAAATCACCGACGACAGCCTGGCTATCCTGCAATTCGGCGGCGGTTGTAACGGCTGTTCCATGGTCGATGTGACCCTGAAGGAAGGCATCGAGAAAGAGCTGCTGCAGAAGTTCCCTGAACTGAAAGGTGTGCGCGATTTGACCGAGCATCAGCGCGGCGAGCACTCTTACTATTAATCCCCTGTTCCAAGGCAAGATGCCCTACAGCGGATAAAAAATGCCGGATTTGGTGAACCGAATCCGGCATTTTTACGTCAATTATCCTACCGATACCTTACGCCGCCGCTTGTCCAAGTCCTTAAGCAGTCGGTTAACCTGCTGATCGGCAAACATCTCCTCCAAGGTGTGAGTCAGTTTGCGTCGCCAGTTAGGGTATTGATCGCTGGTACCGGGAATATTAACCGGGTCAGCCATGTCCAACCAATCTTCCGGCTGAAGCCCCAATAATGCACTGGCGCTGTCGGCAACATAGCGCTGTAAGCCCCGATTAAGTAATGGGCTCATATTCAACAACGCAGCCTTTTTACCCACCTTCAGCGGCACACAACCATAGTGATGCAGCCCGTCCAACAATCCCTGCTTGGCACGTTCGCGATCGGCAAATAGCGCTTTCAGGACCTCTGCATCTGGATACAACCCCAACGAGTTACCGAGTTGCAGATCACCACTTTGCCAATAGCCACGCAACGTTGGCAGATCGTGCGTGGTGATGGTCGCCATGGCTTGTACGGGATAAGCCTGCGGTGCGCGGAAGTGGTTCTCACCGTCACGTTCGAAATACAGCACTTTATAGGAATAGACGCCGCTGTCGCGTAACTTGCCGACAATCTCCACCGGAACAGTGCCGAGGTCCTCACCAATCACCATGCAGCGATGACGTTGGCTTTCCAGCGCCAATACCGCCAGTAAATCATCCACCGGATATTTTACATAGGCACCGTGAACGGCGGTTTCACCATAAGGAATCCACCACAAACGCAGTAGCGCCATCACGTGGTCGATACGCAACGCGCCGCAACTGGTCATATTGGCGCGCAACAGATCGATAAACGGTTGGTAACCACGTGCCGCCATTACGTGCGGGTCCATCGGTGGCAGGCCCCAGTTTTGCCCCAGTGGCCCCAGAATGTCCGGTGGCGCCCCGACCGAGGCCTTCAGGCAGTAAAGCTCACGCTCACACCAGGTTTCCGCACCACCTTCTGCAACACCAACCGCCAAATCGCGGTACAGGCCAATCGACATTTGCTGTTGCTGGCTTTGGCGGAAACACTCCGCAAACTGGCTGGCAGCCAGCCACTGCAACCACAGGTAGAAAGTTACCTGATCCTGCTGTTGCTGGCAGAACTGCTTAACTGCCGCGCTATCACCCTGCTGGTATTGTTCCGGCCAGGCCGGCCAACCCCACAGACTGCTGTCTTCTGCGGCAAGATGGGCATGCAACGCATCAAACGCAGCTTGCTGATACAGGCTTTCACCGCCCTCAATAACAAACTGTTCAAACGCCTGACGCTGTCCGTCACCGGCTTTACGAGCCTGGAAGAGCGGGAACGCCAACTTCAGCGCCGCCAGCTTCAACTGCGTTACCGTGCTGTAATCCACCAGCTTGCTGTTACGCGCTTGGGCCAGCTTTTTTTGCGTTGCCGGCTTCAGCCACCATTTCTGTGCGGCGTCGTTGCGCTGAAAATCCTCCACCGCGTTCACATCGATATAGACAACGTTCAGCCAGCGGCGCGATGACGGGCTGTACGGGCTGGCACTGTCCGGATTAGCGGGATACAACGCGTGGATCGGATTCAACCCGACAAAAGCGCCGCCCCGTTCCCCCACTTGCTCAACCATCTGCCGTAAATCACCGAAATCGCCGATGCCCCAGTTACGATCGGATCGCAAGGTATAAAGCTGGACACAGGCCCCCCAGAGTTTTTTTCCGGTCAGTAAGGCATCGGGCTCAAAGCAGCGTTTAGGCGCCACAATCAACCTGCACTGCCACTGCTGTTCGTCCTGTGTCAACGTCAGTTGGTGATAACCCGGTGGTAATTCACCTGGCAGGGTAAATGTTTTACGTGCGCTGGCTCGCCCCTGTTGTTGGCGGCCGTCCTCACGCTGTAACGTCCAGAGATACTCACCGCTACCCGCAAGCGGTAAGGCCACTGGCGCCCCTTCATAGAACACCTTCACCGTCGGAAGCGGCGTCATTACCGCTTCCAATGGGACCGTATCCCGCCCCATCGCGTCCAGCAGTCTGCGCTTGGTATCCTCGGCAATCGCCTGTTGTTTACCATGAGCATTAATATAATCAGCAGCGATACCCGCCTGAGCAGCCGCCTGATCGATGACCTTGCGATCCATTCACTCTCCTTAACGCTTGGCTTGCCAGATACGCTGCTGGTAGTCGCGGATCGAACGATCCGAACTGAACATACCGACACGCGCGGTGTTAAGAATAGTACGTCGCGTCCATTCATCACGGTCACGGTAAAGTTCATCAACCTGCTGTTGAGCTTTGCAGTAAGAAGCAAAGTCCGCCAGCACCAGATAAGGGTCACCACCTTCCAGCAGGCTGTGCAGCATCATGTCGAATGCATGCTTGTCACCATGACTGAATGCACCACTCGCCAGTTCGTCCAGGATCGCTTTCAGATGCTTATCTTTCTTACGGTAGCTGAGCGGATCATAGCCTTTCGCCAGCAACGCCTTCACCTGATCCACGGTATTGCCGAAGATAAAGATATTGTCTTCACCTACTTGCTCGGCGATTTCCACATTAGCACCGTCCAGCGTGCCAACCGTCAGCGCACCGTTCAACGCCAGCTTCATATTGCCGGTACCCGAGGCTTCTTTGCCAGCGGTGGAAATTTGCTCAGAGATATCCGCCGCCGGGATCATCAATTCAGCGACAGACACCCGGTAGTCAGGAATAAAGGCCACTTTCAGTCGATCCTTCACCAGCGGATCGTTGTTGATCTTTTCCGCTGCCTGGTTGATCGCGTAAATGATGTTCTTCGCCAGGTAGTACCCTGGTGCCGCTTTGGCACCGAACAGGAACACACGCGGGACAATATCCAACTGCGGGTTATCACGCAGTTGACGATACAGCGACAGAATGTGCAGCAGGTTCAGATGCTGGCGTTTATATTCATGCAGGCGTTTAATCTGCACGTCGAAAATCGCGTCAGGGTTCAGCGTTAACCCCATTACGTCATGCACGTAATTTGCCAATACGACTTTATTATCGCGTTTGATTTGCTGATAACGCTGACGGAACGCTGCATCATCAGCGTATTTCTCCAACCCTTTAAGTGCATCAAGATCGTTCGCCCATTCCACCTTCAGCGTTTCATCAATCAGCCCTGATAGCGCCGGGTTACACTGCTTCAGCCAGCGGCGTGGCGTAATGCCGTTGGTGACGTTATGGAATTTGTTTGGCCAGAGTTGGTGATATTCCGGGAACAGATCTTTCACGACCAGATCAGAGTGCAGCTGTGCCACCCCATTTACCGCAAAGCCGCTGACGACACACAGGTTCGCCATACGCACTTGCTTGTTATGGTGTACAGCCAGCTTAGCCCATACCGCGTCGTCACCCGGCCAGTGTTTTTCCACCAGCTTTTTGAAGTTGGCGTTGATCTGTTTGATGATGGAGAAATGGCGTGGCAACAAGCTGCGTACCAACTTCTCATCCCAACATTCCAGCGCTTCAGGCATCAGAGTGTGGTTGGTGTAGGCGAACGTTTTGCTGGTGATCGCCCAGGCCGCATCCCAGTCCAATTGGTGCTCATCCAGTAGAATGCGCAGCATTTCCGGAATGGCGATGGTTGGGTGGGTATCGTTAAGCTGGATCACTTCGAATTTTGGCAGGTCTTCAATCTTGCGGCCCGCCAGATGATGCTTACGCAGAATATCTGCCACCGAACAGGCGCACTGGAAGTATTGCTGCATCAGGCGCAGACGCTTGCCCGCCTGATGATTATCATTCGGGTACAGCACTTTAGTCAGTTTGGCCGCATCTACACCCTGTTTCTCCGCCTGCAGGAATTTGCCGTCGTTGAAATCACTTAGATCAAAGGGATGCTGATGGGTTGCTTGCCACAGACGTAGCGGCTGAGTCACGCCATTCCGGAAGCCCAATACCGGCAGATCCCAGGCCTCACCGCGCAGGGTAAACGCCGGGCGCCAAAGTTCGCGGCCATCGGCCAGTTTTTCCAGTTTGCCGCCAATGCCTACATCTACGGATAACGCGGCATTGTGGCGGAACCACGGGTAACTTTCTCGTTGCCAGTTATCCGGCGCTTCTTGTTGCTGTCCACCACTGAACGACTGACGGAACAAGCCATATTGGTAATTCAGCCCATAACCGGTGGCCGGTTGTTCCACCGTTGCCATCGAATCCAGGAAACAGGCCGCTAAACGCCCCAGCCCGCCATTGCCCAACGCCGGGTCGGTTTCCTGCTCCAGTAAATCTGCCAGCTTGATATCCTGCTCCGCCAATGCCTGCTCGACGGTGTCATACCAGCCCAGGTTAATCAGGTTGTTGGCCGTCAGACGACCAATCAGAAACTCCATCGAAATGTAGTTCACATGGCGTAGTGGCTTACTGCTTTTCCGCGGTGCCGGTTGTGCCGCCAACTGTTCGGCCAGTGCGCGGCTTACCGCTTCCCACCATTGGTGTTGGGTCATCTGTTGTGCAGAACTGAGGCCAAACTGTTGCCACTGACGGGTCAGTGCCGCCAGAAAAGCATCCTTTTTAAGCGTAGGCTGTGACATAAGGAAAACTCTCTATCCAGTAAGTGGGTCAAATTACCGTTATCGTGCCGGGGAGAAACAGTGAAGGCATCATCCCGCCTGGGGATTAGCTGGGGAGGAGGATTGGGGCGTAGCTAAAATTGTGATCTCAGGCACTTTTTGACTCCCTTGCATCATGCAAAAAAGCCCACCGACGAACGCGACGAGCACTGAGAATACGGTGAAAACTTGTTCAATAACGTTAGCATAGTTATTGCAGTGTCTGTAGTGTCGCACACACCCGGAAATGCTTTCCTGCACCTGCATCACCAAACCGCGCCACAACCCTGCTATTCCACAGGGAATTGCCTGCAAACGTAAAAAAGTGTGATCAATAGCAATATAACTCCAAGCCAATGCTGAACCTTGTTGCAATACGTTTAACGTTGTCAGAACTTAGGAGGGGGATTAATTACGAGCCATAAAATAATTAACCCCACTCTGATCCCGGCAGGCGTCGCGAAGAAATGAATGCCATCGGGCAGACCTTCGGCGGCGGGCACCGCGATTTTCACTCTGGAATACTATGCTGATCCCATCAAAACTGAGCCGTCCGGTACGGCTGCAAAATACCGTGATCCGCGATCGCCTGTTGGCTAAATTGGCCAGCACGGCCAACTATCGCCTGACATTGGTCAATTGCCCTGCGGGATACGGGAAAACGACGCTGGTCGCACAATGGGCGGCCGGTAAGTCAGATTTAGGCTGGTATTCGCTGGATGAAAGCGATAATCAACCCGAACGCTTCGCCAGTTATCTGATTGCCGCTTTGCAACACGCCAGCGGTGGCCACTGTGTGAAGAGCGAGGCGCTAAGTCAAAAGCATCAGTACGCCAGCTTGTCAGCGCTGTTCGCCCAAGTGTTTATCGAACTTTCCGATTGGCACCAGCCCTTATACCTGGTGATTGACGACTACCACCTGATCACCAATGACGTTATCCATGAAGCCATGCGCTTCTTCCTGCGTCACCAACCAGAAAACCTGACGCTGATCCTGCTTTCCCGCACTCTGCCACCTCTCGGCATCGCCAATTTGCGCGTGCGCGATCAATTATTGGAAATGGGTACGCAACAACTGGCATTCACCCATCATGAAGCCAAGCAGTTCTTCGACTGCCGTCTGGTTGCGCCTATGGAACAGCAAGACAGTAGCCGCCTGTGCGATGAAGTCGAAGGTTGGGCCACTGCGCTACAGTTGATTGCGCTGTCCGCACGACAATCCACCTCTTCCGCACAGCAATCGGCCAAACGCCTGGCTGGGCTGAACGCCAGCCATCTGTCAGATTATCTTGTGGACGAAGTACTGGATCACGTCGATGCCGATGCGCGTGCCTTCTTGCTGCGTTGTTCGGTACTGCGCTCAATGAATGATGCACTGATTGTGCGTCTGACCGGTGAAGACAACGGTCAGCAACGGTTAGAAGAACTTGAACGCCAAGGGCTGTTTATCCATCGCATGGACGATAGCGGTGAATGGTTCTGCTTCCATCCTTTGTTCGCCACCTTCCTGCGTCAACGCTGCCAATGGGAGCTGGCGTTGGAGTTACCGGGCTTACACCGCGCCGCCGCCGAGGGTTGGCTGGCGTTAGGTTACCCGGCGGAGGCCATTCATCACGCACTGGCAGCCAGTGATGTCAGTATGCTGCGCGATATCCTGCTGCAACACGCATGGTCACTGTTTCACCACAGTGAATTGGCCCTGCTGGAAGAGTGTTTGAATGCACTGCCCTATGAACGTCTGATCCAAAATCCCAAACTGGCGCTGCTACAGGCCTGGTTAGCGCAAAGCCAGCACCGCTACATCGAAGTGAACACGCTACTGGAACGCGCAGAGCAAGCAATGCGCGAACAAAAAATTGACGTCGACCGCACCCTGCATGCTGAATTTGATGCCTTGCGTGCACAGGTCGCCATCAACGCAGGTAAGCCGGAAGAGGCCGAACGTTTGGCCACTGAAGCGCTGAAGTTTTTACCGCTTTCCAGCTATTACAGCCGTATCGTTGCGACCTCGGTGACCGGCGAAGTGCATCATTGCAAGGGCGAGTTAGCCCGTGCGCTGCCGATGATGCAACAAACGGAGCAAATGGCTCGGCGTCATCAGGCTTACCACTACGCACTGTGGGCGTTGTTGCAGCAAAGCGAGATCCTGATTGCCCAGGGTTTCCTGCAAGCTGCTTACGAAACACAGGACAAAGCGTTTGAATTGGTGCGCGAACAACATCTGGAACAGTTACCGATGCATGAGTTCCTGTTGCGCATTCGTTCGCAGATACTGTGGTCATGGGCGCGCCTGGATGAAGCGGAGGATGCCGCTCGCGAAGGCCTAAAAATCCTGGCTAACTATCAGCCGCAGCAACAGTTGCAGTGCATCGCTATGCTGGCCAAGTGTTCACTGGCGCGTGGCGATCTGGATAACGCCAATGCGCATATGCAACGTTGCGAAGTGCTGTTGCACGGTACCCAATACCACCGTGACTGGCTCACCAACGCGGACAAACCACGCGTGATCCACTGGCAGATGACCGGCGATACCACCGCTGCGGCTCAATGGCTGCGCCAGACGGAAAAACCCGGTATGGCGGATAACCACTTTATGCAGGGCCAGTGGCGCAACATCGCGCGGGTCCAAATCATGCTGGGTCAGTATGAAGAAGCCGAAGTGGTTCTGGATGAACTCAACGAAAATGCCCGCCGCCTGCGACTGGTCAGTGATTTGAACCGTAACCTGCTGCTTAGCAACCAGCTTTATTGGCAGATGGATCGCAAAAGCGACGCACAAAAGGTCCTGATGGAAGCTCTGTCATTGGCCAGTCGCACCGGCTTTATCAGCCACTTTGTCATTGAGGGCGAAGCGATGGCGCAGCAGTTACGCCAACTGATTCAGCTCAATACACTGCCGGAGTTGGAAAACCATCGCGCCCAACGTATTCTGCGTGACATCAATCAGCATCATCGGCATAAGTTCGCACACTTTGACGAGAACTTCGTCGATAAGCTGCTAACTCACCCACAGGTGCCGGAACTCATCCGCACCAGTCCGCTGACACAGCGCGAATGGCAGGTTTTGGGGCTGATTTATTCTGGCTACAGCAACGATCAGATCGCCGGGGAATTGGACGTGGCCGCCACCACCATAAAAACCCATATCCGTAATCTGTATCAGAAGCTGGGCGTGGCCCATCGCCAGGAAGCGGTACAACAGGCGCAGCAACTCCTGAAAATGATGGGCTACGGTGCCTGACAAATACCGAAAGGAACAATGGATAGTGAAAGATGTGGTTATAGATAACGCTAAAAAATCAGATGCAGCAGAAGTCGTAAGGCTTATCGCACTGGCGGATAAAGATGCTGTACTGGCCCTGTCAGGTAAAGACGATATCAACGAAGCCCTGTTTCAGTATGAAATGAACTTCGGCCGCAATGATGTGTATTTTGGCTACAAAAATGTCTTCGTCGCTCGGGACAAGGAAAAAATTCTGGGCTGCATCCTGTATTTCAAAGGAGAAGATGAGTCGCGATTCACAGCCATAACAGAACAGCGAGCTGAAATGGACAATGAATCAGAGCACGATGAAATATATATAGATTCCCTGGCTGTCCTGCCGGAGTGCCGAGGACGTGGGATAGCAAAGTCGCTGATTAGCCGTGTCGTTGAAGAATCCAGGTTACAAGGACTCAATAAAGTCGGCCTACTGGCAGATACAAAAAAACCGCATCTCAAAGCACTGTACCGTAAGTTAGGATTCAATGTGACGGCGCAAATTGAACTCCTCAATGACCACTACGAAAAGATGACGATTCATACCGAGGCGTCGTTCGTCAGAAACCACGTTGAAGTACGCCAGGTGTAATAAACCCTAATCTTCATCTGGTCTTAATTACCGCGAAATTGACTACAATGGCGGCATATTCATATTACGAGGCAGTCAGCAGTATGGAACAGTTTGAAGCGATCAACGTTGAGCAGGCGCACAGCCGTTGGAAAGACGATAGCGCCGCCTTGGTCGATATCCGCGATCCACAAAGTTTTGAAGCTGGGCACACGCCAGGCGCCTTTCACCTCACTAACGCGAGCTTGCAGACATTTATGCAGCAAAACGATTTTGATCGGCCGGTGATGGTGATGTGCTACCACGGCAACAGCAGCCGCAGTGCAGCACAATACCTGCTGCATCAAGGGTTTGATGCGGTGTACAGCATCGACGGTGGCTTTGAAGCCTGGGCTCGCCAGTATCCGCAGGACGTTGAAACCTCCGCATAATTCTCCCCGCCACCATCGGCGGGGTTCTTTCTCGCGTCGTTAGTGCGTGTTTTTGCTGGTTTTTCGCAGATCCGTTGCCTGCGCTCAGGATTTCGACGGTATAATCAGCCGTCAACGCCGCCAGGGTAACCGACGGCTAAATCATCTCATTAAACGGAATACCTATGGTTCGAGTCATCGCCGTATCCAATCCCCGCCTGGCGCAGGCCTTTGTCGATTACATGGCGACACAAAACATTGAGCTTAGGGTGCACAATACGGGCGAAGCTGCGGAAATCTGGCTGGCTGACGACAGCCATCTGGAGCAAGTACAGCACGAACTCCAGCAGTTCCTGGTCGATCCGCTCAATAGTCGCTATCGCGCCGCCAGTTGGCAGGCTGGGAATACCAACACCGAACTGCACTATCAGGGCTATTCCTATCTGCAAACTCTGTACAGCAAGGCCGGACCACTGACGTTGAGTGTGATGGTGTTGTGCATTGCGGTGTATATCCTGATGCAAGTCCTGGGCGATGACACCGTGATGTACTGGCTTTCCTGGCCACAAGACAGCAGCCAATACCTGCAACTGTGGCGCTGGGTCAGCCACGCCTTCCTGCATTTCTCACTGCTGCATATTACCTTTAACCTGATGTGGTGGTGGTATCTCGGTGGCCCGATGGAAAAACGCCTCGGTGCCGGCAAACTGTTCGTACTCGCCGTCGTTTCGGCCTTCTTCAGCGGTTGGGCACAATCTCTGTTCAGTGGAGCCCTGTTCGGCGGTCTGTCCGGCGTAGTCTACGCATTGATGGGGTATTGTTGGCTCAGCGGCGAGCGAGCACCTGAACGTGGCCTGATGCTACCGCGCGGTCTGATGGTGTTTTCCGTTCTGTGGCTGGTTGCCGGGTATTTCGATATTTTAGGAATGTCGATCGCTAACGCGGCACACGTGGCCGGTTTAGTGTTAGGGTTATTGATGGCATTTTGGGACACGCGTCATCGGGCGCACAACGAACAATAACAGCCAGGTACAAGCCAGGCGTTTTATAACCGTCATACTTCACGCTGCATCTTTGTTGGTTGCGTCCATTCACCCCAGTCACATAGTTCGCTATGCTCCTGGGGATTCACGGACTTACCGCCGCGATACGGCTCGAATTATTTAGGGTATAGGGGATTATCGTGAAGCAAACACAGCGTCATGACGCAATTATCGAGCTGGTACGTCTGCAAGGTTATGTCAGCACGGAAGAACTGGTCGAACATTTTGACGTCAGCCCGCAAACGATTCGCCGTGATTTGAATGACCTGGCCGATCAAAACAAAATCCAACGCCACCATGGTGGTGCAGCGTTGCCTTCCAGTTCAGTCAACGCCGCCTATAACGATCGCAAGGTGATGTGGTCGGAACAAAAAGCGCGTATCGCCCAGCGTGTCGCCAGCCAGATCCCTGACGGCGCTACGCTGTTTATCGACATTGGCACTACGCCAGAAGCGGTCGCCCACGCGCTGATGAACCACAAAAACTTGCGCGTAGTAACCAATAATCTGAACGTCGCTACCCTGCTGACCGCCAAGGAGGATTTTCGTCTGATCTTGGCTGGCGGTGAAGTACGCACCCGTGATGGTGGCATCATGGGCGAGGCCACGCTGGATTTTATCTCTCAGTTCCGTCTCGATTACGGCATTCTGGGCATCAGCGGCATCGATATGGATGGCTCACTGCTTGAATTCGACTATCACGAAGTGCGCACCAAACGCGCAATTATCGAAAACTCACGCTGCGTCATGCTGGTTACCGACCACTCCAAATTCGGCCGCAATGCCATGGTTAACCTCGGCAATATGAACCTGATCGACTACCTGTTTACCGATCAACTGCCGCCGCCAAGCGTAATGAAAATCATCGAACAGTACGATGTCCAGCTGGAGTTGTGCTGAGTCTTTTACCGTTCATTTAACCCTACGCTATCCCCGCCAGACCTGCCGTTTTAGACAGGGTTCAGCCTGCTGAACCCTGCAATGCCTGACTGCCATACCCCTTCACTTTGTATAACTACTATCATCAAACTGTTACCTCTATCACGCCTAAATGTTTTTGTTTGGTTAAGTCTTGGCTTGTTTGTTGGTTTTTGATTACAATCATGAGCGAAAACGAACATGAAAGAGCTATTTCGAACATCTGGAGGAAGTTGACGTGGAAACCAAAGACTTGATCGTTATCGGTGGCGGCATCAACGGTGCCGGCATCGCGGCGGATGCTGCCGGGCGCGGGCTGTCCGTTCTGCTACTGGAAGCGCAAGACTTGGCCTGTGCTACGTCTTCCGCCAGTTCCAAACTGATCCACGGTGGCCTGCGCTACCTGGAACATTACGAATTCCGTCTGGTAAGCGAAGCGCTGGCCGAACGTGAAGTGCTGTTGAAACTGGCACCGCATATTGCCTTCCCAATGCGCTTCCGCCTGCCGCACCAGCCTCATCTGCGTCCAGCCTGGATGATCCGCATCGGCCTGTTCCTGTACGATCACCTGGGCAAACGCACCAGCCTGCCAGGCAGCAAGGGTTTGCGCTTTGGACCAGAATCGGTGCTGAAGCCAGAATTGAAGCGCGGTTTCGAATATTCCGACTGCTGGGTCGACGATGCTCGCCTGGTGGTATTAAACGCCCAGGAAGTCGAAAAACGTGGCGGTGAAGTCCGTACCCGTACCAAAGTGACCCGCGCATGGCGTGAAAACGGCCTGTGGATGGTGGAAGCGGTTGATGTCGACAGCGGCAAAACCTTTACCTGGCGTGCTAAAGGCCTGGTGAATGCCACTGGCCCATGGGTGAAACACTTCTTCGATGATGGCCTGAAGCTGAAATCCCCTTACGGCATCCGTCTGATCAAAGGCAGCCACATTGTGGTACCGCGTGTGCATGACCAGCCGCAGTCCTATATTCTGCAAAATGAAGACCACCGTATCGTCTTTGTGATCCCATGGAACGATGAGTTCTCCATCATCGGTACCACCGACGTGGAGTATCACGGCGATCCGAAAGACGTGAAGATCGACGATAACGAAATCAACTACCTGCTGAAAGTGTACAACGACCACTTTAAGAAGCAGTTGGGCCGTGACGATATTGTTTGGACTTACTCCGGTGTCCGTCCACTGTGCGATGATGAATCAGACTCGCCACAAGCAGTTACCCGTGACTACACCCTGGACGTGCATGACGAACAAGGTAAAGCACCATTGCTGTCCGTGTTCGGTGGCAAGCTGACCACCTATCGCAAGCTGGCAGAGCATGCGATGGAAAAACTGGCACACTACTACCCTGGCTGCGGTCCGGCATGGACCAAAAACGGTTCACTGCCAGGCGGCGATATCGGTGGCGATCGCGACAGTTATGCTGCGAAACTGCGCCGTGAACACAGCTGGTTGCCTGAATCATTGGCACGCCGCTATGCACGTACCTACGGTAGCCACAGCGAACTGATTCTGGCCGATGCCAAGAGCCTCAACGATCTGGGTGAAGAATTCGGCCACGGCTTGTACGAAGCTGAACTGCGCTACCTGATCGACAAAGAGTGGGTAGTGGAATTGGAAGATGCTATCTGGCGTCGTACCAAATTGGGTATGTGGCTGGATGAAGCACAGCAAGCACGGGTCAAAACCTGGCTGGCAGAACACGCGAAAGCGAAAACGCTGTCTCTGGCTTCCTGAGATAACGCGTAAAAAAGGGCCGGTTATCCGGCCCTTTGTTTATTACAGTTTAATCGGCTTGATGTGCCAGATTTCATCTGCGTATTCCTGAATGGTACGATCAGACGAGAAGTACCCCATATTGGCAATATTCAATATCGCTCGCCGTGTCCAGTCATCCTGATTACGGTACACCTCATCCACTTTGTCCTGCGTATCCACATAGCTGCGGTAATCGGCCAACAGCTGGTAGTGATCCCCCAGATTAACCAGTGAATCAAACAGATTGCTGTAACGCTTTGGCTCCTCAGGGCTGAACGTACCGGTAGCGATCTGGGTCAGCGCCAGATGCAGCTCGGGATCCTGCTCATAGTACTGATGCGGGTTATACCCATTGCGCCGCAGTTCCTCTACCTGCTCTGCGGTATTACCGAAGATAAAGATATTCTCTTCACCCACGTGCTCCAGCATCTCTACGTTGGCACCATCCAACGTGCCGATAGTCAGCGCACCGTTGAGAGCAAACTTCATGTTACTGGTACCCGACGCCTCGGTGCCCGCCAATGAGATCTGCTCAGACAGATCCGCCGCCGGGATGATCATCTGCGCCAAACTGACGCCGTAGTTCGGGATAAACACCACTTTCAATTGAGTATGCATTCGCGGATCATTGTTGATCACTTTAGCCACGTCGTTGATCAGGCGGATGATCTGCTTGGCTGCGTAATAGGCTGAAGCTGCCTTACCGGCAAAGATCACAACCCTCGACACTCGTTCAGTTTCCGGATCTTGCAATAGACGGTTATACAGTGTGATCACGTGCAGTACGTTAAGCAGTTGCCGTTTGTATTCGTGAATACGTTTAATCTGTACATCGAATAACGCATCCGGATTGACCACCACATTCAGCGTTTTCGCAATGTAAGCAGCCAGTCGCTCCTTGTTCTGTCGCTTGGCAGCCTGCACCGCTTGTAGGAAGCTCGGGTAATCAACATTCGCCTTAATCTCGCTCAGCTGGCTGAGATCGGTGCGCCAGGTCTGGCCAATGCTGTCATCGAGTACCGAGGAAAGCGGCAGGTTAGCCAGACCCAACCAACGGCGTGGCGTAACACCGTTGGTTTTATTGCAGAAACGATCGGGAAAGATATGCGCGAAATCGGCAAACAGCGATTGCACCATCAGCTCGGAGTGCAGCGCTGAAACACCGTTAACCTTGTGACTCGCGACTACCGCCAACCAGGCCATACGCACCCGGCGACCGTTGGTTTCATCAATGATCGACACGCGTGCCAGCAACTCGTTGTCGCCCGGCGCTACCTCTTGCACATGCTTGAGGAAGTGATCGTTGATCTCGAAAATCAGCTGCAAGTGGCGCGGTAAGATCCTACCGATCATATCCAACGGCCAGGTTTCCAATGCTTCGCTCATCAGGGTGTGGTTGGTATAGGAGAACACCTGCTCCACCACCGCCCAAGCGTCAAGCCAGCTAAATTTATGTTCATCGATCAACCGGTGCATCAGCTCCGGAATCGACAATACCGGGTGAGTGTCATTCAGGTGAATGGCAATCTTGTCCGCCAGATTGTCGAAGGTCTTATGCATCATCCAGTGACGGTTGAGGATATCCTGCACCGTGGCCGACACCAGGAAATATTCCTGCCGTAGGCGGAGTTCACGCCCCGAATACGTGGAGTCATCTGGGTACAGCACGCGTGATACGTTTTCCGAATGGTTTTTATCCTCAACCGCCGCAAAATAATCACCCTGATTGAATTTACCCAAATTGATTTCGTTACTGGCTTGGGCGCCCCACAACCGTAGCGTGTTGGTAGCATCGGTATCAAAACCCGGGATCACTTGATCATAAGCGGTAGCGACCACCTCTTCGGTTTCCACCCACCGCGCCTTGGCACCCTCTTGTTGGATCCGACCGCCAAAACGCACCTTATAGCGGGTATTATGGCGTGGGAATTCCCACGGATCACCGTATTCCAACCAATAGTCTGGCGACTCCATTTGCTGACCATTGACGATATTTTGTTTGAACATGCCGTATTCATAGCGAATGCCGTAGCCACGCCCCGGCAGCGCTAACGTTGCCAACGAATCAAGGAAACAGGCAGCCAGACGCCCTAAGCCACCGTTACCCAGACCTGGATCGTTCTCTTCCTCCAGCAAGTCACTCAGGCTCAGCCCCATCTCATTTAGCGCATCGTCGATATCCTGATAAATTCCCATCGACAGCAACGCATTGGACAGCGTCCGGCCAATCAGGAACTCCATCGACAGGTAATACACCTGACGCACGTCCTGTGAAAGTTGTGCACGATTAGAGCGCAGCCAGCGTTCCACCATGCGGTCGCGCACCGCAAACAGCACGGCGTTCAGCCAATCATGCTGATTAGCGATAGCGGGATCCTTGCCAACAATAAACATTAACTTATAGGCGATAGAGTGTTTCAGCGCTTCAACACTGACCGTGGGTGAGGTGTAACTAATCGGTGAAGTCATAGCTTTTCGATCCCCTGAAGGGGGCGCATATATTCGCCACGGAATACATGCGTCCCACTAAACATGGGCGCAGCATGCTGCGCCCCTACAACCAGCAATCGTGGGTGTCGCTGTATGTCACAACGCTTACAACAAGCGTTGATAAAGCGACAGGTATTCCTTTGCCGCAACCTGCCAGCCAAAATCCACGCTCATTGCGTGGCGCTGGACGTGACGCCAATGCTTAGGTCTACTCCACAGCACCATGGCGCGCCGAATGGCGTTGCCCAGTGCGGCGGCATCACAATCATCAAAGACAAATCCGCTGGCGCTGCCGTCGGCCAGATTCTCCAGCGCGCAATCTACCACCGTGTCCGCCAACCCACCGGTGCGACGCACCAGTGGCAGCGTGCCGTATTTCAGGCCATAGAGTTGGGTTAGCCCGCAGGGTTCGAAGCGACTTGGTACCATGATCACATCCGCCCCGCCGATAATGCGATGTGAAAAGGCCTCATGGTAACCAATCTGTACACCGACCTGTTCCGGGTAGTCAGCAGCAGCAGCCAGAAACGCCTGCTGCAACACCGCATCACCAGCCCCTAACAGGGCCAATTGGCCACCTTGCTCCAACAACGCGGGCAGCGCTTCCAATACCAGATCCAGCCCTTTTTGGCTGGTGAGGCGGCTCACAACCGCAAACACTGGCAGCGACTCATCGACCTTCAGCCCCATGGCTTTCTGCAGATGAAGTTTATTCTTGGCTTTGTTTTTCAAATTGTCGGCGTCATAGCGCGCGGTCAGGCGCGGATCGTGGGAAGGGTCCCAAATCTTGTCATCCACACCATTGAGAATGCCGCTCAGCCGCCCCTGCCGGTGGCGTTCTTGTAACAACCCTTCCATACCGTAGCCGAACTCCGGTCGGGTAATTTCACGCGCGTACGTCGGGCTAACGGCAGTGATGTGATCGGCGTAATACAAGCCTGCTTTCAGGAATGACATCTGGCCGTAAAACTCCAGACCGTAAACATTGTAGAACGAAGGTGGCAACCACACTTCCGGTACGTGGTGGGCGGAAAACAGCCCCTGATAGGCCAGATTATGCACGGTAAAAATAGAACGCGCAGGGTGGCCGTTGGCCGCCAGATAGGCACAAGCCAACCCGGCATGCCAATCATGAGCATGCACCACTTGCGGTCGCCAGTAGCGATCCAGCCCTTTGGCCAGTTCACAAGCTATCCAGCCCAACAGGGCAAAGCGCCGATGGTTATCGGAATAGGCATTCATGGATTGGTCGTGATACGGGCTGCCTGGCCGCTCGTACAACCAAGGAGCGTCGATCAGATAGATACCCACGCCGTGGTATGTACCGTAACGCAGGCCAACCCGGCCAGCGAAAGAATCGATTTCCGCCACCAGCACCGAATCCGGTATGCCGTTGCGCACGTCAGGAAAAGCGGGCAATAACACCCGAACATCGCCACCTTCGGCGATCTGAGCTGTCGGTAATGCGCCAACCACGTCTGCGAGCCCCCCGGTTTTCAACAGAGGGAACATTTCAGAACATACGTGTAAAACCTGCATTATCACTCCTGAGAATCGGCTAAATTACTCTGGAAAAGCAGGCTTGCCGCTGTTGTTAATCCCGCGTTGTGCAAGCCATCAGTCCGTTTATATGGCGGCAGGCTATCGTTCTGCCGACTACCTTAACTCACAACTTTGACAACATTTCGCGCGTGACCAACACAATGCCGCCTTCTGAACGATAAAAACGCTTACTGTCCTCATCGGCATTTTCGCCAATCACCATGCCCTCGGGAATGTGACAAGCGCGATCGATAATGCAACGCCGTAAACGGCAGGATCGGCCGACATTAACGTCAGGCAGTAATACGGTAGAGTCGATGGTACAGAACGAGTTCACCCGCACTCGCGGGAACAGCACCGAATGCACCACCACAGAGCCCGAGACAATGCACCCGCCGGACACCAGCGAGTTCATGGTCATACCGTGGCTACCGGAACGATCTTGTACGAACTTGGCTGGCGGTAGCGGTTCCATATGGGTGCGGATTGGCCAGGCGCGATCGTACATATCCAATTCCGGCGTCACGGAAGCCAGATCGAGGTTGGCACGCCAGTAAGCTTCCAATGTGCCCACGTCGCGCCAGTACGGCGGCAGATCGGGGTTGGAGGTGACGCAGGACAACGTGAACGGGTGTGCCCATGCCGCTTTCTGGGCAGTGATTTTCGGGATCAAATCTTTGCCGAAGTCATGGGTGGAGCCCGGCGTAGACATGTCCTCCTCCAGTAATTGGAACAGATAGTCAGCATTAAAGATGTAGATCCCCATACTGGCCAGCGACATATCTGGGTTACCCGGCATCGGCGGTGGATTGCTCGGTTTTTCCAGGAACTTGAGGATCAGGTCGTTTTCGTCCACTTCCATCACACCAAACTCGCTGGCCTCATCGCGCGGCACCGGCAAGCAGGCCACGGTACATTGTGCGCCCTTTTCCACATGGTCGATCAGCATGCGCGAGTAATCCATCTTGTAGATGTGATCGCCCGCCAGGATCACCACATACTCGGCATCGTAACGACGAATGATATCCAGGTTCTGGTACACCGCGTCTGCCGTACCCTTATACCAATGCTCGGTACTGAGGCGTTGTTGGGCCGGCAGCAGATCGACAAACTCATTCATCTCTTCGTTGAGGAACGACCAGCCGCGCTGAATATGCTGCACCAGAGTATGGGACTGGTATTGGGTGATCACACCGATGCGACGGATCCCCGAGTTCAGGCAGTTCGACAGGGCAAAATCAATGATGCGGAATTTACCGCCAAAGTGGACGGCCGGCTTGGCACGGGTTGAGGTTAAATCTTTCAAACGCGAACCGCGGCCACCGGCCAAAATCAGGGCGACAGACTTAATCGGCAGTTGGCGTGCCAACATCAGGGGGTCTTTATTTTCAAACCTAACCATAGCTGACTCCTTTTATTTTTTCTTGACCAGCACGCAAATCGAGTGCGCAGCCTGGTTCCAGGCGGGTAAGACCGCCCGCGAATCTTCCTGAGTAAAGGGGGCGACAAGCTGCCAATCGCCAGCGGGCAACGTCATCTCCACCGCCTGCGGCGTGGCGTTCACCACCACCAGCCAGCGTTGTGACAGACAGATTTGCAACTGCAGATCTCCCTGCTCCCACTGCTGCGCGCTGAGTAATTGCCCCTGCGCGTTCAGCCACTGCACGTTACCGTCGCCCTCCTGCCACCAGCGGTCTTGCTGCAAGGCGGGGATTTGTTGGCGCAGACGGATCAGTGCAGCGGTGTACGTGGTGAGTGAGTCATCCGCCGTGGCCCAGTCGAGCCAGGTGATAGCGTTGTCCTGACAATAGGCATTGTTGTTGCCCTGCTGGCTGTGTCCATGCTCATCGCCGGCCAGCAGCATCGGCGTACCCTGGGACAGTAACAGCGTGGCAAGGAGTGCCCGCTGGCTAGCCCTGCGGTGTTGCACAATAGTGTCGTCGGCAATGGGGCCTTCAACACCGTGGTTGTTGCTAAAGTTACGATCACTGCCGTCACGGTTACCTTCACCGTTCAGTTGGTTGTGTTTGCGGTTAAAACTGACCAGATCCTGCAAAGTAAATCCGTCATGCGCGGTCAGCATATTGATGCTGGCGTAGGGTGCACGCCCGCGTCGGTTGAACAAATCACTGGAGGCGGCAAAACGTTGGGCAAACTGACCCAGCGAGACATCACCCTGTAACCAGAAACGGCGCATGTCATCCCGATAATGGTCGTTCCACTCAGCGAAGCGCCCGGGAAACTCGCCGACCTGATAACCCCCGGGGCCGATATCCCACGGCTCGGCAATCAGTTTGCAGCGCGACAACAGATCGTCCGCCAGCATCGCCTGGAACAGCGGTGCATCGCGATCAAACGCTGGCGTGCGGCCGAGTACGCTACCCAAATCGAAGCGGAAACCATCAACATGGCATTCACCTACCCAGAAACGCAGGCAGTCCATCACCCAAGCCACACCCTGCGGCTGATCCAATCGCAGGGTGTTACCACAACCAGTATCGTTCACGTAGTCGCCATCCGGTGTCAGCCAGTAGTAGCCCGGGTTATCAATGCCGCGTAACGACAGCGTTGGCCCATCCATATCAAGCTCGGCGCTATGGTTGAACACCACATCGAGAATCACTTCAATACCGGCCTTATGCAGCGCTTTAACCGCATCGCGAAACTCACGCAGCGGTGTCATGTCGGCTCGCAGGCTGGAATACCGGTTATCCGGCGCAAAAGGCGCCAACACGTTATAACCCCAGTAATTAATCAACCCGAGGCGCTGCAAGCGTGGCTCAGAGCTGTGCTGCTGCACCGGCAGCAGTTCCAGCGCCGTAATACCAAGGCGCTTGAAATACGCGATCATCACCGGATGACCGAGCGCAGCGAAACTGCCGCGCAGCACCTGCGGGATATCTGGGTGTTGTAGGGTCAAACCACGCACGTGCGCTTCGTAGATCACCGTTTTACCCCACGGCGTGGCTGGGGGACGGTCATCTTGCCAATCGTAAACCTCGTCGATCACCACGCATTTCGGCATCAACCCGGCGCTGTCATGCTGGTCTGGGCGGTCATAGCCACCATGCAGATAGGGATCGTCCGCCACGGGTCCCTCTACCGCACGGGCTGCTGGATCCAACAGCAGTTTATTGGGATTAAAACGCAACCCTTGTGCAGGATCGAACGGGCCATGTACCCGGTAACCGTAACGCTGGCCCGGTTTGCCTCCCGGCAGATAGCCGTGCCAGATATCACCGCTACGCGTCGTCAGCGGCAGACGTATTTCGCGTTGCTGTTCATCGAACAGACACAGTTCAACTCCCGTAGCATGGGAGGAATACAGGCTAAAGTTGATGCCATTACCGTCATAATGCGCCCCGAGAGGCGCGGCGATACCCGGCGTCAGCTCAGTCATGGCGCCTCCCGCAACAGGTAGATGGTCGCCAGCGGAGGTACGGTCACGCTAATCGAATGCTCGCGACCATGATGGCCTGTTTGCTCGGACACTACGCGGCCTTGGTTGCCGGTATTGCTGCCGTGATAATGGTGTGAATCGGTATTGAGAATTTCTCGGTATTCACCGGCGCGTGAAATACCGATGCGATAATGATGGCGCGGCACTGGGGTAAAGTTGCTGACAGCGATCAGCTCATTGCCCTGTGCGTCATAGCGGGCAAAGGCAAAGACCGAGTTATCGTGGTCATCCACAACCAGCCACTCAAAGCCGTCTGGGCGGTAATCCCGCTCATACAACGGGGCTTGTTGTTGGTAGCAATGGTTAAGATCACGTACCAGCCGCTGCACACCATGATGCCAGTTATCCAACCCTTCCAGCAGATGCCAGTCGAGACTGCTATCAAAATTCCACTCGCGCCCTTGGGCAAACTCACAGCCCATAAACAGGAGTTTTTTGCCCGGGTGCGCCCACATAAAACCATAGTAGGCACGCAGGTTAGCAAACTTTTGCCAGGCATCGCCGGGCATGCGATCGAGAATGGATTTTTTGCCGTGTACCACTTCGTCATGAGAAATCGGCAGCACAAAGTTTTCGGTGTAAGCATACAACATGCCAAAGGTCATCTGATTGTGATGATACTTACGGTGCACCGGGTCACATTGCATGTAATTAAGCGTGTCATGCATCCAACCCAGGTTCCATTTGTAGTGGAACCCCAACCCGTTAGATTCTGGCGGCAGTGTCACGCCTGGATAGTCAGTGGATTCCTCCGCCAACGTCACAGCACCGGGGCGCTCCTTGCCAACGGTATGGTTGGTATAACGCAAGAAGGCGATCGCCTCCAGATTCTCGTTGCCACCGTAATAATTTGGCACCCACTCGCCCTCGGCACGGCTGTAGTCGCGGTAAATCATTGAAGCCACCGCATCCACACGCAGCGCGTCGATACCATAGCGCTCTAGCCAGTAAAGTGCATTGCCCGCCAAATAGTTACGTACCTCATTGCGGCCATAATTGTAGATCAGGGTGTTCCAGTCCTGATGGAAACCTTCGCGCGGGTCGGCGTATTCATACAACGCGGTACCGTCGAAATTTGCCAGGCCATAGGCATCGCTGGGGAAATGCCCTGGTACCCAGTCCAGGATCACGTTGATACCCGCCCGATGCGCCGCCGCAACAAAATCTTTAAAGTCGGCCGGAGTGCCAAAGCGCCGTGTCGGGGCGTACAAGCCTAGCGGTTGATAACCCCAGCTCCCGTCAAACGGGTGCTCATTAATCGGCAGCAGTTCGATATGGGTGAACCCCATGTCTTTAACATAGCCAATTAACTGTTCTGCCAGTTCACCGTAGCTGAGCCAGAAATTATCATCAGTGTGACGGCGCCATGAGCCAAGATGCACCTCATAAATCGAAATCGGTCGGTCAAAATCATTGGCTCGCCGACGTTCGGGAGTATTTTCTACTACCTCCGGCAACGGCGTCACCAGCGACGCAGTGTCCGGCCGCATCTGCGCTTCAAAAGCGTAAGGGTCAGCCTTCAATTGGGTATTGCCATAGCAGTCAATAATTTCGTACTTGTACAACTGCCCGGCGCTCACTCCCGGTAGGAACAGCTCCCAAATGCCGTTTTCACGACGCAGCCGCATGGGGTGGCGACGGCCATCCCAGAAGTTGAACTCACCTACCACCGAAACACGCTGGGCGTTCGGTGCCCAAACGGCAAAGCTGACACCTTCAACATCATCAAGCGTAGCGAGATGCGCGCCTAAGCGTTCATAAGGGCGTAAATGGGTGCCTTCCGCCAGCAGCCAACTGTCGATATCTTGTAACAGCGTGCCAAAACGGTAGGGATCGTCGACGATCTGCTGGTGATCGTGCCAGCGGACCTCGAGTTGATAGCGAAATGGTGTTTTACGGCGTGGGACCGTGGCGCTGAAAAAGCCGCGATCATCGTCACAGTTGAGCTGTACCAATCGGCGGCCTGTTTGCTGTTCCAGCAACCAGACTTCACTGGCATCAGGCAACAGTGCGCGTACTTGCAAGCCGTTGTCAGCCGCATGCATGCCCAGCAGGGAAAAGGGATCGGCAAAGTTGCCGGAGAAAAGCTGATCAATCACGTCACGATCGGGAAGTACAGGCATAGTCTTCTTCCTAAGATTAAGAGCATGATTTATAAGAGGCCGCGTAATCCCATCGCCTTTCAGGTTACAGCGAAGAGGCTGTACCTTGAGATCCACAGGGCATAACGCTTAATCCATAGCCGTTTTGGTTATCATGCAATTCATTCGGTATCTAAAGCGTGATTGCGGTCGGTTATTGATCAATTCTCACCTTCCCGGTCCGAATTCCGCTCTTTATGCTTATTTTTAGCGCTGGTGGAAATTTATCCGCCAGTTCTTTAAGCATAGCTAATGTCGGTTAAAAACATTGCCCATTACCAAGGAAAACGCTTCATTAAGAAAACTGCCAGCCTGACAACGTCTTTGCGCTGCTGCCTGCATGGAGATGTGATGATGATTTGTGCGCTTTCTCCCCTTTACAGCAACTGAGTCCATGGCGCGCCGAAACAGAGAAAAAGAAAGAAAATAAGGCTTTTGGGGGCTGAAAGAGGTCAGCCCCCGGGAAGTACAGTTCAGGTTACAGCAGGATGCGCAGCATGCGGCGTAGCGGTTCAGCCGCGCCCCACAACAACTGGTCACCCACGGTGAACGCAGACAGGTATTCCGGCCCCATATTCAGCTTGCGCAGACGACCGACTGGCGTATTCAACGTCCCGGTTACCGCTGCTGGCGTCAGTTCACGCATGGTCAGTTCACGGTCATTCGGGATCACGCGTACCCAATCATTGTGCGTCGCCAGCATCTGTTCGATTTCCGGCAGTGAAACGTCTTTTTTCAGCTTCAGGGTGAACGCCTGGCTATGGCAGCGCAGCGCACCCACACGCACACACAGACCGTCGACAGGGATCACGCTACCGCTGTTCAGGATTTTGTTGGTTTCCGCCTGACCTTTCCACTCTTCGCGGCTCTGGCCATTATCGAGTTGCTTGTCGATCCACGGAATCAGGCTACCGGCCAGCGGCACACCGAAATTATCGGTTGGCAATTTACCGCTGCGGGTAGCTGCGGTGACTTTACGTTCGATATCCAAAATGGCCGAAGCCGGGTCCTGTAGCTCCTTCGCCACGTCGGCGTGCAGCATACCCATTTGGGTCAACAGTTCACGCATGTGGCGCGCGCCGCCGCCGGAAGCCGCCTGGTAAGTCGCCACTGACGCCCACTCAACCAAATCATTGGCAAACAGGCCGCCCAGAGACATCAGCATCAGGCTAACGGTGCAGTTACCGCCAACAAAGGTCTTGATGCCTTTATCCAGCCCCTGCTGAATCAGCGCACGGTTGACCGGATCCAGAATGATAATCGCGTCATCTTGCATACGCAGAGAAGATGCCGCATCGATCCAATACCCTTGCCAGCCGGTTGCACGCAGCTTCGGGTAAATGTCGTTGGTATAATCGCCGCCCTGGCAGGTAATAATAATGTCGAGCGCGCTCAGCGCATCAACATCGTAAGCATCCTGCAGCGTGCCCTGCTGGCCGCCAAATACCGGCGCCGCTGAACCGTGTTGCGAGGTAGAGAAAAAGACCGGGCGAATGGCGTCAAAATCGCGCTCTTGTGTCATGCGTTGCATGAGTACGGAGCCGACCATTCCGCGCCAACCGATGAAACCAACGTTTTTCATAATGACTGTCCTGCCTTGGAGGATGACTGCTATAAGTTGTGTGCAATATCTCTCCACCTTACAAAATGTCGGCGCAGGCGCAAAGTGAATTTATTCGATAGGTGAGCGATTCTCAGCAATCCTTCTTATATACCCGTCTATACCCGTCGTCTTTCAAGCCAAAGCGTTGTTATCTACCTTGGTTACGGTAGGGTGCGAATATACCCGCACTGCATAATACGGGCTCAGCATGCCGCGCCCCTGCAATACTGAGGGTACGCAAGCTGGTCGCCTGGCTGTAACTTGAAAGCCATAGGGTATAGGTTATTAAGCGGTCGGGATGGCCGACGCGTTTTTCAGATCCAGAGGTAGTAATGACAGAGATGATTTCAGTCACGGTATTGCTGTTTTTAATCATGGACCCACTGGGCAATTTGCCCATTTTCATGTCGGTACTCAAACACCTGGAACCGCGCCGTCGGCGAATGGTGCTGATCCGCGAGTTGCTGATCGCCCTGCTGCTGATGCTGATTTTCCTGTTTGCCGGCGAGAAAATCTTGGCGTTCCTCAACCTGCGTACCGAGACTGTGTCCATTTCCGGTGGGATCATCTTGTTTCTGATCGCCATCAAGATGATTTTTCCCTCACAAGAGGGCGATAGCAGCGGGCTTTCCGCCGGTGAGGAACCCTTCCTGGTGCCGCTGGCAATCCCACTGGTTGCAGGGCCTTCGATTTTGGCGTCATTGATGCTGCTTTCGCACCAGTATCCAAACCATATTTCGTATCTGGTGGTGGCACTGCTGATTGCCTGGGGTATTTCCGCCGCTATCTTGCTGATGTCAAACCTGTTCCTACGCCTGTTGGGCAGCAAAGGGGTCAGCGCGCTGGAAAGGCTGATGGGGCTGATTTTGGTGATGTTGTCGACCCAGATGTTCCTGGACGGCGTGCGGGCTTATATGAAGTTGTAGTGAGGGTACTGGCGCCTGCTCAGCGCCGGTACAGAATGGCAGCCCGGCTTACTGGGCTGCAACACGCCGAATATAGGCGAGAGTATCCGCGACCACACCGTCCAGCGGTTGGTTTATCTCGATCGCCTGCACGTCTTGTTCTTGCTCGTTAGGCTCTTCTAACGTAGCAAACTGGGAAACCAACATCTGCGGCTTGAAGAAATGGCCCTTACGCTGCTTCAAACGCTCCTCAATCACCGCCTTGTCACCCTTCAGATAGATAAAATGCAGGTTGCGGTTGCCTTCACGCAGGCGGTCACGATAGCTTTTTTTCAGCGCGGAACACACCAACAGGGAAACGTCGTTGGTACGCTCCATGGCAAAGATCGCGTCATTTAATGCCGCCAGCCATGGGGCGCGATCGTTATCGTCCAACGCATGCCCGGCAGCCATTTTGTTGATGTTGGCACGCGGGTGCAGGTAGTCGCCGTCCAGCATTGCGGCATTGGCTTCATGAGCGACGGCGCTGGCCACGGCGGATTTGCCGCTGCCTGAAACGCCCATCAGAATAAATACGTGGTGCTGTGGATTACTCATATGTCATGCCCTTATGGAGTCAGATACACGTTATGGCGGCAGTTCATGCCACCAGCGTCATCAAATACGCCCCAAACTCAAAATAGTTTCCGACACCACCCTGGCACCGAAAACCTCACTAAATACCAACGAATTTCACGTTACAGCCAGGTGGCCAACTCACCAATCCCCTGGGGTTGCAGGGGCGCTGCATGCTGCGCCCCTGCCATCATTGAGATTTGAACGTCACCGCTTTAAAGGCGACGGAGATGTTAGACGACCGTCGCCAGCAGCAGACAACCTACCAGGCCGCAGACTGAGATGATGGTTTCCAATACCGACCAAGATTTGATGGTTTCCATGATGCTCAAGTTGAAGTATTCCTTGAACAGCCAGAAACCGGGATCGTTGACGTGAGAGAAAATCACGCTGCCAGACCCAACAGCAATCACCATCAGTTCCGGGCTGACCCCGGTGGTGGCAATCAGCGGTGCGACAATACCACCAGCGGTTATTGCTGCCACGGTAGCAGACCCCAACGCCAGACGCAGAGCCGCGGCAATGGACCACGCCATCAGAATCGGTGATACATTACTGCCTTCCATCAGCGCGGCAATGTACTTCTCCACGCCGCTGTCGACCAGCACCTGCTTGAAGGCACCGCCACCACCGATGATCAACAACATCATGGCGATAATTTTGATGGAGTCAGTGATGGTCCCCATCACCTCATCCATAGTGCGCCCACGATTCAGACCAAAGGTGAAGATGGCGATCAGTACCGCAATCAGTGTTGCCATTACCGGGTCGCCGAAGAATTCGGCAAAACGCAGCAGGCTATGGCCCTTCGGCAGCACCATTTCGGCTACCGCACGCAGCGCCATCAGGATCACGGGTACCAAAGAGGTAGCAACACTGATGCCAAAGCTTGGCATTTCTGCTTCGGTGAAGATTTTTGGGTTATACAAACCTTCAGGAACCGGCTTGTCGATGCCTTTCAAGAAGCGGGCATAGACCGGACCGGCCAGGATCACCGTTGGAATAGCCAACAGCGTGCCGTACAACAGCGTTTTGCCCATATCCGCATGGAAGATGGTGGCGATCGCCGTTGGACCTGGGTGCGGCGGCAGGAAACCGTGGGTCACCGACAACGCAGCCGCCATCGGCACGCCGACATACAGCAGTGGCACACGTGCCGAAGCCGCAATGCTGAAGACCAGCGGTAACAGCAACACGAAACCGACTTCATAGAACAGAGCAAAACCGACGGTAAACCCGGTCAGCACCACCGCCCATTGAATATATTTTTGACCAAACTTCTCGATCAGCGTGGTGGCAATGCGCTGGGCACCCCCACAGTCCGCCAGCAGCTTGCCGAGCATGGCGCCGAAGCCCATGATCAGCGCCAGGCTGCCTAACGTGCCGCCAACGCCGGCCTTGATGGAGCCGATCACTTTATCGACCGGCATGCCCTGAGCGATACCCACCGCCAAAGCAACCAGTACCAGAGAGATAAAGCCGTTCAGCTTAAAGCGGATCATCAGCAGCAACAGCAGCGCAACGCCGCCTGCAACAATCACTAATGGCATAATTTTTCTCCAACCTTTTTATCGCAGACCCTCTTTACAATAGGTCGTAAAGCGCGCGTTTGTTGTATTTTTAGGCTCTTCCCGGTGTTAGAAGACGAGCTGTAGGTGGTGTTGAGTCAAAGGTTCTATCTTGAGCAATACAACCGCATACTCATTGTTACCGGTATCATGATACCGGTAACAGCATGATTGCCGGAACCGGGGTACGGGCTAAAATTCGCGTTCTGGGATAGAGATCAAACTTATGAGGGTAACAGGCGGCAAACTTACAGACGGGTGTGAAAACGCGCCAAACGACGCGCTTTCATCATTAAAATCGTTCAATCAGCGGGTTAAAACCGTTCAGATACTGCCGCCGGGGATCACGGTGAAACCAACGTCCACCATGCGTGGACTGACCGTTTCGCCACGCAAACGAGCCAACAGACGTTCAGCGCCGATTTGCCCCATACGTTCACGCGGCGTCAATACGCTCGCCAACTTCGGCACCATAACCTGGCCGATATCGTGGCCGTGGAAACCGGCAATTGCCATATCATTGGGGATCGACAGCCCTTGTCGCTGGCACTCAAAGGTCGCACCAATCGCCAGGTCATCGTTGGTGCAGAAGATACTGTCTATCTGCGGATAATCGCGCTGCGCCTGGCGCAACAGCTCACCACCGGCAGAATAAGACGACGAACGCGCAGTCATGACGCTGTATGGCTCCAGACCGGATTCGCGCATTGCCTGCTCATAGCCCTGCTGTTTGATAATGGTACGTTCATCCTGACGTGCGCCGAAGTACACCACGTGACGATGGCCGTGTGCGATGATTTGCTGGGTCATCTGGCGTGCCGCTTCAAAGTTATTGAAGCCTACGGCCAGATCGATGCAAGGTGAAACGCAGTCCATCAGTTCGACGACCGGGATCCCCGCGACCTCAATCATTTTCATGGTACGTGGTGTATGGTGCCGCTCAGACAGAATCAACCCGTCAATATTGTAAGACAGCAACGAGGTCAGACGCTGTTCTTCACGTTCCGGCAAATAGCCGTAGTGCGCCAGCATGGTTTGATAATTGTGCGCATCAGTCACGCTCTCAATGCCGCGGAGCACTTCGGCGAACACCTGGTTGGTCAACGACGGCAACAATACGCCAATAGCACGGCTGGTTGAGTTGGAAAGAATATCCGGCGCACGGTTGGGGATGTAGCCCAGCTCATCAAGCGCGACGGCAATTTTTTGCTGCAAGGCGACAGAAACCTGATCGGGATTACGCAGATAACGGCTCACCGTCATCTTGGTAACGCCAACCTTGTCCGCGACATCTTGAAGTACCGGCCGTTTTTTCTTCATTATCAATGAACTGGCTAACCGTGAATGGGCGCTCATTTTAGCAAAAAAAAACCGGGGCCGATATTGTTGGTTACTGGGAAGCCGAACGCAAAAAGGGCTCACCTTGTGAGCCCTTGATATTTACCACTTAATCAGACCGGTGGCAGATCGAACAACAGGATTTCACTGTCTTCATCGGCATGAATCGACAGTGCCGTTTCGTCCCACACCGCGAAAGCGTCGCTGGTACCAGCCTGCTGACCATTAACAACAACCTTGCCACGTACCACCTGGATCCAGACACGACGCCCTGCTTCAATTGGGCATTCCGCCTGTTCGTCTTTATTCAACGCCCAGCGGGACAGTGTCATATCCTGGAACACCTTCAGCGAACCTTCACGCGCATCCGGTGACAACACCAGCTGACGGCCCTGCGGCGCATCAAACATGCGTTGTTCATAGCGTGGTTCCAGCCCGACCTGATCAGGGATGATCCAGATCTGGTACAGGTGCAACGGACGATCGTTGTTACCGTTGTACTCAGAGTGACGCACCCCGGTACCCGCACTCATGATCTGGAATTCACCAGCCTGGATCTGCTCTTTATTACCCATGCTGTCCTGATGCTCTACTGTGCCGCTCAGCACGTAGGTCAGGATTTCCATGTCTTTATGCGGGTGAGTACCAAAACCCTGCCCTGCATCGATCATGTCTTCGTTGATCACCCGCAGCGCCGAGAACCCCATAAAGTCAGCATCATAATAGTTAGCAAATGAGAAGGTGTGCCAGCTATCCAGCCAACCATGATTGGCATGACCACGATCTTCTGCCTTACGTAAATAAATCATATTCAACTCTCCTCAATGTTTTTTACAGTCTAGTCCTGGCAGCAGAATAAGAAAGCGTAAAAAACTCATCCCTCTGTTCAAAAAATTAGATGGAGTAGTGAAGCAATTGGCAATGGATTTGTTGAAGGCATGCAGGGCTGAAAACAGGCAAAAAAAAAGCCAGCACCCGAGCTGGCTAAGTAATACTTGGAAGCAATGTGAGCAATGTCGTGCCTTCGCAGTGAGGATATCAAAGGTTGATACTCTCCCCGGAACGCATCGCAATAATAATCATTATCATTCGCACCTGTAAAGCGTTTTTTTAACCAACACGTAATAATATTGACTCGACACAATAAACGGATAAATTCAGAGGTTATTCAACCGGTAAGCCAAAGGAGCAGCGTAATGAGTGAAATCGTAGTTCGTCACGTGGAAACAACAGATGCACAGGCCCTGTACCAGCTTTACTCTCAGCCGAAGGCTTACCGTGACACACTACAACTTCCGTTACCGTCAATTGAGCAGTGGCACAAGCGCCTCGCCAACCTCGAACCGGGCACTCACAATTTGGTGGCCTGTATCGACGGGCAGGTCGTCGGTCAGTTGGGCCTACTGCTGAACCAGCGCGTACGGCGCCGTCACGTGGCAACCTTTGGCATTGGCGTCGATGACCACCATCACGGCAAGGGCGTCGGCAGCAGCCTGATGAAGGCGATGATCGACCTTTGCGACAATTGGGCGGCCATCGAACGCATCGAACTGACGGTGTTTACCGACAATCAGGCTGCCATTGCGCTCTACCGCAAATTCGGTTTTGAAATTGAGGGCACCAGCCGCGCCTATGCTATACGCGACGGCGAGCTGGTCGATTCCTATCATATGGCGCGCTTTCGCAGTGAACAGCGGAAAAACACATCATCATGAGTGATGCCAAAAGTAGATCAGGGGCGGTTAACCGCCCCTTAACCGTCAGCCGCCGCACCTTTGTACAAACGCTGGCCTGCGTAACGGGTGCTATTGGCATCCTTTCTCCTACCGCACTCTTGGGGGCTGCAATGCCAACCTCTCCTGCCGTACGCACCGGCACCCGTAACCTGATTACCGACGTGCCTGGCTTACGGGTCGGCATCGCCCAAGACAGCCATGTACGCACCGGCACCACAGTGATCCTGCCCGATCACCCCACGATCGCCGCGGTTGACGTGCGCGGTGGTGGCCCTGCAACCCGGGAAACCGATGCGCTTGGGGAAGATAACCTGGTGCAGACCATTGATGCTTTAGTACTTAGCGGCGGTTCCGTATATGGTTTGGCGGCGGCGGATGGTGTGGCAGCCTGGCTGGGGCAACAAGGCAGAGGTTATGCCCTTCGCCCGGCGCCCGGTGTGCCGGTGTCTCCGATAGTGCCCACGGCCTGCCTATATGATTTAAGCAACGCAGGTGATAAAAACTGGCAGCTTAATCCACCTTATCGTCAACTGGGGATAGAGGCCGCAAGCAAAGCAGGCCTCGACTTCCCGCTCGGCACGGTGGGTGCAGGCTATGGCGCAATGACCGGTATGGGCAAGCTGAAAGGCGGCCTGGGTTCAGCGTCAATCCTGGCAACGAATGGCGCTACCGTCGGTGCACTAGTGGCGGTCAACAGTCTGGGTTCTGTGGTGGCCCCCGGCACCCACGCCTTCTGGGCCACACCTTATGAAATCAACGGCGAATTTGGCAACGGCGGAGCCGCGGCACTGGCACAACTGCACGGCCAGGGCGAAGACTGGATGCCCGAAGAGCCGACGGGCGGCAGGAAGAACACCACCCTGGCCTGTATCGCCACCGATCTGGCCTTAACTCGGGTAGAACTGAAACGCGTGGCGATCATGGCACAGGACGGCATGGCGCGCGCCATCCGCCCACTGCATAGCCCGTTCGACGGCGACGTAGTGTTTGCCTTATCCACCGGGCAGCGCAAAGTCGAAGGGAGCCGAGAGCTGGCGGTGCTGCAAATTGGCGCACTGGCAGCGGACACGTTGGCGCGAGCGATCGCCCGTGGCGTTTACGCCGCCACTCCTTGGCCTGATGGACAAGTTACCACCTGGAAAACACTGACCTGATACCAATAAAAAAGGGCGCCTTGATTGCTCAAGCGCCCCTTGACGTTCTCAGTCAGGTTAAATACCGGCGGTCTCTTTGATATAACGACGTGCTTTCACCGCATATTCAAACGGGTTAGCCAGCGCCGGATCTTGCTCAGCCTCGACCACCATCCAGCCTTTGTAGCCCCGCTCATCCAGTAATTTAAATACCGGTAGGAAGTCGATTACCCCATCACCCGGCACGGTGAAGGTGCCTTTCTTCACACCGTCAAGGAAGCTCAGTTTATTGGCCTTCACTTCTGCAACAATCTCATCACGCACGTCCTTCAGATGTACGTGGTTAATACGCGGCAGGTATTTTTCCAGTATTGCCATCATCGCCTGCTGGCTGCCTTCCGAATAGTAAGCATGCCCGGTATCAAACAGCAGGTAGACGTCGTCGTTCACCATACTCATGTAGCGATCGATCTCTGCGGTAGTCTGAATGCCGGTACCCATATGGTGGTGCAGGCAGACCTGCATACCTTTATCGGCAGCAATTTTTGCCAACTCATTGTAACCATCGGCCACCCGCTGCCACTCTTCATCGTTGAAATATGGCTTCTCTTCAAACACCCCTTTGGTGGTGCCCTGAATACTCTTGCTCTGCTCGGAGCAGCCAATCACTTTTGCTCCCATCGCATGCAGGAAATTCATATGGTTAATAAATTCATCGATGGTTTTTTCTTTCAGGCCATCGGCAAAAAATGTGCTAAACCAGGCATTGCAGATTTGAATGCCGCGAATGTCCAACATCGGCTTCAGCACTGCCGGATCTCGTGGGTACTTGCTGCCGACCTCGCTGCCGGTGAACCCGGCCAGTGCCATTTCACTGACGCACTGCTGGAAAGTGTTTTCTTTGCCTAACTCTGGCATGTCGTCATTGGTCCAGCCGATCGGGGCGATGGCCAGTTTTACGTTGTCTTTATTCATTTTCAGCCTCAGTAATATACCGTCGTCTTTCAAGCCGCAGGGTATAGAGCCGGTCTGTAGGCGATTTTCACCCGCGCAGCCGGGAAATTATTTACCCAACAGCTCTTTTTCGATGCGCTCTCGGGTCGCTACAGCCTGGGTTTTCATTCTTTCCGGGTAACCAAACAGTGAGGTGCAGATAATCGACTCGCCGCCGACCTTAAAGTTGCGATTAGCAAACTCCATATCACGCAAGGTCTGGAACAAAGTCTCGAAGTCCACTTCTCCTTCGCCGATACCCATATGCTGATGCACCGCAGCATCAACACCAGGCGGATTGACGATATAGCGACAGTGTTTGGTATGGTTCATGGTGTCGGCGATAAGCACATGCGAGAGATCGTCACCGGCATATTGCAGCATGCCAGCCACGTCACCCTGACCTTTGTCGTAGTAAAAGGTATGAGGCACGCTGTAGAGATATTTAACGTGATCGCTACGCAGCGACTTGACGATATCCGCGGTTTCGTTGCTCAGTTCGCAGAAGTCCCATGGATGTGACTGGATCTCCATGCGAATACCTTCCCGCTCGATAATCGGCAACAGCTCTTCCATTGAGCGATACCACAACTCTTCACAGATTTCCGGCTCATTAGGATTGCCCGCCAGTTCGGTATTGATTACCTGCACGCCCATTTCTACCGCGATTTCGATCATCCGGCGCCAATTTTTGACTGCCGCCTGACGACGATCCTCACCTGGGCCAGACCAGCGATAAACGACAATAAACGAGGAAATCTCCACGCCGGTGGCCTTCAGGACGTTTTTGTATTCCGTCATGACCTCACGCCCAGCTTTCGGATGCTTATAGAACGGATTGATCTGCGGGTGAGGTGACTGCTCAATATACTGATAGCCCCAGTCCGCCACCTGCTGAACCATTTTCGTGATGCCCAGGTCTCTGATGACATCAACATCAAAAGCGATCTTCATGGTCATTCCTCGTTAAACGTGGATACGGGTGGTCAGAACACTATTTGTTGTAGAACGACGGACGTGGTGGCAAGGTCACAGGGACAATCTCACCGCTGAGCTGCGCAGCCACACAGGCATCAGCCGTCACCGCCGCAGCATAACCATCCCAAGCGGAAGGACCTGTCAGCGAACCTGCCAGTACGTCGTTGATAAAGCCTTGTAACTCAACGTCGTAAGCATCAATGAAGCGGTCTTTCCAGTCAGTTAGAATCTCGGTAGACAGCTTGGCACCGCTGCGCATCTGCACTGATGACGGTTCTGGCAGTTTGGCGATACCACTTTCACCGACGACTTCACACTGGATGTCATACCCGTATTGGCAGTTAACGAAGATTTCGACATCAATACGTGTACCCTTCGCGGTTTCAAACAGCACAATTTGCGGATCTTTCAGATGCGGGAACGCCTTGGCGCTTTTACGTGGGAATACCACCTGTACCGACACATAGTCGTCATCCAGCAGCCAACGCAATACGTCAATCTCGTGGATCAAGGTGTCAGTGATCGCCATATCTGTGGTGTAAGCTTCACCGACAGTCGGGTTGCGGTGTGCACAATGCAGCATCAGTGGCTCACCAATTTGTCCACTGGTCAGCACTTGCTTCAGCGCTCGGTAGCCTTGATCGTAAGGGCGCATAAAGCCCACTTGCACCAGACGTTTGCCGTGCTTTGCTTCAGCCTCAACGATGTTTTTACATCCTTGAGCCGTGACTGCTAACGGCTTCTCACAGAACACTGGCTTTCCAGCAGCAATCGCTGCCAGCACGAACTCTTCGTGGCTCGGGCCCCAGGAAGTGACCAGCACCGCCTGCACGTCCGACGCTTTGACCAAGTCATGGCCATTGTCATACACCTTGGCGTCCAGTTTCAGGTCGCTCACGACCTTGGCGGCGTTGTCACGGTTAATATCGTTGACCGCCACGATGCGGCTGCCCTGCAACACCTTGCTGCAGCGACGAATGTGATCCCGACCGATTGCACCGGTACCAATAACCCCAATGTTCAGTGTCATTTTCGTTATCCTCTTCAAATAGTTGCGGCAGACGCAAGGTCTGGGTAATCAAGCAATGCGTTAATCAGTAGTCGCGGGCCTTGTCGATGTTCTCTTGCAGCTTGCGAGCCACAGCGACAATTTTTTCATTGTCGGCAACCTGGGCTCCGCCCACGCGCCACCAGCTGAGATACTTGTGCACCATGGTTTTTGGCAGCACTTTAATATCCAGCAGGGTAGAAACGGTTTGCCGACGGGCATCGGCTAATGCCTCGATCAATTGTTGCTCGGTCGTTACGCTGTAGGTTTTACAACCGTAAGCTGCTGCCAGCATCGCGAAGTTGACCGGTACCAACTTGCCGTCAAGTTTGCCACCCTGCGGGTTACGGAAGCGGAACTCGGTGGTATAGCTGTCCATGCCATGTTCCATCTGCAGATTGTTAATGCACCCGTTGGTCATGTTGTCGAACAGCACTACGTTGATTTTGCATCCTTCCTGAATCGACGTAACCAGCTCGGAATGCAGCATCATGAAGGCGCCATCGCCCACTATGGCGTACACCTCACGCTGCGGCTCGGCCAGTTTGACCCCCAGTGCGGCATTAACCTCGTAACCCATGCACGAATAGCCATACTCCACGTGGTAGCCATGTTCACCATGGTTCTGCCACACGCGTTGTAAATCGCCCGGCAAGCTGCCGGCGGCGGCCACGATCACGCTGTCCTGCGGCAAGTGCTGATTCAGTACACCCAGAACCCGGCTTTGGGTCAGCAGCGAGTCGGTCTTTTCGATGAACTCAGCAAACACGCTCTCGCGATCGAGGTGGTCGTCAATTTCCGGCACAAAACCTTCGCCGGTATATTCCACCGCATAAACGCGGGCTGTTTCTTGTTGCTGTGCGCTGCGCGCTTCGCTAATCGCCTTGCCCCAACCAGCACGGTAATCAGATTGTGCCAACAGCGTGCCCAACGCGGACAACGCTTCGCGGGCATCGGCAAGAACCTGCACACCGTCGAGCTTGCCAGCATCAAAGGCACTGACGTTAATATTGAGAAAATCGACGTTGGCATTTTGGAACAGCCATTTTGACGAGGTGGTGAAGTCGGTATAACGGGTGCCCACGCCAATCACCAGATCGGCCTGTCGGGCAAGGGTATTGGCAGCCAGACAGCCGGTTTCGCCGATGCCGCCCAAGTTAAATGGATGATTAGACGGTACAGTCCCCTTACCGGCCTGAGTCTCCACAAACGGAATCTGGAAGCGTTCGGCAAACTCGCGTAGCGCCTGACCAGCCTGTGAGTATTTCACCCCACCGCCGCACACCAGTAGCGGTTGGCGTTTGGTCGTTAGCAACGCCAGGGCATCCGCCAGCATACCTTCCGTTGCCGGTCGGCGATCAAGCCTGTGCACTCGCTTCTGGAAGAAATAGTCAGGGTAGTCGTAGGCTTCGCCCTGCACGTCTTGCGGCAAACTCAGCGTCACCGCACCGGTTTCTGCCGGATCGGTCAGCACGCGCATTGCATTGATACAGGCGCTCATAAGTTGTTCTGGCCGTACAATGCGATCCCAGTATTTGCTCACCGCACGGAAAGCATCGTTGGTGCTAATGCTGAGATCGTAGGTTTGTTCAATCTGCTGCAACACCGGGTCTGGCTGTCGCGAAGCGTAAACATCACCTGGTAGCAGTAATAAGGGAATACGGTTGGCGGTAGCCGTTGCAGCGGCGGTGATCATATTGGCAGCGCCCGGACCGACAGAAGAGGTACAGGCGTAGATCTGCTGACGCAGTTTCTGCTTGGCGAACCCAGTCGCTGCGTGAGCCATGCCCTGCTCGTTTCGCCCCTGGTGCACGATCAAGTCACCGCTGTCTTGTTCCAGCGCTTGCCCAAGACCGAGTACGTTGCCGTGGCCAAAAATCGCAAAGATACCTTTAACGAATTTGGTTTCCACGCCATCGACCAGCAGATACTGGTTGTCGAGGAACCTGACGAGTGCCTGTGCCATGGTTAACCGAATCTTGCCCATTTACTCACCCTTTTAGATTAGTCACGCCCGCTCCGACACCACCCGCATGCCGAACCATAGAAAGTGTGTAATGCCTGTCGTCTTCAAGCGTGTTGCTCAACTTAAACCGACTATGTGAAACGTGAAGCGATTATAAACAAATATATTTTTCATAAAATCACATTACAGAAGAAACATTTCATTTTGCGATAAAGATCGCATTATGATGAAAACCCCGTTTCATCCATGCCTTTAGAATTCACTGACTTAGCCATCCTTTCCTGCATTGCAACTACCCCTCCATCGTGGCTGAACTCACCGCAACCCTTGATAGTGTCTGGCTGTCACACAAGATATATCTCTGCCGTTGGCTGGCGCTTTCCCGGCAAGCAGGACGCAGTTTCCCGCCCCTTTAACCTCGATCTTTAAGGTGTTTTAAATGCATCACATTTTCGGGGTGTAAATTTCATTCATTCTTGAAATTGAAATTTTTATTCCTCATACTTCAAAATATGCTTCGTAGTCGGGGTTTGGCTTAATACAGAAGGAAACGGGTATGGCTACACAAGAAAAACAGCTTGATGTCATTTGTCTCGGGCGTATCGCCGTCGATTTCTATGCACAACAGATCGGCGCACGCCTGGAAGATGCCAGCACATTCTCCAAATATCTCGGCGGATCTTCCGGCAACGTGGCCTATGGCACCGCAATCCAGGGTCTGAAGTCCGGCATGCTGGCCCGCGTCGGCGACGAGCATATGGGCCGTTTCCTGCGCGAAGAACTGCAACGCGTCGGTGCCGATACCCAAAGCCTGATCACTGACCCACAGCGCCTGACCGGCCTGGTGATCCTCGGCATCAAGGATCAGGAAACCTTTCCGCTGATTTTCTACCGTGAAAACTGTGCCGATATGGCACTGACACCGGACGATATCGACGAATCCTACATCGCATCATCACGTGCTCTGGCTATTACCGGCACCCACCTGTCCCACCCGAATACTCGCGCTGCGGTGTTGAAGGCGCTGGAATACGCCCGCCGCCACGGTTTGCGTACTGCGCTGGATATCGACTACCGGCCGGTACTGTGGGGCCTGACGTCTCTGGGCGACGGTGAAACCCGTTTCGTCGAGTCAGAGAAAGTGACCCGCGAGCTACAAGAAGTGCTGCACCATTTTGATTTGATCGTCGGCACTGAAGAAGAGTTTCATATTGCCGGTGGCAGTACCGATACCCTGACCGCGCTAAAAAATGTGCGCAAAGCGACGCAAGCCACATTGGTCTGTAAACGCGGTGCTCAAGGTTGTTCGGTGTTTGAAGGCGAGATCGCCGCCGACTGGCAGCAGGTAAAACTGCATTCCGGCGTGCGGGTTGAAGTCCTGAACGTGTTAGGCGCAGGTGATGCCTTTATGTCTGGTTTGCTACGCGGCTATTTGAATGATGAAGGTTGGGATCAAGCCTGTCGTTATGCAAATGCCTGTGGCGCACTGGTGGTGTCGCGCCACGGTTGTGCACCGGCAATGCCCAGCAAACAGGAACTGGATGATTATCTAGAGCGCGAACGGGAAGTGAAACGCCCTGACCGTGATGAGCGGCTTAACCATCTGCACCGGGTCACTACCCGTAAACAGCAGTGGCCCGAGCTGTGCGTGTTTGCTTTCGATCACCGTAAACAGTTGGCGGATATGGCTCGCGAAGCCAACGTCAGCGAAGAACGCATTCCTAAACTGAAAACCCTGCTACTGGCTGCAGCGCAACAGGCAGCCGAAGTCGCTGGTCTACAGGGTAATAGCGGTATTCTGGCCGACACCACCTATGGTCAGGCAGCACTGAACGAAATTACCGGCCAAGGCTGGTGGATCGGCCGACCGGTCGAACTGCCCGGTTCACGTCCGTTGCGGCTGGAGCACGGTAATATCGGCTCACAACTGATCGACTGGCCGCAAGAACACGTGGTGAAATGCCTGGTGTTTTACCACCCACATGACGCCGTCGACCTGCGCCGCGAGCAGGATGAACTGATTAGCGACGTATATCGCGGCTGCTGCAAGTCTGGCCACGAATTGCTGCTGGAGGTGATCCTGCCGGAAAGCAATGCCGACAAAAACGAAAGCTACTATCTGGAGATGTTGCAACACTTTTATCAATTAGGCATTAAGCCTGACTGGTGGAAATTACCACCGTTGAGTGCAGAGAACTGGCAACAGATCGGCGCCTTGATCGACGCTAACGATCCTTTCTGCCGTGGCGTACTTATCCTGGGGTTGGACTCACCGGAAGAAACGCTGAAAGCCGGTTTCGCCGCGGCTGCCGACGCGCGTTGGGTGAAAGGCTTTGCCGTAGGCCGCACCATCTTCGGACAGCCTTCACGGCGTTGGCTGCTGGGTGAACTGGACGACGTGGCTTTAATTGAACAGGTGAAACAAAAATACCTGACACTGATTGGTTTCTGGCGTCAATACCGCCCGACCTCCCACCAGCATTAATCGCAGAACCCTCCCCTTAAACGGATTTTCGCCGCTTTAAGGGGATTTTTTGCCTGTTTTCTGTGAAGTAACGCAACTTGCAATCGAATAAATCGCTTTTTGGTGAAATGAAATTTCCGCTCCATCTGTTAGAATGTCTTGTCAATAACTCAGGCGTCAGGCCGATACGCCTTAGCCCCCACTGCGAGCCGAATGGATGAACAACCCAACTCAACTTTCGCTGTTACAGGACGAAATCCGCCACCGCTATGAAACGCTGAGCAAGCGTTTAAAACAGGTGGCGCGTTACATTTTGGATAACAGTAACAGCATTGCTTTCGATACCGTCGCCTCCATTGCCGCACAGGCCAGCGTCCCGCCGTCCACCCTGATCCGCTTCGCCAATGCCTTTGGCTTCAGCGGTTTCAACGAAATGAAACAGGTTTTTCGCCAGCACCTGATGGAAGAAACCGTCAACTATACCGAACGAGCACGCCTGTTTCGTCAGACCTCTACCGACGATAATGTCGCACCGGAAAAGCCGGCAGAAATCCTTAACGTTTTCACCATGGTGAACTCCCAGGCACTGCAACAGCTGGCAATGCAAACCAGCCCCGAACAATTGGATCGAGCAGTTGAGTTACTGAACAACGCCGAGAATATTTACGTGATTGGTCTGCGCCGCTCATTCAGTGTCGCCTCCTATCTCACCTATGCATTGCGCCACCTGGAACGCCGGGCGTTCCTGATCGACGGGCTGGGCGGTATGTTTACCGAACAGCTCAGCATGGTGAAACCTAATGACGTCGTGATCGCCATCAGTTACTCCCCCTATGCTCAGGAAGCGCTGGAACTGGTTGAACTGGGTGCCAAGAGCGGTGCGCAGCAGATCGCCATTACTGATAGCCAGGTTAGCCCGCTAGCCGCCTTTAGCGACGTGTGCTTTGTCGTACGTGAAGCCCAGGTGGATGGATTCCGTTCTCAGGTCGCGTCAATGTGTCTGGCGCAGACTCTGGCAGTGTCACTGGCATTGAATAACGCCAAAGAAGAGTAACCCGCTCATAGATCAACAAGGCCCGGCAAGCCGGGCCTGATAAAGATTATTTGGCCGCTGGGTAGCCGTCGGTGTTAATCCATGAGTGGTCTTTTTCCCACGTGAATTTCCATAGCCGTACAGGCCCCGCCATCACATTGAGATAATAATTGTCGTACCCGGCTAACGTCGCCACAGGGTGGTAACCGCGCGGTACCTTGACCACATCACGGTTATACACCGGCATGCACTCATCCAGTGAGCGATCGTCGGTATACACCCGCTGCATACAAAAACCCTGTTCCGGCTGAATCCGGTGATAGTAGGTCTCTTCCAGATAGGTTTCATCCGGCGAATCTTCCTGATCGTGCTTGTGGCTAGGGTACGAACTGGTATTGCCTTCATCCGTATACACTTCTACTACCAGTAAGCTGTCTGCCGGTTCGCTATCGGGTAGAATATTGTGTACCAGTCGCTGGTTACGCCCTTTACCACGACGTTCGACACCCACCTCCGCCGGAGTAATCAACCGCGACGGCAGATGCCCATTACCCGGCGCACTGCAGACCGCCAACTCCAGGGCGCTTTCCGCCCGCACTTCAACCTTGTCGTGATGCGGCACGTATACCGCATAAGGCGGTGTACGTTCAAACGGGCTCATGCGTTTGCCGATGCTCGGGTATTCCGCTCGCAAGGTGGCAACGGAAGCGATGCCGGCGACCAGCACCAGGCATAGCTCTTTGTCGCCGCTTTCCAACCGCAGCGATTGACCGGCTTCAAGGCGATAAACATCAAACCCAACAAAGCGCCAGTCAGCATTCTCTGGGGTGACATGCTGAATGCGGCCCTGACCATCCGGCTGCTGACACTTGGCAAGTAATGAAGACATAGTGATCCTCCGAATTAACTCCCCGTCGACTTTCAAACTGTAGCGTTGTTACCTGCACTCAGTTGCGTGGCCCCATCCGTGGGCCACGCAACTGAGTTGGCCGCTGAGCTACAACTCGAAATCCATAGGGTATTGGCATAGCTCAAGCGTAGAACCTTAACCCAACGTCGGCATACTGTATTCAGACACCGTCTGCTGCCCCGTTGGCCAGCGAGCAGTGGCCGTTTTCATGCGGGTATAGAAGCGCACGCCGTCAGTACCATGAACGTTCAACGCCCCAAACACCGAGCGCTTCCAGCCACCGAAGCTGTGAAATGCCATAGGAACCGGTACCGGCACGTTAACCCCGACCATACCAGCCTGTACTTCTTGCACAAACTGACGTGCATAGTGGCCGTTACTGGTAAAGATAGCGCTGCCATTGCCAAATTCATGGCTGTTTACCGTATCGATCGCCGTTTGGTAATCCGGTACGCGGACAATGCCCAGCACCGGTCCGAAGATCTCTTCGCGGTAGATACGCATGTTCGGTTTGACGTGGTCGAACAGGGTGCCACCAACATAGTAGCCATCCGGGTAGCCCGACACTTGATAATTGCGGCCATCGGCGACCAGCGTTGCGCCCTCTTCGACGCCCAGATCGATATAACCCAAAACCTTCTTCTGGTGCGCTGAGGAAACCAAAGGCCCCATTTCGTTTTCTTCACCGCCATGCTGAATCCCAGGGCCAACGCGCAATTGAGCGATCAAGGGTTTCAATCTGGCAATGAGTTTATCGGCCGTGTCATCACCGACGACCACGGCAACGGGCAACGCCATGCAACGCTCACCGGCAGAGCCAAATGCGCCGCCCATCAGGGCATTGACTGTCGCATCCAAGTCGGCATCCGGCATAATGATGGCCTGGTTTTTTGCGGCACCGAAGGCTTGTACCCGCTTGCCGTGGGCGCTGGCCGTCGTATAGATATGTTCTGCCACTGCCGACGAACCTACAAAGCTTACTGCCTGAATGTACGGGTCGGTGCACAGCTGCGCGGCGTCTTCGTTAGCGCAATGCACGACGTTGAACACGCCGTCCGGCAGGCCTGCCTCCTTCAGTAATTCCGCCATCCGTACCGATGCCGAAGGCACTAATGCCGGAGGCTTAAGGACGAAAGTATTGCCGCAGGCCAACGCAATAGGGAACATCCACATCGGTACCATTGCCGGGAAATTGAACGGGGTAATACCCGCCACCACACCCAACGGCTGCATCAACGAGAAACTGTCCACGCCGCTGCCAACATCCGCTGAATATTCGCCTTTAATCAAATGCGGAATACCACAGGCAAACTCAACCACTTCAATCCCACGGGTCAGCTCACCCAAGGCATCAGAATAGACCTTGCCGTGCTCACTGACGATCAACGCCGCCAGTTCGTCACGATGCTGTTCCAGCAGCGCCTTAAAATTGAACATGATGCGCGCACGGCGTAACGGTGTAGTGCGTGACCAATCGGCAAACGCCTGGTGGGCCACATCAATGGCCTGCTTTACCTCGGCGGCGGTGCTTTGCGTGACCCGACGTTCAACCTGCCCAGTAGCCGGGTTATGCACGTCGACGGTTTGATTGCTGCTGCTCAGGCACACCTGCCCGCCAATAAAGTTACCCACGGTTTTCATGTCTCGCCCTCTTTTAAGTCTGCTGTCGCCGGACAGTGTGCGCAGTACCGCACGCCGTAGCGTTTTCATCACACCGCTTACCGGGTTATACCCATAAGCAGGCTAAATCCTGACCTGATGAAGCAAACTCTATTTCATTGAAAAAAAAGTTTCAAATAAATTATTTTAGAAAATTTGTTTTTAGTGCGAGAGGTCGCAGTTTTGCCAGATCATTAGCAGGAGGATTACATTTCAGGAAAAAACCTGTGATTTCACCTATTCGTATTGCCGTGGTGATTAGCCCTGACTTTTATACAGAAATAGGCACTCTAGTCGGCAATACGCTGAAAACTGTTGCTCAAAGATGGCACTGCATCGCTTGTAGGGTGTTTGCGTTTTTTTTTGAACTGGATCTAAAAATCAATATTTCATTATTCACTAATTATGAAATAAATGTTCTTGTTTAGAGAAGAAGCATTCAAATATCACCGCCTTAATGACAGGCACGGTTCACACCCTTCCGCCTCCCTCTTCCCTACAACCTACTGCGCGGGTGGAAGCCAGGATAAAAATCGGAGCAACACATGTCATATCAGCGTAAGCATAATACCGGGTACATATTGCGAATTTGCGGCATTGCGGCACTTGGCGGCATTCTGTTCGGTTACGATACCGCCGTGATCTCCGGCGCAATCGAAGCGCTAAAAGCCTATTTTGATCTCAGCCCGGTCGAAACCGGCTGGGCGGTCTCTAACGTGGTCATCGGTTGTGTGGTCGGGGCTTTTGGCGCCGGGCCGCTGGCCGCGCGCTACGGCCGAAAAAAAGCCTTGATGCTGGCAGCAGTGCTGTTCACCATTTCGGCAATTGGTGCGGCTCTGGCTGCCACCTTCAGCTGGTTTGTGATTTACCGCATTATCGGTGGTTTGGCCGTCGGTATCGCCGCCACGGTTTCCCCAATGTACATGTCGGAAGTCTCTCCAAAAGACATGCGTGGTCGTGCGCTCAGCATGCAGCAATTTGCCATCGTGTTTGGCCAGATCGTAATTTTCTACGTTAACTTCAAAATCGCCAGCATCGCCAGTGAAGCCTGGTTGGTAGAAATGGGCTGGCGCTGGATGATCGGCTCAGAAGTCATCCCGTGTATTTTGTTCTTGATGTTGGTGTTTATCATTCCAGAATCGCCACGCTGGAGTGTCATGGTTGGTCGTGACGATCAGGCTTTGGCCATGTTGACCAAAATATCCAATGCCACCCATGCGCAAAAGTTGTTGTTGGAAATCAAAGATTCACTGCATCAAGACCAGAAGCAACACCAACAGAAGCTGAGCTACGGTGACGTACGGGTACGTTTCATTCTGTTTGTTGGCTGCATGATCGCCATGTTGCAGCAGGTCACCGGCGTTAACGTGATGATGTATTACGCACCGATGGTGCTAAAAACCGTCACCGAAAATGCCCAGGAAGCGCTATTCCAAACCATTTGGATCGGTGTACTGCAATTGGTTGGCTCTGTGATCGGCGCCATGCTGATGGATCGCATCGGTCGTATCCCACTGATGCGTTACGGCACTCTCGGCGCGATCGCCGGGTTGCTGATCACCTCTTACGCGCTCTACACCCAAGCCACCGGCTATTTCGCCTTGTTCGGTATGCTGTTCTTTATGGTGTTCTACGCGCTGTCATGGGGTGTGGGTGCATGGGTATTGGTATCAGAAATCTTCCCTAACCGTATGCGCGCGCAGGGCATGAGCATCGCCGTCGGTTGTATGTGGCTGGCCAACTTTGTCGTGTCACAGACCTTCCCGATGATCAACGACAATCCTTACCTATTCTCGAGCTTCCACGGCGCCTTCCCGATGTGGATCTTCGCCGCCTGCTGCCTGTTCAGCTACTGGTTTATTGGCCGCTATATTCCTGAAACTAAAGGTGTATCGCTGGAAAAAATGGAAGACGTGGTGATGGCAAAACGCTATCGCCAAGCACAACCCGAAACACAACGCACGCCGCTTTAAGTCGGTGAATCTTAGGTTTTCTCAACCTTCTCAGGAGTAATGCATCATGACCATTGCGCCAGACCGTTTTTGCATCAACCGCAAGATCGCGCCAAATCTCGATTTGGCACAATTTTTCAGCCTGGTGAAAAAGTGTGGGCTCAGTAAAGTAGAGCTGCGCAACGATATGCCGAGCGGCAAGGTGACCGATAACCTGAGCAACGATCAATTAAATGCGTTGGCAGCAGAATACGGTATCGACATTATCACGATTAATGCCCTCGGCATGTTCAACCTACTGGACGATCAGGTCACGTTGCTGAAAAACGCCGAGGCGCTGTTGTCACAAGCTCAGGCTATTCATAGCAAGGCATTGGTGCTGTGTCCGCATTGCAGTGCAGGCGATTCACGCAGCGAAGAGCAGAAAAAAACAGATACATTGGCAGCCCTGAAGCTACTGGCGCCACTGTTCACGAAATACGGCGTGCAGGGTTATGTAGAACCGCTGGGGTTCGGCATCAGTTCTCTGCGCTCATCGTTGCTGACACAGTCCCTCATTCGTGATTCCGGTGCACCGTACAAAATCGTGCTGGATACCTTCCACCATTATTTGAGCGATGTCGCACAGCCTGAGTTTGATGCGCAAATTCAGATCGACGGTATTGGTTTAGTGCACCTTTCCGGAGTGGAGGATCCACAAGCCAAAAACACGTTAAGCGACGAAGAACGTATCATGTTGAGTGACAAAGACAGACTGGAAAGCAAAAAACAGGTGCAGAATTTGGAACGCCTCGGCTACACCGGCATTTATGCCTTTGAGCCATTCTCTTCACAACTGGACAGCTGGTCAGAGGCGGATATTGAACGTGAAATCCGCCAAAGTATCGCCCTGCTGCAAGGGTAATGGTCGTAGCGTAGGGGTCGAGCATGCTCGACCCGATTTAACCGGGCGCAGCACGCTGCGCCCCTACCATTAAATCATAGGCTCTACTTCAACGAGCTAACCACCAATTGATGACGAGCATTGTAGAACTTACGATACGCCAGATAGCAGGCAATAATCGTCGACAAGCTAGCGGTAGAAAGCAGCATAAAGGTCACCATTATCTGGTACTTAATCGCTTTAACTGGATCAATACCGGCGAAGATTAAGCCGGACATCATCCCCGGCAGACTGACCAGCCCAACGGTTTTGGCCGAATCCACCGTAGGGATCAACGACGCGCGGATACTGTCACGGATCAACGCCGCCGAGGCAAACTTCGGTGAAGCTCCCAGACTGAGCATCTCCTGAATCTTTTGTTGATCGCTTTTAAAACGCTGCCCAAGGTTGTTGTAACACAGCCCGACGGCGACCATCGCGTTACCGGCAACCATGCCGGAAATTGGAATCACCTGCATGGGAGTGAACTCGATCGAACCGGTCAGCACTAACACCACCAGCGTTAATACTGCCCCAGTGGTGATGGCAATAAACGACGTCACAAACGCATGATCGATATATTTACTGCGTTTTTTCGCGTTGTAAGCGGCGTTAACGCAGATGAACAGCACCATCAGCACCGTAAGAATGGCGTTGTTCACATCAAAAATATATTTCAGTACATAGCCGACAATAATCAGCTGCACCACCGCCCGGCAAATGCTCCAGATAATGTCTTTTTCCAGCGCCAGTTTTTCTTTATGGCTGATTAAAATGGCAATAATCACCAATACCATCGACAGGGCTAAGGATTCATTGCTGATGTTATGCTGATTCATCGGTTTTCTCCTGTGCCCGAGCGCCGTGTGCACTTAAGGTAATCACATCATCCGCATGTTTGATTTCATCTTTATCGTGTGTCACCCATAGAACTGCGACACCCTGTTGCGCAACCAACTGATGAATAATTTCATTGACGTTACGTTTGTTATCTTCATCTAACGCGCTGGTAATTTCATCCAACAACAACACTTTGGGGGTAAACTGCAGATTACGGATCAAAGAAATACGCTGTTTCTCTCCGCCCGATAATTCGTTAACGCTTTTTTTCAGCATATTCTCCGGCAACCCGAAACGCTCCAGGTCAGACCGCATTTTTTGCTCATCCGGCTTTTGCTTACGAATCTGATAAGGCAAAGCAATATTGTCAAACACACTGTCGCCAAAAAGTGAAGGTGTTTGAAAACAGTAAGAGACCTGTTGGCGATATTCTTCCGGCGGTATATCGGTAATGGCCTTACCGGCAAAAATAATTTTTCCACGGGTCGGATCGATCAGAGAGGAGACGATTTTAAGCAGGGTGCTTTTTCCACAACCAGACGGCCCGGTAATCAGTTTAAATTCACCCTGATTCAGGCCGAAAGAGACGGAATCCAGAATAACCTGCTCGCCTATTTGATAATGAATATCATCCAATAACAGTAGTTCTTTGCTTTCCTTCATTATAAGCCCGTATCCCTCATATCAATATTTGTACTCAGGTGACCAGTATAGGGCTTGGAAAAACACACTGGCAATGGCTGGTCATTAGTCGTAACAAAGGAGTCGGGCTGAGGAGCTGGTAGCCCCACAGCCCTATATTAATCCGCTGTGAAAGGTAGTCAAAAACACAAGGCAGGAAAGGAATTACACTTTTTTTGGCGATACGCAAATATACCAGCGTAACGAGTTATTGATACTTCGGTGGGTACAGCTCACTTTACCCTCTTTTTCCAACGCCAATAATAATGTGCGCGTGGTGTAAATATTCTCACCGCATTTATCCGCCAGTTCCCTGGTTTTAGGCCAGTGTTCCGGCGCGGGCGGATGATGCCCTCCCGCCCCAGCGGCACGTTCCATACACAGTTTTCGTAACACGTTTAGCATATGTGACTTCCTGATTTCATATGTTATCGGCACCTTGGCCATCGCGTTCTCCTTGAGTTACTTTCGTCTACTCCTGTCCTGCGGTAGCGCGTCGGCCACGCGCAGGGTGTAAATCATGGTTGCTCCCGGTGGAATAGCGGGTGGACTCCCCTTATCGCCATACGCCAGCGCAGGTGGGACCACCAGCGTAATGGACCCGTGTTTATTCAATTTGCTAATAGCTGCGCGAAACAGCGGGGGATATTTTGCTAACGGTTGTGAGATCACTGTGCCGGCGACGTCCATATCCTTAATCACTTGTCCATCAGGCAGGCTCTCGCGCACGACAATATCGACATTGTCATCTGCGGCTATCTGACCACTGCCGGCATAATCCACACGGTAATAGAAACCGAGCTCATCCTTTTGCACCCCAGGTTGTTTGGCAAAATCGGCAAGGTACTCCTTGCCATCCTGTCCAATAGACTGTTGCCGTTTCTGCTGAACCTGTTGAAGCACCTCGTCTGCTGCCTGCAACGCGCTGTCAACGGCCGCATCGTCCAGTCGCGGCTTGCCTGTCAGTGTGTCCGCAATTCCCGCAAGCAAGCGTGAGCGATCGACATCGATACCCAGCAGACGGTTCTCTTCTTGCAGTTGTAAGATGTCGCGCCCGAGCGAAACGCCAGCGGCATAAGCCTGTTTATCCAGATCGCTGGCCAGCACCGGCAACTGTCGCAGGGCTGCCAACTGATGGTTAAGCCGCTGCAACTGCTGATCTTGCTCTGTGGCTACCCGTTGTTGCCGAGCCAGGGATGCCGCCATTGCTATCAGCTCCGGAGGGGGTGCGATGGCCCGACGAATCCCCTTCAGCGCCGTTACAAGTGGTTTGATATCCACAGCGGGTTCCTTGGTTACCGGCATGGGAGCAGAAGTCTGAGCCGCTAATTTCTGTTCAAGCAGGCGGATAGTGTCAGCCTGTTGCTGTAGGGTCTGATTCAGTGCGGCCAACCGAGCCCTCTCCCCCCCCATTGAAGTGGTAAGTTTGGGCTTGGCGATAGCCGGCTGCCGAGACGTCGGCGGGGCTTTTTCTACAACCGGTACCGCCTGCTGCTCGGCAAATTTCAACAACGCGGGAATACCGTCATCACCCGCAAACGCAGTCTGTCCCGTCAATAACAACAGCAAAGCAGCGGCTCCTTCCGCGCACTTTCTCATAGCTATAAGCTCTCCACCCGGCTGGACAGATCGGACATCAACTCATGTTCAACGTCAGCGCAGAATTTCTCAGTTTTATATTTATAAAGCGCGTCTATCGCCTTACGTGTGCTTTCATCAACATTGCTACGAATACCAGCATATCCAGAAGCGTTGGTCAGCAACCCGTTAAAATAAGCAATCCGTTTCTCATAGCTTTGCGGATTAATATTCTTAAGTGAATTAACCCGCTGCTGACAGAGCGCGATACGTTGCTCATCGGTTTTTTCCTTAGGATTGTTCTGTGAAACATTTTTCACAGCAACAGTACCAACACTGTTTTTCCCTGCACAACCTGACAACAGTAAGAAAGACATTATCAGCACAGATGTAGCGACTACAGATCGGCGCATTGAATCATTAATTATGGTAATCATTCCGTTTATCATCTCTTAATTATCACTTAGGTCATTATTATGTCGCGAAGCCCTGCTAGATCTGACTGTTTCTGATTAATCCTAACGAGTTAAATAACAAAAAATCGCAATGACTGGTGGATATTGGTAATAATCCTACCCACATTGACATTGTTATAATTTTGTTAATCACTGAAAAGAAATTATCGTCGCAACGATGAATAAAAGCCGCATTCCAAGCCAGTATTACTGACCTGCTTACCTTTCAAAACAAAGAGTTAACTTTTAACCTATGATTAACAGCCAGAATTCATCATCTGCTGCCTGATGGCGATATTATCAAAACAATATTGTTAATTGTAGTGTGAACACTAATTCTGGCGATCTAATATCTCGCATATTGCCATTTATATAGTCATTTATTCTGGATAATATTTGTATACGATCTATTGATTTTCAATCATATATATTTCTTTTTCCTTTTGGTTTTATATTCTGTATTTGACTTAAATTAATAAAAGCTATTCCCAATCACGCCTATTATTTGCAAGAATAATCCCAGCAAGACGCTATGGTGATATACCTATTTTTCTTTTAAGGATTTCGATTTTACGATTTCCAAAAACTTTCGTTATTCACTCATGAATAACGGATGGTGGCGTATTGCCCAGAGCAAAAGGATCTGGCTCCAACTACGGCGTCGGCGACATGACGTTGCCGCTGTTGTGGGGGATTTAGATGTGCTGTTCTTTTTATTTAAATACTCTCTACAGGAACTTGAGAAATGAAACTGAATAAATTAATGCTGGCAACCGTGATTGCTTTCGCTTCTGCATCTGTTGCTCATGCCGCATCTAACCAGGGTAGCGGTAAAGTTACTTTTACCGGTGAAATTATTGATGCGCCATGCAGCGTAGCACCGGAATCTGTTGACCAGACTGTACCAATGGGCCAAATCAGCAGCCGTCTGCTGGCTAAAGAAGGTAAATCCAGCTCCGAGCCATTCAGCATTGAACTGAAAGACTGCTCTATCGCGACCATGAAGAACGTCCAAGTGACCTTCACAGGTACCCCAGATCCAGATAACAGCAAACTGCTGGCTCTGAGCGGTACTGCAACCGGCGCTGGCATCATGATCTATGACAACCTGCACTCCAAAGATGTTGAGTTGGGTACAGCGACCGATGGTCAGGGCCTGACCGAAGGTAACAACTCCCTGAAATTCGCCGCCTATCTGCAAGGCAGCAGCGCTTCTGGCGCCGTGGTTCCAGGCGAGTTCACCAGCGTTGCAAACTTCACTCTGGCATACCTGTAATCCCGTCGGGGACGCCGTTTTGGTGTCCCCGTTTTACCTGCACGGATATTGGGTAACGGGACCAACGGCAACAGGGAGACGCCAGCATGACAAACCCAATTTGGGGCGTACTGCTTATCGCGCTCAGCGTTTGTAGCGCGGGGGCGGAGGCAGCGGCAAAAAATCAGGGCCACGGCACACTCAGTCTGGGCGGCGAAATCGTCGAAACCCCATGTGGAATTGCCAGTGAAAGCCTGGATCAGACCGTCGATTTCGGGCTGGTATCCATGACCGATGCCTCCTTGGATTCGCAGCCGGTACTGATTGGCAGCCGACGCAATTTTGAGATCAAGCTGGTGAACTGCGAACTGGCCAGCATTGTAAAACCCGACTTTATCTATCGCGCAGCCACAGTCACTTTCGACGGTACAGCAGACAGTCGGGATCCTGCGTTATTGGGTGTTTATGGTGAAGCACAGGGTGTAGCCATTGAGCTGCTGACTGCAGCCGGTACCCCGATCCCTTTAGGTAGCACCACAGCGGATTACCAAATTGTTGCTGGCGACAATACGCTGCGCTTTGGCGCCCAGCTACGCATTCACCCTGATAGGGCCCGAGCCGGCGGATTCAACTCACTGGCAAAATTTACCCTGTCTTATCTGTAACGCCTTGTTAGGCGGGTGCCGATTTTGGCACTGAATGACATCACGTATTACGTATTCAGGTCGTACAGGATGACCTGCTATTGGGCGCGGATTTGCCATGAGTGATTATTCTATGACGTCATTACTGACACGGAAAAAAATACCCCTCACCGTCATTCTATCTTTCCTCTGGGTGCATTCGGCTTTTTCCGCCACGGAATTTAATACCGACGTATTAGATATTGGCGATCGCAGCAAAGTGGATTTATCACGCTTTTCCGACGCCGATTACGTCATGCCCGGCGCCTATCTGCTGGATATTAAGATCAACCAGAAAACCCTGCCACAGCGCAGCATTCACTATTATCCGTCGTCGGATAAACAGGATCGCTCCCGTGTCTGCCTGCCACCCGATCTGGTGGAAAAAATGGCGCTTAAAGAAGAAGCCGCCAAGAAAATCACCCTGTGGCATAACAACAGCTGTGCCGATATCAGTGGCATCAAAGGGGCGACTATTTCCGACCGTATTGGCGGAGGCGTTCTGGCGATCACCATCCCACAGGCCTGGATGAAATATTCCGATCCGGATTGGACCCCACCGGAACAATGGGATGACGGCATCCCCGGATTGCTACTGGACTACAGCATCAGCGGCCAGGTCGGTAAACAGAGCCACAATAACAACACCGCAGAAAACCTCAGCAGTTACGGGACGGTAGGTGCCAACATGGGTGCCTGGCGTCTGCGCGCCGATTATCAGGCTAATTACAACCAGCAGGCCGGCGAGCGCGACAGTAATTTCGACTGGAATCAGATCTACGCCTATCGCGCGCTACCGATGCAGGCCGCCAAACTGACCCTTGGCGAAATTTTCCTCGACTCGGGCGTGTTCGATTCTTACCGTTTTACCGGCCTGAATCTGGCCAGCGACGAACGTATGCTGCCACCGAACTTGCAGGGTTATGCACCGGAAGTTCGCGGTATTGCCAAAAGCAACGCCAAAATCACCGTGTCGCAAGAAGGCCGCACGTTGTATGAAACCACCGTACCCGCCGGGCCGTTCGCCATTCAGGATCTCAACAGTTCGGTACGCGGCCGTTTAGATGTAAAAGTGGAAGAGCAGGACGGCAGCGTATCAACTTTCCAGGTAGATACCGCCACCATCCCTTATCTGACGCGCCCTGGCTATGTACGCTATAACGTCGCCGTAGGCAGACCCTCAGCTTACGATCATCGCATGCAGGGGTCGCTGTTCTCCGCCAGTGATTTCTCCTGGGGGCTGACCAGCGCCTGGTCACTGTATGGCGGGGCACTGCTTGGCGGTGATTACAACGCTTGGGCAATCGGCCTGGGCCGTGACCTAAATGTGTTTGGTGCCATGTCGTTGGATGTGACTCAATCCATCGCCCGCCTGCCCAATGAACCGACCGCCAGTGGTCTGTCGTTCAAGGTCAACTACGCCAAACGTTTCGATGAGTTGAACAGCCAGATTACCTTCGCCGGCTACCGCTTCTCACAGCGTAAATTCATGAACATGTCGCAGTATCTGCAAGAGCGCTACAGTGACTACGATGAACGCTACGACGGGCGCCAGAAAGAGCTGTACACCATTACCGCCAGCAAAACCTTTATGGCGGAAGACAGCGCCAAAGCGATCACCGCCTACCTGACCTATTCACACCAAACCTATTGGGATGCGAGAGCGCAGGACCGTTACGGATTGTCCGCCAGTAAATTGTTCAACGTCGGCAATATCAGCAACATCACTGCATCGCTGTCGGCTTACCGCACGACCTATCACGGCCGTACCGATGACAGTGTGATGGTGAATTTCAGTGTGCCTATTGGCGATCGCCGTCGGGTGGGTTACTCGCTGCAAACCAGCAATAGCGACGTTACTCAGATGGCGTCCTACAACGATTACACCGACCCGAACAATACCTGGCAGGTAAGCGGCGGCTTTAACCAATCCGGTAAATCACTGGCCCGTGGCTACTACAGCCATAACGCATCGTTTGGCTCACTTAACGCCAGCGCCTCTTACCAACAAGACAGCTACTCGTCGATTGGCGGTACTTTCCGCAGTGGCATTACCACTACCCGACATGGCGTTGCCGCGCATCAGAACTCCAGTAACGGCGGCAGCCGGATGATGCTGGATACCGACGGTATTGCCGGGGTGCCAATCAATAACGGCCGCGCCTACAGTAACCGCTTTGGCCTGGCGGTGATCTCCGACATCACCAGCTACTACAACACGGATACCCGCATCGACGTCAATACGCTGGCTGACGATGTAGAAGCCACCCGCGCAGTGGTGCAAGGCACGTTGACCGAAGGTGCCATCGGTTACCGCCACTTTGAAGTCGTTAAAGGCAGCAAACTGCTGGCCACCATCAAACTTGCCGACGGCAGCGAGCCGCCGTTTGGTGCCACGGTGCTGAGTGAACGCGGTCGCGAAGTGGCAGTAGTGAACGACGGCGGCTCGGTCTATCTGACCGGTGTACAGCCGCAAGAACAACTGGATGTCGCCTGGGAAGGTCAGCGCCAGTGCCGCATTGTCATACCGGGCGCCGCCAAGCCGCTGGACCAGCTGTTGCTGCCGTGCGCCAAACTGTAATCCGTAACACAGAGAATTGATGATTATGAATAACTCCCCGTTAGCAAAAATGGCCGCACTGGGCCTGGCATTGGCCGCTGTAGCACCTGTTGCCAATGCGGCGATATCACTGGATCGCACTCGTGCCGTCTATCTGAGTGATGCGAAGTCCATCAGCCTGAATATCGTCAACGAAAACAAGGAACTGCCTTTCCTGGCCCAGTCTTGGCTAGAGAACGAGCAGCACCAGAAAATCACTTCTCCTCTGGTGGTGTTGCCACCGTTGCAGCGGGTTGAGGCCAACGAACGGAGTGTGGTGCGCATCACCAAGACCCCTGAGGCTGACCGTCTGCCACAGGATCGCGAATCGGTGTTCTATTTCAATCTGCGTGAGATCCCACCGAAAAGCAGCAAAACCAATGTGATGCAGTTGGCCCTGCAAACCCAGATCAAACTGTTTTACCGGCCGAAGGCTATCGTCGCGCCAAAAGGTGAGGTGTGGCAGGAAAAGCTGGTGTTCCACAAAAGCGCTGGCGGCTTCACCGTTGAAAACCCTACGCCGTTTTATATCACTCTGACCGGTATGACCCGTCAGACGCAGAAACAGGGCGGCGGCGCACTCAGCGATTTCCAGCCCGTCATGCTGAAACCGAAATCCAGCGAAACGCTCAAGCTACGCGACAATGGCCTCAACAGTTTTGTCGTCACCTATATCAATGACTACGGCGGCCACCCGGAGCTGCGCTTTGCCTGTAACGGCAGCGTCTGCAACGCCGTGCCCGATGCAAAAAAATAAGGAGATTACGCATGGCTGAATTCACCGGCGGCCGTCTGCGGCCCCTGCTGCTCGGCGTATTGCTGTTCACAGGCAGTGCAACGGCGGCGACACCACTGGGCGTAATCCAAGGCACCACTGGCACCGTCAGCTTTCATGGTGGCCTACTCAGTTCCCCCTGCAGCTTGACGCCGGACAGCCAGGATCAGGCCATTGATTTGGGCGACGTCAACGCACGTGATTTCCAAAATGCCGGCGATCAAAGTACGCCGGTGCGTTTTCGCCTTTCGTTCCGCAACTGTCTGCTGGGGGCCAAAGCACTGGCGGATAACCCCGCCGGTCAGCGAAACGGCGATGCCGGACAGCTGTATTTAAAAGGTGAACAAGCGGCCACGCTGGTGTTTCTCGGCGACAGCGATATCAACAACCCGGACCTGCTGAAACTTAACGGCGGCGTGCAAGGTATTGGCCTTCGGTTGAAGGATCAGCAGGGACGTGCGCTGTCACTTAACCAACAGAGCCAGCCCTACATTCTACAACCCGGCAGCAATACGTTGTGGTTCAGCGCCAGCGTGGAGTCAACACAGCGGGCAGTGATGGCGGCCGGCTTTTCCGGCGTGGCACACATTCAGGTGATTTACCTGTGAGGTTCAAAAACGCGATGAAAAAAACCTACCTGAACACTTGCCTGCCGCTAGTACTGACGCTGTCGACCCCTGTAGTTTGGGCTAACGGCTATGTGACGCCAGACGGCGGCCCAAAACAGTTTTATATCGATCTGAACGAAACTAACATTACTAATACAGTCGGCTTTACCAAGCTGTTTCCCTATGATCTGGGCGGCACTTATACCGGTAAAGTCTATTGCGATACGCCTATTCCTACCAGCCCGCACTTTTATAAGTCGGATTCGGCACTACCGCCTTCCGAATACGGCAACGGTTATTTAAAACTTAATGATTTTCTGGATTTAAAAGCCGAAGTTTGGATCGCCGGCAATAAAAATGCCTATATCACGGTGCCGTTTTATAACGAGTCCAACCTGTTAAACCAGCATTCTTGCCGACCGCCTTATTTGCAGGTCAATAATTACGGCAGCGGCTCCAAAGGCAAAATCACGTTCCGGGTACGCAAAAAAATCATCAACGGCGTGCAGATTAATGACCGACAAATCATCGAGATGTATGGCCGGTTAGGATCAACAGACGCAGGTTTTGGTCCTAACCCGATGGCACAGGTGTTTATTCAGTCCGCCATTTTATATGTGCCGGATAAATGCGTGGTGAATGAAGGCCAACTGATCAACGTCGAATTCGGTGAAATCAGCGGCAGCAACCTGAACGGTGCCAGCTATCCACAAAGCATACCGGTACGTTTTCAGTGTGAAGGTGGCAGCTTCGAGGACGGCACACTGAATATCAAACTGGCGGTATCCGGCACCCCTGCGCCTTTTACCAATAACGCGTTTAAAACCGATAAATCCGATCTCGGTATCGAGATCAAACATAACGGCCAATTAGTGATCCCAAATGAGTTTTATCCGGTACCCAATATCGGTAATGGCGGTAGTTGGAATTTAGTTGCCGCACCGTTGGCCAACGGCGGTAAGGAAATCGCGGAAGGGGAATTTAACGCCTCAGCCACCATTGTGGCAGCCTTCGAGTAGCTCAGGGAGAAAAGACGATGCGTTTACGTGCTTTAGCACTACTCAGTTGCACACCCTTATTGTTTGCAGCGCTGCCCACCCAGGCGGACACCGAGCTGGTCGGTTCGCCATTGCAGTTTCACGGCACTGTCGTGAGCCGGCCGTGCAATATCGAACCACAATCAGCCGATCAGGTGGTGGAGATGGACACCGTGATCGTCAAAACCCTGTATCGCTACGGCCATAGCACTCCGGTACCGTTCAGCATCAAGCTGACCGACTGTAAAACAACGGTGTTCAAATCCGTCAATGTGACCTTTAGCGGTACCGAAGACGGCGAGTTACCGGGCAAGTTGGCGATTAATAACGGTACCAACGGCGCTGCCATCGCCCTGTTTGACAGCAAGGGAGCAGATATTGATTTGAACCAGGCCACCAGCGCGGTGACATTGCAGGACGGCGCCACTATTTTGAATTTCACTGCCTATGTGCAAGGTCATCCCAGCGCGATACAGAATAAAACCATTACCGAGGGTGAATTCAGCTCGGTAGCCAATTTCGTACTGGCTTACCAATAAGCCCGGCGTCTGCAGGAAGAAGTGATGATGTCCAAATCAAAAGCAGCCTGGTTATTCGGGCTGGTGGCGTTTTATTGCCTGATCGCCATGCACATTTACTGGCCCAATCGCGGCGGCAGTGGCTTTTATCTGCCGTGGAATCTGGTCGGTGGGATATTTATCGCCCTGATGATTCTCGGTGCGATGCTATTTAGTCAGCGACCGTTGGTGACCTCGGTCTTTTTTAACCGACTGGCGTTGGGCGGCCTGATTTTATTATTGCCGTTGCTATGGACACAGCAACCCTGGCTGAGTGAAGCCCTGCCGCGTCTGATGGGACTGGTACTTGGCGTGCTCGCCTACTTCGCACTGCTGCAAATTCCACTCGATCGCGTACGCAGGCGCAACCTGCTGATTCTGTTACTGGCAGCGACGGTGATCGAAGCCTTGTTCGGTCTGGTGCAATACACTCTGCTGCAACCGGGTAACTGGATCGGTTACAACAGCCTGAAAAACCGCCCTTACGGTATCTTCCAACAGTGGAACCTGATGGCCAGTTTTATGGCCACCGGTTTGGCGTTGGCACTCTATCTGCTGAGTAACCAACGCCGCATGTCATATCGCCTGCAATGGCTGAGCGCCTCTATTCTGGTTTTGGCACCGCTATTACTGATCGTTATCGCCTCACGCGTCGGCCTGTTGGCGGCACTGCTGCTGTCGCCACTGCAACTGTGGATGTTGTACCGCCTCAATCGTCGCCGCGCCACCGCTGCCCTACTGCTACTGATCGCCGGGGTGGCTACCGGGATACTTTTGGTGATGCTCAACGGAGCGACGAGGGTAATCACCGTCGCAGAACCGATTTTTTACCGACTGACTTACTGGCAGGAAGCGCTGCGCATGATCGCCGAGCGCCCATGGTTTGGCTGGGGCTATGGGCATTTTCAGCACGATTTCCTGCATCACTTTTACACCACTCATAGCACGGGCATGGAAAGTGTCGCTATCAGCCATCCGCACAACGAAATATTGCTGTGGGGCATTGAAGGCGGTCTGTTGAGCCTGAGCGGCGTTACCGTGATCTGCTGGGGATTTTGGCACTTGCTGCAACGCACGCGCGCTCTGCCTTTGCGCCCTGCGCCATGGATGGCGGCGCTGCCCATCCTGTTACATATGATGGTGGAATATCCACTTTACCTTTCTGCTGCTCACGCCGTGTTGTTGTTGGTGATTCTCCGCACGAGCGATGTGCGCCGCCGCTTGCGATTACTGCCCCGCTCACAACTGACATTGCGTCTGCTGACTGCGGGAGTGGCTGCACTGATGTTGCCTTATCTGTTCAACGGCCTGCATAGCGCACTGATCATTACCGCCGTGGAAAAAACCGGCCTGCGGCAATTTGCGCCCATGAGCCAGGTGATGGCACCCACGCCCTGGCAGGTACGCTATGACTACGATGTGCAGTTGCAGCGGCTACTGCAATACCCACAAACCCGCGATACCGCGACGCTACTTCGCTATCAGCAGTGGGCGGAAAACGAGATCCTCGTGCGGCCGGACGCCAATATCTACATCAATCTCATGGCTGTCAGTCGGTTATTGCAACAGCCACAGCGGGCCGCCGATCTGCAACATCAGGCACGCCGGTTATTTCCACACGATATGCGTTTTGAGGAGTAATCATGCTTAATATCCGATTCACCCTGCTGGGCAGTGATAACTTTTATCAATTCGGTTTACGGCTGTTGCTGGAAGAATATCTGCATGATCTGAACGCATCCAGTCGGGCATATCCCGTTGATCTGCAAAATCTGGAGCCGATCGAGATCGTGTTTCGTACCCTCGAAGACACTTGTGGCTGCGCCCGCTGCTACCAAAGCCCGCACCAGACACCGCGCCACCGGCAAATGACCGTGTTGATCCTCGACGATCGCGATACCCGCTATTTGCATGCCCACCCTGCGCTGTTCAGCATTAATCGACGCGATACCCCTACGGTTATCCGCAACACGTTGCAAATGTCATTGGAACGTTTTTGCCAACAGCCTTGGGTGGCACTGCACGCCAGCGGTATCTGGAAATGCCGGCAATGCCGCATCGCCGCCTTGAGCAGCTGTGAAAAAAAAGTACTGAGGCTGATGAGCACCGGTATGTCTGCCTGTACCATCGCTGGCATGCTTCACCGCAGCCAAAAGACAATCAGCGCCCATAAACGCTCGGCAATGCGTAAACTGAATGTCCACAAAAGCACCGAGTTGCATAAAATGCTGCTTAATCAGATGGGGTTGAACTGAAACAATGTGTAGGGTTACATCACGGCCCGTTTCTTTTGCAGGAAGATCTCCGCCAGCATGCATCGTGCCCCGCCGCCGCCAAGATCTTCAATGATGTCGATAGGCCCCAGTGCCAACCGGGCATAACCGCCAATCAGTGCCTGCTGTTGTGGTGTAAAACTGGCCCAGGCACGGGTCGACATGGCGTAAACCGGGTTGCCATCTTGCGCACGCAGCTCCAAAACATTGCAGGCAAATACCTCCATCTGGGCGAAACTGACGTCAATGATGGTTTTTCCACTGCGTTGCAGCATGGCGATCAGGTCATTTTTTTGCGCCACCCCGCGGATGCTTTCAAGGCACACGATGGCATATTGAGCGCCAACGCTCATCATCACATTAGTGTGATAGATAGGCCGGTTATGACGATCCGCAGCATCAAACCAGACAATCTGATAACCGGAATGCTGTTCGAACTCTCGTCCCACTTTAGGTGAGCTACGGGAAGATTGGCAGGCATAAGCCAGCTTGTGCTCGTGATCCAAAATCAGCGATCCGGTACCTTCCAGAAAACACCCCGTCAGTTCGTGGCCGGAGAGATCGACACACCTTTTAATCACAAAGTCATCAGCGAGCTGCGCAATAATATCCTGGCGGCGTTCCCGTCGCCGGTTCTCCACTTCCATCGGGAAAGTGAACAGGGTGCCGTCTCCCAACAGTGCAATCCAGTTATTGGGAAATAACGCGTCTGGTGTCGCCTGCCCACGTATCTCATCAATGACCCTGACATCGATGCCCGCCTGTTGCAGAGCCTCGACGTAATGGTTGAAGGCCACTAGCGCCTCAGCCGTGTGATTCTCATTTGTTTCCGTGAATTTCTGGAAAAAATTGCTGTGTCTGGTTTCTTGATTGGCTGCAAAGTCAGATGGCCTGATCATAAAAACGGATTGGGTGGTTTGCATGGTCTTTGTCACCGGGTTCAGAGGATTAGCCAGGGGCTGGCGCGAGACCATTATGGATAATCAACTTGGCGCCAAACAGTGTGAAAAATGACTAAATTGCTCTATATTTTTACAAATCGACACTAGCCAGTGACACTTTGACAACATGAATGATACCGACCGCCAGATCCTCTTACTGCTGCGTGAAAATGCCCGTGCTTCGATTACCGAGATCGCAAGCAAGGTGCGCGTCTCGCGTGCTACGGTACAAAAAAGAATTGAGGCGCTGGAAGCACAGGGAATCATTACTGGCTATACCATCCGTATAAAGCCGGGCGTGGAACATAACCGCATTCGCGCCTGGATGTCTGTGGCAGTTGAAGGCACCAAGGCGCAAAGTGTGTTGCAGCAATTGCGTATTGAACCTTCGGTCTTCACCCTGCATACGACCAACGGCAAATGGGATATTTTGGTGGAAATCCGTACCGACAGCCTGGAGAACTTCGATAAAATTTTGGGGCGTATCCGCCGCATCACCGGCATCTCCAGCACCGAGACCAGCATCCTGCTGTCAACACACAAGGCCTAGCCACCCCTGGGGTGTTTGACCACCCCAAATTTTAAACAGGCGATGCCGCAGATGATGAGTAAAAAACCCAACAACTTAAACACCGATATCGGCTCTTGAAACAACAGATAGCTCAGTGATGCGATCAGCAAAATACCAATGCCTTCCCAAAGCGCATAAGCAATGCCCAAAGGGATTTTCCTGATTGCTTTGGCAAAGAAGAAGTAGGACGTGCATATCGCGACCAGTGTAATAAGGTGAAGTTTATTGCACTGATAAACTTGCGCGTACTTAATAAAAATGGTTCCTGTTACTTCAAATGAAATAGCCAGAAGCAGCATAACCCATTGCATTATCCTTCCTGATAATTTAGATGTAAGTTAAGGCGGGGTTAATTTCAGATCGGCAGGGCGTGCACGAAAACGTTCTTTGTCTTTTTCACTCCAATCCGGATCTATCAGGCTTAATTTACCTTCAGTGATTTTTATAATGCTTTCACCGGCCACGGCCGTTCCATAGATAGAGGACAATGCATCTGCCATACCTCTACCGTATTTTTGGATAAAAGCCACGGCCAAGCGTGGGGTTTCCGTCCCCTGATTAATGTCACAAATACGCCCCTGAATAAAACGAGTCAGCTCTCTTTCACAAATGACGATCGCTATGGTCATATCTTTCATGATATCAAACCTAAAAAATGAAACGGAATGGGTTAGTCGTGGATACGATGTTGCATCTCCAACTCAAAGATAATCGCCTCCGCCTGGCAGGAAAACGTCATATCAATTCTGGCAATGTACTTTTTATTCAATATCTTAATGGTATGTGCCATATGACAGGGATACTTTTCTGATGCCACATTGTTGGCACTGATTTCCATCTCTTCAAAGTGCGCCATTGCCTGCTCATAGGTATCAAAACGGTTAGTCACAGTGACCGTGCAATTTTCATTATCCAGCACTGAACCAATATCAATGGAGCACCCTTTATCGCTGCATTTATCCAATAGATCTTTCATTTATTTTCCTCGTCAGCATGTTGTTGGCATCATGTTAATAATTAACTTTTTGCGTTAAAAAAATGAGGGAACAAAAGTCGGAAATCATCGTTCCCCCAAAACCAGAAAATTGGATTCACAAATTGCATACTTAACGCCATCGCTACCTAGGATTAACGGATAACCACCTCCTTTGAATTTACGTTTTGCGACTGCTTTGCTTTCGATGATTGATAATAAACATTGTTAACGATCGAATTCAACGCCCACGTTAATATAAAAAAGTAGTCATGATAACCGGTTATTCAGGTTTGATTTAAATGCCTTCTGGGTAGACTCTATTATCAAGATAATCATAATAGAAAAGGAGAGTCGTATGCTTTATAAAAATATTCTTGTGGCATTGGACTTGAAAGACAACAACAAGAAACTGCTCGACCGTGCTCTTTCCCTCAGCAATGCCACCCAGGCTAAATTGTATGTAGTGCATGTCGGCGTCGATGTCGGTGAGCTTTATTCTGGCGTAGTTATCGATCGTCTGGATAACTTTCAAACCCGAGTGATTAACGATGACGTTAACCTGTTAAAAAAATTTCTACGCGATGGTGGCTATGATACGTCATCGATTGTTGAAGCACTGGAGGTCGTCGGTGACTTTAATCGGGAAATCGAAAAAATCCTGTTTGAAAAACATATCGAACTGCTGATCTGCGGGCATCGGCATAATTTCCTGAGCCGACTCATGCCGACGTCTCGTCATTTGATCAACAATGCCAAAACCGATGTTTTGCTGGTGTCGTTGCCCGAGAAAATCGATAGCTGAGCGCCATTGCTTTCAGGGCGCAAACCTTGGGTCACTCAGTCTTTGCGGAGGAGGAACATCGCCTCCAGCCTTTCGACGATCAGCGCCAGTATAATTGTCTGATCAAGAACATCGACATCAAGATGCAGCCAAAAACACCATTCAGGCTGCATCTTGATGTTTAGTGCGGTGATTTCAGGAAACATAATGCTGCCACGGGAACCTGGCGCTGTTGCTTTTAAAATTGTCGCTATCCATTTTGAGGGAAAGCACGCCATACATCTGGAATCCCCTCAGACGATCGTTACTCTCCCCAAACGTGATTGCCCGCAAGTGCCGATGTTGGTGAGAGGTATCAATGCCCAAGTGCCTACTACAGCGTAAAATTCCTCACTCGAGGCCGGGCGCGGTTGATCAGCGCCCCGGCAGTGAGGAAAGCCCTTAACCACATATCTCGCTATGCACGTCTGACATCAACAAAAATACCTGCGGGATCATAATGCTGACGCAGCGTATTCAGTTAAATCATTAGCCAGTCAATGTAGATGAATTAAAAACCGTCAGTTTAAAATTAAGATATAAATCCAACCAGCAAGTATAATAAAAAACATCGTGCTAACAATCTACTTATTTCAAATTAAAAATATTACGCAATGAAAAACACAAAAACATATAAAATAACGAATTAATTAAAACCGTCTTTTATATGTTTACTGTGATTATTTTCATATACCAATAAATATTAAACCAAAATATCTTAACTCATTATTTCTGCACAAGCGCCAGCGCTTGTGCGCACGCCCAAGCCGAGCTCCAGGCCCATTGGAAGTTATAGCCCCCCAGCCACCCTGTCACATCCACCACTTCACCGATAAAGTACAGACCTGGCACCTTTGCCGCTTCCATAGTCTTAGAGGAAAGTTCCTTAGTATCTACACCGCCGAGTGTCACTTCAGCCGTGCGGTAACCTTCGGTACCGTTCGGCTGAACGCGCCAATTCTGCAATGTTTCTATCAGCGCCGCCTGCTGCGTAGGGTTCAGTTGCTTCAGCGTAACTTCCGGTAATTGCCCCAACGTCTGCAAGCACTCCACCAGGCGCTTCGGCAGATGCAGCGCGAGAGTATTCTTCAGGCTTTGGTTAGGATGAGCCTGGCGTTGCTCATTTAGGAAGCCCGCCAGATCAAGCGCAGGAAGTAAGTTAACGCTTACATACTCACCGGGTTGCCAATAACTGGACAGTTGCAATACCGCCGGGCCAGACAAACCACGATGGGTGAAAAGCAGACTTTCACGGAAGCTGACACCGTTTTCGGCGGTGATCACCGCAGGCACAGAGACGCCGGACAGGGTTTGCAGGTGTTCCAACAGCGGTTTATGCAGCGTGAAGGGCACCAGCGCGGCGCGTGTTGGCAGCACCTTCAATCCAAATTGTTCGGCCAACTTGTAGCCGAACGGTGAAGCGCCCAATCCCGGCATCGACAGACCGCCGCTCGCGACCACAAGTGAGCGAGCGCTCACTTTCTCGCCATTCAGTGTCAACTCGAAGCCTTCCGTGGTTTTTTCCACACTCAGCACCTCGCTGCGCAGGCGCGTCGTCACCTGGCCCAGTTCACACTCTTTAACCAACAGTTCGACAACCTGCTGCGCCGAGTCGTCGCAGAACAGCTGTCCCAGCGTTTTCTCATGGTAGGCGATGCCATAGCGGTTGATCAGATCGATAAAATCCCACTGGGTGTAACGCGCCAGTGCCGATTTACAAAAATGCGGGTTATTCGACAGGTAAGCAGCCGGTTCGGTGTACATATTGGTAAAGTTACAGCGTCCGCCGCCGGACATCAGGATTTTACGCCCCGGTTTTTTGCCGTTGTCGAGCAGCAGCACCCGGCAACCGAGTTGCCCTGCCTGAGCCGCGCAAAACATGCCCGCTGCGCCCGCACCTATTACCACGACATCAAACTGTTCCACCTGCGCCTCTCTGAATAAAAACCACAATCGCGACAAAAGGCCGCCATATTACGCCGTTTCGCCACCGGTAACCGGCAACTTTACGGCGGCAGATTGTAAAGCCATGACGCCGACAACGCCATAGTAAGAAAATATTACAACGGGCCAGACAGCATAACGCGCTGATATTTCATATCTTTGTCATAACAACGCCATCATTTCGTCATATCTAAATCAAAAAAACGTCATATTTTCCTTTTCCCCGGCCCCGGTTGTCACTGATAATGCGCGGCGTTCATGTCCACAAACTGGCGTAACGCTTATGCTGCATTTGTTCGCTGGCCTGGATTTCCATACCGGCCTGATGTTAATTCTCGCATTGTTGTTCGTGTTGTTTTATGAAGCCATCAATGGTTTTCATGACACGGCCAATGCGGTTGCTACAGTAATCTATACCCGTGCCATGCGCTCGCAACTTGCGGTCGTGATGGCTGGTTTGTTTAACTTTCTTGGCGTTATGCTCGGCGGTTTGAGTGTTGCTTACGCCATTGTTCATCTGTTGCCAACAGATCTGTTGTTGAACGTCAGTTCAGCACACGGATTAGCCATGGTGTTCTCCATGCTGCTGGCGGCTATCATCTGGAACCTCGGCACCTGGTATTTCGGTCTGCCGGCCTCCAGCTCCCATACGCTGATTGGCGCAATTATTGGTGTGGGTTTGACCAACGCACTGATGACACACACTTCGGTGGTGGATGCGCTTAACGTCCCGAAAATGATTGGTATTTTCCTGTCATTGCTCATCTCGCCGCTGGTTGGCATGATGGTCGCCGGGTTGATGGTGTTTGCCTTGCGCCGCTATTGGAGTGGCACCAAGAAACGCCAGCGTATTCACATGACCCCTGCGGAACGTGAAAAGGTCGACGGCAAACGTAAGCCGCCGTTCTGGACGCGCATCGCATTGATCCTGTCGGCTATTGGCGTCAGCTTCTCGCATGGCGCTAACGACGGTCAGAAAGGTATCGGCCTGATCATGCTGGTGCTGATCGGCGTTGCACCCGCTGGCTTCGTGCTCAATATGAATGCAACCGGTTATGACATCACTCGTACGCGTGATGCCGTGGCCCACCTGCAGCAATATTACGAGCAACACAGCGATGCCCTGTCGCACGTGGTCGCTCTCACTCCGTTGGTGCCAAGCCCGGATGAGGACGTATCGCCGGATAAACCCGTCGAGTTCCACTGTGACAGTGCCCGCGCTATGCCAGCGATTCAGCTTGCTTCCGGCTTGCTGAACAATCTGCAAAGTTACGATCAACTGACGGTAGATCAGCGCAGCCACCTGCGCCGCCTGCTGATGTGCGTAACAGATACCGCAGACAAGATCGCTAAGCTGCCTGAAACCTCTAGCCAGGACCAACGTTTCCTGAAAAACCTGCGTCAAGATCTGCTGCAAACCGTTGAGTATGCACCGATCTGGATTATCGTCGCGGTTGCTCTGGCGTTGTCACTCGGTACGATGGTTGGTTGGCAGCGCGTGGCGACCACCATTGGCGAGAAAATCGGTAAGAAAGGCATGACTTACGCTCAAGGCGTGTCAGCTCAGATGACCGCAGCCTTGTCGATTGGTGTTGCCAGCTATACCGGCATGCCGGTTTCCACCACCCACGTACTTTCTTCGGCAGTCGCCGGGACAATGATCGTGGACGGTGGCGGCGTGCAAAGCAAAACCGTGAAGAATATCCTGTTGGCCTGGTTACTGACCTTGCCGATTTCGATTCTGCTTTCCGGTTCACTGTATTGGTTGGCGCTTAAGCTGATCTAAGCAGTTTACTCCATGAGAAAGGCGGCCCTGGTGGCCGCCTTTTCTTTGTCTGCTACGCGGAAAACAGACGGCCTCAATACCAGATCATCAGTGCGATAAGGCTGATAAACACCAGCCCACTCAGGGCGGACGTCAGCATAAACTGCCCACGCACCCGCTCACAGCGGCGGATAAATTCCGGATCATGATGCTCGACATAACGCTGCGAGAAGATATAGCGCACCAACCTTATCTGTTTGCTCGGCTGGCCATGAGCGGTAAAAAAGCCGCCACCGTCGACATATTGGTACAGCAGCGGGTCGCAGCCGCGCAAAACCACCAGCAGCGCACGCAGAGAAGAGTAATACCGCACCATGTTTAAAACACACACCACACACAGAGCCCAAAACAGCGCGACGGTACTGATCATGATTGCCTCCTCAAGGCGTTGTTATCCACGGCGCTCCGCCGGGTCCAACTGCCCTACCTCTATACACTCATTACTGCGGGAGCCTACCGCTCCGATCCCCTTGGCACCGCACAGGCCGCGCATAACCCACCGCCTCTGGAGACAACCTATCGCCATGCGGGTGCATATCGCGCAGGTTTAGCTCAGAGAAGAGATGATAAGGCCTATAGTCATTATTGTAGGTTAACGAAACACAAACTGGCCTGAGCAGTAGATAAAATTTACCGCAACCCACCATTTTGTCATCCGCCTATTGGTTATAACTGATAACCACCCTAGAGAGCACTGACGGTCTTTTCCTCTGCCCAAAGAGGTATTTGGGGCTATACTCTGTTCAAGAATGCTTATATTTCAATCGGTCAACCTTTACACAACCCTATGGGCGGTAGGATTTCCTGCCTGGTGGGTGTAAAACTGACTGAGCAGAGATAAAGAGATTTTTTGATGCGGTGCAGTGTGATCGCCCCAACATATCATTATGTTATCTGAATGATAAAATGCAGGTAAACCTGAAGCGCCAGGCTGGTACGCTGAATGCCTGCTAACCTTTTAATCGGCATTATATGGAAGGAGTATTCTCATGGCTTACAAACACATTCTGATCGCGGTAGACCTATCCCCAGAGAGTAAAATTCTGGTGGAAAAAGCCGTATCTATGGCGCGCCCGTACAACGCCAAAGTTTCCCTGATCCACGTAGATGTTAACTATTCCGACCTGTATACCGGCCTGATCGACGTTAATCTCGGCGACATGCAGAAACGTATCTCGGAAGAAACGCACCACGCGTTGACCGAATTGTCACAAAATGCCGGCTATCCGATTACTGAAACCCTGAGCGGCAGTGGCGATTTGGCACAGGTGCTGGTCGATGCCATCAAGAAATACGATATGGACCTGGTACTCTGTGGTCACCATCAGGATTTCTGGAGCAAGCTGATGTCCTCCGCACGCCAATTGATCAACACCGTACATATCGACATGTTGATCGTGCCGCTGCGTGACGAAGACGAAAAACCCAAATCCTAAGTAAGCACACACTAACTTAATTGCCCTACGCCCGCTTTTGCGGGCGTTTTTCGTTCCGCAGCTATCATTAATCGCTTGATAATCAACCGCCCTCCAATGATATAGTCGCTAAAGACACAACATCATTCCCCACGCTTTACCCAAACCAATATCTATAAAAATAGTGGGGGAAATTTCATAGTATTACCCTCTGAATTTCGGGCTGTAGCCAGATCGCCAGCTCGTGAATCTTCAGGCGCTTACCTAGGTAAGTAACCAGGGAGTCACGAGCACAGATCACAACGCTACAGCCTGAAAGACAACGGGTATAAAGGAGCTATCCATGGAAAATACCGTATCGGTAGAGTCATTCCTGTCTTCGTTACAGCAGCATAACCCCCATCAGCCGGAATATTTGCAGGCAGTCCGAGAGGTCTTCACTTCGCTGTGGCCATTTATCGAGCGCAACCCACGCTATCGCGAATATGCTCTACTGGAACGCTTAGTGGAACCAGAGCGCACCATCCAGTTTCGTGTCAGTTGGGTGGACGATCGCGGGCAAGTTCAGGTCAACCGGGCCTGGCGCGTGCAGTTCAACTCCGCCATCGGGCCATATAAAGGTGGTATGCGCTTCCACCCATCAGTGAATTTGTCGATTCTTAAATTCCTTGGCTTTGAGCAGACCTTCAAAAATGCGCTGACCACCTTGCCCATGGGCGGGGGTAAAGGCGGTTCTGACTTTGATCCAAAAGGAAAAAGCCAGGCAGAGATCATGCGTTTCTGCCAGTCGCTGATGACCGAGCTGTATCGCCATCTGGGGCCAGATACTGACGTACCTGCAGGTGACATCGGTGTCGGCGGCCGTGAGGTTGGCTTTATGAGCGGTATGATGAAAAAACTGTCCAACAACACTGCCTGCGTGTTTACCGGCAAAGGGCTGTCATTTGGCGGCAGTCTGATTCGCCCAGAGGCCACCGGCTATGGGCTGGTTTACTTCACCGATGCCATGCTGCAACGCCATGGGCTAGGTTTTGAAGGCATGCGAGTTGCCGTTTCCGGTTCAGGCAACGTGGCGCAGTACACTATTGAGAAGGCGCTGGAACTGGATGCACGGGTGATCACCGTTTCTGACTCTGGCGGTACGCTGGTCGATGAAGCCGGTTTCACTACCGAAAAGCTGGCCCATTTGGTGGAGATCAAGAATCAGCGTTATGGTCGTGTAGAAGACTATGCCCGCGAGCGCGGCCTGACCTACCTGGCCGGTCAGCAGCCCTGGAGTGTACCGGTGGATATCGCCCTGCCGTGCGCCACCCAAAATGAGTTGGATCTGGACGCCGCGCAGATGCTGATCCGCAACGGCGTGAAAGCCGTGGCTGAAGGCGCCAATATGCCGACCACCATTCAAGCCACTGATGCATTCCTGGACGCTGGCGTGTTGTTTGCCCCAGGCAAGGCTGCCAACGCCGGCGGCGTGGCGACGTCTGGCTTAGAGATGGCTCAGAATGCCGCACGTATTAGCTGGCGGGCAGAGAAAGTGGATGTACGTTTACAACATATCATGGCGGATATTCATCAAGCCTGCGTGGAATACGGCGGTGAAGGGAAGCAAACTCACTACGTACACGGTGCCAATATCGCGGGATTCGTCAAGGTAGCCGACGCTATGCTGGCACAAGGTGTGCTCTAACATCGCCGTAAAGTGATCCTGTTCACACAACAGTTAAATGCTTCAATGCCGACCATCAGGTCGGCATTTTTACCGCAAAAAATCCCTGCATTGATACTCACATTGTTTTTATTTTGTTAATTTAAATTAAATTAAATGTTAATTTAATGATTTTTTTACGTAGTAAAATTACCACCACGAAATTATTAAACATTTAATTAACATTAAAACCGCCATAATTTTACCTCAATGTGCATGGCTCACAATTTTCCACTTCGGGTTACGTCCCCTCTTCCTTTCCTTTGTAATCTGCTCAGGTGGAAAAACAACCACCCCTACAGATAAAAAAGGTACAGCGAAATGAAATTTAACCTCGCATTATTAAATGCATGTGTGGTTTCTGCGTGCATGTTATCGACAACACCTGCCTTAGCTGCTGAAAAGTTCGAAATTGCCGTGGTTGCCAAAGTGACCGGCATTCCCTGGTTCAACCGTATGGAAGTCGGCGTCAACGACGCGGCAAAAAAACTCGACGTGAATGCCTATCAGACCGGGCCTTCTACGCCAGATCCCGCCGCACAGGTCAAAGTGATTGAAGATCTGATCGCCAAAAACGTTAACGCCATCATCGTAGTACCTAACGACGCCAAGGTACTGGAGCCGGTACTGAAGAAAGCACGTGAGAAAGGCATCGTGGTCCTGACCCATGAATCACCGGATCAGCAGATTGGCCAGTGGGACATTGAAACCATCGACAGTGAGAAGTATGCGCAGGCCAACGTCGATGAACTGGCAAAAGACATGGGCGGCAAAGGCGGCTACGCCATTTATGTTGGCTCGCTGACCGTGCCATTGCATAACGCCTGGGCGGATTCCGCCATCAAATACCAGAAAGCCAAATATCCGGACATGTTCGAAGTGACGTCACGTCTGCCGGTGGCGGAAAGCATCGACAAATCCTACGCCACCACGCTGGATTTGATGAAAACCTACCCGCAGATGAAAGGCATTATCGGTTTCGGCTCCCTCGGCCCGATTGGTGCCGGTCAGGCAGTCGCCAAGAAACGCGCCAAGGACAAGATTGCCGTGGTCGGCATCGCCATGCCGGCGCAGGCCGCCCCTTACCTGATGCGCGGCGACATCAAGAAAGCGCTGCTGTGGGATCCGAAAGACGCCGGTTATGCGCTGGTGACGGTGGCCGATCAACTGTTGCAGGGTAAGGAAGTGACCAAAGACTTGTCGATTGAAGGTTTGGGTAAAGCCGACGTCGATATGGATAAGAAAGTGATTCGGTTTAATAAAATTCTTGAAGTCACCAAAGATAATGCCAAATCGCTGGGCTTCTAACCTTCAGTAATATTGCTCCACACCGGGAAAATCATTAAATAACGTCGGTGCGCAACCTATCGCGCCCCGAGTTTCAATCACTATTATAACAATACCCTATAGCTTCAAATTGCAGCTAGGCGGCCAGCTTGCTCATCCCCAGGCGCTTACAAAAGTTAAGTAACTGGGGTGAGCAAGTGCAGATAACAATGCTGGAACTTGAAAGATGACGGGTATAAGAACCTGCATAGGTTAATGCCATGACCTTATCCACCGCATTTATAAGCCTGGAAAATATCAGTAAAAAGTTTCCGGGCGTACTGGCACTGGACCAGATCAACCTGACGCTGAATATTGGCGAAGTGCACTGCCTGGCCGGGCAAAATGGCTGTGGCAAAAGCACCATAATTAAAATTATTTCCGGCGTTTATCAGCCGGAAAAAGGCGCCAATATTTCACTGGAAGGAAAACTCTTTCATTCCCTGACGCCGCAGCTGTCTGGTTATTATGGTATTCAGGTGATTTATCAAGATCTGTCGTTATTCCCCAATCTGACGGTGGCGGAAAATATTGCCATTCACCGCTACCTGCCCGGCGGCCATTTCTGGGTACGCAAACGGGTGATGCGTCAGACGGCGCTGGATGCTATGGCGCGTGTCGGCGTGCATATCGATCCCGACAAGAAAGTTGAAAAGCTGTCGATTGCCGATCGCCAATTGGTGGCGATTTGCCGTGCCATTGCCGCCGAAGCGCGGCTGGTGATCATGGATGAGCCTACTGCCTCACTGACGCGTCAGGAGGTCGACGGCCTGCTGCGGGTGGTCAACGAGCTGAAAGCGGCGGGCATCTGCGTGGTATTTGTCAGCCACCGGCTGGACGAAGTGATGGAAGTCGCCGACCGTATCAGCGTGATGCGCGACGGCAAGCTGGTCGGAACTTATCCTGCAAGCCAACTGGACAGCCATGAATTGGCGTTCCTGATGACTGGCCAACGCTTCCACTACAGCCAGTTACCCCCACGGCCCACAGCCGAGAGTGCGCCGCTGCTCGAAGTGCGTAACTTGAGCCGACACGGAAAATATCAGAATATCAATCTGTCACTGCACGGCGGCGAGATCGTCTCGATCGTCGGATTGCTTGGCGCGGGCCGTACTGAACTGTGCCTTAGCCTGTTCGGCATGACACGCCCGGACAGCGGTGAAATCAGGATCGACGGCCAGCCGGTGCGGTTGCATAACAACCGTGAAGCGGTGCGACAGGGCATTGGCTATGTGTCTGAGGATCGTCTGACGCAAGGCTTGATCATGGAGCAATCAATCTACGACAACACCATTGTCACGGTGTTTGATCAACTGCATACCCCGATCGGGCTGCTGGATCACGCCAAAGCGACAGAACTGGTTAACCGGCTGATCCGCGATCTGAACATTAAGGTTTCCGACAGCGCACTCCCGGTCAAAACCCTGTCCGGCGGTAACGCCCAGCGTATCGCAATTGCCAAGTGGGTCGCGACACAGCCGAAGATCCTGATCCTCGACTCCCCCACCGTTGGGGTAGATATCGCCAACAAAGAGGGGATCTACCAGATCGCCAAAGATCTGGCCGCGCTCGGCATGGCGGTGTTGATGATCTGCGACGAGATCCCAGAAGCCTATTACAACAGCCATCGGGTGATGGTGATGCGTAAAGGCGAGCTGATCGCCGAGTTTTCGCCGCACCAGAGTACCGAACAACAGATCGCCGAGGTGGTGAATGGATAAGTCATTACTGGCCCGCCTGGCCGGGCGGCACGAATTTTACCTTGGCCTGCTGGTGTTGCTGCTGGCCATCGGCCTAAGCGTTAGCACCAGCGAGTTTCTGACGCTGGGCAACCTGACCGATGTGGCCACCAGCTATGCCATTCTCGGCATTCTCGCCTGCGGCCTGTTCGTGGTGCTGATTGCCGGTGGCATCGACATTTCGTTCCCGGCGATCACCGCTATCGCCCAGTACGTGATGGCCAGTTGGGTGATCCAGCACGGCGGCGGTTTCCCGCTGGCGTTCGCTCTGGCGATAGGCGTCGGCCTGCTGCTCGGGCTGGTGAACGGTTTCCTGGTCTACTGGCTGAAAGTGCCGGCAATTATCATCACCATCGCCACGCTAAACCTGTTCTACGGCCTGCTGGTGTACGCCACCAACGGCACCTGGCTGTACGGTTTCCCCGACTGGTTTATGGACGGCATCAGCTGGTTCTCGTTCCAGGGTGCCGACGGCTATGACTACGGCCTGACGCTGCCGCTTTTGTGCCTGCTGGCGGTGATTATCGTCACCGGCGTATTGATGAACTTCACCCGCCTTGGCCGCCAGATTTTCGCCATGGGCGGCAACCGCGATGCGGCATCGCGTCTGGGGTTGAACCTGCTGCGACTGCACTTCTACGTTTACGGCTACATGGGCATTCTGGCGGGCATTGCCGCCGTGGTGCAGGCGCAGATCACCCAGTCGGTCGCACCCAACTCCTTACTGGGTTTTGAGTTGACGGTGCTGGCGGCGGTGGTGTTGGGCGGTACCAGCATGACCGGCGGTCGCGGCTCGCTGACCGGTACGCTACTGGGCGTGGTGCTGCTGGCGTTCCTGCAGAACGGTCTGACGCTGCTTAGCGTATCGGCCTATTGGCACCAAGTGTTCAGCGGCGCGATCATTTTGATCAGCATCAGCAGCACCGCCTGGAATGAAAAACGTAAGCTGGCCAAGGAGCTATGACATGACCCAGTTAACCCGTCTGATCCCGAATGATCGGATCATCCGTCTGCAAAGCGCGATCATTATCGTCGTGGGGCTGCTGTTCGCCGGGCTGCTAGGATCGCGTTTCTTCAGTCTGGGGAATTTCCAGTCGATCGCCTCACAGTTACCGATCCTCGGCATGCTGGCGCTCGGCATGGGTATTACCATGCTCACCGGCGGCATCAATCTGTCGATTATCGCCGGGGCCAACGCCTGCTCGCTGGTGATGGCGGCAATTATCGTCAGCCACCCGGATCAGCCGCTGTTTCTGGTGCTGGCACTGCTCGCCGGGCTGCTGGTCGCCGTCGCCATTGGGGCGCTTAATGGCGTGCTGGTTGCCTGGGTCGGCGTTTCACCGATCCTCGCCTCACTCGGCACCATGACGCTGATCACCGGGCTGAATATTCTGTTGTCCAACGGCGCGGTGATCTCCGGCTTCCCGGCGGCCATTCAGTATCTCGGTAATGGCAGCCTGCTCGGCATTCCGGTGGCGCTACTGCTATTCCTGCTGGTCGCCGTTGGCCTGTGGCTGTTGCTGGAGCACACCACGCTGGGGCGCAGCCTGTATTTAATCGGTTCCAACGAGCAGGCTACCCGTTTCAGCGGGGTGAACACCGCCCGGGTGCAAATCGCGGTGTATGTGCTGTCCGCGCTGCTCGGCTGGGGTGCGGCGTTGCTGATGATGGCCAAGTTCAACTCGGCCAAGGCCGGCTACGGCGAATCCTATTTGCTGGTGACCATTCTGGCCTCGGTGCTGGGTGGGATTAACCCGGACGGCGGGTTTGGCCGGGTACTTGGCCTGTTGCTGGCACTGATTGTGCTGCAAATGCTGGAGAGCGGCCTCAACCTGCTGGGCGTCAGCAGCTATCTGACCATGGCCCTGTGGGGCGCGGTGCTGATCTTGTTTATCGCGTTACAGAATCGAAAAGCCTAGGAGAAAAATAATGGCGAGCTATTTTATTGGCGTAGATGTCGGCACCGGAAGTGCGCGCGCTGGGGTATTCGATCTCAACGGCCATATGGTTGGGCAGGCCAGCCGGTCTATCGACCTGTATCGGCCGAAGGCCGACTTTGTTGAACAGTCCTCGGACAATATCTGGCAGGCAGTGTGCAACGCGGTGCGTGATGCGGTCAATCAGGCCGACATCAACCCGATTCAGGTTAAAGGGCTGGGTTTCGACGCCACCTGCTCGCTGGTGGTGCTGGACAAAGAGGGGAAGCCGCTGACCATCAGCCCTTCCGGCCGTACCGAACAGAACATTATCGTGTGGATGGATCACCGTGCTATCACCCAGGCCGAACGTATTAACGCCACCAAACACCGGGTGCTGGATTTCGTCGGCGGCATCATCTCGCCGGAAATGCAGACCCCCAAAATGCTGTGGCTGAAGCAGCATATGCCAACCACCTGGGCCAACGCCGGTTACCTGTTTGATCTGCCGGACTTCCTCACCTGGCGCGCCACTCAGGACGCCACCCGTTCGCTGTGTTCGACGGTGTGCAAATGGACTTATCTCGGCCATGAACAGCGCTGGGACAAAAGCTATTTCAAACAGATTGGACTGGAAGACGTACTGGAACACGACGCCGCCAAAATTGGCAGCGACGTCAAAATGATGGGTGAACCGCTGGGCCACGGCCTGACCCAGCGCGCCGCCAGTGAGATGGGGTTGATTGCCGGCACCGCGGTCAGCGTGTCGATCATTGATGCCCACGCAGGTACTCTCGGCACGCTGGGGGCTACCGGGGCTTCCGGTGAAGTGGCAGACTTTAATCGCCGCGTCGCACTGATCGGCGGCACCTCGACCGGTCATATGGCGATGTCGCGTACCGCACGCTTTATCCCCGGCGTATGGGGGCCGTATTACTCGGCCATTCTGCCGGAATACTGGCTGAACGAAGGCGGCCAGTCCGCCACCGGCGCGCTGATTGACCACATCATCCAGTCACATCCTTGTTATCAGGAGCTGCTGGCGCAGGCAAAAACCCAGGGGCAGACCATCTATGAGGTGCTGAACGCCATGCTGCGCCGTATGGCGGGCGAGCCGGAGGATATTGCCTACCTGACCAAAGACATTCATATGCTGCCGTATTTCCATGGCAACCGCTCGCCGCGTGCCAATCCGACGCTAACCGGCACCCTGACCGGGCTGAAGCTGTCACGCACCCCGGAAGACATGGCGTTGCACTATCTGGCCACCATCCAGGCTATAGCGCTTGGTACCCGCCATATTATCGAAACCATGAACCAAAGCGGTTACAGCATCGATACCATCATGGCCAGCGGCGGTGGCACCAAGAACCCGATTTTCGTGCAGGAACATGCCAATGCTACCGGCTGTGCCATGCTGTTGCCGGAGGAGAGCGAAGCGATGCTGTTGGGTGGCGCGATGATGGGCACCGTGGCGGCCGGGGTATTCGACAGCCTGCCGGAAGCGATGAGTGCCATGAGCCGTATCGGTAAAACCGTGACGCCGCAAACCAACAAGATCAAACGCTATTACGATCGTAAATACCGCGTGTTCCATGAGCTGTATAGCGACCATATGAAATACCGCCAACTGATGCAGGAGGACGCCTGATGCAGCAGGAATGGCAACGTGCAACGCAGGCCTGGGCAATCTACAGCCGGGAGCTGGCACAATTGGGCCAGCGCATCGACCCACAGACCTGGCAACGGCTTCTGACTCTACTGGCGGAGTGCCGGGGAAAAATTGTGGTCACCGGCGTCGGTACTTCCGGCATCGCGGCGCGCAAGATTGCCCATATGCTGGCCTGCGTGGAACGACCGGCGATTTACCTGAATGCCACCGACGCGGCGCATGGCGATTTGGGTTTTCTGCGCAATGATGATCTGATGATTTTGATTTCGCGCGGCGGCAATTCCGACGAGTTGACACGACTGTTGCCGACGCTGCAGGCCAAGGGTGTGCCGCTGATTGGCGTGACGGAGAATCCGGATTCGGCTATCGCCCAGGCAGCACAGCTGGTGATCCGCACCGGGGTAGAAAATGAGATAGATCCGCTGAATATGCTGGCAACTACTTCTATCGTGCTGGTTTTGGCGATTTTCGACGCGGCCTGTGCCTGCCTGATGGAACGCAGTGGCTACAACAAAGAAACGCTGCTGGCGGTTCATCCGGGTGGTGATGTCGGCAAGCGTTTACTGCAGGGGCATTCACGTTAGTCGGTGTAGTAAGGGCTCAGCATTCACATGCCGAGCCCGTAATCATTATCAAGCCTTGTTAATCGCCTCGATAATCACCAACTGATCGCTCAAACGCTTTTTAACCAGCGGATCGCTGGCGGCACTCAACTGCGCCTGCAGCGCGGCCTGTTGCTGCTGACGCGCTTTCGGCTCGCTGAACAGCAACCCTTTCACGTTGAATGACGCCACGTTGCCGTAACGCCCATCTTCGCTGGTGGGTACGCTGATTTTGCCGTCGTTCAGCAGTTTTTCGACGATTTTGCGCTCACGATCATAACCTTCCAGCCCGACCAACTGCCAGCGCTGCACCGCCTGCCCCTGATACTGTCCTTTTTTCACCTCGGTCAGATAACGAATGGTCAGATTGCGGATGGTACCGGCCTCTTCACCGTAATCCACCTTGCTGTCTGACAACACCGGGAACTGCATACCTTCCAGTGCGCCGCCTTTTTGCGTCAGGTGCCCCATACGGTAGCTGTTCATCCCCAGACGGATTGGGGTGCTGTCTGTCACCGGTGTGCCATCGGCCATTTGCAGATCACGAATACGCTGCCCGGCCGGTTGGCGCAGGTCAATTTTGTAGGTCACGCCATCGAAGAAATCATTGGTCGAGTATTTCGACGCGCGGCGCTGCGGGTTAAAGCTGTAGGTCACGTCGCCGTCATGCAGTTGGTTGAAGTAACCTGCCGACCATTCCATGTACTTCTTCAGTTCTTTGCCGCTGAGCTGATAAACGGTGATCTCGCCCCCAGCATATTGGTAGTTGAAGGCAATGTCCTTGGCGGTGATGGTACCGACGTTCAGCTTCGGCCGGTCGTTATCAATCTGCAACGCGATCACCTGCGCCTGCGGCGCATAGTAATGCCCGGCTTCCTGATACAGCTTGCTGATGCCGGTATCCTGTACGTGCACCTGTGGAATGCCCTTCACCGCATCCGGCGGCACCAGATCCTGGCCGCTGAGCTGGGCAATCGGCCGGTTGGCGTTTGCCCGCAGGATCTTGTGGTATGGCTGGTAAATCTCTTCCAGCTTTTTATCCGACGTGATGCCTTTGATCGGGTAGGTGTAACTGTCTTTGTTGATCAGCACGTACTTGCCGTTGTGCTGCTCAAACTGCAGATCGATGCGTGACAGCGCACGACCATATTTGTCCGGTTCGGTGACGATCACACCGTTAATCACTTCTTTATCGACTTTTACGTGCATATGCCCGGCGACGATCGCCGCCAGTTCCGGGTTAGCCCGGGCAATATCGCCCACGCCGGTCCCCGGCCGCTGATTCTCGTTGTCGATCCCCATGTGTGCCACCAGCACGATGGCGTCCACCTGCCCCTGGATCTGCTGGATCACCTGCTTCACCGCCTGAACCGGATCGGTAAAGTTCAGCCCTTTCACCCGGTCGGTGCCTTTGGCGAATTCCGCGGTCATCGGCGTATCCATGCCGATAATGCCGATTTTCACCCCCTGGCGTTCGATAATTTTATACGCTGGCAGGTAGGGTTTACCGCTGTCCCATAGAATATTGCCGGCCAGTGCCGTGCCTTTGAATTGATTGAGTGAAGTGGAAAGCGGTTTGAGGCCGAAGTCGAATTCGTGATTGCCCATCACCCAGACGTCATAGTTCAGCGCGTTAAAGCCGAGGATCATCGGGCTGGTTTTGTCGTTTTTAAAGGTCTCAACAAAGTTGCCCTGAATGGTGTCACCGGCATCTACCAGAATCACGTTCGGCTGCTGGGCGCGCACCTGATGCACCTGAGTGGCAATTTGGCTCAGGCTGCCGGCCAGATTGGCGGTGTCGGTAGAATAATCCCAGGGCACAAAGGTGCCGTGCAGATCAGAGGTGCCAAGAATGGTGATATTGACAGGTTCAGAGGCCATCGCAGAGGTACCCAGGCAAAGCAAAACAGCAAGGAGTGTCTTTTTCATTATTTATTTAATTATAGGAAGGGAAACGAAAAGGAATCATGCGATCTGGGACACAAGCTTGCCAGTATCTTTGCAAGGTAAAAAATAAAATTGGGAGGTGGATCAATGAATACGTCCCTATTTCACCCTCTATCTCTATGCCCTAAATAATTGGCGTTGCATCAAGGCGGCTTGCAGGGGCGCAGCATGCTGCGCCCAAATTAACCGGGATAGGGCATGTAGATATCGAAACGGTGACTCTTGGTTGTCGACGCCGCATGTGCCTGTACGTTAGCCAACGGCGGGGCATAATCCGGGCGCTTCACCACCACGCGCTTGGTTGCCAGGTGACGTGCCGGTTCCAGCAGGCCATCGGCGTCATCGTCGCTGCCCACCAGCGACTGGAACACCCGCATCTCCTTTTTCACCAACGCACTTTTCTGCTTGTGCGGGTACATCGGATCGAGATACACCACCTCTGGCCGTGGATCGATATCACCTAGCGCCGTGAGGCTGGAGGCATGCAACAACGTCATGCGTTCGCGCAACCATGGGCCGATCTCTGCGTCCTGATAGCCGCGCTGCAACCCGTCATCCAGCAATGCCGCCACCACCGGGTTACGTTCCAGCATCCGCACCCGGCAGCCCAGAGACGCCAGCACAAAGGCATCGCGCCCCAGACCGGCGGTGGCGTCCACCACGTCAGGCCGGTAACTGCCCTTGATGCCGACCGCCTTCGCCACCGCTTCACCGCGCCCGCCGCCAAATTTGCGTCGATGGGCCATAGTGCCGGAAACGAAATCGACGTAGATCGCCCCGAGTTTAGGTTCGTCACGCTTACGCAGCTCCAGCCGTTCGGGCGTCAATACCAGCGCCATCAGCGCCTCGTCGTCCGAAGTTAACTGCCAGCGCTGCGCCAGAATAGACAAGGCGCCAGGATCGGCGCCTTCTTCACACAATAAACACACGCTCACCGGTGGGGTTATCCTTTAATACCGTAATGGCGCAGCATAGCATCCAGCTGCGGCTCACGGCCACGGAAGCGTTTGAACAGTTCCATCGGCTCTTCCGAACCGCCACGCGACAGGATGTTGTCGAGGAAGGATTTACCGGTTTCGGCGTTGAAAATCCCCTCTTCCTCAAAACGCGAATAGGCATCCGCCGACAGCACTTCCGCCCACAGGTAGCTGTAATAGCCCGCCGCGTAACCGCCAGCGAAGATATGGCTGAAAGCATGTGGGAAACGGCCCCAGCTTGGTGAAGGCACCACCGCCACCATTTTCTTCACTTCCGCCAATGTTGGCAGGATCTGCGCGCCTTTTTCCGGGCTGTATTCAGCATGCATACGGAAGTCGAACAGGCCGAACTCCAACTGACGCAGAATGAACAGCGCCGCCTGGTAGTTTTTGGCAGCCAGCAGCTTGTCGAGCATCTCTTTCGGCAGCGGTTCGCCACTCTGATAATGACCGGAGATAAACGCCAGTGCTTCCGGCTCCCAGCACCAGTTTTCCATAAACTGACTTGGCAGTTCGACTGCATCCCATGGTACACCGCTGATGCCGGAAACGCCTGCGGTGTCGATCTGGGTCAGCATGTGGTGCAAACCGTGGCCGAACTCGTGGAACAGCGTGGTCACTTCGTTATGGGTGAACAGCGCCGGCTTGTCGCCCAGCGGACGGTTGAAGTTACAGGTCAGGTAAGCGACCGGCTTTTGCAGCTCGCCGTTAGCCTTACGCAGGCTGCCGACGCAGTCGTCCATCCACGCCCCGCCGCGCTTGTTTTCACGCGCATACAGGTCAAGGTAGAAGCTGCCGCGCAGTTCACCGTTGGCATCGAACAGGTCAAAGAAGCGCACTTCGGGATGCCAGGTATCGACATCCTTGCGCTCTTTGGCAGTGATGCCGTAGATGCGTTTGACCACTTCGAACAGCCCTTCCACTACGCGCTGTTCCGGGAAGTACGGGCGCAGTTGCTCGTCGCTGATCGAGAACAGGTGTTGTTTCTGTTTTTCGCCGTAATAGGTGATATCCCAGGCTTCCAGCTCATCCACGCCGTAATGCTGTTTGGCAAAGGCGCGTAGCTGAGCCAGCTCTTGCTCTGCCTGCGGACGGGCACGCTTGGCCAGATCGCTGAGGAAGCCGAGCACCTGTTCCGGATTTTCCGCCATTTTTGTCGCCAACGACTTGTCAGCGTAGCTGTCAAAGCCTAACAACTGGGCCAGTTCGTGGCGCAGCGCCAGCGTTTCCGCCATCACTTCGCTATTGTCCCACTTACCGGCATTCGGCCCCTGATCGGAAGCACGCGTAGCAAACGCGCGATACATTTCTTCACGCAGCGCACGGTTGTCGCCGTAGGTCAGTACCGGCAAATAGCTCGGCATATCCAGCGTCAGCAACCAGCCGTCCTGCTCTTTGGCCTGCGCCATCGCCTGAGCCTGGGCCAGCGCGCTTTCCGGCAGGCCGCTCAGCTCGGCTTGATCGGTAATCAGCTTGCTCCAGCCCATGGTGGCATCGAGCACATTGTTGCTGTAAGTGGAACCCAACTCGGACAGACGCGCGACGATCTCGCCGTAGCGACGCTGTTTTTCCGGTGACAGGCCGATACCTGACAGCTCAAAATCACGAAGCGCATTTTCTACCGACTTACGCTGTGGCGCGGTCAGGTCATTGAATGCAGCGCCTTCTTTCAGGCTGCGATAAGCCTGGTACAGCCCTTCGTGCTGCCCCACCCAGGTGCCGTATTCAGACAGCAACGGCAGCGCCTGCTCATAGGCGGCACGCAGTTCCGGGCTGTTTTTTACCGAGTTCAAATGCCCCACCGGCGACCAGATACGCGACAGGCGATCGTCAGACTCCGCCAATGGCTGACACAGGTTATCCCAGGTGAATGGCCCCGGCTGCGCGACAACGCGCTCTACCGCAGCGCGGCAATCGGCCAACGCGGATTGCACCGCAGGCACGATATCTTCAGGGCGAATAGCGGAAAACGGCGGCAGGGAAAACGGGGTCAGCAACGGATTTGTCATAGGGCAGTCCTGATTAGCGTTGGGGCCCGCCGCAGCGGGCAGGCCTTAAAATGCGTATGAATATCTAACATGGAGCCAAGCAGCAGGAAAATCAATGGCTGAGCGTTGATAGATAGTGCCATCTAGCGGAACGGTACCGTGCTCGGCGTCACTTTAGCTTTGTCATCATGCTTAAAACGAAGGGTAATACGGTGGTCCTTGATCGGCTCGTTGGTCGGGTAGCGCCATTTGCTCATTGCGATAAAAACGGCTTTATCAAACATGCGCTCGGGCTGTGCTTCCATCACCCGGATATTTTGCACTTTGCCCGCCTCATCAATGTCGTAACACAGCACCATAAATCCTTGGTTGTTCTCCTCTTGCCGCGTCTTATCGGGGTCGACGGATAATTCCGCAAACAGATTGCGCGGAGGATTGTCCGGCTTATCGGTTGCACAACTCTCGTCCGCCTGGGCCTGAAATGCCGCCAGATAAAGCAGGGCTGCACACAGCCCTTTTATCTCCGTTTTCATCCATTCAGTCCTGATGAGAACGGATCTTCGCCGCCAGCGCGGCCAGATGATCATCATCGGCACGCGCGGCATCATGAGAAGACAGGTAGCCTTCATAGCGGTCGAAAAATTTCACCGATTTCGACTCAATCGGCTGCCACTGCTCCAGTGCGGCGGTACCGTGCATCGGGATCAGTTTGGCATGCAAGTGATCAACGCCAAAACCCTCGAACACCATGCCACAACGGCCTACGTCATCAAACGCCCGGTCAAGCAACTGCGCGACTCGCTTGGTCGCCAGCATCAGTGCGCTCAGCACCTCGTCCGGTACGGCAAAGGCGTAGCTGGAATGATGTGCTTTGGGGATCACTACGCTGAAACCCTCGGTATTCGGGTAGATGGAAAGGAACGCCATATGGCTGTCGTCCTCCCAAATTTTATGGCATGGCACCCTGCCTGCCACCATTTCACAAAATACACAGCTCATCACGCCTCCTGAATGCTGCGGCGAGCCACCCGGCCCACCGCAAAAAGTCTTTCAGCAACATAGCGGATAATTTGCCGTTTGACTGCAATAGCTATGCATTTCCCGCCCAAATCGCGGGGCGGCGCTGCTGCCAGGGCGCAGCCCGCTCCAATTGGCCAGCCAGTTGCAGCAGCAAATCTTCTCGACCAAAACCAGCAACAAATTGCATGCCTATCGGCAGATTGTGTTGCTTCTCGTGCGCCAAGGGCACCGACATCGCCGGTACGCCAGCCACATTAAATACCGGCGTAAACGGCGAGTGATCGAATAAGTGCGCCGTCCATTCCAGGCCGCTCATGTCCGCTGTCCCTGTGCCGTAACGGCCGAGCCGCCATGGCAAGTCGGGCAGGGTCGGGGTCAGCAGCAGGTCGTACTGCTGAAAATAAGCCCCGACGGCACGAGTCACCCGGTTGCGTACCTCAAGGGCTGCAACCATATCCACAGCGCTGGCAGCCAAACCGTAGCGGTAACAGGCCAGCGTTTCCGGCTCCAGCGTTTCGCTTGATATAGGCCGCCCTGTCGCCTGACTCAGGCCATCTACCCAACCGACCAGATTGGCGCACCAGATTTGCGCATTGGCGAACACCAGCTCCTGCCAACTGACGCCTATCGCCATATCCACTTCGCTAACCTGATGACCCAACTCACTCAGCAGCGCGGCAATCTCGGCCGTGGCCTGAGCGATGTGTGGATCGGTTTTCCCGCCGTTCCAGGCCTGAGTCATCATGCCGATGCGCAGTCGGCCAGGTTCAGACGTTACCTGTGACAGCCAACTCTGTGCCGGTGGTGAGGTATAATAGGGTTCTCCGGGATGCGGATGTTGCAGGGCATCCAGTAAGGCCGCGCTGTCGCGCACCGTACGGCTTAGCCCCAGTTGGACACCAAAACCGTTGAAGACTTCATCCATCGCCGGCCCATGTGATACCCGGCCACGTGTCGGCTTAAGGCCGAATAGCCCATTCGACGAGGCAGGCACCCGGATCGATCCAGCGGCGTCAGTGGCATGAGCGATAGGCACGATCCCGGCGGCAACTGCCGCACCAGCACCGCCGCTGGAGCCGCCGGCACTGAAGTCCGGATTCCAGGGATTGCGTGTCGCGCCGTAAAGCACCGCTTCAGTGGTGGTGCTGAATGCCATCTCCGGTGTGGTGGTGCGGCCGAAGGTGACCAGCCCAGCCCGACGAATATTGCTCATCAGATAACTGTCAGTCGCCGCGATATTGCCCTGCGCCAATCGACTACCCAGCTCCAGACGCTTACCGGCCATGCTGATGGCGATGTCCTTAATCAGGAAAGGCACACCTGACAGTGGGCCCTCACCCTCCGGTTGCAGTTGCGACCAATGTTCTATCACCGCATTAATCGTTGGGTTCACCGCCTCAACCGCGGTCTGTGCGGTCTGTTGCAGCTCCTGCGCACTGACTTCGCCGCGCTGTACCAGTTCGGCTAACCCCAATGCATCGTAGTTAACGTACTCGCTCAGTTTCATCGTCTTTTCCTTATCATCCGTAGTCGTTTCGTCGGCTTTCCGACATCCATTCCACGGTAGAAGGATCAGCGCTATAGTTGAAATTGATAGGTTTAATGTGAGGAATAGTTATCAACAATTTAAAGCGAGTCGATCTCAATTTGTTGGTCACACTGGAGGTACTGCTCACGGAACGCAGTGTGACCCGGGCAGCAGAACGCCTTAACCTGAGCCAACCCTCGGTCAGTATTCAGCTCGCCAAACTCCGCGAGATTTACCATGATCCCCTGCTGTTGCCTGGCTCACGCGGTATGTTACCCACAGCTCGCGCACTCGGCCTGTTGACGCCGCTGCGCCAGACGCTGGCCGATCTTGGCCGTTTGGTCGCAGCAGAACAGCCGTTTGATCCCCTGCAGGCCGAAATGACCTGGCAGTTGGCTGCCGCCGACGCGGCCGAATATGCCATTCTGCTACCGATGTTGCCTAAACTGCGGTTGGCAGCACCACAATCCCGTCTGGCGATCCGTGAGGCATCACCCAAAACCATGAGTCGCGATCTGGCCGACGGTGTGATCGATCTGGGTTTTCTGGCCCGCGAAGAAGCACCCGCTGAGCTACGTCATCGCCAGCTGTTTCACGAGAATTACCTGCTGGTAGGCCGTCGTGACCATCCGTTATTGCAGACACCGCCCTCGCTGGAGCAATTTTGCCAACTTGAATTTGTCATGATCTCACAGGACGGTGGCGGTTTTCGTACCCAGATCGATACGTTATTGGAAGCACAGGGATTAACTCGACGCGTCGTGATGTCGTTGCCACATTTCCTGTTTATCCCCACCCTGCTGGCGAGATCCGACATGGTGGCTATGCTGCCTTCACGTATGCTGGGTGAACTGCTGGGCGATCTGCGCACCTGGCCGGTACCGCTTGAACTACCCGGCTATGACATGGTGATGGTCTGGCATGAACGCTCTCACCTCGACCCGGCCCATAGCTGGCTGCGCGATCAGGTGGTTACTTCTCTGGAGTAGTTCACAACATGGCTATAGCACTTCAACCAACTCAAATTCTTCAAACACCAGCCACATCTGTGACGAAAAAGTACCTTCGCGTGTGAAAAATTCCCGATGCCCCTGTCGCCAGAAAGCCAGGCTTTTATCCCCCTCACCTTCCAACGCCGCCATCTCGGCGCTAACATCACAATAACGGATCAGCTTCAGTGAGAGCGTTCTGATAACACAGGCCGGCTCGCCCCGGCCATTAAGGATCACATTGTAATCCCCGATTGCCGGTCCTTTCTCTTGTTGATAGGCAGTATAGGAGCCACAGGTTGCGGTTTTTTGCCCGTCGAGCACCAATTGCAGCAGCTCATCCGCCAACGCCGGGCTATCACCGAATGACCAGCGCGCTGCACCTGAATAGTTAGCCAAAATAGCCTGTTCTGTCATCGTCCTGTTCCCTTATAGAAGGCCTGCGGCAACGCATTTCAGTTTTTCCCGTCCAGACAGTTTATACTGTGCAGAATATAAGCCTTTATTCTGTTCAGCACGCTCCGTCGGGAGCACAAGGAATTACCACAAGCCATGTTAAGTTACCGCCACAGTTTCCACGCCGGCAACCACGCCGACGTGCTCAAGCACACCGTTCAGAGCCTGATCATTGAGTCGCTGAAAGAAAAAGAGAAGCCCTTCCTGTATCTGGATACCCACTCCGGTGCAGGGCGCTATCAGCTCAGCGGTGAGCATGCCGAGCGCACCGGGGAATACCTGGAAGGCATCGGTCTGCTGTGGCAACGTGACGATCTGCCGGAAGAACTGGCGGCCTACATGAGTGTAGTGCACCACTTTAACCGTACCGAAAAGCTGCGCTACTACCCTGGCTCGCCTCTGATTGCCCGCCAGTTGCTGCGCCCGCAAGATAAAATCCACCTGACCGAACTGCATCCGAGCGACTTCCCACTGCTGCGCGGTGAGTTCCAAAAGGACGAACGCGCCAAAGTGCAACGCGCCGATGGCTACCAACAGTTGAAGTCACAGTTGCCACCACTGTCACGCCGCGGACTGATCCTGATGGACCCGCCGTACGAGATGAAAACCGATTACCAGGATGTGATCAAAGGCCTGCAGGAAGGCCACAAGCGCTTTGCCACCGGCACCTACGCGCTGTGGTATCCGGTGGTCATGCGCCAGCAGATCAAACGTATGCTGAAAGAACTGGAAGCCACCGGTATCCGCAATATTCTGCAGATCGAACTGGCGGTAAAACCCGACAGCGACCAACGCGGGATGACGGCCTCCGGCATGATCGTGATTAATCCGCCGTGGAAGTTGGAACAACAGATGAAAAACGTGCTGCCATGGCTGCACAAAATATTGGTGCCGTCGGGCCATGGCCACCATTTGGTGAACTGGGTGGTGCCGGAATAAGCTTCCGGGGCGCGGCCAGCCGCGCCTTTCCCCCACCTATCACAGCCATTGACGCAATCTTTGCGACAAACCTGCATCAGGCGTTAAACTCTTACGCTCTTCGATTCACACAATTCATGGAAATCCCAGATGACCAAACATTACGATTATCTAGCAATTGGCGGCGGCAGCGGCGGCATCGCATCGATCAACCGGGCAGCCATGTATGGCCAGAAATGCGCATTGATTGAAGCCAAAGAACTGGGCGGCACCTGCGTCAACGTGGGTTGTGTACCGAAAAAAGTCATGTGGCACGCGGCACAGATCGCCGAGGCCATTCATATGTACGGCCCAGATTACGGTTTCGATACCACCGTCAACGCGTTTGATTGGAAAAAGCTGGTCGCTAACCGCACCGCTTATATCGACCGTATCCATAATTCTTACGACAACGTGTTGGGCAAAAACAAAGTCGACGTGATCAAGGGCTTTGCACGCTTTATCGACGCCCACACCGTTGAAGTCAACGGTGAGAAAATCACCGCCGATCATATCCTGATCGCTACCGGCGGGCGTCCGAGCCACCCGGACATTCCAGGCGCAGAATACGGTATCGACTCCGATGGTTTCTTCGATTTGGATGCCATGCCAAAACGCGTTGCCATCGTGGGCGCGGGCTATATCGCGGTGGAAATTGCCGGTGTATTGAACGCACTGGGGGCTGAAACGCACCTGTTCGTGCGTAAACACGCACCGCTGCGGACTTTCGATCCGATGATTGTCGAGACGCTGGTGGAAGTCATGAACACCGAAGGACCAACCCTGCACACCGAATCGGTTCCGAAAGCAATCGTCAAAAACACCGACGGTAGTCTGACGCTGCAGTTGGAAAACGGCAAAGAATGCACCGTCGACAGCCTGGTATGGGCGATTGGCCGCGAACCTGCGACCGATAATCTGAACCTGGCCGTTACTGGGGTAAAAACCAACGAAAAAGGCTATATCGACGTCGATAAATACCAGAATACCAACGTTAAAGGCATTTATGCGGTGGGTGATAACACCGGTGCCGTTGAACTGACCCCGGTTGCCGTGGCCGCCGGTCGCCGCCTGTCCGAACGCCTGTTTAACAACAAGCCGGAAGAGCACCTGGATTACAGCAACATCGCTACCGTCGTGTTCAGCCACCCGCCGATCGGCACCATTGGCTTGACCGAGCCGGAAGCCATTGAGAAATTCGGTGCGGACAACGTGAAAGTGTATAAGTCTTCTTTCACCGCCATGTACAGCGCCGTAACGCAGCACCGTCAGCCGTGCCGCATGAAACTGGTGTGCGTGGGTAAAGAAGAGAAAATCGTCGGCCTGCATGGCATCGGCTTCGGTATGGACGAGATCCTTCAGGGCTTCGCCGTGGCGATTAAAATGGGTGCCACCAAGAAAGACTTCGACAACACTGTCGCGATCCACCCGACCGCCGCGGAAGAGTTCGTTACCATGCGCTAAGCGCTAAAATCAGCGCAAACCAAGGCCAGGATAATCCCTGGCCTTTTCTTTTCGTGCTCTTTACCATTCCCTTCAACACAAACTGTTATTTTCTGCCATTATTTTGCCTGATCAATGGGCGGAGCTCATGTAAGCATCCGCGACACTGGAGAACCCCGATGCTGTTCAAGCTATTCAAAAACATCACGTTGGCATTTTTTGCGTTGATGGTCGTCCAATCCAGCGCGCTGAGTTTTACTCTGGAAGTCTCGGGCAACATCCAAAACACCACCGACCCGGTAAAGAAAAGCTATCTGTTTACCGATAAGCAACTGTTGGCAATGCCAGTGCACAGCATCACCACGTCAACCTCCTGGACGCCGCAAAGAAAGTTCGAAGGAATTTCCGTGGCAGACATTTTGGCGCGAGTCGGTGCCAAGGGCAGTACGCTGACATTTTATGCGTTAAACGATTACTACATCGACGTGCCGCTGTCTGACGTCGAGAAATACAATATGATTTTGGCCTACAAGATGGACGGCGAAATGCTGAAGATCAGAAACTTCGGACCGCTGTTTTTGGTTTATCCCAGGGATGCCGCAGGGCCTGAGTTGAATTCCCCGCTCTACAACTCACGCTTTATCTGGCAAGTGGACAGGATCGTGATTAAATGAAACTCACAGGGTTTAAAAACAGCAGCAGGCTGGCAATCCCGGCTATTTTTGCTGCCCTTTTTCTGGTTGCCTCCGCGGTGACGCTGTATTACTACAGCGCAACACTGTCAAAAAAAGGGTTGTATGCTATTGCGGGCACGCAGGAAAATTATTCCTGGTCGATCGCAAAATTCTCTATCAAGCTAGCCGAGTTTGAAACGCTGGTCGAACAGCAGAAAAACGCACCACAAGTAGATAGCGAAGATCTGCGACTTAAATTTGAAATCCTTTATTCCCGTTTTTATGTGTTGGAAACGGTGTCTGAGTCGACCCAACCTCTGTACGCCGAACCGGGTTACCCCGAGGTTGTCGCACATATGCGCCGGAAAATGGATCAGATTGATAATTTGCTGAACAGTCCTAAGATTGATTTCTCACTTATTTCGCAGGCCATGAGGCAAATAAAGCCCTACTCGATTGAAATGGCCAACCTGACCGATCACGCAGAAGTGAAACAGCGCACCGCCGCCTACGAAGACTATATCGAAAAACGACACATCATTTTTTATGGTCTGGTGATCGTGATGTTTTCAGTGATTGCGCTCATTGCTATTACGCTGATTATGTTCCGCCAGCAGCGCCTGACTATCCGGCAACAAGCCAAAGCCATAGAGGCGGAAAAAGCTACCCGCACCAAAAATGCCTTTCTGGGTGCCATTGGCCACGAACTACGGACATCGCTGCAGAGCATTATGTCTGCCATTGATGTGCTGGTGAACACCAAGGTGTCGGCCGAACATGCGGATACTTTCCAACGGTTGGAGATTGCTGCGCAGCAAATTGAAAGCCAGATGAAAGACCTAACCGATTATGCCCATTTGGACAGCGGAATGATGGAGCTGCGTCTCGCACCGTTCGACGCTCAACGGCTGATCGAAGAAACGGCGAATGAAATCAATACGCTGAGTCAGAAAGAACAGGTGACGCTGTTGTGCGAAATTGAATGCGGCCATCTGCAGATTCATTCCGATCCACTGCGCATCAGGCAGATTATCGTTAACCTGCTGACTAACGCGTACAAATATACCGAAAGCGGTACCATCACACTGCATAGTTGCCTACGACGCCAACCCACGGGTAATTCGTTGATTATTGAGGTGACTGATACCGGCATTGGTATCGAAAAGGAGATGCTTGACCAAATATTCAGGCCCTTCACTCAATTGGATCAATCTCATACCCGCCAGTATGGTGGCGTAGGCATGGGATTAGCGATTGTGCATGGGCTGGTGACATTGCTCAATGGTACGATCACTGTCTACAGCGAGATCAAAAAGGGCAGTACCTTTATCGTCAGTATTCCTGTCGACATTAGCGACGACGAAGAGCAAGGCGAAAAACCACGGCACCACCGCAGCCTAAGACAGAATCAGCAACATATTTTAGTGGTGGATGACAATAAATCCGTGGGTGACGCCTTTGCGGCGCTGCTGGACAAACTGGGCTATCAACATGAACTGTGCAACTCACCCGAACGGGCGCTGCAAAAGCTGCTTAGGCGTCCTTATGACGCGTTGCTGTTAGACCTGCAAATGCCGGGTATTGATGGCGCTGCGTTAGCTAAACAACTGCGTAATCAGCGTGGACCCAATCGGCATATTCCGATTGTCGGCATCAGCGCCTATACCCCGGAACAGCTATCTGCCGAGCAGCGGGCGCTGTTCGACAGCTATTTAATGAAGCCAGTACGGCTTGACGCATTGTCAACGACGCTGGCCTCACTGCTGGTTAAAGATTAAAACACCGCAACAGTGCGGCTTCAATAACATGGAGTCGCACTGGCTTTTCATACGGACCCAACACGTCATAGTCACGCATTGCCCTGGCGATTTCCGATTCGCGCTGATCGGTACCCAACTGGCCCGTGAGCACCAGAACCGGCGCATCCGGGTTGTCCGAAGCACGGATGGTTTCGATGCACTGAACCGCAGTTTCCTGACCAATCAACCAGTCGACCACATATCCATCGAACAGGCTTTGTTGCAGTGCCAAACAGAAGCTGCTGACATCGTAAAAAGCGACAGCATGGAAGCCACGCCCGTTAAGGTATTTTGCCAGTTCATCAGCTGCCTGGTGTGAGTCGTCGAGTACCGCAATACTTAACCGCTCGTCTTCTACGGCAGCAGGACGAAGCTCAATCAGTTCCACACAATAACGCTGCCCTTGCGGTGCATCATCTGAACGATAAAGACACCACAGCCCGGCCTGTTGTAACGCGACATATTCCGATGTCCGCCCGCCAACCAACTCATGGCCGATATAACCGACGCAGGCTAATTCCACGCCTCCGACATAAAAGATGGCATCCCGTGCAACAGTTTGTGCAGAGATGTCATTTTCCGTGCCCGTATCTACTATCGCTGCTGGGTTTTCCCCTAATGCCGCCGCGACATTGCTAATTTGTTCCAGCGTCCAAGGGCTTTGCCCTTTCAGCTTACGGTGCGCATGTGAAAAGCTGAGATCCAGAATCCGACTGAGCTCTTTAGCATGCTGACGTTTACCAATCCCATAATGTACAAACAGTTCTCTGACCCGGTTTGCAATCGACTGTGAATCGAATTTCTGGTGATTATTATCCATTTTTTCCTTCGATTTTTTTTGCTGTTTTTTCAGTCGTTTTCATACTTGCCGTGCAAAAAAGCGATCCAAAACTGGTATATCATACAATGTACAATCTAAACATTGCTTGACATACCACATTATATAGTCAAACATGGTACCAGAAGAGACACACAGCAACACCACAATAAAAATATAACAACAGTAAAAATGCACCACTAATAATCATAATGACACCAGGGAAAGCTCGTTTCGGTTGTTATTCTGAGAGAATGTATGCACCAGACTCTCTCCGAAACTTGGGCCGTAAGCGCTAATCTGTTTTACCCAGTTTTGAACCGGGATCCGCAAGGGTCCCGGTTTTTTATTGCCCTTTTAACGGCAACGCGATGCGCCCACCAGCTCTCTCCACGGTCATCACAGAGTACGTGAGTTAATACAAAAAAATGGGGCCAGCAAGCTGACCCCATGTAACCACTCAGACCGATATCTTTAGAAACGCCAGGTGAAACCGGCGTTGACGCTGTTGTCCTGGTAGTTTTGCGACAGCAGACCGCCGTAGCCCAATGACAGCGTGGCATTCTTGTTCACCGCCACTTCCGCACTGGCCTTCAGCACCGCACCGTCACGCGAGGCCGACACACTGTTCACCACAAACGGAGAATTGCCGCCGTTGAAGCGCAACCCGGTACCACGATCCAGATCGCCGTACTGATGCTGCCAGCCCAGTTCGCTGCGCAGCGCCACGGTGGTGGTTTTGCTCGCCTGCCACTCGGTATCCGCACGCAGCCCCAGCGTCGATACGGTGGCGTCGGTGTGCTGTTTGTCACCGTGTAGCGCCGCAGCCCCGCCGTCTTCCGCGATACCGTTGTTCTGGAAGTTGATGTACGCCAGGTTGGCGAACGGCTCCAGATTGGCCCAACCGGCCTTCACGCTGTAACCCGCTTCGGCAAACACCTGCTCGGTGCGCGCACTGTATTTCGCAGTTTCCCGATCTGACTGCATGCCGTAGTTGACCGAACGTGACGTATCGAAGCGGTGCCAGGTGTAGCCACCACCGGCACGCAGCGCCAGTTCACCGAACTGTTTGCCGCCGTACACCGCCAGGTGGTAGTTGTCGCTGTCGGCATTCGAGCCGTAGCCGCCATCCAGTGACGTCCGCGTGTAACCGGTCGCCACGCCCAAGCGCCAGTCATCCGCCAACGCCGAGTCCAGCCCCACCAGCACGCCGTAGGTCGATGCCTGATACCCTGTCGCATTGGCGTCGCCCGACGCATGGTCCCAGGCCCCCAGCAACTGCGCCCAGGCACCGCCGTCGTCGTCCGCCTTGATGTCCGGCGAGGTTGCCAGTCCTTCTGCCTGTCGCAGTCGGCCGTTCAACGCATCACGCAGGTAACGGCTGTCGTTGACCTGTGCCGAGGCGATATCCGCGTGGATCTGCCCGGACAACTGACGGAATGCCTGACGCGCTTCCCCTGCCGAACCGGCATTGAGGATGCTCTCGTACACCGGGTTACCCGCCGCCAGAGCATCCGCCGCCGTCGCCACCGCACGCTCATTCTGGGTCGCTGCCACGCTGGCAAAGGCGGTGTCGTTACGGCCCACGTTCAGCGTCACCTGATTCGGCTGGTAGGTCAGCCCGGTACCCAGGAACAGGTAATTCGGTGCCACCGTATCAAACTGCCCGCTGATACCCTGCTGGGCGGTCAGGATGTTGTACTGCTGGCCGAGCAGGCTGCGAACGTCGCTTTGCGACAGCAGATTGGTGCTGTTCTCCAGCGAGACGGCCACTTCACCGCCGCTGATCGTCGCCGATCCGCTGCTTTGGATCCGATCGCTCTGGCCATTGGGCGCCACTTCTACCGCATAGCGGGAACCCGGCTCGAAGCTGACATTACCTGCTACATTCAACGTCCCGATCGAGTTACCCGGTGCCACGGTCCCACCACTGCGTGCCGTCAATGACCCCAGGGTACCGGAGCCGCCCAACACGCCAGCATTTTGCACCGTCACGTCTGACGTCACTGAACCATTAACCGCCAGCAGACCGGTATTTACCAATGTAGGACCGGAATAGGTATTGTTACCAGTCAACACCAGCGTGCCCTTACCTTCCTTAGTCAGGCCACCATGGCCGTAAATATCATTGGAGTACACTTCCACCGAACAATGATAGTCATCACAAAGGCGAGCTTGCAGCGTGCCTTGATCGATTTGCGCCCCTTGGCCTGGAATATTAGCGATAAACTGTGACGAGCCGTAAGCCACGCCTGTCGGATCCGGAATGCGGAACTCTTCAGGAATATCTTCGACGGTATAGAACATCCCCGGCCCATTAATCGCCTTACCCAGATTGATCATCCCCCAGCCGTACAGCGCATCGATGCCCGGTGCGCCCATATCGGTGGCGGTGGTCTTCAACACGTCGGCAATTTGCGCCGATGTCATGTACGGGAAACGCTGCAGCAACACGGCAACCGCACCGGTCACGTGTGGCGTCGCCATTGAGGTGCCATTTTTATTGCCATAGTCGGAGACCAAATGATTCGGATCGGAACCGTTGGCCACAGTGCTGTAGATTTTACTGCCCGGTGAAGATACGCAGAAACTGGCCGTGTAACCGCAGCGTGAAGAGAAGCTGCTGATGGTATAAGGCACGCTGTTGGTAGAGGCTTCATCCTGTGCGACGCTGGCAACCGACAACCAGTTAGGCGCAATATCCGGCACAAAATAGGCCAGGCCGCTGATCACATCCGGTTGGTTGTAGTTACCGTCGTTACCGGCGGCGAACAGCACCAAAATGTTTTTACGTGCCGCATCAATCGCGCCCTGATAACCCGCCCCTGCCAAACTCCCCAACAAGGGTTTCACCTGATCAAACTGTTCCTGTGCGTCTTTTAACTCAAAATGCAACGCGTCTGGCTTTTTGCCATTATCCGATAAGAAATCGGGAATGCTGACGCCCCAACTGTTATTGATCACCCGCACGCCGTTATTGATCATCGCCTGCCAACCGGCATTGGTCACGCTGCCATCGAGCCCGAGGAACTCGCCGTAGGCCGGGCCGTCATTGTCGTTATCAACACTGATGATCTGTGAGTCAAAGGCCACGCCGTGCATGCCGGTTCCATCACGGTTGGCACCGCTGATGCCGGCAACGTGTACACCGTGATTGCTCAGCAAACCTTGAGCACCACTATAGAAATGGAAGGTGCCGTCGAAGTAAAAACGATCGCCGGCCTTAATCCCCTCACGGTGCGGATCGGTATAGGCGCGGTAACCCTCGGTAACCACATTCACCAGTTTCCCGTCACCAGCAAATTCAGGATGTTTGTTCACTGGGGTATCGAAAATCCCTACCTTTTGCCCTTTACCGGTATAACCCGCAGCATAGGCTTCATCAGCGTGGATCGCACCCAACCCCCAGTTGGCCTTAAATTCATCGCTGCGCCAGCTTGCCGGATCGCCCATCTTACCGCCTTCCGTATAGGGCGCAGCCTGTACGCTACCGGCCGCCAACAGCGCGCACAACAAGGTGTTCAGTTTCCATGTCGGCGCCAATGCCGGTTTATTCTTTCCTGTAGCTTGCTTCATTCCCTTATCCTTTTTGTTTTAGTCAAACCGCCCCCCGACGAGGCGGCTTGTCCCTCAGTTTTTTAAGATCAGAAATTCCAGGTGAAGCCAGCATTGACGCTGTTGTCCTGGTAGTTTTGCGACAGCAGCCCGCCGTAGCCCAATGACAGCGTGGCATTCTTGTTCACCGCCACTTCCGCACTGGCCTTAAGCACCGCACCGTCACGCGAGGCCGACACACTGTTCACCACAAACGGGGAAGTGCCGCCGTTGAAGCGCAACCCGGTACCACGATCCAGATCGCCGTACTGATGCTGCCAGCCCAGTTCGCTGCGCAGCGCCACGGTGGTGGTTTTGCTCGCCTGCCACTCGGTATCCGCACGCAGCCCCAGCGTCGATACGGTGGCGTCGGTGTGCTGTTTGTCGCCGTGTAGCGCCGCAGCCCCGCCGTCTTCCGCGATACCGTTGTTCTGGAAGTTGATGTACGCCAGGTTGGCGAACGGCTCCAGATTGGCCCAACCGGCCTTCACGCTGTAACCCGCTTCGGCAAACACCTGCTCGGTGCGCGCACTGTATTTCGCGGTTTCCCGATCTGACTGCATGCCGTAATTGACCGAACGTGACGTATCGAAGCGGTGCCAGGTGTAGCCACCACCGGCACGCAGCGCCAGTTCACCGAACTGTTTGCCGCCGTACACCGCCAGATGGTAGTTGTCGCTGTCGGCATTCGAGTCGTAGCCGCCATCCAGTGACGTCCGGGTGTAGCCGGTCGCCACGCCCAAGCGCCAGTCATCCGCCAACGCCGAGTCCAGCCCCACCAGCACACCGTAGGTCGATGCCTGATAGCCCGTCGCATTGGCATCGCCCGACGCATGGTCCCAGGCCCCCAGCAACTGCGCCCAGGCACCTCCGTCGTCGTCCGCCTTGATGTCCGGCGAGGTTGCCAGTCCTTCTGCCTGTCGCAGTCGGCCGTTCAACGCATCACGCAGGTAACGGCTGTCGTTGACCTGTGCCGAGGCAATATCCGCGTGGATCTGCCCGGACAACTGACGGAACGCCTGACGGGCCTCCCCTGCCGAACCGGCATTGAGGATGCTCTCGTACACCGGGTTGCCCGCTGCCAGGGCATCCGCCGCGGCTGCTACTGCACGTTCGTTTTGGGTGGCGGCCACGCTGGCAAAGGCGGTGTCGTTACGACCGACGTTCAACGTCACCTGATTGGGCTGGTAGGTCAGCCCGGCGCCGAGGAAGGGAGAAAAAGTTGAAGAAGAAGAAAACTGCCCGCTTATCCCCTGCTGGGCAGTCAGAATGTTGTACTGGCGGCCAAGCAAACTGCTCACGCTACCTTGCGACAGCAGGTTGGTGTTTTGTTCCTGCAACACCACGACTTCACCGCCACCGATCGTTGCCGATCCGCTGCTTTGGATCCGATCGCTCTGGCCGTTTGGCGCCACTTCTACCGCATAGCGGGAACCCGGTTCGAAGCTGACATTACCTGCTACATTCAACGTCCCGATCGAGTTGCCCGGTGCCACGGTCCCACCACTGCGTGCAGTCAATGACCCCAGGGTACCGGAGCCGCCCAGCACACCGGCGTTTTGCACCGTAACGTCCGAGGTGACCGAACCGTTGATTGCCAACAGGCCCTGATTGATCAGCGTCGGCCCTGCGTAACTGTTGTTGCCGGTCAGCACCAAGGTACCGATGCCCTGTTTGGTCAGGCCACCGTGACCGGAAATGTTGTTGCTCCAGACATCCAGCCCACAATGAATATCGTCACACACGCGCTCGGTCGGTTTGCCCTTGTCCAGTACCGCGCCGACACCCGGCAGATTCACGACGAACTGCTCAGGGCCGTAAGCGCCGCTAACCCGAAACTCTTCAGGAATATCCTGCTCGGTAACAAACATGCCCGGCCCGTTAATCGCCTTGCCCAGATTGATCATCCCCCAGCCGTACAGTGCATCGATACCCGGCGCGCCCATATCAGTGGTGGTGGTCTTCAGCACTGAGGCAACCTGCGCGCCGGTCATGTACGGGAAACGTTCCATCAGCACCGCAATGCTTCCGGCCACGTGTGGCGCCGCCATTGAGGTCCCGCTGTATTTGGCATAACCGGTGGTCAGGTTATCTACGCTGTTGCCTTCAATGATTGAGCTGTACACCCTGGTGCCCGGCGCGGCAACGCAGAAGCTGGCGGTATAGCCACAGCGGGAGGAGAAGGTACTGATGCTGTAATCGCCGGTGTTGTTCGGATCCTGCAGACTGGCGACCGACAGCCAGTTGGGGGCTATCTCCGGCACGAAATAGGCCAGACCGGCCATGGCGTCCGGGTTATTGAGGTTGGAGTCGTTACCGGCCGCAAAAATGGTGACGATACCGCTGCGTGCCGCATCGATTGCGCCCTGATAAGCGCCACCGGCTTTGGTGCCAAGGATCTGTTTGATTTGATCGAATTGTTTTTGCGCGTCGGCGAGCGTGAAGTGGGGATAAGCCGGATCCTTGCCACCCTGATCAAACTTCTCAGTGATGCCAATACCCCAGCTGTTATTGATAATGCGTGCGCCGCTGGCGATCAACGCATCCCAGCCAGCCTGGTACACCGCCCCATCGTTACCGAGAATGATGCCGTCTTCCGGCCCCGGGTCGCCGTTTTCCGCGCTGATGATTTGTGCGTTGAACGCCACGCCGTGCATTGCACCGCCATCGCGGTTGCCGGCAGCGATGCCACCCACATGGGTGCCATGTGAACCCAGGGTGCCGTCGGAATCCACGCTCGGCGTGCCGTCATAGCGGAATACGTCGCCTTTTTTCACCGGAATGTAGGGATCGGTGTATTCGCGAATACCAGTAGTGACCAGGTTGATCACTTTGTCTTGGCTGGCGAACTCCGGGTGTTTGGCATATACCGGTTGATCGAAAATGCCGAGCTTTACGCCTTTTCCGCTATAACCGGCGGCGTAGGCTTGATCGGCGTGGATCGCCCCCAGCCCCCATTCTGCGTTGAACTCTTTACTGCGCCAGCTAGCAGGATCGCCCGGTTTACCGCTTTCAACATAAGGGGCAGCCTGCGCCCCACCGATCGCCGCCAGGCAAAAAAGCATCGCACTCCATTGTGCACGATTAACACCAATTTCAGGCCAGCCGAAGGCCGCCTGAACAGGCTTGACTCCTTTACGTCTATTTTCCATCCCAGATACCGTCCATTGTTGTTTGCAAATGTCTTATTGATTTTTTTGTGTAACAGTTTCGTAACACCAAATAAATAAAGCACAACAATCTCAAGCGCGCCTAATGTGTCAAAGGCGCAGGGGCTTAATCGGGGAACACAATAAACGGCTAAATAAGGCGGGGAGACATAAGGATCTTCAATGGCAAAAAAGGGTGAGGAATGATCCGTTTCTCGTGTCGAGAGTCAGAAATAATTATCTGATAAATATAGATAATAAAAACAAAAAAAGCCGGATGGGGCTCCCCCCTTCGGCCTATCTAAAAATGCTTAAAACGCTCTTTTTATCACTTTAAATTATAACAATTGCCAATACTCACTCAGTGAAATCTGCTGGTTTTCGCCGAGAATGACTGTAAAAATTGGACTATCATGCTAGCGGTTTTCTGCTGTTCATCGCATCTTCTTCGGCCTGACGAATAATGGCTTTCGCCATCCATTGCGTCACATCCTGAATGCCGCCGAGATCCAGCCCCCAAATATCTTTCAGTACCAGAAAAACTTCCGAGCCATAAATCAACGAAAAAGAATGAATGACTCGTTGCAACGCCTCAGACGGCAGTTTATCCCGGAGTGGCTCAACCGCCAGATTAAGCAGACGCTTACGGTTACCGCGGACAAATTTCTCACCCGGTGTCGCTTTCGCCCACTGTTGTAATGAAAGCTGCAACGCGGCACGCAGAGCCCCTTCGTGCTGCTCCATTTGGGGATAAGCGAATGTGAGTAGTTGCTGAATGCGTTTCAGTGCGTCCTGATCCTGTGGTTGCCATTCTAGAATCGGCCCCAGACTTTCGGCCACAACAGCGGCAATCAATTCGCTTTGGGTGGGGAAATAACGATAGGCAGTGGCACGAGATACCTGTGCATGCGCGGCAAGCTCGGTGATTGAAGGAAATACCCCTTCGTCATACAACGCCATGGCACTGGTCAACAATAAGCGATGGGTTCTTGCCCGAGTCGATGTCAGAGTTTGGTCCTGTTTCATGGGAAAAGCAGTTATTACCACAGCTACCTCATCATACTTATTCGCTTCCCCCGTCCCGGGACAACACGCGATAACAACAAAACCGACAGTATTCCACTTCGTCGGTAACATTAGATGGTCAAAAATGAGACTAACATCTCATTTTGAACTGACCTTGCCTTGCATAAATGACACTAGCGTCTCATTATGTAGATATATTAATCATTCAGTATTAAATCGCCAACACCAGGGATCCAAAAAAAAACAAATAACATTATAATTTTAATAAATAATTTATAAAATCCGCAGGAATAAGCAGTGACTGATACTTCAACATTTATCTACATTGCTACCACAGCAGATACCAAAGGACAAGAACTGGAGTATGTTCGTCAGACTATCTCCAGCCTAGGTTTATCCACTTTGACCGTCGATCTCTCGACACGTCTCCTTCCAACGGATTCACTTACCGATATTAGCGCAGCGGAAATTGCCCGTTATCACCCTGAGGGAGCTAACGCCGTATTTTGCCATGACCGGGGCCAAGCCATTACCGCCATGGCTGTCGCTTTCGAGCGCTTTATTTTGACTCGCAATGATATCGCGGCCCTGCTTGGTCTGGGCGGTTCCGGCGGCACAGCCATTATCACCCCGGCGATGCAGCAGTTGCCTATTGGTCTGCCAAAATTAATGGTCTCAAGCATGGCGGCAGGTGACGTTTCGGCCTATGTCGGCAACAGCGATATCACCATGCTGTATTCCGTCACTGATATCGCCGGTCTCAACCGTATATCACGACGCGTCCTGAACAATGCAGCGTGCCAGATTGCAGGGGCCGTACGCTTTGCTTCCAACGATGATGTCGGGGGTAAACCCGCGCTCGGTTTGACGATGTTCGGTGTCACCACACCCTGTATACAGAGCGTTGTTGCCACACTGGAGTCCCACTGGGACTGCTTGGTTTTCCACGCAACGGGCAGCGGTGGTAGAGCACTGGAAAAGTTGATCGACAGCCGTTTGCTCAGTGCCGCGCTGGATCTGACCATTACTGAGGTGGCCGATTATCTGTTCGACGGAGTTTTACCCTGCAATGAAGATCGTTTCGGGGCCATCGCCCGTACCGGTATTCCTTGCGTACTGTCTTGTGGGGCAATAGACATGATCAATTTTGGTTCGCCCGACACCGTACCGGCACGCTATGCCGGACGCCAACGCCACCGACATAACCCCCAGGTTACACTGGTGCGTACCACGCCACAGGAGAATGCACAGATAGGACGTTGGATCGGGGAAAAAATGAATGCTTGTACAGGGGAAATACGCTTTGTGATCCCCGGAGGCGGGGTGTCCTCACTGGATGCGCCAGGACAGCCTTTTTGGGATCCGTTGGCGTTAGACGCTTTTGTTCAGGCGCTGGAATGCACGATGCAGCCAACAAACAAACGGCGGTTGGTAAAAACGGATTATCATATTAACGACCCGCGATTTTCGCAGATTATTACCGAACAATTTCAGCACATTGCCGGCGGACTGGATACACGTTACCCATCACACTCGCTGTAAATAAATATTTTTACCCCGAAAAATAAAAAGGGCCAGATAATAATCCGGCCCTTTTTACTTACCTCATGAAATTATTACTGCGCTGTCGTCATTTTCGACTTCATATTATTCATGTGGTCCATCATTTTCTGTTCGCGTTTCTGATAATTCTCATTGTATTGTTTTTTCTGCTCAGGTGTCAGCAGGTTATACATTTTATTTTCAGCTTTGGCGCGTTCCAACATATGTTCAGATTGCGCTTTGCTAATGGCATCAATTTGCGTTTTCGCTTTGGCTTCGTCGAAGCTGTCGGAAGCAACCAGGCTATGCAGTGCCTGACGTTCCTCTTTCATACCTGCGCCGCGCTTCTGGTGCGATTCTTTCATGATGTCGCGCATCTGTTGGCGCTGTTGTTCGGTCAGGTTCAGACCCGCAAATGGCCCACCCTTACCTTCGCCTTTATGGTGCATCATTTTCATCGGTGCAGCAGATGAATCAGTCGCCGCTGGTGCCGTTGTGGTATCCGCAGCGAAAGCCATAGAAGCAGAACCCAGCGCCAGAGTAGAGGCAACAAATAAAGCGGTCAGTTTACGCATAATCATTTCCTTAAAGTTATTCTTCATCAGGAGCGCTGTACGTGAACAGGCTCTTCTTTCGTCGGAGATAATAATAGGCTGATAAACATATAGTAATGCGATGGAGTGTAAATTTATTAAAGCCCAAAACAGTTTTATTCGCCAATAATGAGTGAATTATGAAGATGATGCCTACTATACGGAAATTTTGATTTCACACCGGCATAACATCTACCTCAAGATGGTGTTCAGCTCTATAGGATTATTCCTGCCACCGGCTCGCTTTATTATAATTTAGCCCCCTCTGCTACAACCGTACTGCAACAAGACGATGAAGACATCCGTGCACAAAAATCGTACTAACCTCTCGAATCAGCAGGTTCTCACTTACACTCTAAGACAACGGGTGGCAATGTGTCGTTTACAGGGCAAAACTAATTATTACTTATATAATAGTTTCATCCACCGACAGTGAAAAACGTGTTATATGATGGAGATACGTGCACTACGGCCACTATCAGGCCAGAAACCTGCTGTTGCGCTCATCGCACAGATCTGGCTGTCGTGCCCTTTTGAGGAATCATCATGTTCGCAGACCAAGGCCCTATGCTTCTTAACGCCCACTTTGGCACCAACAGCCCTTATTGGCGGTTGGCGTTTGACAGCAATGCCCTGGCGTTATCGGCAGTCAAAGGCAAAACACATATGGCTGTGGCACTCAGCGCCATGCAGGCTGCAAAAATCCGCCGCCTTAGTGGTATTACCGCCAGCTTAGATATCACTATCACGCTGGGCGGTGAGCCAATACACCTGCACCTGGTCGGTCGTCGGATCAACAATCTGGAATGGGCGGGTACCGCCTCTGCCTTCAGCGATACCCAGTCGGTCGCTCGCGATCTGGTGCACGGCCTCTCCTTTGCCGAGCAAGTGGTGTCAGAAGCCAATTCCGTGATTGTGATCGTCGATCAGCATGGGCGTATCCAGCGCTTCAACCGTCTAAGCGAAGAATACACCGGCCTGCACGAACATGATGTTATCGGCAAAAACGTCTTTCAATTATTTATGAGCCCGGAAGAAGCCACGGCATCGCGACGCAATATCGCCGGTTTTTTCCGCAATGGGTCGTCCTATGAAGTGGAACGCTGGATCAAAACGGTAAAGGGTGAGCGGTTATTTTTGTTCCGTAATAAGTTCGTGCACAGCGGCAGCGGTAAAAATGAAGTCTTTCTGATTTGCTCCGGCACCGACATAACCGAAGAGCGTCGCGCCCAGGAACGCCTGCGAGTGCTAGCCAATACCGATATCATTACCGGCCTGCCAAATCGTAATGCCATCCAGGACAAAATTACCCAGTCGATCGCCACACGTGATGGCAACAACATCGGACTGGTGTATCTCGATCTCGACAACTTTAAGAAGGTCAACGATGCCTACGGCCATATGTTCGGCGATCGTTTACTGGTAGAGGTGTCGCTGGCGGTTCTGGGTTGCCTTGCTCCGGACCAAACCCTGGCTCGCCTCGGAGGAGATGAGTTCCTTGTGCTCGCTCAAGAAGCCGATCGTGAGATGTTACAACGGTTAGCCCAGCGGATTATCGACCGGCTGAAAACACCGTTCCGCATTGGCCTTATTGAAGTTTACACCGGATGTTCCATTGGGATCGCACTGTGCCCTGAACATGGAAACGATCTCGACAGTCTGATCCGTAGCGCCGATACCGCCATGTACGTCGCCAAGGAACATGGTAAACGCACTTACACCGTGTTCTCGCCAGAGATGAACAAACGCGTCGCAGAATATATGTGGCTGGATACCAATCTGCGCAAGGGGTTGGAACAAAATCAATTAGTGGTGTACTACCAGCCCAAAATTGAGGCACTCAGCGGCAAGGTATGCAGCGTGGAAGCCCTGGTGCGCTGGGATTCGCCCGAACGCGGCCTGATTCCGCCCCTGCAATTTATCTCTTACGCCGAAGAATCCGGCCTGATCGGGCCGCTCGGCCGCTGGGTTCTGCAAACCGCCGCCAAACAGGCAGCACACTGGAAACGTCAGGGATTAGAACTGCGGGTCGCGGTCAACCTTTCTGCACGGCAGTTGGTGGATGACTCTATCGTCGAGGATCTCGCGCAGGTGCTGCAACAGAATCAGTTGATACCTTGTCTCTTGGACTTCGAGCTAACAGAAAGCAGCCTGATTGAGGACGAAAAACGGGCACGAGAGGTAATCACCCGGCTACGCGAACTGGGCGCGCAGGTCCATCTGGATGATTTTGGCACGGGTTACTCTTCGCTGGCACAGCTGTCACGTATCCCACTGGATGCCATCAAACTGGATAAAAGTTTTGTTCGTGGCGTGAATTTCAATCCAGTTTCACAATCGCTGGTACGCGCTATCGTTGCAGCAGCAGAAGCCCTCAAATTCCGGGTGATTGCCGAAGGTGTAGAGACCGAGAGCGAGAACCAATTCCTTGATGAAGTCGGTGTTGATGAGAAACAAGGATTTTTGTTTGCGCGGCCAATGCTCCCAGAACAGCTGGAGCATTGGCTGCAGTCTTATCGCCCGCAATCCCCCTCAGCGTGATGCGGGCAGGGTCATATTAGCCTGCACGACGCAGGTTCAGCGTGTGTCGGTCCTGCAGCATAACTAAGCGTTCAATATAGGCGCGATCTTTCTCCTCAATGGTGAAGGCTGAATGCACCCAATCCTCAGTAATATCCATCAATTCAGAACGCGTCAATTGCAGCACCCGCTGGCGGGCGCGCAACATGGCACGCATACCGTTCAATTTAGGCCGGATAGTATCAATGAAGGTACGCGTAGCCACGTAGGCGTCGCCGGGTTGGAATAGCTGATCAACCAGCCCACGGCTTTCAAACCATTCTGCCGTGTGCGACTCACCGCCCCAAATCAGCTCTTCCGCCAGACGCATGCCTGCCTTGCGCGCCACCAGCGAGTAACCGCCCATGCCAGGAAACAGGTTAAAGGCAATTTCTGGGAACCCCATGCGCGCGTTGTTCTGCGCCAAAACAAAATGGTGCGCCAATGCGGCTTCAAAACCACCGCCCAGCGCGCTGCCCTCCACCATGGCAATACTGACTGCTCCGGTGTCAAATCCGCGTGCTGCCGCATGTACACAGTCGATGCAAGCACGCGCGTAAGCCATCATTGCCTCACGCTTGCGGTTTTTAATTGCCTCCGCAAAAAACTGCAGATCGCCGCCGACGTTGAACATATTCGGCACCAGCGAGCCAGTTACCCAAAAATCAAACTGCAATGATGACTCTTTGGCTGCCTGCGCCAACGTCATGATGTCTTCAATTAACGCCTGATTAAAACAAGGACGCGGTTCCGCGCGCAGCAGCATCCACATGATGTGCCGCTCTTCTTCATAGAAGGCGGAAATCTGTGTCAAATTGCCCGCTTCGGTAAACGGACGACAGGTGGGATGATTTAGCAATTTCATATGACCTTCCATTTTATCTATTGATGACAGTTAAAACCGTTCCAGCCCCTACGGCTGCAGTAACGCGACGGTCGATAAACCGCAGCGCCACATCATGAGTAAACGCTTTCTTGGTGATGAAACAGATAAAAATTGGAGGTCGGTGAATGAAAAAAACCGTGCTGGTACGCGGCTGATATAAGAATTTTACCTAACGATGAGCAGTAGCATTTCACTGACGTGGTGAACGCGCTAAGCTCAAAAACTAGTCGGTTGCCGCCCTTGCGGCCAAACCGGCGAGCCTTTTGGCTATAATCAAAGCTGAGAGAGCCTCTACCCTAAATAATTCGAGTTGCAGGACGGTGGCAACTGAGCGAGTCCCGATGAGCTTATTAGAGTAAGTGATTCAGGTAATCCACAGCAGCCAACGCACAGGTAATTTGAAATATGGCGGGTATATTTATCGTTAAGGAAATCATGACGTAATGCCTACAGGATCAGATAAAGACCCCCATCAGCCCAACAATGAAGCGGCACAAAAACCGCTGATCGCCATCAAAACCGGCCACCAGAAAATTGACCGGCGTATTTCAGGTTTTTCACGCCTCGTTGAGCGCATCAAAGCCTGGCCAAGTATCGCCCACCTGTTACGTGCTACCGAGCGCTTTAACGATCGTCTGGGCAGCCAATTCGGCGCCGCCATTACCTATTTCTCATTTCTGTCGCTGATCCCGATACTGATGGTGTCATTCGCCGCTGTTGGTTTTGTGCTGGCGTCCAACCCCGACCTGCTGACCGAGCTCATCAATAAAATTGTCGGTAGCATCAGTGACCCTACTCTGGCCAGCACGCTCAAAAATACCGTTAATACCGCTATTCAGCAGCGTACGACCGTGGGGCTGACCGGCCTGGCACTGGCACTGTATTCGGGGATCAGTTGGATGGGCAACCTGCGTGAGGCTATCCGCGCGCAATCGCGTGACGTATGGGAACGCAATCCGCAGGACCAGGAAAAAATCTATTTCAAATACACCCGAGACTTTATCTCACTGAGCGGTCTGGTGGTGGCACTGATTATTACGTTAACGCTGACGTCCATCGCCGGCTCGGCACAGGCGGCGATCGTCCGTGCTTTGGGCCTGGAAGGTATCGATTGGCTGCGTCCGGCGATGACGCTGATTGCACTGTCGATCTCTATTTTCGCTAACTACCTGCTGTTCCTCTGGATATTTTGGATGCTGCCACGGCATAAACCCAAGAAAAAGGCGCTGTTACGCGGCACGCTGCTTGCTGCTATCGGTTTCGAGGTGATTAAGTTTGTGATGACAATGACGCTACCACAGGTCGCTAAATCCCCTTCGGGCGCCGCCTTTGGTTCAGTCATTGGGCTGATGGCCTTCTTCTATTTCTTCGCGCGTCTGACGCTGTTCTGCGCCGCCTGGATTGCCACTGCCCAGTATAAAGAGGATAAAACGCTACCAACATCGGAGCGAACCGAGCCCTGAAGCAACGCAATCATACCGGCCACACTCTGATGGCCGGTTTTTTATTTCAACAAACAACCAATAAACCAGTACATAAAACTAAAATACAACCACCACACCCACCAAAACCAGCACAACAAACTACCCGCTAACTTTTCTTTCCGGCTTTTACAGGTATTCAGTCTGCAAATCATTCATTTGGCAACGTTAAAATCCACGTAGAAACACGCCAGTGAAACATTAAGCTTTTTAACCGGTTAATCACGGTATTGTGCAAAGTTTCAGCATTGAAAAGGCATATTGCTATGACTAAGATGGATTTTTACAAATTCAAAATATAAGAAATATTATGCAAGCCTCCATCGCACCAACTCTGGACGCCGACGACGCGTCAACACCTGTTAACTCGCGCGGAAAAGTGATTGTCGCCTCGCTGGTCGGGACCGCCATCGAGTTTTTCGATTTCTATATTTACGCTACCGCTGCGGTGATCGTATTCCCGCATATCTTCTTCCCGCAGGGTGATCCCACGACAGCGACGCTACAGTCACTGGCCACTTTCGCCGTCGCCTTTATCGCACGTCCGATTGGTTCGGCACTGTTCGGTCACTTTGGCGATCGTGTAGGCCGCAAGGTGACGCTGGTCGCCTCACTGCTCACCATGGGGATTTCTACCGTACTGATTGGCTTGCTGCCAAGCTACGAAACCATCGGCATCTTCGCCCCCATCCTGCTGGCGCTGGCGCGCTTCGGTCAGGGGCTGGGCCTTGGTGGTGAATGGGGAGGAGCCGCTTTGCTGGCTACCGAGAACGCCCCAGCCAGAAAACGTGCGCTGTACGGCTCGTTCCCTCAACTGGGTGCACCTATCGGCTTCTTCTTCGCCAACGGCACCTTCCTGCTACTCTCCTGGCTGCTGACAGATCAGCAGTTTATGGAATGGGGCTGGCGCGTACCCTTCATCCTGTCCGCCGCACTGGTGCTAATCGGCCTGTATGTTCGTGTATCGCTGCATGAAACCCCGGTATTCGCCAAGGTAGCAAAAGCCGGCAAGCAGGTGAAAATTCCGCTCGGCACCTTGCTGAGCAAACACCTGAAGGTGACCATCCTTGGCACCTTTATCATGCTGGCAACCTATACCCTGTTCTATCTGATGACGGTTTACTCAATGACCTACGGTACGACACCGCAACCGCTGGGGTTGGGATACTCACGCAACAGCTTCCTGTGGATGCTGATGGTGGCGGTGATTGGCTTTGGCGTGATGGTGCCAATTGCCGGCCTGCTGGCAGATGCCTTTGGCCGCCGTAAGACCATGATCGTCATCACCCTGCTGATGATCGCCTTCGCTTTCCTGTTCCCAAGCATGTTGGGTTCCGGTAACCAAACGCTGGTGATGGGCTTCCTGCTGTGCGGTCTGAGCATCATGGGCCTGACTTTCGGTCCGATGGGCGCACTTCTACCCGAGTTGTTCCCGACCGAAGTGCGCTATACCGGTGCGTCGTTCTCCTACAATGTGGCCTCGATCCTCGGCGCAGCTGTGGCGCCTTACATCGCTACCTGGCTGGCGACACATTACGGTTTGTTCTATGTCGGTCTGTATTTGGCAGCGATGGCCAGCCTCACGCTGATCGCCCTGCTGCTGATGAAAGAGACCCGAGACAAGTCACTGTAATCCTGCTTCTGCGGCCCCGTCACACGGGCCGCACTTCCCGCACTGTCACCTGTCATAAAACCAGACTATGCTGAACGCTTCTCTTTTTACGGAAACGGAAATCAATCATGTCTCTGCGCCGCAGGCTATTTTTGTACGTTGCGCCGTTAGTGATGGTCGCCATCGCGATTACTGCCGCGCTCTGGATATGGGTAACTCCTCCCCAATCGAGCGCACTGTGGCGCATCGTCAGCCAACAGTGCCTGCCCAACCAACTGGCGCATAACAATCCGGCACCCTGTGCGCAAGTTGACACACAGGCTGGCTTTGTGGTGTTCAAAGATCGTAACGGGCCGCTGCAATATCTGTTGATGCCAAGCGCAAAAATCACCGGCATTGAAAGCCCCGCGGTACTGGCAGCCTCCACCCCAAACTTCTTTGAGCAAGCCTGGCAAGCACGGCACTTTATGGCTGATAAATATGGTAAAGCGATCGACGACGCCGGTATTTCGCTGGCGATTAATTCAGCCTATGGCCGCACTCAGAATCAGTTGCACATTCACATCTCCTGCCTGCTACCGTCGGTAAAAACGCAGCTGGCGCAATATGCGGCGGATTACAGCGAGCAGTGGGAGCCAATACCTGGCGGCCTGCTGGGCCATGACTATTTAGCGCGTCGGGTAACGCCTGAAGAGCTGAGTAAACAGGGGGCTTTCCGCTTGTTGGCAGAGGGGGTTGCACGCGCAAACGGGCGTATGGGGAGCTTTGGACTGGCAATGACCGCATTACCCAGCGGAGATTTTCTGTTGCTGGCCACCGAACGCAGTCTGCTGCCATTTACTTTGGCTTCATCAGAAGAGATTCAGGATCATGACTGCCAGGTATTGAAGTAAAACAGCCCGCAGGTTATCTGCGGGCTTTTACGATCATTTCTTCTTTTTCATCTGCTGCAAAATTTGCCCGCACTGGTTTTCTTCACCGCCTTCGCTTGGGGAAACCAGTGCCAACAGGGCCGCTGCCGGCGTCAGCACCACGCCCAATGCCACCGCCGCTGCACCGCGCGCAATGAGCGGCCCCGCCTTCACGCCGGCATCCGGGTGTGCAAAGGTACCTTTTACGTAAAGCGGTGAACGCAATGTCAGCACTCGCATACCTTTGCTTTCTGGGTCAATGGACAAGTCCAATCGCTCCGTGGCGAAGTTAGTATTGCCGCTAATATTGATAATGGCGTTCTCCGTGTCGAACACAAACAACCGTGGTGCCGCCACACCGCTACGAATCCCCACATCCGCTGCCGCGCAGTTTATCCCCACGACATCATCACCAAACAGTTGTGCCACCAGATAGTTACCAACGTTCAACCCGAGGATTTCCATCAGGCTCCGGCTGATTACCCCATTGTTGATCACCATACGTAAATCGCCGCTGCTGGTCGCCAGTAGGTCAGCTACCGAATTGCCGCTGCCGGTCAGTTTGGCATCACCGTTCAATTGTCCCAGACTACGCTTCATCGATCCGACATTCGGCAACAATTCCTTCAGTTGGAATTTACGCGCGTGCATATCCACCCGGCCCTGCATCGGGTTTTTGCCACCGTCGAGATGAAGAGTCGCATTGAGGTTACCGCCAGCGACGCCGAACCGTAGCGGATCCATCAAGATGGCGCCGTTATCCAACTGCAAATGGGTATAGAGATCGCTCAGTGGCAGTGAGCTGCCACGTTCAATGCGCTTGGCGGTGAATTTGACGTCTGCATCCATCACCTTCCAGCTTTTGGTATCAAACTTCTCTACTGGCAGCACTTTGCCTGCCGGCTGGCGGCTCTTCTCACCGCGACTGGCTTTTTCAGTATTGGAATCAGCACCAATCAGAGGTGCCAGGTCGGCAAAGCGTAGCTGATTCGACAGCACTTCCCCACTCAATTTCGGTCGGGGTTTGCTAGCGACATATTTCAAATTACCGTGAATATCGCTGTCGCCAATTTTCCCATCAAATTTCTGGTACTGGAACACTGCCCCCCCTTTCTCATGAAGGCGAGCGATCAGGTGACCATCGGTGGAGTACGGTGGGGTATTGGGCAACAACACGCCAGTGAGGGCATACAGGTTGCCCAGACTCTCGCCGGAGAATTTAAGTTGCAGGTCCAAACCACCAAGATTCATCGGATCAGACAGCGTACCGGCCACAACCACGCGGGTAGCACCAGAGCGTACATCGGCTTGCAGTGGGAAAGGCACCTCGGCGTTTTGTAGAGATAACATGCCACCAATCTTGCCACTGCCCGATAGGGGCTCGCCGTTGTATTTGCCTTTCACCCTCCAGCCGAAAACATAATCAGGGGTAACCGTGGTACCCGCCTCTTTTTTGCCTGTCACTTCACTGAACGATAAAGGTTTGCCGAGCGGATCAATCACCGCACGGAAATCGGCCTTCAGCGTGGCATCTTTGAAATCAATCTGCCCACGGTCAAATACAATGTCATGAATATTTACCGACCAGGCTGACGGTGGTTGATTAGGATCACCCGCCAGGTTGAAGGTCCAGTTATTATCGCCATTGGCCAGTCGCTGTAAGTTGGCACTTGGCTGTGTCAGCCAAATCCGCGGGATCAACAGTTCTTTACCCAGCAGCGCCAAGGGTGAAATGCTGGCATCAACGCGCTGCAATTGGGCCATGCTGTCGCCTGGGATATTTTTCGGATTGCCGAGCACTATGTCTTCAGCATGAATTTTTGGCCACGGCAGCCAAGCCCGCCAGCCGCGCTCACCTTTATCGCGCGCCCAGTTAACCCCCAACTCGCCACGGATGGCGAACGGGCGGTGCAGCTCGGCAGACACCTTGTCATTAATCGTTGGTTTGAGGCGGTTCCAGTCGAAGGTCAGCACAAAGATCACCAATGCGGCGATGATCAACAGCACAATGCCACCAACCCAAGTGAACGCTTTACCTGTTCTTGTCATCATGGCTCCCTGAACGCGATAACTTGCTACTCAATTGATAAGCAGCCTTTACCAAGCCTAGCCGAGGATAGGCAAGAGTTCACGCTTTAGGGTGACGGGTGATCAAACAGTAGGCGCAGAAAACAATGTAGGCAGGGTTTGCAGGGTTTCAAAACGGGCCGGGCGTGAAAGGTAATAGCCTTGGGCTGCCAACGCGCCGGAGCGCTGTACCAGCAACCACTCTTGCTCAGTTTCCACCCCTTCGACAATCACCCCTTCACTGTGTTGGTTCATCATTCTGACCAATGTCGCTAGCAGTTGGATGCCGTCTTCCGTTTGCTTAAGCAAGGTAAATAACTCACGCGCCACCTTAATATATTGATAGCGCCAGGTGCTAACGGCGGAGAAGTTCGCCAACCCACTACCAAAATCATCCAACCACAATCGTTCTGCGCCCGCAATTTGATGCAATGGACCATTCAACGCCATTCCCGCATGTTCCACCAGCTCAAAACGCAGATACGGCATGTTGGCAATCTGACGTTGCAACGCACCCTGCCGCTGCAATGCCTCCAGCGCAATCCCGTCAATATTAACCGAGACCATCAACCCGTGGAGAGTCAGCAGCGGTTGCCAGCGTTGGAGCAATTCAAGCTGTTCCTGAATGACCTGCAGCCGTTTACGGACGCTGAGAGCCGCAAAATAGAGTTCCGGTGATAGGGGTTTATCTGGCGCGGACGGATGATATACCGCCGTTAGCAGCTCGAGCGCCAACAAAGTACCGGAGGTACGGTAGATAGGTTGGAAAGTATACTGGCGCCGGCATTGCCGCCAGTAATGCTGCGCTTTTATATGCGTGCATACGGCAAAGAGTGGCGCCAGCAGACCAGAAGTCATCTTGGTTGTCATTGGTACTATCGCCATCGAAGGGGAATGAAAACGCTCAGGCTGCGTGATTGCTTCCCTTGCTTTATCGGCAGTAGGTAATAAAACTTTAAGCGGCAGTGAAAGCCTTCTACATTGAATAGCCGTCTCAAAACCCAAGGAAAAAACATGCCCTACGTAAATATCAAAATTACCCGCGAAGGCGCGACGCCAGAGCAAAAGAAACAGCTTATCGCTGGAGTCACCCAATTGCTGGTGGATACACTGGGGAAAAACCCGGCCACCACCGTAGTGGTCATTGATGAAGTAGATACTGATAATTGGGGCATCGGCGGTCAATGCGTCACCGAGCTACGCGCCGCAGCTAAATAACACCCCAATGTTCGACCTGCATCGGGAAACTTTATGGTTTCCCGATCGCGATCATAAATAAATTAAAACGTTGTTTTATTTTCGTTGACTCCCCCCGCCCCTTGCGCTGAGACTGGATACATCTCGCATCAATTCACCTCACACCTTTAGCCAGGGCTTGTTGACTATGACCACCCAGAATCTTGCCGTGATCGGCGAATGCATGATTGAGCTGTCGCAGAAAGGCTCCGACCTTAGCCGCGGATTTGGCGGCGACACGTTAAACACGGCGGTTTACATCGCCCGCCAAGTGGCAGAAACGGCGCTACAGGTACATTACGTTACCGCACTCGGTACCGACAGTTTCAGCCAGGAAATGCTGCTGGCCTGGCAGCAGGAAAAGGTGAACACCCGTCTGATCCAACGACTGGAAAACAAGCTGCCGGGGTTATACGTGATCGAAACCGATGAGACTGGCGAACGTACCTTCTATTACTGGCGCAACGACGCTGCCGCTCGCTACTGGCTCGCTGGCCCACAGACGGAAAGCCTGTGCGAACAACTGGCCCAATTCGATTATCTGTATCTCAGTGGTATCAGCATTGCGATTCTCGATGCCACCAGCCGTGCTCGACTGCTGACCTTGCTGCGCCAGTGTCGCGCCAACGGGGGTAAGGTGATTTTCGATAACAACTATCGTCCACGGTTGTGGCAAAACAAGGAAGAAGCACAGCAGGCCTATCGCAACGTGCTGGCTTGTACAGACATTGCCTTTCTGACACTGGATGATGAAGACTTGCTGTGGGGCAAACTGCCGCTGGAACAGGTGGTGCAGCGCACCCAACAGCTGGGCGTGACAGAGATAGTGATTAAACGCGGCGCAGATAGCTGTCTGGTATTCAGTGCTGAAGGTACTGAATTTGAGATCCCTGCGGTGCGCCTGCCGAAGGAAAAGGTGGTGGATACCACGGCGGCGGGCGACTCCTTCAGCGCAGGTTATCTGGCGGTCCGTTTAACTGGCGGAGATGCCGTGCAGGCGGCGCAGCGCGGCCATCTGACGGCCAGTACGGTGATCCAGTACCCCGGGGCCATTATTCCGCTAACGGCCATGCCGCAATAAAATGCGAAAGGCCAGCAACGAGGCTGGCCTTTTTATCGGACCCAGAATTTTGAACCCCTAAAAATTTTAAACCCTAAGTATTTCAAGTTGCAGCTAGGTGCCTAAGGGACAAGACCCACGGATGGGTCTTGTAAAGCAGGTAACAACGCTGCGGCTTGAAAGACAACGGGTTTTAGCCTGCCACCGCGATACGTTTCATATCGGTCATATACCCACGCAGTTTACGACCAACAGATTCGATTGGGTGATTACGCACCGCTTCGTTCACGTCACGCAGTTGCGCGTTGTCTACCGAGGTACCGGCTACAGATTTGCCCAGGTCACCCGCCTGCAGGGTGGTCATGAACTCTTTCAGCAACGGCACTGCCGCGTTGGCAAACAGGTAGTTGCCGTATTCTGCGGTATCAGAGATAACCACGTTCATTTCGTACAGACGCTTACGCGCAATGGTGTTGGCGATCAGCGGCAGCTCGTGCAGTGATTCGTAGTAAGCGGATTCTTCGATGATGCCCGCATCAACCATGGTTTCGAACGCCAGTTCAACACCGGCTTTCACCATAGCTACCATCAACACGCCATGGTCAAAGTATTCCTGCTCGCTGATTTTACCTTCGAACTGCGGCGCGTTTTCGAACGCTGATTTGCCGGTCTCTTCACGCCAGTTCAGCAGTTTCACATCGTCTTCTGCCCAGTCAGCCATCATGCCGCCAGAGAAAGCGCCGGAGATGATGTCATCCATGTGTTTCTGGAACAGTGGCGCCATGATCTCTTTCAGCTGCTCAGACAGCGCAAAGGCGCGCAGTTTGGCTGGATTGGACAGGCGGTCCATCATCAGCGTGATACCGCCTTGCTTCAGCGCTTCGGTAATGGTTTCCCAACCGAACTGGATCAGTTTTTCTGCATAAGCCGGGTCAGTGCCTTCAGCAACCAGCTTGTCGAAGCACAGCAGTGAACCCGCCTGCAACATGCCACACAGAATGGTCTGCTCACCCATCAGGTCAGATTTCACTTCGGCAACGAAAGAAGACTCCAGTACGCCAGCACGGTGACCGCCGGTCGCAGCGGCCCAGGCTTTGGCAATCGCCATGCCTTCGCCTTTCGGATCGTTTTCCGGGTGAACCGCAATCAGAGTCGGTACGCCGAAACCACGTTTGTATTCTTCGCGCACTTCGGTGCCCGGACATTTTGGCGCAACCATCACCACGGTGATGTCTTTACGCACTTGCTCACCCACTTCAACGATGTTGAAGCCATGTGAGTAGCCCAGCGCTGCACCGTCTTTCATCAGCGGCTGAACTGCACGCACAACAGAAGTATGCTGCTTGTCTGGAGTCAGGTTAACAACCAAGTCTGCCTGTGGGATCAAATCTTCGTAAGTCCCTACTTTGAAGCCATTTTCGGTCGCCTTACGCCATGAAGGGCGTTTTTCATCAATGGCTTCTTTACGCAGGGCATAGGCAACATCCAGGCCTGAGTCACGCATGTTCAGACCCTGGTTCAGGCCCTGTGCGCCACAGCCGACAATCACCACTTTTTTGCCTTTCAGGTAGCCCGCTTCATCAGCAAATTCTTCACGTGCCATAAAGCGACATTTGCCTAATTGCGCCAACTGCTGACGCAGGTTCAAGGTGTTGAAATAGTTAGCCATGGTGGTACTCCAGTTAGATGTTGTGTCTTGCATATCCGTCGTCTTTCAAATTGCAGCGTTGTTATCTGCATTAGCTGCCAATTGAAATACAGAGGGTGCATGTTATTTTCATTCCCCGCCCTGTCTGTGCGGAGATTCGTTAAACTCAATGTATAACAGGAAACGTGTTGCTTAAATTGATATATTACGAATGTGACATTGCAATTTATGCAACACTCTTGCTGCGAGCGTACTGATATGGATTTGCGTGATTTAAAGCTGTTCCTCCATCTGGCTGAAAGCCATCACTTTGGCCGCACCGCCAAGGCGATGCACGTCAGCCCGTCGACGCTGTCCCGCCAAATCCAACGGCTGGAAGAGATCCTCGGGCAGCCTCTGTTTTTGCGCGATAACCGCACGGTGCAGCTCACCGATGCCGGTGAACAACTAAAAGATTTTGCCCAGCAAACGCTATTGCAATACCAGCAACTCAAGCATTCACTTGGCCAGCATGGTCCATCTTTGAGCGGCGAATTACGGTTGTTTTGCTCGGTGACTGCCGCCTACAGCCATCTGCCACCGATACTCGATCGCTTTCGCGCACAACACCCGCTGGTGGAGATCAAGCTCACCACCGGTGACGCCGCGGATGCCGTCGATAAAGTACAATCCAACGAAGCCGACCTCGGCATCGCCGGGCGCCCAGAAACCCTGCCCACCAGCGTGGCGTTCACCAAAATCGGCGAGATCCCGCTGGTGCTGATTGCTCCGGCGCTGCCTTGTGCTGTACGCAGCCAAGCGTTTGCCGAGCATCCCGACTGGGCCAATATTCCTTTTATCCTGCCGGAGCATGGTCCGTCGCGAAAACGTATCGAACTGTGGTTCCGTCGCCAACGTATTCCCAATCCACTGATTTACGCCACCGTTGGCGGCCACGAGGCCATCGTCTCAATGGTGGCGCTGGGCTGCGGTATTGCGCTGATCCCCGGCGTGGTCGTAGACAACAGCCCAGAACCCGTGCGTAACCGTATATCTCAGTTAGATAATATCTCTATGGTCGAACCGTTCGAATTAGGGGTCTGCGTGCAGAAAAAGCGTCTCAGCGACCCGCTGATCGACGCTTTCTGGCGCTTACTGTCATAAGTCAGAAGGATCGACCTGCTTCATCGCCTCTACCTGCATCAGCCAGTGGTAAAGCGGCTCCAGCTGTAGGAAGCCTTGTGCCAGGGTCTGCACCAAATCGGCATTGAACAGCTTTTCCACCTGACTGTCGGTCGCCATCACTGCAAAGGACTTGCGGTTGTACCAGGCGGCAATTTCTGCCGCCTGCTCTTTCACTAACGGCCGCTTGTAGCTTTCTCCTACCAGCTCGTACGGTGGCCGGCAGCAGGCCGCGACCTCTAAAAAGGGCTGCGGTCGGTGCTGCAGCGTATGGCGAAACAGATCCATGGTCTGCTTGTTGGCGCTGTAATAACCCAGCCCATAGCGCAACATGTCCGGCCCCAGTTCGAAGAAGTAGACCGGCGCGTCCTTCCAGTCTTTGCTCGGTCGTTTAAACGTCAGCCACATGCGGCTGCGGTAGCGCGATTTATCATGCGAAAAACGCGTGTCGCGGTGAATGCGCGACAGCGTTTTGCCGATCGCCGGCCGGATTTCAAACTGTGGGTCAATTGCCAGCATCACCGGGCTAAGTTCAGCCACCAGTGAACGGAACGGCGTCAGCAGTTCGTGATCGTAAACGCTGCGGTTGGCCTCAAACCATTCCTTGTCGTTTTCGATGCGCACCTGCTGGAGAAAATTCAGGCCTTGCTGGCTAAAGCCACTAAATTTGTCAGTCATACGCCGTCCTTGTTAACGCCTTTAGCCCTGCAAAAAGAAGCGGAATGCCGGGTTATCCGTTTCATCGTGGCAGTCGTAGCCCAATGCCTGGAGGTGTTGCTCAAACTCAGGTTCAGTTTGCGACAACTCGAAGCCCGCCAACACACGACCAAAATCGGTACCGTGACTACGATAGTGGAACAGCGAAATATTCCAGTGGGTACCCAACGTCTGCAGGAACTTCAGCAATGCACCTGGCGACTCCGGGAACTCAAAGCTGTACAGACGCTCGCGCAGTGGCTTCGAAGGACGTCCCCCCACCATATAACGCACGTGCAGCTTGGCCATTTCATCGTCGGACAGATCCACCACCTGATAACCATCGGCGTGTAACTCATCAAGAATTTCCAGCCGTTCGGCATGACCGCGTGTCAGACGAACACCGACGAAAATGCAGGCGTTATCCGCATCGGCGTATCGGTAGTTAAATTCCGTCACCGAACGCCCACCCAGCAGTTGGCAAAACTTCAGGAAACTGCCTTTCTGTTCTGGAATGGTCACCGCCAGCAGGGCTTCACGCTGTTCACCTAATTCGCAGCGTTCCGATACATAGCGCAAGCCATGGAAATTCAGGTTGGCACCGGACAAGACGTGCGCCAAACGTTCGCCCTGAATATTGTGCTGTTGTACATACTTTTTCAGTCCGGCCAAGGCCAGCGCACCGGACGGTTCGGCAATGGCGCGCACATCTTCAAACAGATCTTTGACCGCAGCACAAATGGCGTCGCTGTCAACGGTGATCACATCGTCCAGGTATTCACGACACAGGCGGAAGGTTTCATCACCGATGCGTTTCACCGCCACGCCTTCGGCAAACAAGCCGACACGCGCCAGGTCCACCGGATGTCCGGCGTCCAGCGCCGCCCGCAGGCACGCTGAATCTTCCGCTTCCACGCCAATCACTTTGATCTGCGGCATCAGTTGCTTGATCAATACCGCCACACCGGCTGCCAGACCGCCACCACCAACCGGCACAAACACCCGGTCAAGATGCGCGTCTTGCTGCAATAGCTCCATTGCCAGCGTACCTTGCCCAGCGATCACCGTTGGGTGATCAAAGGGTGGGACAAAGGTCATGCCTTGTTTGAGTGAAAGCTCAATCGCTCTGGCCTTGGCTTCATCAAAGTTGGCACCGTGTAACAGCACTTCACCGCCAAAACTACGTACCGCATCCACTTTGATATCTGCGGTGGACACCGGCATCACGATCAACGTTTTGATGCCCAAGCGTTTGCCGGAATACGCTACGCCCTGGGCGTGGTTGCCCGCAGAAGCCGTCACCACACCGCGTGCCTTTTGCTCTTCGTTCAGGCTGGCGATCATGGCGTAAGCCCCGCGCAGCTTGAAACTGTGCACTGGCTGACGATCTTCACGCTTCACCAAAATGGTATTGCCGAGGCGTGAAGAGATTTTGCTCATGGTCTGTAATGGGGTGACCTGAGCCACCTCATAAACCGGCGAGCGGAGTACCGCTCGCAAATACTCCGCGCCGCAGGGAGCGTCGGGTAGGGGTTGCGATACCGCCATGATGCTTAGCCTCCCAGTTTACTCTTGTCGCGTACGGCACCTTTATCGGCACTGGTCGCCAGGGTGGCGTAGGCGCGCAGAGCGAAGGAAACCTGACGCTCACGATTTTTCGGGGTCCAGGCTTGATCACCACGCGCCAATTCAACTTCACGACGAGCTGCCAGTTCGCTGTCCGACACATCCAGTACCATGCTGCGTTTTGGAATGTCGATGTCGATCATGTCGCCATCTTCGATCAGCGCAATCAGGCCACCGCTGCCCGCTTCTGGAGAAACGTGCCCGATAGACAGGCCAGAGGTGCCGCCAGAAAAACGTCCATCGGTAATCAAGGCACAAGCCTTGCCCAGCCCCATGGATTTCAGATAAGTGGTTGGGTACAGCATTTCCTGCATGCCCGGCCCACCTTTCGGCCCTTCATAGCGGATCACGACTACGTCACCGGCAACCACTTTGCCCCCCAAGATTGCTTCTACCGCCGTGTCCTGACTTTCGTACACTTTTGCTGGGCCGCGGAAAGTCAGGTTGTCTTTGTCGACACCGGCGGTTTTCACAATGCTGCCGTCCAGTGCCATGTTGCCGTACAACACAGCCAAGCCACCTTCCAGGCTGAAAGCATTTTCCAGCGAGCGGATACAGCCTTCTGCGCGATCATCATCCAGCGTATCCCAACGACAATCCTGCGAGAACGCCTGAGTCGTACGAATACCTGCCGGGCCCGCACGGAACATTTTCTTCACCGCCTCATCCTGCGTCAGCATGATGTCGTACTGATTCAGTGTTTCCGTCAGTTTCATGCCCAAAATATTGTCGACGTCGCGGTTCATCAGGCCCGCACGATCCAACTCACCCAAGATGGCCAGTACGCCACCGGCACGGTGGACGTCTTCCATATGATATTTCTGGGTGCTTGGCGCCACTTTGCACAGGTGCGGTACCTTGCGTGACAGACGGTCAATATCTTCCATGGTGAAGTCAATTTCACCTTCCTGAGCCGCCGCCAGCAGGTGCAACACGGTGTTGGTCGAACCGCCCATCGCGATGTCCAGCGTCATCGCGTTTTCGAACGCGGCCTTGTTGGCGATGCTGCGTGGCAGTGCGCTTTCGTCGTCCTGTTCGTAGTAACGTTTGGTCAACGCTACGATGCGTTTACCGGCGTTGAGGAACAGATCCTTACGGTCAGCGTGGGTCGCCAGCAGCGAGCCGTTGCCCGGTTGGGACAAGCCCAGGGCTTCAGTCAGGCAGTTCATCGAGTTGGCAGTGAACATACCGGAACAGGAACCGCAGGTCGGACAGGCGGAGCGTTCGATCTGTGCGCTGTCGGCATCGCTGACGTTCGGGTTGGCGCCCTGAATCATGGCGTCGATCAGATCCAGCTTGATGATTTTGTCGGAAAGCTTGGTCTTGCCGGCTTCCATCGGGCCGCCGGAAACGAAAATCACAGGAATGTTCAGGCGCAGTGACGCCATCAGCATCCCTGGAGTGATCTTGTCGCAATTGGAGATACACACCATCGCATCCGCGCAGTGAGCATTTACCATGTATTCAACCGAGTCGGCGATCAGTTCACGCGACGGCAGGGAATAAAGCATGCCGCCGTGCCCCATGGCGATACCGTCATCTACCGCAATGGTGTTGAACTCTTTGGCAACGCCGCCTGAGGCTTCGATCTGTTCTGCAACCAGCTTGCCCAAATCACGCAGATGCACATGGCCCGGAACGAACTGGGTGAATGAGTTGACCACCGCAATAATGGGTTTACCAAAATCGTCGTCGGTCATTCCGGTCGCGCGCCATAATGCGCGGGCACCCGCCATATTACGGCCGTGGGTGGTGGTAGCGGAACGGTACTTAGGCATGCTCTTCACTCCAAATGTATTCATTTACAGGCGGCGAACGAACCGCCCATTTTGTCTTATCTTGTCTGCCATTTTTACCCTATGGATTTCAAACTGCAGTTAGGCGGCCAGCTATCTCATCCCCAGGAACTTACTTCAGTAAGTGACTGGGGTGAGATAGTGCAGGTAACAACGCTGCAGCTTGAAAGACGACGGGTAAATTATGGGTTTACCGGATCCAACCACCCATACTTATCTTCAGTCTTGCCAGTGAACAGGCCAAAGAACGCCTGTTGGATCTGTTTGGTTACCGGCCCACATTTGCCAATACCGACCTGAATGCCATCAACGCTACGCACCGGTGTGATTTCTGCAGCGGTACCGGACATGAACACTTCATCGGCCAGGTAGAGTGACTCACGCGACAAGACCTGCTCACGCACTTCAAAGCCCATGTCTTTCGCCAGCTTGATGATGGCATCGCGGGTGATACCCGGCAGAGCAGAAGAAGTAAACGGTGGGGTAAACAGCACACCGTCTTTCACTTCAAACAAGTTCTCGCCTGCACCTTCGGAAATATAGCCGTGCACATCCAGCGCGATCCCTTCCTGATAACCATGGCGGCGTGCTTCGCTGCCCACCAGCAGAGACGAGAGGTAGTTACCCCCCGCTTTGGCCGCGGTTGGAATGGTATTTGGGGCCACACGGTGCCAGGACGAGACCATTGCATCGATGCCTTGATCCAGCGCCTCTTCACCCAGGTACGCGCCCCAAGGAAACGCCGCGATAATCACGTCTGTTTTGTAACCGGCTGGCGGGTTGACCCCCATACCAACGTCCCCCACAAACACTAACGGACGAATATAAGCACTGCCCAGATTGTTTTTACGCAGCGTGGCACGGCAGGCTTCCATCAGCTCATCAACACTTTGCGATACCGGCATACGGTAGATTTTTGCCGAGTCATGCAGGCGTTGCATATGCTCACGGTGACGGAACACCACCGGCCCTTTATGGGAGTCGTAGCAACGGACCCCTTCAAACACCGAAGTGCCGTAATGCAACGCATGTGACATCACGTGCACTTTGGCGTCAGCCCAAGGAACCATCTCGCCATTGAACCAAATGTAATCGGCTTTCTTCGTCATTGTTATTTATCCTTCTCGCGCGTCAGGCGCGTATTTGTTGTGATGTTTGTTGCTGGATCTCAACGCAGGAGACGTCCATCAGTTTGCTCAACTGAGATGACAGTAGATCCACCGGGCGCTGGCTGGCAACGGTCAATTCAATATTAATCTTGTCGGTATTTGCAGCCGCAGCCATATTCATAGCACAAACCTGAAAGCCACGATGACGCACGACGCGCAATACACGCTCTAACATTTCAGGGCGAAAACGGGCCTGGATCGAGAGTTGATGGTGCATCATGATATTTTCTCCAACATGGTTTCGTTACCGGCACCCGGCGGCACCAGCGGCCAGACGTTTTCGAGTTCATCAATCGACACATGCAGCATGTAAGGCCCTTCGCTGTTGAATAAAGCATCAAGCGCATCTGCTACCTGGTCTTTGCGGGTGATACGTTGGCCTGGGATGCCAAAGGCATTGGCCAACATCAGGAAATCGGGGTTATCGGAAAGATTGGTTTCGCTGTAACGTCCGTCAAAAAACAGTTGCTGCCACTGACGAACCATGCCCAAACGCTGGTTATCCAGCAAAACGATTTTCAGCGGTAACTGTTTGCGTTTGATGGTACCCAGTTCCTGCACGTTCATCATGAAAGAACCGTCGCCAGAAACGCAGATCACCGTATCTTCCGGGCGAGCCATCTGCGCGCCAACTGCTGCCGGCACGCCGAAGCCCATGGTGCCCAAACCGCTGGAAGTGATGAAATTCTCAGGACGTTCAAAGGTCATGTGCTGTGCGGTCCACATCTGGTGCTGGCCCACATCTGTGGTGACCACGCTATTGGCCGGCTTGCGCTCGGACAGCTGCTTCAACAGCAGTGGCGCGTAAATCGGCTGGCCCGGATGATCGTAACGACAGGTATGTGTTTCTTTCAGTTCAACCACACGCTGCTGCCAGGCAGCGATATTCAGCGGCTGTTGCAACGCTGGCAATAAAGCCTTTAAATCGCCCTGCAGCGCGACATGCGCTTGACGTAATTTGCTCATTTCCGCCGGGTCGATATCCATGTGGATCACCTTGGCGTGTGGTGCAAAAGCATTCAGTTTACCGGTCACGCGATCGTCAAAACGTGCACCGACAGCGATCAACAAGTCGCATTCTTGCACCGCCAGATTGGCGGCTTTAGTGCCGTGCATACCCAGCATACCGAGGTAATACGGATGCTCAGCATCCGGTGCACCCAGCCCTTTCAGCGTGACGACGTTAGGCATTTGGGTCGCCGCGATAAACTCGCGTAATTCCGGCACCGCCTGTGCCATGCCTACTCCACCGCCGATGTACAACATCGGCTTATGTGCTTGCACCAGCAGCTCAGCAGCTTGTACCAACTCTGCCGCCGGGTAATTCAGTTCTTCCACTACCGGCATCAAATGTGGGTGCAATTCGCCGTGAGCCAGTTGGATGTCTTTCGGGATGTCGATCAGCACGGGGCCAGGACGACCGCTGCTCGCGATGGCGAAGGCTTCCGCCATGATGCCCGGCAGCGCATCCAGTGATTCCACCAGGAAGCTGTGTTTAGTGCAGGCCAACGACAGGCCGAGAACATCGATCTCCTGAAAAGCATCGGTACCAATCAGCGCAGAACCTACCTGGCCAGTAATCGCCACCACGGGAACAGAATCCAGCAGGGCATCGGCTAAGCCAGTGATCAAGTTGGTGGCTCCGGGGCCGGAGGTAGCGATGCAAACGCCAACCTTGCCGGTTGAGCGAGCGTATCCAATAGCGGCCATTGCGGCACCTTGCTCGTGGCGGCACAGCAGGTGTTCCACCCCGCCGTCATACAATGCATCGTAGACCGGCATGATTGCGCCACCCGGATAGCCGAATACCGTATCAACCCCCTGCGCACGCAACGCTTGTACTACCCACTGAGCCCCGTTCATGGTTATTTCCCCGCCTTACTTCGATAATTGCAGGATTTTGTTCTGTTACTCATATTTTTATCCTCGCTTCACTTTTCTCTTGCCAATAAAAAACCCCCGGACCTTACGGTGCGGGGGTTCTCTTGCGATTCCGGCTTGTTTTCTAAGCCATTCTTCGTCCAAGTGCAGCCCCGCACGGTGGGATAATAATCACCACCACGCTAATCACGACTAGGCTAATCACTTGGGCAAAGGCTTTCATAATAGGTTTGTTCACTGTGCTCGTTTCGAACTAATACCTACAGAGGTACCATAGTCCCGCGCGGCATGACAACACTTTTTTTGCGTTATTATTCGGCGCAATCTGGTCATACCTCGTGCAAAATGCCCGGTTTTCACACGCTGGCATGCGAGCTGGAGGGGTTCACTGCACCCGAGATCGCCTTGCCGCGTGTGTCTTTACCAAAGAACACCAACAGCGCAATGATAATCGCTACCGTGCCGGCGATAATTGCCATCGCCAACCCATAATTCTGGCCATTATGCTCGGCGATCGTTGCCTGCAGTGTGGCATTGACGGAAGCGATCAAGTTACCCAACTGGTAAACAAACCCTGGTAGCACCGCGCGGGTATTCGCCGGGACTAACTCAGTGAGGTAGGTCGGTATTACGCCCCAAGCCCCCTGTACCATGAACTGCATCAGGAATGCGCCAATTCCCAGCATCAGTGAGCCGCTGGAGAACGCCCATAACGGAATCACCGGCAACGCCAGTAATGCGGCAATGATAATCGCTTTCTTACGACCGATTTTTTCTGACAGCGCCCCAAAGAAAACGCCACCAATAATTGACGCGATATTGTAGCTAATGGCGATGATACTGACGGTTTTAGGATCGAAACCATGCTGAACTTTCAAAAATACCGGGTACATATCCTGGGTACCGTGCGAGAAGAAATTGAACGCCGCCATCAGCAATACCAGGTAGCCACAGAGCTTCCAATGACTTTTCAGTACCGGCAGTAATGCGCTGCTTTCCTTGCGTTCACGTGCCGCCAACCACACTGGTGACTCCTGCACGCAATAATAAATAAACGGCAGAAGCAAAATGGGTGCGGCACCGATAACGAACATGCCACGCCAGCCAATCGCCTCAAACAACAGACCATACACCACTGCCGCCAATAGGTAGCCGAACGGGTAACCTGCCTGGAAAATCCCTGACATTAAGCCACGTGAGCGATCGGGAATAGTTTCCATCGCCAGTGACGATGCCACGCCCCAGATCCCGCCCATTGCCACGCCATATAACACACGTAACAAGAGGAATACCGTCAACGACGGTGCCGCCGCAGACAACAGTTCAAACACGGAGAAGAAGACAATGTTCAGCATCAAAATCGGTTTGCGGCCATACTTTTCAGCCGCTCGACCAAAGATCAGCGCACCAATCGGGCGCACCGCCAGCGTCAGTAAGATCGCCAGTGTCACCTCCTCCATCCCGACATGGAAAGACTGTGCGATATCGCTGAGTAGAAATACCAGCACGAAAAAATCGAAAGCGTCGAGCGTCCAGCTTGAAAAACTGGCGATGGCTGCATTGCGTTGCAGCGAGGTCCAACCAAACATAATGTTATCCCTACCGTAGAATACGAGGTCATGAGGTTTAGCGGCTGCCGTGGCGGATGCGTTGGCGGTCGGAGGTTGTTAACGAAGTGATTTTTATTTTAATCAATTGTTAAATACACCCATTTCCCCTCCTGCCGCAACAGAGTTGGCCTGCTAATGTGTTGCAGCATTCACGTAATTGTTAAGGGGTATTGCCACTTCTTGCGCTGTGCAGCGCAAAAATATAACTATCCACATGAAATTTATTATTTTAATTACGATTCCCCCCGCAAATACTTCAAGGTTACCGCGCCTCTATTGCGTATATTCCGCATCATGTTGCCTTCAGCGAGGAGAGCAATATGTCATTGGCGGTTATCTATACCCGGGCCACCCTGGGCGTTCAGGCCCCTTCAGTCACGGTCGAAGTGCATATCAGTAATGGACTACCCGGCTTAACAATGGTCGGTCTCCCGGAAACAACAGTGAAAGAGGCGCGCGATCGGGTGCGCAGTGCTTTGATCAACAATGGCTTCACCTTTCCTGCCCGGCGCATCACCGTCAACCTGGCACCCGCGGACCTCCCCAAAGAAGGCGGCCGTTACGACCTGCCGATTGCTCTGGCGATCCTTGCTGCCTCCGAGCAGCTGCCAGCCGATAAGCTGGCTCGCTACGAGTTCCTCGGGGAACTGGCGTTATCCGGTGCATTACGGGGTGTCAGCGGGGCAATACCCGCTGCACTAGCAGCACTGGATGCGGGTAGGCAGTTGATTTTAGCTACCGCCAATGGGCGAGAGGTGGGGCTGATTACACAAAGTGAGACACGGGTGGCAGAACACCTGCTTGAGGTTTGTGCGTTTTTGTTGGGTAAAAGCGATTTACCCGCAGCCAGTGCCCCGCTAGCAGCGGATACGGTGCAAGAACCTGCTGACCTGCAGGACATACTGGGTCAGGAGCAGGCAAAACGGGCGCTGGAGATCGCCGCCGCCGGGGGCCACAATTTGCTGCTGGTCGGCCCACCAGGAACGGGGAAAACCATGTTGGCCAGCCGACTAAATAGCCTGCTCCCTCCACTGACCGACCAGGAGGCGCTGGAAAGCATCAGCGTCGCCAGCCTGCTGCAGCATCCCGCACAAGCGCTACCATGGCGACAGAGGCCGTTTCGCGCGCCGCATCACAGTGCTTCTATGGCCGCACTCGTCGGGGGCGGTACGCTGCCACGACCAGGTGAAATATCGATGGCACACAATGGTGTCCTGTTTCTTGATGAACTGCCTGAGTTCGAACGACGCGTGCTGGATGCCCTGCGTGAACCGCTGGAGTCCGGCGAGATTGTGATTTCACGCGCCAGCGCCAAAGTCCGCTTCCCAGCGAGGGTGCAATTGATCGCCGCGATGAACCCCAGCCCTACCGGGCACTATCAAGGCATGCATAACCGCGCTTCGCCCCAGCAGGTGCTACGTTACCTGGGGCGACTTTCGGGGCCGTTTCTCGATCGCTTCGATTTATCGATTGAGGTGCCATTACTGCCGCCTGGTGTGTTGAGCAAACGCCGCATCGTTGGCGAAAGCAGCATACACGTAAGAGCGCGTGTGCTGCTGGCACGTGAAAGGCAGCTTAAGCGGGCGGGGAAGATCAATGCCCTGCTGAATAATAACGAGGTCGACCGGGATTGTCGGCTTAGCACAGCAGATGCTGGTTTTCTTGAAACAACGTTAAACTCGTTGGGATTATCGGTTCGCGCTTGGCAGAGGATTTTAAAAGTAGCCCGTACGCTGGCTGATTTGGCAGGAGATCGGGATATTGATAAGCGTCATTTGAGCGAGGCGCTGGGTTACCGCAGTATGGACCGCCTGTTGCTACAACTGCATCGCAGTCTGGAGTAAAAATGGGGCCCTAAGGCCCCATCGTTATCAATCGTCGCTGTCGGTGTAATCTTCCACCGCATCAGCTTGCGGCTTACCGCCAGACAAAGTATGGAATTTTTTCGGGCGGCGTGTGCGCACCAGATATTTAGCCCATACTTTTTCCTGCTCGGTAACCGGCTCGCGCTCACCGTGGCACACTGCGACGAACAACTGTTCTTCTTCAGTGACCGGTTGGCGTTTACCCGTGTCCAGCTCGTTAAACGCATACCCGAAACGCTCTAGCAATTGCGCTTCTTTAATGGTGAAATCGCCGTGACGGGAGAACCCGCGAGGATAGTGTTTATTATCAAAAAAACGATTGGTCGTGGTGAAGCTATCCGCCATCTGACACGCTCCTAATTCTCTCATGGCCGTGCTGTTTATGGCGCGGAGTATTAGATAGGCTTGACATTGTGTAAAACAAAACATTTAAATCTTAACGATAAAAATTTCTGGAGATGGGTGTGGATACCGAATTACTGAAAACCTTTTTGGAGGTCAGTAGAACGCGTCACTTTGGCCGAGCAGCAGAATCCTTGTACTTAACGCAGTCCGCCGTCAGTTTTCGCATCCGCCAGTTAGAAAACCAATTAGGCGCAAATTTATTCACCCGACATCGCAACAATATCCGTCTGACGCCTGCTGGGGAGCGGCTTTTGCCCTATGCTGAGAGCCTGATGATGACATGGCAGTTGGCAAAAAAAGAGGTGGTGCGTTCACTACAACATACCGAGTTGTCCATCGGAGCGACCGCGTCGCTGTGGGAGGCTTATCTGACCCCATGGCTGCAATCGCTCTATCAGCAGCGTGAGGCGTTACAGCTGGAAGCCCGGATCGCACTACGGCACTCTTTGGTAAAACAGTTACATGAAAGACAGCTCGATTTGCTCATCACTACCGAACCACCGAAGATGGATGAGCTGGCCAGCCAACTATTAGGTAATTTTTCGCTGCGACTATTTTCCTCTACCCTACGCGATAAACATGCGCCAATGCCGTATATCAAGCTGGAATGGGGAGCAGACTTCCATCAGCAGGAAAGTCGTATGCTAGAAGGGGATAACCTCCCAGTGCTCACCACTACCTCAGCTCATCTGACCCGACAACTCCTGGAAACCACCGGAGGCTGCGCCTTTCTGCCCAGCCAATGGGAGAAAGACTATCCCCAATTGGCAGCTGCCCCTGAGATCCCGCCGATTATTCGTCCGCTCTATGCCGTCTGGCTACAAAACAGCGACCAGCAGCCGCTTATCCGGCAACTATTGAAAATACCTTTAAATACCACAGCATGACGCTCTATAGCGGCTTTAAGCGAGGGTGGCAGGGTTTAGCTCGTCTGGTGAGTTAAAACGCGCTCCTCGCCTTCTGGGGCCGAGAAAACAAAACAGCAGGATATGGTGCCCGGTTCAATAACGCCAACCGCCCATCACAGCGTGATAGCGAACACATCACCGCTACAGTGCCAATGGTGCGTTGAGCCACCTTAATTCAGCAAACCAACAATCTCCTCCAGACACCCGTTTTACGGTACATACAGTGCCAAATATCTCTATTGCGACACCGGCGATCCAGAATTTAAATGTGAAATAGGGTGCTCGTCAGACAGACACAGCGTACGGATTTTCCATAGTTACAACCAATACCGAGCAGACTTAAGTCGAAGGTGCTGTTGTTATATCTACAATCTATTTTTCTGGCGAAATGAATGTCCATAAAGGCAGGGACGCATTAGTGCAAAGTCGAAAATGAGATGGGAATAATGAGCGGTATCACCGATATTTTGTTCATTAAACAAACAAGTAACGCTCGATTTAAGAACTATTTCGGTGTTATTTTTAGGCGATCGTGGAGGGGCCGCGAGGATTTTTTAGAAAGTAGAAAGCAAAAAAAACCCTTCGCTTTCGCAAAGGGTTTCTAATATGGCAGGGGCGGAGAGACTCGAACTCGCGACACCCGGTTTTGGAGACCGGTGCTCTACCAACTGAGCTACGCCCCTATATTACGCTTAACATTATGCCTGCTAAAATAAGCAGGCATAATTTAAAT
>NZ_LT883155.1:4969282-5090820 GCF_900186025.1 Serratia grimesii
TTTCTCGTTAGAGGAGTCGTTGTTCCCGGTCAGTGGAGGCGCATTATAGGGAGTTCTCAGAACGCCGCAACCCCTAATTTCAATATTTTTTCCGACCGTTGAATGTTTAACCAAAACAGCCTTAAAGTGGCAGTTTTTTCAACGATTTAAAGCCATAACCCTGCAGAACGGGCAATAAAGCATCAGTGTCTTCATTTAACGCCATGCAATACGCCAGATTCTCTTCCTGCGTCGACACCAAATTTTCCTGCGTCGAAATCAGCCAAGCGGTACGACGGGCAATAGCCGCACCGGAATCAATCAGCCGCGTTCCTTCTGGTAGCACCTGCATTAACTCTTCTGCTAATAGAGGGAAGTGGGTGCAACCGAGCACGACAGTATCTGGTGGCTCACGCATGCTCAGCCATGGATGAAGAATCTTCTTCAACGTCGGCAGTGGTACAGCTTCGCCGTGCAGTTTGGCTTCCGCCAGCTCCACCAGCTCTGAAGACCCTAATAACTCTATCTTGCAATCAGTCGCGAAGCGGGCGATCAACTCATGGGTATACGTACGCTGTACGGTACCGCGGGTAGCCAACAAACCAACCACGCCATTGGCAGTTAAGCGAGCAGCGGGTTTGATGGCGGGCACAACGCCGACGACCGGGAAGGTAAAGCGCTCACGCAAGGCTGGCAAAGATACGGTACTGGCAGTGTTGCAAGCGATGATGACAATCGCCAGAGGATGTCGTTGCTGCACAGCGCTGACAATCTCCAGCACACGCTCAACAATAAACTCTTCGGATTTCTCGCCGTAGGGGAACGCCACATTATCGAAAGCGTATATATAGTGGAGGTCCGGCAACAGTTGCCGAACCTCTTGATACACCGATAACCCGCCGACACCGGAATCAAATACCAGCACCGTCGGACGGGCCTTTGCGGTGGTGTTAGAAGGTATAGCTTCCAGTGAGGTAGTATTCTCTTCCTGGAGTAGCGTAGCCATAAGCCGTCTCATAATCTTTATCAAACAGGTTGGCGATTCTACCACGAACTGTCAGATGAGATGTGACCGGATACGAAACTGCGAGATCCCACAGGCTAACACCGCCAAGTTTGACGTTTTGCTCTGGGTAGGTGCTGTAGTCTTTATCATAGCGCTCACCCAAGTATTGATAGGTGACCGCCCAGTCAAAATCATAAACCTGCCAATCCAACTCATACTTCACCTGTTGTTTGGCTCGACGCAGTAGCACTTCGTTGGTCTTGGCATTACGTGGATCAACATAGTCGTAGCCAATGCGATGGGTTAGCGGACCAGTATCAAACGAGGCTGTCGCTTCTATACCTTTAATCGTCGCCTTACCAATATTGTAATAAACGTAATTGGTTTCCCCAGTGGAATCGATCAGGTTATCAATATCGTTACGGTAACCCGACACACGCCAAGTCACAGGCCCAGTCAAACCTTCAAAACCACCTTCCCATTGCTTACTTTCTTCCGGCTTCAGATCGGTGTTATTTCCGAAGTTGCCATATAGCTGGCTCATATTAGGGGCTTTAAATGCCGTCCCATAGGAGGCAATAAAACGATACCCTTCGACAAACTCCCAGGCAGCACTGGTTTGCCAAGTGCCGTGCCAACCGAATTCAGAATGGTCGTCACCGCGTACCGCACCTTCCAACGTTACCGGACCAACCAGTTGCTGCGCGGTCAGATAGACGCCTGCGTCACGCTGGCTTTTTTCACCATTGACACTGGTGGAGTCCGGCTTGATTGCCTGATGTTGCCAGTCAATCCCTGAACTCACCGTCCCCTGGCCCAACTGCAAGGTATTCCCCCATTGCAGGTTGTACTGCTCCGAGTCCACCAGACTTGCCGAACTGTCATACATACCCAGACGAGGATCATAATCATAATCCTTACTGTGGCTGTAGCTGCCAATCAGTTGAGTCGCGTAGCTACCTTCCTTATAACGCAGACCCGTGTCCCAGGTCTGGCTGTACAGCTTACGAGTATCAATCAGTGGGCTGGTCGGCGAGGAATAATAACCATCATAAGCAGTGCGATTGTCATAACCATAGCCACGGACAAAACCACTGATAGCCTCATTAAACTGATGATCAATAGCACCGTACAGCGATTTACTCATGAAGCCGTCGCGATCTTGCTGACTCTGCATGCCCGTGCTGCCATAAGCCACCACATCATAGCCTTTGGTATAAGTGTAGTTGCCGGCAACCGTCGCAACCGTGCTATCCCCTAGCTGTTGCTGTGTTGATCCGTCATAGGTCTGATAGCCGTTTGAACCCACGCCAGCGGAAAGCGTGCTGCCGTTCTTTTCACGGGTGGTAATAATGTTGACCACGCCGCCAATCGCATCAGAACCATACACGGCCGAACGTGGGCCGCGGATATATTCGATTTTCTGCACCAGTGAGATCGGAATTTGGCTGAGATCGGAAGAACCGCTGATACCGGCTTGGTTAAGGCGAATACCGTCAATCAACACCAGCACATGGCTAGAGTTGGTGCCGCGGATAAACAGTGAACTTTTTTGCCCTAAACCACCATTCTGTCCGACATCCACACCCGGCAGGCGACGCATTACGTCAGTCAGGCTTTTTGCCTGCCAACGATCGATATCATCACGCGTTACGACGGAAGTGGGTGCTAATACCGAAGAAACCGGCTGCGGGAAACGGTTGGCGGAAACAACCAGATTTTCGCTGTTATTCGCTGTGGTGTTGTCTTGCGCCCAGCCAGAAAAAGCCGTGACGGAGGAAACCACCATCAGCAGCGTGTTTTTTGTAATTGTCATGAAAAAGCATCCAAACTTAATTGGCGGATGCCGCAGGATCATGGCCGATATTTCGCGACGACCACGGACATTGCGACGTAACACCGGCAGGTCTTCGGGCTTGGGAGTTGCAGGCTGTTGATAAGCAACCTACACCGGGCGATGACTTCCCATCCTGCAATGGACAGTGTCTGCGTAGAACGCTATCGCCGTGACTTCCCCATACCGCTGCGCGTCAGCTCCGGATTCACACCGGATTCCCTTTTCACTCGCTGCTTGAGGCCGGACGACAATGCTACGATCAATGTAAATAGATGTCTAGACTGCTATCAATGTTACAAATAATAAACACGACAAAACTGGACTTCACGGGCTGATTCCCTACAATCCCCGCTGATCAAATTTGCCTGACGAGAAGAAACATGACGCCCGAGAATTTGCCTATTGAACGTTACGATGACCAACTGGCGGAGAAAACTGCCCGGCTGAAGACGCTGATGTCACCGTTCACGGCACCCGAGCCGGAAGTGTTCCGCTCGCCAGTGAGCCACTACCGTATGCGCGCTGAATTCCGTATCTGGCATGATGAAGACGAGATGTATCACATCATGTTTGATCAGCAGACGAAGCAGCGTATCCGCGTTGATCAGTTCCCTGCTGCCAGCGAATTAATTAACCGTCTGATGACTGCGTTGATTGCCGCCATCAAACCGGAACCTATTCTGCGCCGCAAGCTGTTCCAGATTGACTACCTGTCGACGCGCAGCGGCAAAATCATCGCCTCATTACTGTATCATCGCAAGTTAGACGATGCATGGCAGCAGCAGGCAGAAAAGCTGCGTGACGATCTACGTGCACAAGGTTTTGATCTGCAGCTGATTGGCCGCGCGTCAAAAATGAAAATCATGCTGGATCAGGATTACGTAGACGAAGTGCTGCCGGTTGCCGGTCGCGACATGATTTACCGCCAGGTGGAAAACAGCTTCACCCAGCCGAATGCGGCTCTGAATATACAGATGCTGGAATGGGCGCTGGACGTAACCACCGGTTCTAAAGGGGACTTACTGGAACTGTACTGTGGGAACGGTAACTTCTCTTTGGCACTGGCACGCAACTTTGAGCGGGTACTGGCCACTGAAATCGCCAAACCTTCGGTCGCATCGGCACAGTACAACATTGTCGCCAATCATATCGATAACGTGCAGATTATCCGCATGGCCGCAGAAGACTTTACCCAAGCGATGAACGGGGTACGTGAGTTTACTCGGTTGAAAGGTATCGATCTGAGCAGCTATAACTGCGAAACCATTTTTGTCGATCCCCCACGCAGTGGGCTAGATGATGAAACGGTGAAAATGGTGCAGGCTTATCCGCGTATTTTGTATATCTCATGCAACCCGGAAACACTGTGTGCCAATCTGGAGACCTTGCAAGAAACCCATAAGGTCAGCCGCCTGGCGCTGTTCGATCAGTTCCCGTACACCCATCATATGGAATGCGGCGTCCTGTTGGAAAAACGCGTTTAATCTGACAGGGGCGCCGTTATTACCGCGCCCCTGCTTTCTTTCTGCCTATTACTTACGCAGGTGTGTTCTCATCCAGCACCTTACGCGCCTTCAGCTTAATACCAATCCAGAACACCAGCGCCACGGAAACAATTGCCGGCAGGAAGTTAGAACCAATCTGCGGGTATTCGGCACGGACGATCGCACTGTACAGCAAGACCCCCAACAGGAAAGTCGCTGCGACCAGCTTGGGCATGCCGTCTGGCATCGCACGATGCAGATAACGCTGATGCAGACAGTAAACCGCTAACACTAAAGCAATTATCGGGAAAATCGAAAACGGCACCACCGAACTGAACAGCGCGGCGAACGAACCGTTGATCGAAAGGCCGGCAATCAACGCCAGCAGTAAGGTGCCATTCTCACGGCCTGGTTTTTCCATCGCTTTCTACCTTATACGTGGGATACAGAAGACTTTTCTTGCTCACGGCGATACCAATAATAAGCACCTTTGGAAATCATCCGTAGTTGCAACACTAAACGCTCTTCAAGCCGACGACGTTGATCAATGTCGATATCCAGCGCTTCAGCACCGGCGCTAAATACGATGGTCACCATAGCTTCTGCCTGCGCTTCGGTAAAACTCCGCGGCATATGGTTTTCCAGCTCGAGGTAATCCGCCAGTTCGGCGATAAAATGTTGGATCTCACGCGCCACTGCCGCACGGAAAGCCGCCGATGTACCGGAGCGCTCACGCAGCAGCAAACGGAATGCGTTGGGGTTATTGCCGATAAACTCCATAAAGGTGGAGACAGAGGTGCGGATCACACTGCCACCTTTGGCAATACGCTGACGGGCCTGCCGCATTAGTTGACGCAGCATCAACCCGCTCTCATCAACCATGGTTAGTCCAAGCTCATCTACGTCACGAAAGTGGCGGTAAAATGATGTCGGTGCGATACCGGCTTCACGCGAGACTTCACGCAGGCTCAGGCTGGCAAAGCTGCGTTCGGCGCTTAGCTGGCTGAAGGCCGCCTCGATGAGGGAACGACGAGTCCGTTCTTTTTGTTGTGCTCTGACGCCCATATGCATATCCAGATAAGATCCATTTTCTCAGTCTAACGCCGTAGACTCGGCAATATAGCAAATTTTATTGCAACAGCATTTATACAAACGCGCCCTGTCACAGTTTCAGCCTGCACCATTTGTGCTTTGCCTCAAAAAGCCTAATGGTGATTGGGCACTCAGCGCTATGATGTTAAGATACCGTTGTAATTTTGTATAAGAACAGGTCTCTCCCCTATGCAACAGCACTATCAATTTGATGCCATCGTAATTGGCTCGGGCCCTGGTGGTGAAGGTGCCGCTATGGGGCTGGTGAAACAGGGCGCCCGCGTGGCCGTTATCGAACGGTACAATAACGTAGGCGGCGGATGTACTCATTGGGGTACTATCCCGTCCAAAGCTCTCCGCCACGCCGTTAGCCGCATTATCGAATTCAACCAGAACCCGCTTTACAACAATTCACGCACACTCAGCGCGACATTCCCTGATATTTTACGCCACGCAGATAACGTCATTAACCAGCAAACCCGGATGCGCCAAGGTTTCTATGAGCGTAACCAATGTAAGTTGTTTGCCGGCGATGCACGCTTTATCGACGCCAATACCGTCAGCGTTAGCTATATGGATGGCACCCAGGATACTATCCGTGCCGATCATATTGTCATCGCCTGCGGTTCACGTCCTTACAACCCGTCAAGCGTAGATTTCAATCATCCACGCATCTATAACAGCGACTCTATCCTCGAACTGAATCACGAACCGCGCCACGTCATCATTTATGGTGCCGGGGTGATCGGCTGCGAGTATGCGTCGATCTTCCGTGGTCTGAACGTGAAGGTTGATCTGATCAACACCCGCGATCGCCTGCTGGCGTTCCTCGATCAGGAAATGTCGGACTCACTGTCTTACCACTTCTGGAACAATGGCGTGGTGATCCGTCACAACGAAGAGTTCGAGAAGATCGAAGGCACCGACGACGGCGTGATTGTTCACCTGAAATCCGGCAAAAAAGTGAAAGCGGACTGCCTGCTGTACGCCAACGGCCGTACCGGTAACACAGACTCGCTGGGGCTGGAGAACGTCGGTCTGGAATCAGACAGCCGTGGCCTGCTGAAAGTGAACAGCATGTACCAGACTGCGCTGTCGCACATTTATGCCGTGGGTGACGTAATTGGTTATCCAAGCCTGGCATCTGCCGCTTACGATCAGGGCCGTATTGCCGCACAGGCGATTGCCTCCGGTGAAGCCAGCGGGCATCTGATTGAAGACATCCCAACCGGTATCTACACCATTCCGGAAATCAGCTCTGTTGGTAAAACCGAGCAGGAACTGACGGCGATGAAAGTGCCATATGAAGTGGGCCGCGCCCAGTTCAAGCACCTGGCGCGTGCGCAGATTGCCGGGATGAATGTCGGCAGTCTGAAGATCTTGTTCCATCGCGATACCTTGCAGATCCTCGGGATCCACTGCTTCGGTGAGCGTGCGGCAGAGATCATTCACATCGGTCAGGCGATCATGGAGCAGAAAGGTGAAGGCAATACTATCGAGTATTTCGTTAATACGACCTTCAACTATCCGACCATGGCCGAAGCCTACCGGGTGGCAGCGCTGAACGGCTTAAACCGCCTGTTTTAGCGTGGTACCCAGGTAATTTTGCATGTGCTCGCGGATCGCCTCGGCCAATTGCTCATAACGACTGCGCAATGGGGAGCCGGGGCGGTACACCAGCGCAATAGTGCGCTTGGGTTCAGGTTTATAACAGTCGAGATAGCACACACCGTCACGCTCACGCTGTGGCGGTACCGCCAATGAAGGCAGCAACGTAATACCACTGCCCGCCGCCACCATATTGCGCAGCGTTTCCAGGCTGGTCGCCCGGAAATGGGTATCCTCGTCGGCACCGGCCTGGAAGCAAAAGCCCATTGCCTGATCGCGCAAGCAGTGACCATCTTCCAGCATCAGCAGTTTTTCTCCTGCCAAATCCGGCATCGCCACGCGGTCGCGCTGCGACCATGGGTGATCGGAGTACACCGCCAGCTTCATTGGCTCATCAAACAACGGCACTTCGATAAAGGCTTCGGTTTCCTTCACCAACGCCAGGATCGCACAGTCCAGTTTGCCGCTGTCGAGTTGCGCCAGCAGCTGTTGGGTTTGCGCTTCATGCAGGTACATTTCCAGCTTCGGAAAGGTTTTGTGCAGCGTAGGGATGATCTGCGGCAGCAAATAAGGCCCGACGGTCGGGATCAGGCCGATATGCAGCGGCCCGGACATGGCTTCGCCCTGCTGGCTGGCCATCTCTTTCAGAACTTTGACTTCGCGCAGCACGGTACGCGCCTGCTCCACCAGCAACAGGCCCGCCTGGGTGAATAACACCTTGCGGCTGGTGCGTTCGAGCAGCATCACACCCAGTTCGTCTTCCAGCTTGCGGATCTGCCCACTCAGCGTGGGTTGGCTAACATGGCATGAATCGGCGGCACGGCGGAAATGCCGGTGCTCGGCCAAGGCGACCAGGTACTCTAAATCACGAATATTCATTGTTTCCCTCCAGACCACGATAGCTCATGGCGATAGATAAGATAGCAATGAGCGATTAGATCTATCAAGCCCTGACGTTAATAATGTGTCCCAACAAAGCGACATAACGCTGATAGCTAAAAATTATATTTCCTAATTAAGGAGTTAATTCATGTTTACCAGTCAAGAAGGCAAAAAAGTTCCTCAGGTTACCTTCCACACACGTCAGGGCGACCAATGGATTGATGTCACCACTGATGACCTGTTCAAAGATAAAACTGTCATCGTCTTTTCGCTGCCGGGTGCATTCACCCCAACCTGCTCTTCCAGCCACTTGCCGCGCTACAACGAGCTGTCCAGCGTATTCAAACAACACGGCGTTGACAGCATCCTGTGCGTCTCGGTAAACGACACCTTTGTGATGAATGCCTGGAAAGCCGACCAACATGCTGAAAACATCACCTTCGTGCCAGACGGCAATGGTGAGTTCACCAAAGGCATGAATATGCTGGTCGAGAAAGCCGATTTGGGCTTTGGTCCGCGCTCATGGCGTTACTCGATGCTGGTGCGTAACGGCGTAGTAGAGAAAATGTTTGTCGAGCCCAACAAGCCGGGCGACCCGTTTGAAGTGTCTGACGCCGACACCATGCTGAAATACCTGGCGCCAGAATTCAAAGTGCAGGAATCGGTTTCGCTGTTTACCAAGCCGGGCTGCCCGTTCTGTGCCAAAGCCAAACAAATGCTGCAGGAACGTGGCATTCAGTATGAAGAGATCGTACTGGGTCAGGACGCGACTACCGTCAGCCTGCGCGCCGTCAGCGGCCGTGCCACGGTACCGCAGGTATTCATCGGCGGCCGTCATATTGGCGGTAGCGATGACCTGGAAACCTTCCTGTCAGCCTGATTTATAAGTAATAACAAAGCCAACGTGAACTTTTGGCGGGCTCCGGCCCGCCCTTTTTTTAGCTTTCAGGAGCGGATATGAAACAGTTGAATGTTGACGTCGCCGTCATCGGCGGCGGCACCGCCGGTCTGGGCGCCTATCGCGCCGCCAAGCTTTCGACCCCCAGTGTAGTGATGATTGAGGGCGGGGCCTACGGCACCACCTGTGCACGCGTTGGCTGCATGCCATCCAAATTGCTGATTGCTGCCGCTGAGGCAGTGCATCAAATCGAACGTGCGCCGGGCTTTGGCGTCTATCCCGCTGGCAAAACGACCATTAATGGCCGTGAAGTGATGGACCGCGTCAAACGCGAACGTGACCGCTTCGTCGGCTTTGTACTGGAAGGCGTCGACGAAATCCCGGCGGCCGACAAAATTAGCGGTTACGCCCGTTTTATAGACGACAACACCCTGCAAGTGGATGAACATACGCGCATCGTAGCTCAGCGCATTGTTATCGCCACCGGTTCCCGCCCAAGCTGGCCCGCCCCCTGGAATGCACTGGGTGACCGACTGATCGTCAATGACGACGTCTTCAACTGGGATGATTTACCGCAGTCTGTGGCGGTGTTCGGGCCAGGAGTGATTGGCCTGGAACTGGGCCAGGCGCTGCATCGTCTTGGGGTTGAGACCAAAGTGTTTGGCGTTGGCGGTGCCGTCGGCCCATTGACTGACAGCGCGGTACGCAACTATGCCGCTAAAACCCTGGGCGAAGAGTTCTATCTTGATGCCGATGTGAAAGTGGAAATGATGCAACGCGAAGGCGATAAAGTGTTTATCCGCTATCAGGACTTACACGGCAAGGCGCAGGAGATCATGGTGGATTACGTACTGGCCGCCACCGGTCGCCGACCGAACGTCGATAATCTGGGCCTGGAAAACACCAGCTTGGTACTCGATACCCGGGGAGTGCCACAGGCCGACCGTCTGACGATGCAAACCAACGTGCCGCACATCTTTATCGCGGGTGACGCCAGCAACCAACTACCGCTATTGCACGAAGCCAGCGATCAGGCACGCATTGCCGGGAGCAATGCCGGCAGCTTCCCGGAAGTCTGCCCGGGCCTGCGACGCAGCGCGATCTCGGTAGTATTCTCCGATCCACAGATTGCGATGGTTGGCTCCACTTTCCGTGAACTGAGCGAGAAATTCAGCGCCTGTGGCTGTTTTGAAATCGGTGAAGTGTCGTTCGAAAATCAGGGACGCTCACGCGTGATGCTACGTAACAAAGGCATCCTGCACGTCTACGGCGAACAGGGCACCGGGCGTTTCCTCGGTGCAGAGATGATGGGCCCGGAGGTTGAACATATCGCCCATCTGCTGGCCTGGGCGCATCAGCAGAAAATGACCATCAATCAGATGCTGGACATGCCGTTTTACCATCCGGTGATCGAAGAAGGCCTGCGCACCGCACTGCGAGATCTGCAGGCCAAACTTAAACTGGGCGAGGCCGAGGCCGAACGCTGCCAGCGCTGCCCAGGCGAATAATCCTTCAATAAACAAAGGGCGCAGTTCATATGCAGAACTGCGCCCTTTATACATGTCAGAATCAAACGGACTCAGCGTTTAACTCTTTCCATCCATCACCTTCACTATCATTCGCCTTTAATTCCTGCAAAGTAACACGGAGGAAGTATCGACGAGGATTCCCGCACATACAGCAACTGCAATCAGGTGCTGTAGTAACTAACTTACCTGCTCTACGGGCAATTCCCTGCGCCGTGGATAACTCCGGATAAATTATTCCGCCGTAGTAATCTTTTCGATTACTTTTTAGACGATAATAGTGATGACGACGTAATCCACGCTTTCTGTTTTTGTACATTGATTTCTCCATATCCGGCAGAGGCTTTGTTTGCCTCTGCCTTACGTATGTAGAAATCCGTAAAAACAGGCACTAACTGTAAATAATCCATAAACATCCCTGTTACTTGAGTTAAGCCAAACGTTGTTTCGCTGCGGCGATCGCACTGGCGACCTGCTGAGGAGAAACACCGCCTTTGGCTGAACGCTTATCCAAACAAGACTGCAGTGCCAGAATCGGATAGACGTCATCACCAATCACTGCGCTGAACTTCTGCAAATCAGTCAACGGTAGGGCTTCCAGCGCCTTACCCTGACGAATAGCTTCCACTACTGCCTCGCCGACGATATGGTGCGCCTCACGGAACGGTACGCCCTTCGCTACCAGGTAGTCCGCCAGTTCAGTTGAGTTGGCGTAGCCCTGCTCCGCTGCTTCTTTACAACGCGGGCGTTTCACCTGGATGCCATCCAGCACCAACGCAGCCATCTGCAGACAGTCCATCCAGGTATCAAGCGCGTCGAACAGACCTTCTTTGTCTTCCTGCATGTCTTTGTTGTATGCCAACGGCAGGCCTTTCAACGTCATCATCATGCCGGTCAATGCACCCTGTACTCGGCCACATTTGCCACGGATCAGTTCCAGCGCATCCGGGTTTTTCTTTTGCGGCATCAGCGAGGAGCCAGAAGTCACACGGTCAGACAGATCGACAAATGCGGCTTCGCCACTGTTGAAGAAAATCAGGTCTTCGGCAAAGCGCGACAGGTGCACCATGCTGATAGAAGCATTGGATAGCAGCTCCAGCACGTGATCGCGGTCGGAAACGCTGTCCAGGCTATTACGGGTGGCCGAAGCAAAACCCAGCCAACCGGCCAGTTGTTCACGGTCGATCGGATAGGCGGTACCGGCCAGCGCACCGCTGCCCAACGGGCTGACGTCCAGACGCTTCAATGTGTCCTGCAGGCGACTTTCATCACGCGCCAGCATTTCCACATAGGCTAAACACCAGTGGGCGAAGGTCACCGGCTGCGCGCGCTGCAGGTGGGTATAGCCCGGCATAACAGCGTCTTGATTGGCTTCAGCAGTTTCCACCAGCGCCTGTTGCAGTTGCACGATGGCCTGATGCAACTCGCCAATCTGCTGTTTACACCACAATTTCAAATCGGTCGCGACCTGATCGTTACGGCTACGGCCGGTGTGCAATTTTTTGCCCAGATCGCCGACTTTGTCGATCAGCTTCTGCTCGACCCAGCTATGAATATCTTCTGCATCGCTGCTGACAATTGCCTGCGGATCGGCCTGCACTTCTGCCAACAACCCATTCAATGCCTGCTCAAGTTGCTGCTGCTCGGTTGCCGTCAACACGTTGACAGTGACCAGTGCTTTCGACCAAGCCACTGAGCCAACAATGTCCTGTTCCGCCAGGCGATAATCGAAACGCAGAGAATCGTTTAATTGTTTGAACCGCTGATCTGCCGCCTGACTGAACCGTCCGCCCCAAAGTGCCATACCTTTACTCCCGAATTTTATGCGAATAAGGGCGCAGCATGCTGCGCCCTTAACAAGTCACGCCGAATAATCAATAAAGTTACTTGTTCTTTTTCTCGTTCAACGCACGAATACGTGAAGAGAGTGAGAACAGACGGATAAAGCCGCCCGCGTGGCTGTGATCGTAAACTTCGTCTTCACCGAAGGTGGCAAACTCTTCAGAATACAGGCTGTTAGCAGATTTCTTCTGAATTGCCGTCACCTGGCCTTTGTACAGCTGCAGCACGACTTCGCCGTTAACCTCTTCGGCCAGCGCCTCAGCAGAAGCCTGCAGTGAACGACGCAGTGGAGCAAACCAACGCCCATCGTAAACCACGTAAGACATTTCCAGGCCCAGTTGCTCACGCCATTTGAAGCTATCGCGATCCAGAACCAGTTGCTCAACGCCACGCAGTGCCGCCACCATAATGGTGCCGCCCGGGGTTTCGTAGCAGCCACGGGATTTGATACCCACCAGACGGTTTTCCACGATATCGATACGACCCACGCCATGTTTGGCACCCAGCACGTTCAGGGTTTCCAGACATTTGTACGGGCTCAGCGCTTTACCGTTAACCGCCACTACACAGCCTTTCTCTACGGTGATGGTCACTTGCTCAGGCTGATCCGGTGCTTCCTGCGGGTCTACCGTCCAGACCCAGCAGTCTTTGTTCGGTGCGTTCCATGGGCTTTCCAGCACGCCACCTTCGGTAGAGATGTGCCAGGCATTCTCGTCACGGCTATAGATTTTTTCCAACGACGCAGTGGTCGGGATATTACGTTCTTTCAGGTAGTCCAACAGCGCTTCACGGGAACGCAGGTTCCACTCACGCCAAGGGGCAACCACTTTCAGGTGTGGCGCCAGCGCAGTGTAGGTAGTTTCGAAACGTACCTGGTCGTTACCCTTGCCGGTTGCGCCGTGGCACAACGCGTCTGCACCGACTTTCAGCGCCAGTTCAACCTGTGCTTTAGCGATAATCGGGCGCGCCATGGAGGTGCCCAGCAGATAGCTGCCTTCATACAGGGCGCCGGTCTGCAGTACCGGGTAAACGTAGTCACGGATGAATTCTTCACGCAGATCAACCACGTGGCACTCAGAGGCACCGGATTGCAGGGCTTTTTGCTCCACACCTTCCAGATCGCCGCGCTCCTGGCCGATATCTGCCACGAAGGCTACCACTTCACAGCCGCCGTAGTTCTCTTTCAGCCAGGGAATGATGGCCGAAGTATCCAGACCGCCAGAGTACGCCAGAACGATTTTTTTGATGCCTTGGTTTTGCATGGTCTTTTCCTTTTTAATTCTAAATTTAAGCGAGGATCCGGGTGCCAATTGACACGCCGTTAAACAGTGCAGGAAGCTGATCGGCATGGCGCCAACTGGCGATATCTACCGGGCGACCGAGGGTGCGGGCCGCATCGAGCGCCGCATTCACCTTCACCACCATACCATCAGTGATGATGCCCTGGGCAATCAGTTGTTCCGCTTTTTGCGCCGTCATTTCTGCGATGCGTTGCCCTTTTCCGTCGAGGATGCCACTGACATCCGACAGCAGGATCAAATCCGCACCCAGGGTGGCGGCCAGAGCCGTCGCCGCCTGATCGGCGTTCACATTCATTAACTGGCCATCGGCGGTAATGCCGATGGAACTGATCACCGGCAGATAACCGGCACCCAGCAGGGTATTGAGCAACAACGGGGAACCCGGTTGCGCATTGCCCACGTGACCCAGCGCCGGATCGAGCGGGGTAACGGTGACGCTGCCACCGTCTGCCAGGCTCAGGCCGACCGCGTTAATCTGGTGCTTGATGGCCCACGCCAGCAAGGTTTTGTTGGCGGTGCCGGCCAGCGCGCCGGTAATAATGTCAATCTGATCGGCCGGCGTCACACGCAGGCCATTCTTCTTCACCACCGGCAGGGAGAGCTTTTTCATCAGCTCATCCACCACGCAACCGCCGCCGTGAACGATCACCAACGGGCGCTGATGCTGCTGGCGGTAGCTGTCCAGCGCGGTAAACAGACGCTCCAGCGCCTCTTCACTGTCTAATAACACGCCACCTAACTTGATAATTAACGGATTCATCGCTGTTTACATCCCACGCTGTCCCCTTCATCTTTCAAGTCGCCGCGTTGTTGGCTGCCGGCCCTCCCCCCAGTCACTTACTTGAGTAAGTTCCTGGAGATTCGAACCCTTGCCGCCTGGCCGCGACTCGAAATCTATTGGGGATTCATTAAAGTAACGCTTGGGTTTCAGGGAACCCAAAACGGATATTCAGGCATTGCACCGCCTGAGCGGCCGCGCCTTTCAACAGGTTGTCTTCCGCCGCCACGGCAATCAGATGTTCGCCCTGTACGGCGAAGCCGATATCGCAGAACGGTAGCCCGACGACTGACTTCAATGCGGGTACACCCTGGTCGTACAGCCGTACCAGCGGTTTGTCGTCATAGGCGGCGTGATAAACAGCGGCCACGTCCTGCGCGGTCACACCGGCTTTAAGGCGGCAAGTGATGGTTTCGAGAATACCACGCGGGAAGTTACCCAAATGTGGCGTGAAGATGACCGGCACACCCAGGTGCGCAACGATTTCCGGATGGTGACGGTGGTTGAAAATACCGTACGGCTGCAGGCTCACCTCACAGAAACTGGTGGTGACGCTGGCCTTGCGGCCCGCACCGCTGACGCCGCTAGTGGCGTTGATCACTGGCCACTGATCAAGGTTCAGCAAGTCTTGGTCGATCAGCGGTTTCAGCGCCAACTGCGCCGCTGTCGGATAACAGCCCGGTACGGCGATCAACTGAGCCTGTTTGATTTTGTCGCTCTGCCATTCCGCCAGGCCATACACCGCCTGCTCCAGCAAATCAGCATGCTGATGTTCAAAACCGTAATATTGGCTGTAGAACGCGGTATCTTTCACACGGAACGCGCCCGAAAGATCAAATACTACGCAACCTGCTGCCAGGAACGCTGGCGCGATATCGTGACTAACCTCGTGTGCAGTGGCCAGAAACACCACATCGATACCTTCGGCGGCTTTAGCAACGTCAACCAGCGGCTGTAATGGCAGATCAACGATACCTTTTAACTGAGGGTGCAAATCGGAAAGCAATTTTCCTGCATCTGCACTTTGCGCTGAAACCGCTAAAGCGGTTATGTTCATGTGTGGGTGACGATTAAGGTACGCCGTGAGCTCTGCTCCGGCATAACCGCTGGCACCGACAATCAGCGTATTCAACATGGGGCCTTTCACCTTCTTGACTTGCGTAGGGTCGTATTCGACTCAGGTTTCCAGGCTCACCAGCGTTGTTTCGCCGTTCACCCACGAGGTCGAGCGTTGATGTTTTTATAATCATCCGGGAATCGGGTTCCCTTACGCTCCAGCTTACTGTATTTTTATTCACAATAAATGCATGAATATTGATACCAACCTAACCAAAGGCTGTCAACAGTGAAGATGAAATTACCTCCATTTATTGAGCTGTACCGGGCGTTGATCGCCACTCCGTCGATCAGCGCCACCGATAGCGCCCTCGATCAGAGTAATGAAGCATTAATCAACTTGCTGGCCGGATGGTTTGCCGATTTAGGTTTCCGTGTCGACGTGCAGCCAGTGCCGGATAGCCGCAACAAATTCAATCTGCTGGCGAGCATTGGCGAAGGCAGCGGCGGCCTGCTGCTCGCGGGTCACACCGATACCGTGCCTTATGATGAAGGCCGCTGGACGCGCGACCCTTTCACTCTGACCGAACACGACAATAAGCTGTACGGTCTGGGCACCGCCGACATGAAGGGTTTCTTTGCCTTTATTTTGGATGCGGTACGTGACATCGACGCCAGCCAGTTGACCAAACCGTTATACATTCTAGCCACCGCAGATGAAGAAACGACGATGGCCGGAGCACGATATTTCGCTGCCTCAACCAGCATCCGTCCAGACTTCGCCATTATTGGTGAGCCGACCTCGCTGCAACCGGTGCGTGCGCATAAAGGCCATATGGCCAATGCCATCCGTATCGTCGGCCAGTCTGGCCACTCGAGTGATCCTGCACGTGGCGTGAATGCCATCGATCTGATGCATGAAACTATCGGCCGCCTGATGGAACTGCGTAAAACGCTGCAAGAACGCTACAACAATCCAGCTTTCGCCGTTCCCTATCCAACCATGAACTTTGGTCATATCAGTGGCGGCGACGCAGCCAACCGCATTTGTGCCTGCTGTGAACTGCATCTGGACATTCGCCCGTTGCCAGGTATGACACTCGACAACATCAATGAATTGATGCACCAGACTCTGGAGCCAGTGAGTCAGCGTTGGCCGGGACGTCTGAGTATTGAAGAGCTTCATGCATCTGTACCAGGTTACGAATGCCCAACCGATCATCATATGGTGGCGGTGATCGAGAAACTGCTGGGTACCCGCACGCAAGTGGTCAACTATTGCACCGAGGCACCCTTCGTCCAGCAGGTCTGCCCGACGTTGGTGCTGGGTCCCGGTTCTATCGATCAAGCGCATCAACCGGATGAATACATTGATACCGGTTTTATCGAACCAACACGCAAGCTGCTGGGTCAGTTGGTTGATCACTTCTGTCGCCAATAAACCAGACACAAGGTAGGGTTAATGATTTATCATATCCCTACCTCTTAAGACGTACCAAACCAATGAAATAAGCCAGACTGATAACCGGTGCGCCGTAATTAAATTTCAGAAAATGCGCCGATTTTGATGTTTTTTTGCTAAAAATAGTGTCAATTGACGATTGGACAGGAACGTGGCGAGATGAAACAGGCGCTCTTCGCCTGACACGTGAAATTTACTTACAAGATAAAAAACCATCTACCCAACAGGCTTCACATTGCAGCCAACGCCGCTGTGGTTTGAAAAATTAAGGGTAAATACAGAACTGGGTCAGGGGTTATATGAACGAACAATATTCGGCAATGCGAAGTAATGTCAGTATGCTCGGCAAATTGCTCGGCGATACCATCAAAGAAGCGCTGGGCGAGCATATTCTCGATCGCGTTGAAACTATCCGTAAGCTTTCCAAATCTTCACGTGCAGGTAACGAAGCGCACCGCCAAGAGCTGCTTTCTACCTTGCAAAACCTGTCCAACGACGAGTTACTGCCCGTTGCACGTGCATTCAGTCAGTTTCTCAATCTGACCAACGTCGCCGAGCAGTACCACAGTATTTCGCCCAACGGCGAAGCTGCCAGCAACCCAGAGGCGCTGGCCCAGTTATTTACTCGTCTGAAGGACAAAAAGCTCAGTACCAAAGAGCTGCAAAATGCGGTGTCCCAACTCTCCATCGAACTGGTGCTGACAGCACACCCGACAGAGATCACCCGCCGAACCCTGATCCACAAGCTGGTTGAGGTTAACACCTGCCTCAGCCAGCTCGACCATAACGACCTGGCCGACTACGAACGTAACAAGATCATGCGTCGTCTGCGTCAACTGGTTGCCCAGTCCTGGCATACCGACGAAATCCGTAAGCATCGTCCATCGCCGATCGATGAAGCCAAATGGGGCTTTGCGGTAGTGGAAAACAGCCTGTGGGAAGGGGTGCCAGCCTTCCTGCGCGAATTCAACGAACAGCTGGAAAACTCCATCGATTACAGCCTGCCGGCAGAAGCCGTACCGGTACGTTTCACCTCCTGGATGGGCGGTGACCGCGACGGCAACCCGAATGTGACGGCTGAAATTACCCGGCATGTGCTGCTGCTGAGCCGCTGGAAAGCCTGCGATCTGTTCACCCGCGATATTCAGGTGCTGGTCTCAGAACTGTCGATGACCGAATGTACCCCGGAACTGCGCGCACGGGCCGGTGGTGACGAGGTGCAAGAGCCGTACCGCGAGATCATGAAGCAATTGCGCAGCCAGTTGATGAGCTCTCAGGCGTATCTGGAAGGTCGCCTGAAGGGTGAGCGCGTACTGAAACCACACGACCTGCTGGTGAATAACGAACAGCTGTGGGAACCGCTGTTCGCCTGTTACCAGTCGCTGCAGGCCTGCGGCATGAGCATCATCGCCAATGGCCAGTTGCTCGATACCCTGCGTCGCGTGCGCTGCTTTGGCGTGCCGCTGGTACGTATCGACGTACGTCAGGAAAGTACCCGCCACACCGAAGCCATCGCCGAGTTGACCCGTTATCTGGGGCTGGGTGATTACGAAAGCTGGTCGGAAGCCGATAAACAGGCGTTCCTGATCCGCGAACTGAACTCCAAACGCCCGCTGGTACCACTGAAATGGGAGCCAAGCGCCGATACCCAAGAAGTGTTGGAAACTTGTCGGGTTATCGCCGAGGCACCGCAAGGGTCAATCGCCGCCTACGTGATTTCTATGGCACGCACCCCCTCTGACGTGCTGGCGGTGCATCTGCTGCTGAAAGAAGCCGGTTGCCCATTCGCGCTCCCTGTCGCTCCGCTGTTCGAAACCCTCGACGACCTGAACAACGCAGACGACGTGATGACCCAGTTACTGAATATTGACTGGTATCGCGGCTTTATCCAGGGCAAGCAGATGGTAATGATTGGCTATTCTGACTCAGCGAAAGACGCCGGGGTGATGGCTGCATCGTGGGCACAGTACCGCGCGCAAGATGCACTGATCAAAACCTGTGAGAAAGCTGGCGTGGCACTGACGTTGTTCCACGGTCGCGGTGGCTCAATTGGCCGTGGCGGTGCACCGGCGCATGCGGCATTGCTATCGCAACCGCCGGGTAGCCTGAAAGGCGGCCTGCGCGTCACCGAACAGGGCGAGATGATCCGCTTCAAGTTTGGTCTGCCAGAAGTCACCATCAGCAGCCTGGCGCTGTACACAGGCGCAATTCTTGAGGCGAACCTGTTACCGCCGCCAGAACCGAAGAAAGAGTGGCGCACACTGATGGATGAGCTGTCAGACACCTCGTGCAACATGTATCGCGGCTACGTACGTGAGAATCCGGAGTTTGTACCCTACTTCCGCGCTGCAACGCCGGAATTGGAACTGGGCAAGCTGCCGCTGGGTTCACGCCCGGCCAAACGCAAGCCAAACGGCGGCGTTGAAAGCCTGCGCGCTATCCCATGGATCTTCGCATGGACGCAGAACCGACTGATGCTACCCGCCTGGCTGGGTGCCGGTGCCGGTTTGCAAGAAGCGGTGAAAGCCGGTAAGCAGGACCAACTGGAAGCGATGTGTCGCGACTGGCCGTTCTTCTCTACCCGCATCGCGATGCTGGAAATGGTCTTTGCCAAAGCTGACCTGTGGTTGGCGGAATACTACGATCAGCGTCTGGTTGATAAGTCACTGTGGCCACTTGGCCAACAGTTACGCGACCAATTGGCGAGCGACATCAAAGTGGTGCTGACTATCGCCAATGATGCACACCTGATGGAGGATCTGCCGTGGATCGCCGAATCCATTGCGCTACGTAACGTGTATACCGATCCGCTGAATGTGTTACAGGCCGAACTGTTGCACCGTTCACGCCAGCAAGAGCAGCCCGATGCCCGCGTTGAGCAAGCGCTAATGGTCACCATTGCCGGCGTTGCCGCCGGGATGCGCAATACTGGCTAGGTTAAGCGACAAAAAATAGTCCCTGTTTGCAGGGACCGTTTTTTTATCCAATAAAAAGGGCGCTGTCATTACACAGCGCCCTTTTCATCATCCATCAATAAAATTAGGCAATAGCTACCGGGCGCACACCCAGCGTGTGGCAAATGGCATAGCTCATCTCGGCACGGTTCAGCGTATAGAAATGGAAGTCTTTCACCCCTTCGCGACTGAGGATCTTCACCATGTCCATCGCGATATTGGCACCGACCATTTTGCGGGTTTCGGCATCGTCATCCAGCCCTTCAAACATGCTGGTCATCCAGCTCGGTACACGCACGTTAGTCATGGTGGCAAAACGCTGCAACTGCTTGAAATTGGACACCGGCAGAATGCCCGGTACGATTTCCACGTCAATACCGGTCGCCACGCAGCGGTCACGAAAACGCAGATAGCTTTCCACATCAAAGAAGAACTGAGTAATCGCGCGGTTGGCACCGGCATCAATTTTACGCTTCAGGTTAATCAGATCCGCCTGCGGACTTTTGGCTTCCGGGTGCACTTCAGGGTAGGCCGCCACCGAGATATCAAAATCGCCGACGTCTTTCAGCAAGGCCACCAAATCGGTCGCGTACATGTCAGGCTTTCCACCACCCGGTGGTAAGTCACCACGCAGCGCCACAATATGGCGAATACCGCTGTTCCAATAGTCGGTCGCAATCTCACGCAGCTGATCTGGGCTGGCGTCGATACAAGTCAGGTGCGGGGCCGCATCCAGGCCAGTGCGATCCTTAATCCCTTTGATGATGCTATGGGTGCGATCACGCTCACCGGAGTTTGCACCATAAGTCACAGAGACAAATTTAGGTTTCAGGCTACTCAGACGATCAATGGACTGCCACAGGGTGTCTTCCATCTCGCTGGTGCGCGGCGGGAAGAACTCGAATGATACGTTAATCTGACCGTTTAACTCCGCCAGACTCTGATTCAGCGCTTCCCGCTGGTTTGCGTGAAAAAAACTCATACCCTGTCCGCCTCTTATCGATCACTGTTTTGCTTTATTTTAATAAGCGTCTATACGTTTAGACGTCTAGATAGAAAATGCCGTATGTTGGCTAAAGAGTCAACAGGAAAATGAGGGTAATAAGGTGATTAATCCTCACCCGTTAAGAGAAAGAATTTCATATTCAGAACAAGGATAATTATGGCAGGAAAAACGAGGGGCGCGGAGGATCCGCGCCCACAAGAAAATTAAAGCAGCTGTGCCAAACGGTTAAGGTCTGACTGGATCGCACCGGCGGTGACATCACGGCCCGCACCCGGACCGCGGATCACCAATGGGTTGTCTCGGTACCAACGGCTTTCGATGGCAAACACGTTATCACACGGCAACAGCGACGCCAGCGGGTGCTCAGGACGCACTGCCTCAACACCAACACGCGCCTTGCCATTGGCATCGAAGCGCGCTACGTGTCGCAGCACCAGCCCCATTTCATTGGCAGCCTCAAAGCGTTGCAGCATTTGCTGGTTCAATGCATCGCCGTTTTCGAAGAACTGATCGACAGAGCCCTGTTCGGCCCCTGCAGGAACCAGAGACTCGACTCGTACCTGATTCGGTTCAATATCGTAACCCGCCTCACGCGCCAGGATCACAAGCTTGCGCATCACGTCCTGACCGGAGAGATCAACCCGTGGATCCGGTTCTGTCAGCCCCTGCTGCCATGCCTGATCCACCAGCTCGGTGAAAGGTACAGTGCCGTCAAACTGCAGGAACAGCCAGGAAAGCGTACCCGAGAAGATACCGCTTATCGCCAAAATACTGTCACCGCTGTCACGTAGATCGCGCACGGTATGATTGACCGGCAGGCCCGCACCAACAGTCGCGTTATACAACCAATGACGCCCCGTTTTGGCGAAGGCATCACGGATTTGGCGATAGTTGTCGCTACAGGATGCACCCGCAAGCTTGTTGGCACTGATCACATGGAAACCATAGCTGGCAAAATCCAGATACTGTTCAGCCAGACTCTCACTGGCGGTGACATCAAGCACCACCAGATCGTCAAACGGGTGCGCACGCATCCACAGGAACAGTGATTCTTCGTCCAGTTCTTGCGCTTCTTCTTCAAAGAATGCCAATGCGCGGCTGGCGTCCAGGCCGTCGTAATTCAGCAAACTGCGGCGGCTATCCACCACGCCAGCCAGGCTGAACTCAAACCCGCTACGGGCGGAAATATTTTTCTGCTCGCGGGCAAACAGCTCCAACCAACGTGCACCGATATTGCCTTTGCCAAACAGCACTAAACCAATACGCTTCTCGGCGCGGAACAGGCTTTGGTGCAGGCCCTGAATCAGTAGCCCGGTAGGCCCCTTACGCAGCACCGCCACCATACTGATGCCATCTTCGGACTGCCAAATAAACTCAACCGGCTGGTCTTTCAGCTGTTGATAGAAGCGATGGCTGTGCAGCGGGTTCTTGCAAACGCCCGCGCCAACCAGCGCCACCAGCGCCAATCCTTCACGCAGCTGCAGCTCACCCGGCAGCGCCGTATCCTGCAACGTACGCAGCACACTGTTCACCACTTCCGAGGTGTAGCATAGCTGTATCAGGTTGCGGTCTGGATGAATACCCACTGCCAGCGGTTTGATCTGCGCACGCTTGAGCACCAGATCCAGTTCTTTCTGCGCCAGCTTAAAATCATGTTGGCTGGCGACATTCAGTTCAATCAGGCACACATCATCATGACTGGTGACAATCTTCGCACCGGTGCCCGAGGCCAGCACGCGTTCAATACGCGTTGAACCTTGTTCCGGCTGATAACTACAGCGCAGTTGAAGATCGATATCGCTGCCGGATACCGGCTGCAAAGTGCGGGTGTGCAGCACTGGTGCCGCCAGACGCGCCAGCTCACTGGCTTCGTCCAAACGCAGCAGTGGCAGCAGGCAAGCGTCTTTCACCTTGCGCGGGTCAGCACTGTACACCCCTGCCACGTCACTCCAAATGGTCACGCGTTCCGCCCCGGCCAACGCACCAACCTGGGTTGCAGAATAGTCACTGCCGTTACGCCCCAACAGCACGGTTTCACCGGCGTCGTTGCGTGAAATAAAGCCGGTTACCACCAAACGTTTACCCGGGTGTTGGGCCAAGAGCTGTTGTAACAACGGATAAGAACGGCCTTCATCAACTTGCGGCTGAGCGGCCCGTTCCGCACGCAGGAAATCGCGCGCATCCAGCCAGGCTGCCTGCATGTCCAGCTTGTTCAATACGGCTGCCATCAAGCGCGCCGACCAGATCTCGCCATGACCAACCACTTCGGCATAGATAACGTCGTCGAGCTTATCGTCCAGCAATACTGCCAGGCGCTCCAGATCTTGAATAAATTCGGCGATCAATGGCTCAGCGGTTTCCGGCGGTAACAGACCGCTAATTAATTCGCTGTGATAACGGCGTAATGTCTGCTGAACCTGATGTGCAGAAAGGCGATCACTCTGGCTGAGCTTCAGCCAGCTAATCAGTTGGTTGGTGGTACTGCCGGCGGCCGACACCACCATCATATCGCCTGGCTGGCTGTATTCAGCCATGATCCCAGCCACCCGCAGATAACACTTCACATCCGCCAGGCTACTGCCGCCAAACTTATGCAGTTGACGTCCACTCACCGGCCCTGCTACCGCAATTGCATTCATGCTTACCTCGTTGCCGCCGCCTGGAAGGCTCGTTCCAGATCGGCAATCAAATCTTCACTGTCTTCAATACCCACGGAGATACGCAGCAGGCTCTCGGAAATACCGGCCGCCGCACGGGCTTCTGCCGCCATACCTGCATGGGTCATGGTCGCTGCATGCGAGATCAGGCTTTCTACGCCGCCCAACGATTCTGCCAGAGTAAACAACTCAAGGGCAGACAGAAAACGACGCAGTAGCGCTTCATCACCGTCCAGTTCAAAGCTGAGCATCGCGCCAAAGCCGCGTTGCTGACGACGTGCAATCTCGTGCCCAGGGTTCTGTGGCAGAGAAGGATGATACAGCTTTTTCACTAAGGGTTGCTGCTGTAAATAACTGACAATTGCTTCGGCGTTTTGTTGCGCAGCTTTAATGCGTGGCGACAGGGTACGCATACCACGCAGCAACAAATAGCTGTCGAATGCCCCCCCCGTCACACCGATATTGTTGGCCCACCAGGCCAGCTCCACCGCCAGATCTTTATCTTTGGCGATGACCGCTCCGGCCACAACGTCAGAATGGCCATTGAGGTATTTAGTGCAGGAGTGCACCACCAGATCCGCACCCAGGCTGATAGGCTGTTGCAATGCCGGGCTAAGGAAAGTGTTGTCCACTACAGTTAATGCACCCGCTGCATGGGCTGCATCACAAATCGCCGCAATGTCCACGACACGCAGCAGCGGATTGCTTGGGCTTTCAATTAGCACCAGTTTGGGCTTTTGCGCCAACGCTTGCTGCAACGCTTCTTCATTCCCCTGATCGACAAATAGCACGCGGTAAGCACCACGCTTGCTCAGGCTGTCGAACAGACGATAACTACCACCATAACAATCATGTGGAGCCACCAGGAGATCGCCGGGTTGCAGGAACACGGTTGTCACCAGATGGATCGCCGACATCCCGCTGCTGGTCATGACTGCACCCGCACCACCTTCCAACTCTGCCAGTGCACGCTGCACCACATCACGCGTTGGGTTACCGCGGCGTGAATAGTCATGAGCACGAGGCTGGTTGAAGTCAGTAAAATTATAGGTACTGGACAGGTGGATCGGCGGGACAACGCAGCCATACTGTTCGTCATCGTTCAGGCCGCTACGTACGGCAATCGTGGCAGGTTTACGCGTCATAGGGTCTCTCGGCTCTCGGGATTCGGATGAATGAGGCCTAAAGATTAATCGCAGCAACGATAGACGTCAATACATCTGGACATCTAAACTTCTTTGCGTATAGATTGAGCAAAGCCCTAATACCCGCTAAAATTATGCCAGTTTGATATGACGAAACGATGTTAACCCGGAATGCATAGGCGACACCTATTGATCGTCAGCATTCAGTGACCTTGGTCGCGTAAAATTGACATTTATTTAGTGAGAACAGTGAAGATCGGGCATAATTGGCCGGTTTTTAGAGTTTTGTAATTTTTCTGACAAATTTAAGGTGTCCCATGGCTGAGTGGAACGGCGAGTATGTCAGCCCTTACGCTGAACACGGTAAAAAAAGCGAGCAAGTAAAAAAAATCACGGTATCCATTCCGCTGAAGGTTCTGAAAATCCTCACCGATGAACGGACGCGTCGCCAGGTCAATAACCTGCGCCATGCCACCAACAGCGAATTGCTGTGCGAAGCATTTCTGCACGCCTTTACCGGCCAGCCGCTGCCGAACGACGAAGACCTGCGCAAAGAACGCAGCGATGAAATCCCGGAAGCCGCGAAACTGCTGATGCGTGAATTGGGTGTGGATCCCGATACCTGGGAATATTAAGTGCCGGTCTGCGAATGCAGACGGTAGAAACGAAAAAAGGCGCCGAAGGCGCCTTTTTCATCTGACGATAAGAAATCTTATTTCTTAGCGCCTGGCACGCTGAAACGCTTGTTGAAGCGGTCAACGCGGCCACCGGTAGCAACATCACGCTGCTTGCCAGTGTAGAACGGGTGGCATGCGCCACAAACGTCCAGGTTCAGATCGTGACCCACGGTAGAGCGGATTTTGATCACGTTACCGCAAGAGCAGTTAGCAGTAACTTCTTCGTATTTTGGGTGGATACCTTGTTTCATGGGAAACCTCAGTTAAGGCCGTGTCGCTATCCAGCCCTGTTTCGCCAGACACCACACGTGGTTGATAATAAAATTTGGTATCGAATTATACCAAAGGCGGCAAATTATACAGAATTAAAAGTGCCGCGCAATCGGAACCGTACATTTGCCAGTGCGCCGTGTAAACTGATGAACTGTTTTTTTTACTCTGGATGACCCCATGCCTGTTGTTCACGTTGCTTTGCCGGTACCCCTCGCTCGTACCTTCGACTATCTGCTGCCGCAAGGTCTGCAGCCGGTGGTTGGCGCACGCGTGGGCGTTCCCTGGGGTAAGCAACGGGCGATAGGTATCGTCACTGGTTGTAGCGAGACCAGCGAATTACCGCTGGATAAACTCAAGCCAATCGACAGCGTGATCGACAATGTTTCCCTGTTCTCTCCCAGCCTGTGGCGCATCCTGTGCTGGGCCAGTGACTATTATCATTACCCAATCGGCGAGGTGCTGTTTCACGCACTGCCGATCCTGCTGCGCCAGGGAAAACCCGCCGAAACCGCGCCGTTATGGCAGTGGTTTGCCACCGAACAGGGCCGTGCCACTCTGCCGGAAAGCCTGAAACGTGCGCCTAAACAGCAACAGGCACTGGCCGCTTTGCTACAACGCCCGGTCTATCGTCATCAGGTCAGTGAACTGGAGTTAACCGAAAGCGCGTTGCAAGCGCTACGCACGAAAGGGTTAATCGACTTACGGGCCCAGACAGTAGCAACACAGGACTGGCGACCAGGCTTTGAAGTACTGGGCGAACGGCTGCGGTTGAATACCGAACAGGCAACTGCCGTGGGCGCCATCCGCAGTGAGGACGACCAATTCGCCGCTTGGCTATTGGCCGGTGTCACCGGCTCCGGCAAAACCGAGGTCTATCTCAGCGTGCTGGAGAATATTCTGGCGAAGGGCAAGCAGGCATTAGTATTGGTGCCGGAGATCGGCCTGACGCCACAGACCATCACTCGTTTTCGGGAACGTTTCAACGCGCCGGTGGACGTGCTGCATTCCGGCCTAAACGACAGTGAGCGTCTGTCAGTCTGGCTGCGCGCCCGCAGCGGGGAAACAGCAATTGTCATCGGCACCCGTTCTGCGCTGTTTACGCCATTTTCACGCCTGGGCGTGATCATTATCGACGAAGAACACGACAGCTCTTATAAACAGCAGGAAGGCTGGCGCTACCATGCCCGCGATCTGGCGGTCTTCCGCGCCCGCGAGGAAAACATCCCAATGGTGATGGGCTCTGCTACGCCCGCTCTGGAAACGCTGCACAATGTGCAATTGGGTAAATACCGTCAACTCAAACTCACCCAGCGTGCCGGTAACGCCAAACCGGCAACGCAGCACTTGATCGATCTAAAAGGTCTTCCGCTGAAGGTTGGCCTGTCACAACCGTTGCTGAAAAGCATGCAGCACCATTTAAAGGCCGGCAATCAGGTGATGCTGTTCCTCAATCGCCGCGGCTACGCACCAGCGCTGCTGTGCCACGAGTGCGGCTGGATCGCCGAGTGCCAACGCTGTGATCATTATTACACCTTCCACCAAAACCAGCGGCAACTGCGCTGCCACCACTGTGACAGCCAACGCCCAGTGCCTCATCAATGCCCGCAGTGTGGATCAACGCATCTGGTGTCAGTCGGTGTCGGCACCGAACAGTTGGAAAATGAACTGGCGCCACTGTTCCCGGAAACACCAATCACCCGTATCGATCGCGACACCACCAGCCGTAAAGGCTCGCTCGAACAACATCTGGCAGATATTCACCGTGGCGGTTCACGCATTTTGATCGGTACTCAAATGTTGGCAAAAGGCCACCATTTCCCAGATGTAACGTTAGTGGCACTGCTGGACGTTGACGGTGCACTGTTCTCGGCCGATTTCCGTTCCGCAGAACGCTTTGCACAGTTATATACCCAGGTATCCGGTCGTGCAGGTCGCGCGGGCAAACCGGGTGAGGTGTTGTTGCAAACACACCACCCGGAACACCCGTTACTGCAAATTCTGTTGCAACAGGGCTACGATGCCTTTGCCAAACAGACACTGGCAGAACGCAATAGCGTATTCCTTCCACCGTATACCAGCCATATCATCGTGCGTTCGGAAGATCACGATAACCAACAGGCACCGCAATTCCTGCAGCAACTGCGTAATCTGTTGGAAGCCAGCCCATTGAAAGATGATTCGCTCTGGGTGATGGGGCCTGTCCCGGCACTCCAGTCGAAACGCGGTGGTCGCTTCCGCTGGCAACTCTTGTTGCAGCACCCTTCCCGGCGGGTGTTACAACAGTTGATGAAGAGTTCCCTGCCACTGGTTGGTACCCTACCGCAGGCACGTAAGGTGAAGTGGACGTTAGACATCGATCCGATAGACAGCTGAACCCAGAAAAGTCTGATTCAGTTCATGCAATGCAAACGTTTACCCTTGAAATTGCGAGCGAACGCTAAAAAACCTTCACAGGTCACACTTTTTATGCAAATTAGGTAACAAAGGCAGGACATATTCTGTTTAGAATATCTCTGAAAGCAATTTTGTCACCTCTTGCAGCACAGTGGCGGAATGTTTAAGCGCGGATGGCGCTAAATGATAACAACACCACCGCACGCCCGAATTTGTGAGCAAACTGAAGTCGTCGCGTTGGCATGGGGCTAACGCAAGGAGAAAGGCGTTGGAACACAAGAAAGAATTATCCATGGCAACCATGAAAGACGTTGCCGAAATGGCGGGCGTTTCAACGGCAACCGTGTCGCGTGCGCTGATGAACCCGGAAAAGGTGTCAACGCCGACGCGCCAAAAAGTGGAACAGGCCGTGCTGGCCGTGGGTTACTCTCCTCATGCCCTCTCACGCAATATCAAACGCAACGAATCCCGCACCATCCTGGTGATCGTCCCCGACATTTGCGATCCGTTTTTTGCCGATGTGATCCAGGGGATCGAGCAAACAGCAGCACAACAGGGCTATCTGGTGCTCATTGGCGACTGCGCACAGCAAAATCAGCAGGAACGCACGTTCGTTAATTTGATTATTACCAAACAAATCGACGGCATGCTGCTGCTCGGCTCCAACTTGCCGTTTGATGCCAGCAAAGAAGAACAACGTAATCTGCCACCGATGGTGATGGCCAACGAGTTTGCCCCGGAACTCGAACTGCCGACGGTACACATCGATAATCTTACCGCCGCCTTCGAAGCCGTACATTATTTACACCAGCTCGGACACAAGCAAATCGCCTGTGTCGCTGGGCCAGAACAGATGCCGCTCAGCCATTATCGGTTGCAAGGTTATATTCAGGCGCTACGTCGTAATGGCATTAGCGTCGAAAGCAGCTATATTACCCGGGGTGATTTCACCTACGAAGCTGGTGCTCAGGCACTGGCGACGCTGATGGCACAGCCAAAACCACCGACGGCAATTTTCTGCCACAGTGACGTCATGGCGATCGGCGTGTTGTCGCAGGCGAAAAAGATGGGGCTGCGCGTACCGCAGGACCTTTCCATCGTCGGCTTTGACGACATCAAATTAGCGCAATATTGCGATCCACCGTTAACCACCGTGGCTCAACCGCGCTACCAGATTGGCCAGCAAGCAATGCTGTTGCTGTTGGAGCAGTTACACGGACAGACCGTGGCAAGCGGCTCCCGGCTATTAGACAGTGAATTGATTATCAGAGGCAGCACTGCTGCCCCTAAACGCTAGTCAAATATTTTAGGGTTCAGTAACATGACGGACTTATCCCCTCATCAGGACACAGCGGAATAATAGTGGCACAAAAAGACTATGTAAGCCGTGGGCGCGCAGCAGGAGCTAAGCGTAAACCCCCCAGCCGTAAAAAACGCAGTTCTCCGAAGGTCTCCAAAACCGTGTTGGCGTTGGCCGTCGCACTGCTGGTGATTTTTATCGGTGGCCTCTATTTCATTACGCACAACAAGCCGGATGATACGCCGCTGCTGCCTGTGCACAGCACTCGTCCAGGTAACGGCCTACCGCCGAAACCGGAAGAGCGTTGGCGCTACATCAAAGAGCTGGAAAATCGTCAGATTGGCGTACAAACCCCGACCGAACCTACGGCCGGCGGCGAAGCCAGTTCCAAAACACAACTGACGGCTGAACAGCGCCAACTGTTGGATCAGATGCAGGCGGATATGCAACAGCGTCCAACACAGCTCAATGAAGTGCCGTATAACGATCCTTCACAAGCCGCTGTACGCAATAGCCGTCTGCAACAGCAGCAAATGCAACAACAGCAGGTGCAGCAGCAGCCCATACAGCAACCACAGGTAACGCAACCGCGTAATCCATTTAACAACAGCGCGACAACGCAACCTGTGCAGCAACAGGCGCAGCCGAAACCTAAGCCGCAGCCGGTTACACCGCCGCCGGTACAGGTTAAGCATCCTGAGCCAAAACCGCAGCCGAAACCTGAGGCCAAGCCGGAAGTCAGTCAGGAAACGGTCAAGCAGGAAACCAAGCCAGAATCGAAGCAGAAGTGGATGGTGCAGTGCGGTTCATTCCGCGCGACCGATCAGGCAGAGTCTGTGCGTGCACGCCTGGCATTTGAAGGCATCGAAAGCCGCATCACCGCGGGTGGCGGCTGGAATCGCGTGGTACTCGGTCCTTACAGCAGCCGGGCTGTTGCGGACAAAACCCTATCGCGCCTGAAGGGCGTAGGCATGTCAAGTTGCATTCCCCTCTCCGTTGGGGGTTGAAAAGCGTCAATCCCCCCCCATCTATACTCTCAATATGCCTCGTAGTGTCTGCGCAAGCAGATGCTGCGAGGGCTTCTTTCCGTCTTCAACGAGGGTCTGCTCGTGACAACAATTGTAAGCGTACGCCGCAACGGCCAGGTAGTGATCGGTGGCGATGGCCAGGCCACCTTGGGCAATACGGTAATGAAGGGCAACGTCAAGAAAGTGCGTCGCCTGTATAACGACAAAGTGATTGCTGGTTTCGCCGGTGGTACTGCGGATGCCTTCACGCTGTTTGAGCTGTTCGAGCGCAAGCTGGAAATGCACCAGGGTCACCTGGTGAAAGCAGCCGTTGAACTGGCGAAAGACTGGCGTACCGACCGCATGCTGCGCAAACTCGAAGCGCTGCTAGCTGTCGCAGATGAACACTCATCGCTGATCATCACCGGTAACGGTGACGTGATCCAGCCTGAAAATGATTTGATTGCGATTGGCTCCGGCGGTCCATACGCCCAGGCAGCCGCCCGCGCGATGTTGGAAAATACCGAACTGAGCGCCCGCGAAATTGTTGATAAGTCCCTCAACATCGCCGGTGACATCTGTATTTACACCAACCATTTCCACACCATTGAAGAATTGCCTTCCAAAGCGTAAGGATCGAATACTATGTCTGAAATGACCCCGCGCGAGATCGTCAGCGAACTGGACAGCTACATCATTGGCCAGAACAAAGCCAAACGTGCCGTTGCCATTGCCCTGCGTAACCGCTGGCGCCGGATGCAGCTTAACGAGATGCTGCGCCATGAAGTCACGCCAAAGAACATTCTCATGATCGGCCCGACCGGTGTCGGTAAAACCGAAATTGCCCGTCGTCTGGCAAAACTGGCTAATGCCCCGTTCATCAAGGTTGAAGCCACCAAGTTCACTGAAGTGGGCTATGTCGGTAAAGAAGTAGATTCAATTATCCGCGACCTGACCGATGCCGCGATCAAAATGGTGCGCTTGCAGTCGATTGATAAGAACCGTACCCGCGCCGAAGAGCTGGCGGAAGAACGCATTCTCGACGTGCTGATCCCACCGGCCAAGAACAACTGGGGCCAGTCGGAAGAACATCAGGAGCCGTCTGCTGCTCGCCAGGCATTCCGCAAGAAACTGCGTGAAGGCCAGCTGGACGACAAAGAAATTGAGATCGATCTGGCTGCTGCACCGATGGGTGTGGAAATCATGGCACCTCCGGGCATGGAAGAGATGACCAACCAGCTGCAATCGATGTTCCAAAACCTCGGTGGTCAAAAGCAGAAACCGCGCAAGCTGAAGATCAAAGAAGCCTTCAAGCTGCTGGTGGAAGAAGAAGCTGCCAAACTGGTTAACCCAGAAGAGCTGAAAGAACAGGCGATCGAAGCGGTTGAGCAACACGGCATCGTGTTCATCGACGAAATCGACAAAATCTGTAAGCGTGGTGGCCAAAGCTCCGGCCCTGACGTGTCTCGTGAAGGCGTGCAGCGCGACCTGCTGCCATTGGTGGAAGGCTGTACGGTTTCTACCAAGCACGGCATGGTGAAAACCGATCACATTCTGTTTATCGCCTCCGGTGCCTTCCAGACTGCCAGCCCATCAGACTTGATCCCGGAACTGCAGGGCCGCCTGCCAATCCGTGTTGAGCTGCAAGCGCTGACCACTGAAGATTTCGAGCGTATTCTGACCGAGCCAAGCGCTTCGTTGACCGAGCAATACAAAGCGCTGATGGGTACTGAAGGCGTGAATATAGAATTCACCGCTGAAGGCATCCGCCGCATCGCTGAAGCCGCATGGCAGGTTAACGAAAGCACCGAAAACATCGGCGCACGTCGCTTACACACCGTGCTTGAGCGTCTGATGGAAGATATTTCCTATGATGCGAGTGAAATTAACGGTCAATCCATTACAATTGATGCGGATTACGTACGTAATCATCTGGATGAACTGGTAGCAGATGAAGATTTGAGTCGTTTTATCCTATAATCGCTCAATCATGTCCAGTCAGTCATCTGTGGGAGGCATTGCCTCCCACAATTATTTCTAGCGGACACAGCCACTTACTCTGAAGCGAAAAATGAGCTCATCAACTACCACCTCCCCGGCCAGAGCCTGGCTTGAAAGTTTACGACCACGCACTCTACCGCTGGCCTTTGCATCGATCGTCGTCGGTTCCGCCATTGCTGCCTGGCAAGGCAGTCTGAAACCCGGCGTCGCACTGCTGGCATTGCTGACCGCCGGTCTACTGCAAATACTCTCCAACCTGGCGAATGACTATGGCGATGCGGTAAAAGGCAGCGACAAAGAAGACCGCATTGGACCGCTACGTGGTATGCAAAAAGGCATGATCACCCAGGCGCAGATGAAACGCGCTCTGGTAGTAACGGTTGTGTTGATCGCCATCGCAGGCTGTTCATTGATCGCCGTCGCCTGTGAGCAACCCAGTGACGTCGTGGGCTTCCTGGTGCTGGGTGGGCTTTCTATCGTCGCAGCCATTACCTATACCGTCGGTACCAAACCCTATGGCTATCTGGGACTTGGCGACATCTCGGTGCTGGTGTTCTTCGGCTGGCTGAGTGTGGCGGGTACCTACTACCTGCAAACCCATGCGTTTGACAGCATCGTGATGCTACCGGCCACCGCGTGCGGCCTGTTGGCTGCAGCGGTACTCAATATTAATAATTTGCGCGATATCGAAAGCGATCGTGCTAACGGCAAAAATACGTTGGCAGTACGGCTCGGGCCACAGAAAGCTCGCTATTACCATGTACTACTGCTGATCGGGGCGGTGGTGTGCTTTGCACTGTTTACGCTGCTCAACCTGCATAGCCTGTGGGGCTGGCTGTTTGTGCTGGCGATTCCCCTCTTGGTACGACATGGCCTGCGGGTGTTGCGTGATCCGACGCCAGCTGGCATGCGACCAATGCTGGAACACATGGTCAAGGCAGCCCTTCTGGCCAATGTGTTGTTTGCTGTCGGTGTGGTGCTCAGTTAGCCATCGAACTGATGATTTTGCCAACAGGGCGGATAAAGGGATATACTGGTTATTCCAGCGGCAAACAGACGTAAAATCCTATGAAATACGATACTTCCGAACTTTGCGACATCTATCACGAAGAGGTGAACGTAGTTGAGCCTCTATTCTCCAATTTTGGCGGGCGTACTTCATTTGGCGGGCAAATCACTACGGTGAAATGCTTTGAGGATAACGGCCTGTTATTCGAGCTGCTTGAAGAAAACGGGCGCGGTCGCGTCCTGGTGATTGACGGCGGCGGCTCGGTACGCCGTGCCCTGATCAACGCAGAATTGGCACGCCTGGCTACCCAAAACGAATGGGAAGGCATCGTTGTGTACGGTGCGGTGCGTCAGGTGGACGATTTGGAAGAGTTGGACATCGGCATTCAGGCGATGGCAGCCATTCCTGTCGGTGCCGCCAGTGAAAGTATTGGCGAAAGCGATATCCGCGTTAACTTTGGCGGTGTGACCTTCTTCTCCGGCGATCATCTGTATGCCGACAATACCGGTATTATTCTGTCTGAGGATCCACTCGACATCGAGTAATCTTCAGATATGAAAAAGGGCGCCTAAGGCGCCCTTTTCGATCGTGCAATACGGAATCAGACTTCTTCCATTTTGCCCAACAGCGCGCGCAGGCGGTCTTGCCATACGTGCTGCTCTTCTTTCAGTTGCTGGTTTTCACGTACCAGCGATTCGTGGTTGCCAGAGGCAGCCTGAACTTCCTGAGACAGAGTATTGTTTTTGTCTTTCAGCTCTTCAATTTCCATCTGCAGCAGGGTGATGGTATCGATCGCCTGCTGAACTTTTGATTCCAATTTCTCAAATACTTCAAATGACATGCTTCAGTCCCCTCATGATAGCAAGGCGTACATCTATAGGTAACGGCCGCAACTCAGGTTGCAACTGCTGCGAATATGCATCGCGCCAAGTGACACACGCTTTTATTGAAAATAACGCGCCTGTCCCGATAAAACGCTTCTTTCGATAAAAACGATTGTAAGTAGCCTGTCCCCGACTGTCTAGCAACATCCGGCTCATCGCGCAGTCTGTTGCAATTTTCCTGCCTTCGCCATCAGCAAAAACTGAAAATACCCGCAGCCTGCAAAATGGTTTTGTTAACAGTCGGTGGCGAAAGCACTGGTCAGATCACACTTTTATGGAGCAGAAAGAACACAGAACGACGCGAATTCGCTCAATTTTATGACGAAGCACACACATTTTGATTTCGCTATTTCTCGTTTATGTTCGTTAACGATAAATTTACATCACGTCCTCAATTAATAATTGGACGAGATGAAAAAAACTGTACCCATAGGCCAAATCGATACACACACTGAGCCTATAAACCTATAACCGCCGTTTTGCAGGACAACAACATTATGAGCCAAACCACCAGTCCGACCCTAAAAGGCCAGTGCATCGCTGAGTTCCTCGGCACCGGCCTGTTGATATTCTTTGGCGTAGGCTGCGTTGCCGCGCTGAAACTGGCTGGCGCCAGCTTCGGCCAATGGGAAATCAGTATCATTTGGGGCCTCGGCGTTGCCATGGCTATCTATCTGACCGCTGCCATCTCCGGTGCGCATCTCAACCCGGCAGTCACCATCGCATTGTGGCTGTTCGCCTGCTTTGACGGACGCAAAGTACTTCCTTACATTGTCGCGCAGATCGCCGGAGCCTTCTGCGCAGCAGCCTTGGTCTACGGGTTGTATTACAACCTGTTCTACGACTTTGAAGCGGCCAACCATATGGTTCGCGGCAGTGATGCAAGCCTGGCCCTGGCTGGCATCTTCTCCACTTATCCTAATGCGCACATTTCTGTCGGCCAGGCTTTCCTGGTAGAGACCGTGATTACCGCAATTCTGATGTGCCTGATTTTGGCGCTGACCGACGACGGCAACGGCATTCCACGTGGCCCACTGGCCCCATTGTTAATTGGTATTCTGATTGCCGTGATCGGCGCCTCTATGGGACCATTGACCGGCTTTGCACTGAACCCGGCGCGTGACTTCGGTCCTAAAATTTTCGCTTATCTGGCTGGCTGGGGCAAAGTGGCCTTCACCGGTGCACGTGATATCCCGTACTTCCTGGTGCCAATCTTTGGCCCAATCATCGGTGCCTGCCTGGGTGCCTTCGGCTACCGCATGCTCATTGGCCGCAATCTGCCGTGTGACGTTTGCGTCGAAGAAGAAAAACCCGCCGCCAAGGCTCAGCAGCGTAAAGCGTGATTGGCACAGTTTTAAACGGTTAATAACAGCAGGACTAAAATCATGACTGTAGAAAAAAAATACATTGTCGCTCTCGACCAGGGAACCACGAGTTCACGTGCCGTAGTGCTAGACCACGATGCCAATATTGTTGCGGTATCCCAGCGTGAATTCACGCAAATTTACCCGAAAGCCGGCTGGGTCGAGCATGATCCGATGGAGATCTGGTCTTCTCAGAGCTCAACGCTGGTAGAAGTGTTAGCGAAGGCAGACATCAATTCCGATCAAATCGCCGGTATCGGCATCACCAACCAGCGTGAAACCACCATCGTCTGGGAAAAAGAGACTGGTAAGCCAATTTATAACGCCATCGTCTGGCAATGCCGTCGTACCGCTGACATTTGCGAGAAGCTCAAACGCGATGGTATGGAAGAGTACATCCGTCACAACACCGGCCTGGTGGTTGACCCGTACTTCTCCGGCACCAAAGTAAAATGGATCCTTGATAATGTAGAAGGCGCCCGTGAACGCGCCAAACGCGGCGAGCTGCTGTTCGGCACCGTTGATACCTGGCTGGTGTGGAAAATGACCCAAGGGCGGGTGCATGTGACCGATTACACCAACGCCTCGCGTACCATGATGTTCAACATCCATGAGCTGGACTGGGATGAACGCATGCTGGAAGCGCTGGACATCCCGCGTGCCATGTTGCCAAAAGTCCGCCCTTCTTCAGAAGTGTACGGTCAGACCAACATCGGCGGTAAAGGCGGTACACGTATTCCTATCGCCGGTATCGCTGGCGACCAGCAGGCGGCGCTATATGGCCAACTTTGCGTTCAACCGGGCATGGCAAAAAACACCTACGGCACTGGCTGCTTCTTGTTGATGAACACTGGCAAAGAAGCGGTGCGTTCTAGCCATGGCCTGCTGACCACTATCGCCTGCGGTCCACGCGGCGAAGTGAACTACGCGCTGGAAGGCGCAGTCTTCATCGGCGGCGCGTCTATTCAGTGGCTGCGCGATGAGCTGAAACTGATCAGCGATGCGGCCGACTCCGAATACTTTGCTACCAAGGTGAAAGACAGTAACGGCGTGTACGTGGTGCCGGCCTTCACTGGTTTGGGTGCCCCTTACTGGGACCCGTATGCCCGTGGTGCGATCTTCGGTCTTACACGCGGTGCTAACAGTAACCACATCATCCGCGCAACACTGGAGTCTATCGCTTACCAGACGCGCGACGTGCTAGATGCCATGCAGGCCGACTCAAACACTCGTCTGCAATCGCTGCGTGTGGACGGTGGTGCCGTTGCTAACAACTTCCTGATGCAGTTCCAGTCTGACATCCTCGGTACCCGTGTAGAGCGTCCTGAAGTGCGTGAGTCGACAGCACTCGGCGCGGCATTCCTGGCTGGCCTGGCTATCGGCTACTGGAATGACCTGGATGAAGTGAAGAGCAAGGCTGTTATCGAGCGTGAATTCCGCCCAAGCATTGAAACCACCGAACGTAACTTCCGTTACAGCGGCTGGAAAAAAGCGGTTGCCCGTGCACAAGCATGGGAAGAGCACGACTAACGCTGTTTGGTCAGGTTAATCCCATCACGCGCTGCCTCTAGGTGGCGCGTTTTTTTTGCCCCGCCCTCCCCATCGCCCGCTGTGATAAACTTTGTCGATATTTTCTCCCTTTATCACAGACAGGTTTTGCCATGAAACGTGAATTAGCCATCGAATTTTCCCGTGTTACCGAAGCCGCCGCACTGGCGGGCTACAAATGGTTGGGACGCGGCGATAAGAACGCCGCCGATGGTGCGGCGGTCAACGCAATGCGCATTATGCTCAATAAAGTGGATATCGATGGCCGCATCGTGATCGGCGAAGGCGAAATTGATGAAGCGCCAATGCTGTATATCGGCGAGCAGGTCGGCAGCGGCCAAGGTGATGCGGTGGATATCGCCGTCGATCCCATCGAAGGCACTCGCATGACCGCCATGGGCCAGCCCAATGCATTGGCCGTCCTGGCGGTAGGCGATCGCGGTACCTTTCTGCACGCTCCGGACATGTATATGGAAAAATTGGTGGTGGGTCCGGCAGCCCGCGGCGTTATCGATCTCAATTTGCCTCTGGCAGAGAACCTGAACAAGGTCGCAGCCTGTTTAGGCAAACCACTGAGCCAACTGACCGTCGTTATTCTGGCCAAGCCGCGGCATGATGGCGTGATCGCCCAGATGCAGCAGCTCGGAGTGCGTGTATTTGCCATCCCTGACGGCGACGTCGCGGCCTCTATCCTGACCTGTATGCCTGACAGCGAAGTCGACGTGATGTATGGCATCGGCGGCGCGCCTGAAGGGGTAATTTCCGCTGCGGTAATCCGTGCACTGGATGGCGATATGCAAGCGCGTCTGTTACCACGCCACCAGGTGAAGGGCGACAGCGCCGAGAATCGCCGCATCGGCGAAGAAGAACTCGCGCGCTGCAAAGAGATGGGCATTGAAGCTGGCAAGGTGTTGATGCTGGATGACATGGCACGCAACGACAACGTCATTTTCTCCGCAACCGGCATCACCAAAGGTGACCTACTGGAAGGTATCAGCCGTCAGGGTAATATGGCCACCACGGAAACGCTGTTAATCCGTGGTAAATCACGCACCATCCGCCGTATCCGTTCGACCCATTATCTGGATCGTAAAGACCCCGCTCTGCACGAATTTCTGTTGTAATGAAACAGGGCGCCAAAGGCGCCCTGTTTTTTAAACGGTATGACCCTGGTGCTGCATTCGGTTCGACAACGGCCACCAGCAAAGGAGTATCAACAGTGCCATGGCAAACATCAGCAAACCGAGGCTGAACTGCCCAGTCTGCGGCAACATGGCGGAAAGCCAGGTCGCCAGGCCAGAGCCCATATTTTGCATACCGCCTACCAACGCGCCTGCCGCCCCAGCCAGATAAGGGAAAGGCTCCATCGCGCCCGTCGTAGCCAGCGGGAACATCATCCCGGCACCGAAAAAGAACAATGCAGCCGGCACAATCAGCGTCCAGATATTCATCACGCCAAACCACCCAGGGATCCACATCATCAGACCCGCCAGCAGGCAACTAATGACAGAGTGCCACACCAAGCTGTGGAAGGTCTTGCCATCACGACCGGCGTACCAGGCACCAAAAAACGCCGCCGGAATCGGCAGAATAAACAAAATACTGACGGTCAGACCGCTCAAGCCCAGCACGCCGCCCATCAGCACACCACAACTGGCTTCAAACACAGCAATCCCCGCCAGTGCACCGATCAACATCACCAAATAACAACTGAACGTGCTATCGCCCAACAACTTGCGGAAACTCGCCAACATTCTCCGCTTTTCGGTCTGCTGCGGCCGGGTTTCCGGCAGCCAACGAAACATGGCGAAAGCAACACCGATACACAGCACCAACAGGAAGGCATAACAGGCACGCCAACCAAATACCATCGCCAACGCCCCACCGATGATCGGTGCCAGCAGCGGGCTCACCAGGATCCCCATGTTAAGCAAGCTGTTAGCGTATCGCAGTGAGGTACCGGCATACAGGTCACGCGGCATCGTACGTGCCATCACTCCAGCCACGCCCGTACCCATCCCCTGAATAGCACTGGCAGCAACCAGCATCGTCAGGCTGCTGGACAGCAACGCTCCTGAGGCTCCAATCATGAAAATCATCATCCCAGCCAGGATCACCGGGCGACGGCCAATACGGTCAGACAGCGGACCGTAAATCAGTTGCGAGAAGCCATAGGTCATCAGATACGCCGCCATCACTCGCTGCACTGCACCGGAGCGCACCGACAGATCTTTAGCAATATCAGCAACAACAGGGACATAAATGGTTTGTGCCATCTGACCGACGGCCACCAACAGGGTAAGCATCACCAACAGGTGAAAGTTTTCTATTTTTCTCATTATCTTCGTTAACGTATTAACTCGTCACAGCGTCCCGGTATGGCTAGGAATTCAGCCAGAACGGCGAGCAGCCCTCTATGGCGGCATAAGCTAACAAATTTTATTTTTTTAGCGAGTTTCAGGAAGATATTGATCTCGGTCACAGTGGCAGCAAAGGCAACCAGCCACGTAAATTAAACTGTACGTCTAACGCTTAGGAGTTAACAATGACAAACTTTCAGTAGTTTGCCTTTAGCATTTAATCGATAATTATTTTCATCATCTTGAAATAAAATAACACCATAGGGATTGGGTTAATGAAGACACCAGAGCTGATTTTATTGCAGTTAAAAACCTTGGGGCCGCATTCCGCCAAAATGCTGGCTGAGCGTCTGGATATCACCCCAATGGGCATCCGTCAGCATCTGCAATCCCTGGAAAAACGTGAGTTGGTTTGTTACGAAGAGGCACGCACCAAAGTAGGTCGCCCTACGCGCTATTGGTCGCTGACCCATCAGGGTCATGCTCAGTTCGCCGATTGCCACGATACATTGGCGACGGCTCTACTGGGCTCAGCGCAGCAGCTGTTTGGCACTGAAGGGGTAGAGCAGTTACTCAGTGTACGCGAAGATAAACTTTATCAACGCTATGCCGAAGAACTGTCAGAGGAGGCTGGCCATCAGGCCAAACTCAACCGGTTAGTACGCCTGCGGCAACACGATGGTTATATGGCCGAACTGTTTGAACATCCGCAAGGCATGCTACTGGTAGAAAACCACTGCCCTATTGGCGTAGCAGCCACCGCCTGCAGCAGCCTATGTGATTCGGAACTACAGCTGTTTCACCGCCTGTTTGGTCACAGCTATCGCATAGAGCGTACAGCACATGCCATTTCCGGCTCACGACATTGCGCTTATTTGATTCGACCATTGGAGCTTTAGAGTATGGCTGACTGGGTTAAAGGCAAGGTTACGCAAGTCACGCAGTGGACCGACGGGCTGTTCAGTATTACCGTCCACGCTCCCATTGCTCCATTCATCGCGGGGCAATTTGCCAAATTGGCACTAGAGATTGACGGCGAACGCGTCCAACGCGCCTATTCCTATGTCAACGCCCCCAGCGATCCGAACCTGGAGTTTTACCTGGTCACCGTGCCGGAAGGCAAACTGAGCCCCCGCCTCAATCAGCTACAGCCGGGGTCGGAAGTAATGGTAACCAAAGAAGCTGCCGGGTTTTTCGTGCTGGAAGAAGTCCCCGAATGTGACACCCTGTGGATGCTGGCAACCGGTACTGCCATCGGCCCATACCTATCCATTCTGCAGGAAGGTAAAGACCTAGAGCGCTTCAAAAATCTGGTGCTGGTCCATGCCACCCGCTTTGCGCGTGATCTCAGCTACCTGCCACTGATGCAACAGCTGCAACAACGCTACAACGGCAAACTGCGTATTCAGACTGTCGTAAGCCGCGAGGAAGTCGCCGGCTCACTGACTGGCCGCGTACCGGCGCTGATTGAAGACGGCCGGCTGGAAGCGGCGGTAGGGTTAACGATCAATGCTGAAACTGACCACGTCATGTTGTGCGGTAACCCGCAAATGGTGCGGGATACCCAGCAGACGCTGAAAGATCAGCGGCAGATGCGCAAGCATCTGCGCCGCAAGCCTGGCCATATCACCAGCGAACACTACTGGTAACCCGTTCCTCAGTCTGCGCTGAACTTCACTGGTTTGGCTGGCGGGCCAAAACGGTTATCCTCGGGCGTGCCGACAAACGCGCCCAAATCGATCATCATCATCACAATGATCAACGTCGGGATAAAACGTCCGACCCCCCACTGCCAAACCGGTGCCAGCATCTGCCAGTTTCCTGCTGCCAGCAACCATGCGACGATCAGTAACAATGCCCACCAACCGGCTTTATTACGGTCATGCAACCGCTTCACCAACACCGCCGCCGTTGGCCATAGCAGCCCGACAATAAAGAATGCAATGGTCTGGATATCCACCAGTTCGCGACTGGCAAGAGAAAAAGCCACCGCCATCAGTACCAGCCACAGCACCATCCAAATCCAGAAGTCACGCCGCCCAATTCGGCCTTTAAACGAAAAGCACCACTGTTGTATTGTCATTGAATCCTGCGTTGTTAGCCTGCCCATAATCTGCCGTGCAGTGTAACATAGGCGCGGCATGGCGAAGGTTTCCGCCCTGCATTACGCGGAGTAACGCACAGCTTTCCTGTCAGCAAGCGATAATGGCACGGGATCTTTGACAATCCCCCTCGGTTATCGCTTTAATCGGAGCCATCTTTGTTCTTGATGCCGTGTATACCATGTTGAGAAAAACCATCGCCATCGCCTGCCTGTTGCTGAGTATCAGCAGCGCTTGGGCCGATCCGCCGGATGCCGCCGTCAGTGCGTCGCCTACCGCGCCGTACCTGCTCGCCGGGGCGCCGACGTTTGATCTGACGGTGGTGGAATTCCGCGAAAAATATAATCGCGACAACCCGAAATTGCCGATCGGTGAATTTCGCGCTATCGCAGCTGCCGAAGACGACACACCGCTGCTGACGCGTGCCGCCAGCAAGTTGAACGAAAATCTCTATGCCTCTACCGCATTGGAAAAAGGCACCGGCAAAATCAAAACGCTACAAATCACCCACCTGCCGCTGCAACAAACCGGCGAAGAGAAAGCCGCCCGCACCATCGCTATTAGCTATATGGCCGCACTGATGCGCCAGTTTGAAACCGCACTCACGGTGGATCAAAGCCTGAGCAAAGTGGCCACCCTGCTGGAAAAAGGCAAAGGTTCACGCTTTTACCAACAGCAGGTCGGTGCGATCCGCTATGTTGTGTCAGACAATGGCGATAAAGGGGTAACTTTCGCTGTTGAACCGGTTAAGCTGACGTTATCCGAGCCATAACAGCTGGCTATTTAATGACGAAAAGCAAAGCCTTCGTGCTTAATCATCTCTATACTGTTGGGCAGGTAAACTGCCGGTCCGGCAGTGGTTATTTCGACTCTCGCGTTCCCTTGTTGGAGGAAAAAACATGCGTCATCCATTAGTTATGGGTAACTGGAAGCTTAACGGCAGCACTCACATGGTTAACGAACTGATCGCCGCTCTGCGCAATGAACTGAGCAGCGTTGACGGTTGTGGCGTCGCTATCGCACCGCCAGTCATGTACCTGGACCAAGCCAAGCACGCGCTGGCTGGTAGCCGCATTGCTCTGGGCGCCCAAAACGTAGACGTAAACCTGTCCGGCGCATTCACCGGTGAAGTTTCCGCTGACATGCTGAAAGATATTGGCGCGCAATACATCATCATCGGCCACTCCGAGCGTCGCACCTACCACAAAGAAACCGATGCAGCGATCGCCGAGAAATTTGCCGTGCTGAAAACTGCCGGTCTGATCCCTGTATTGTGCATCGGTGAAACTGACGCAGAAAACGAAGCGGGTAAAACCGAAGAAGTTTGCGCACGCCAGATCGACGCAGTGCTGAAAACTCAGGGCGCTGAAGCGTTCAAAGGCGCAGTTATCGCTTATGAACCTATTTGGGCTATCGGTACCGGCAAGTCTGCCACCCCAGCGCAGGCACAAGCCGTACACAAATTTATCCGTGATCACATCGCTAAACAGGACGCTGCCGTCGCTGCAGAAGTGATCATCCAGTACGGTGGTTCCGTGAACGATAAAAATGCTGCCGAGCTGTTCACCCAGCCAGACATCGACGGCGCTCTGGTTGGCGGCGCATCACTGAAAGCCGATGCTTTCGCTGTGATCGTCAAAGCCGCTGCTGCCGCTAAAAAAGCCTGATTTCGCTCGGCTGATAAATGAAAAAACCCCGGCATGCCGGGGTTTTTTATTGTGGCTCATCAACTATCAGCGTTTGCTGATCTCATCAAACACGCCACCCGTCGCGAAATGCACCTTCTGAGCTTGCGTCCAGCCACCAAAAGTATCATCCACGGTGAAAAGCTTCAGTTTAGGGAATTGCTCGGCAAACTTGGCAGCCACTGCCGCATCACGTGGGCGATAGTAGTTTTTCGCCGCAATAGTCTGCCCTTCCGGTGTATACAGATACTTCAGATAAGCAGTAGCCACATCGCGGGTACCACGCTTATCAACCACCTTATCTACCACCGACACGGTTGGCTCAGCCAGAATCGATTCACTCGGAGTGATAATTTCAAACTTGTCTTTACCCAGTTCTTTTTCCGCCAGCAGCGCTTCGTTTTCCCAAGCGATCAACACATCACCGATACCGCGTTCCACGAAGGTATTGGTTGAGCCACGCGCACCAGAATCCAGCACTTCAACATTTTTATACAGGTCCTTAACGAACGCCTGCGCCTTAGCCTGATCGTTATTGTTCTGATGCAACGCATAACCCCAGGCTGCCAAGTAATTCCAGCGTGCCCCCCCGGATGTTTTCGGGTTCGGCGTAATCACCGACACGCCCGGTTTAATCAAATCCGGCCAGTCATGGATCTGTTTTGGGTTTCCTTTTCGCACCAGGAACACAATGGTCGAAGTATAGGGTGCTGAGTTGTCTGGCAGCCGTTTTATCCACGCTTTATCAATGCGGCCTCGCTCAGCGATAGCATCCACATCGTAGGCCAACGCCAGTGTCACTACGTCGGCTTCAATACCGTTGATCACCGACGTCGCTTGCTTACCAGAGCCACCATGCGATTGACGTACCGTCACCTTATCCCCAGTCTGCTGCTGCCAGTATTTGCCGAATGCGGTGTTATATTCCTGATAAAACTCACGTGTCGGGTCATATGAAACGTTCAGCAATTGGATATCTTTCGCCATGGCACCGGACGCCAGTAACATGATTGTCAGACCTACACCCCATTTACGCATCGACTCGCTCTCCCAGGAAAATAATCGCAACCTCAATCGGTTGATTTAACATCAGAGCCTGCCAGAAACTTTCCCACCAATTAAAGAATAAAAAATGTTGGGCTATACGATTCTGGAATATAACCGCACAGACATAAAAAAAGCCTCCGCATGCGGAGGCTTCTATTGCCCGGGTTAAGACGGGATCAGTACAGTTTTTTCGCTGTATCCAGCCAGTCGCCCTTGAACGGACGCTTCATGTTTTCGATCGCATCGATGATGTCATGGTGCACCATCTTCTCGTTCTGGATACCGACACAGCGCCCACCGTAGCCCTGCAACAGCAGTTCGATAGCGTAGGCACCCATGCGGGAAGCCAGAATACGGTCGTAAGCAACTGGAGAACCACCGCGCTGAATATGGCCCAGCACCGTAGCACGGGTTTCACGTTTGGTTTCCTGTTCGATATGACGAGCCAGCTCATCGATATCGCAGATGTGCTCGGTGATCGCCACGATCGCGTGTTTCTTACCTTTGGCGATCCCAGCCTTGATTTCGCAAACCAGGTCTTCGCGGTTGAATTCGGTTTCAGGCAACACGATAAATTCACAACCACCAGCGATGGCTGCCGCCAGGGTCAGATCGCCGCAGTAGCGCCCCATCACTTCAACAATGGAAATACGTTGATGAGAAGATGAGGTATCGCGCAGACGGTCAATGGCTTCCACTACGGTTTCAAGCGCGGTGAAGAAACCGATAGTGTAGTCAGTACCGGCTACGTCATTATCGATGGTGCCCGGTAAACCAATACAAGGGAAGCCTTCTTCCGTCAGGCGTTTGGCACCCATATAGGAACCGTCACCGCCAATGACCACCAGCGCATCAATGCCGCGGTTTTGCAGGTTTTCAATCGCCTTGGCGCGTACGCTGTCGTCTCTGAATTCTGGGAAGCGGGCTGAACCGAGGAAAGTGCCGCCGCGATTGATCATATCGGACACGCTGTAACGGTCCAATTGTTCCATGCGATCTTCGTACAAGCCAAGGTAGCCATCGTAAATACCAAAAACTTCCAGACCTTCCGAAAGTGCAGCACGCACAACGCCACGGATCGCAGCGTTCATACCCGGCGAATCACCGCCACTCGTCAGTACACCGATTTTCTTGATCATGACTACCTCTGAACTGTAGATGCAATTTCTTAAGAATTCTGTATTCGCCGATTGTCTTGGAACCTCTCAGGCTACAGAAAACCAGCTTTACGGCTTTATTGCTGGATATTATAGCAAAAACACCCAGCTGAATTGATTCAAGTCACGCAATATTGCGGTAAAAAACTGCTATGGCACGCTGAGCTAACGCCACCATTTGCTCGCTATGCAATCTCACCGTCCCTGTACTGATTATAGCTCCCAACGCCCTTGCTGGCCCGCCGGCACCACAGAACAAGGATCCTGGTGGATGAGAATATCCGCCCCCGGGAAACGATGCAGCAACGCCTGTTCTACCTGCTCGGCCAGAATATGCGCCTGCATCAGCGGCAGCCCATCGTCCATCTCCAGGTGCAACTGAATAAAACGTGTCGGACCGGACTGGCGAGTTCGTAGATCGTGTGCGCCTTTCACCCCAGGCCAAGAGGAAACCACCCCAATAATTGCCTGGCGTTCCTCGTCCGGCAATGCCCTGTCCAGCAGCGATTGTACAGCCTCATTCCCCATCCGCAGCGCGCTGTAAAGAATGTAGACGCCAATTCCCAATGCAAACAATGCATCCGCCCGTTGGAAACCGTACCAGCTTAGCGCAAGCGCTATAAGAATAGCACCATTCATCATGACATCTGACTGATAATGAAGCATATCTGCGCGCACAGCCTGACTGCGCGTTTTTCTGACCACCCAACGCTGATAGGTGACCAAGAGCAAGGTGCTGAACAACGCAACAACCGTAACAACAATACCAATGCCAGGATCGCGCAGCGTTTCAGGAGAATAAAGATGCTGGAAACCGGTCAGAAACAGGAACAACGCGGAGCCAGAAATAAACATGCTTTGCGCCAACGCGGCCAATGATTCTGCTTTACCGTGCCCGAAGGTATGTTCTTCATCGGCTGGCTGTAGTGAGTAACGGACCACCAACAAGTTGGTCAATGATGCGGCAATATCCACCAGCGAGTCCACCAATGCCGCCAACAGGCTCACCGAACCGGTGTGGTACCAGGCAATAATTTTGATCAGTAGCAGTATTGAGGCCAACGCGGTGGCAGCTAGCGCGGCAGACTTCACCAAACGCGCATATTGCGGTTCCATAACCCATCCAGGCTGAACGTTCAGAAGGTCAATATAGCGAAATGATGGACAAAAAAAACCCCGCCATCATGGCGGGGGAAGACAGGGATGGTGTCTATGGCAAGGAAAAACAGGGGACTACTCAGTCATACTTAACTTCTGGGCAGAAGTTTGCTGCAAACCAGAAATCTGTTGCTCCATCTGCTGCATACGCTGCTGATGCTTCTGGTCTAAAACACTTTTTTGCTGTGGCGTCAGAAGGTTATACATTTGGTTGCGCACTCTGGCCATTTCGACCTGGCGCTTAACCTGTTGCTGAGCCATCTCTTCCGCCTGGGCATACACGGCGGCTTCATCAAATTTGTCTGCGGTTACCAGCTTATGCATGGCTTCCATTTCAGCTACATTGACACCAGGCAGATCGTGGCGCGCTTGGCGCATTAAATCGCGCATTTGCTGTCGCTGCTGTTCAGTCAGGCTAACACCGTCAAACATGTGGTGTTGGCCAGGTGCTCTGGTCATCGCGTCGTTTCCGGGAGTCGGTACAGTTTCCGATGTAGTGTCAGCAGCGAACGCAGCGGTAGAACCTATTGCCAGCATTGATGCCATAACTAATGCGGTCACCTTACGCATTTTCACTCCTCGTGCTTTCTCACTTTGCGAATCAACGAGGAGCAGTGTACTGCTGCACCTGCAAACATGCGTCAGTGCATGTAAAACTACGTAAAGTCATGGAATGCCAACAGTTGATGACGTATTTTGCGTCAGGAGGAAAAAATACAATGAACAAAATTCTGTTAGTTGACGACGACCGCGAGCTGACCTCGCTGTTAAAAGAACTTCTTGAAATGGAAGGCTTTACTATCGTCGTGGCATACGATGGTGAACAGGCATTGTCGCTTCTGGACAGCTCCATTGATCTGCTGTTGCTCGATATCATGATGCCAAAGAAAAACGGTATCGATACGTTAAAAGAGCTGCGCCAGCACCACCAGACGCCGGTCATTATGCTGACTGCTCGCGGCAGCGAATTGGACCGCGTGCTGGGTCTGGAACTGGGTGCCGACGACTACTTGCCAAAACCGTTTAACGATCGTGAGCTGGTCGCGCGTATTCGTGCGATCCTGCGCCGCTCCAACTGGAGCGAACAGCAGCAAAATGTCGATACCGGTGCACCAACGCTGGATGTTGACGGTTTGCAGCTCAACCCGGGCCGTCAGGAAGCCAGCTTTGACGGCCAAACGCTGGATCTTACCGGCACCGAATTTACCCTGTTGTATCTGCTGGCACAGCATCTCGGCCAGGTAGTATCTCGTGAATTGCTGAGCCAAGAAGTATTGGGCAAACGACTGACGCCTTTCGACCGCGCCATCGACATGCACATCTCCAACTTGCGACGTAAACTCCCTAACCGCAAAGACGGCCATCCGTGGTTCAAGACCTTGCGCGGACGGGGTTATTTAATGGTATCAGCAACATGATCAACAGTTTGACGGCACGCATCTTCGCCATTTTTTGGTTCACATTAGCCCTGGTGCTGATGTTGGTGTTGATGGTGCCCAAGCTCGACTCCCGCCAAATGACCTCGCTGCTGGACAGCGAGCAGCGGCAGGGGCTTATGCTGGAACAGCATGTCGAGGCCGAGTTGCAAAACGATCCGGCCAACGATCTGATGTGGTGGCGTCGCTTATTCCGCGCCATTGAAAAATGGGCACCGCCAGGGCAGCGCCTCATTCTGGTGACCAGCGAAGGCCGGGTGATTGGCAACATGCAGCGCAACGAAATGCAGTTGGTGCGTAATTTTATTGGTCAATCTGATAATTCCGATCACCCGAAGAAGAAAAAATACGGCCGCGTCGAACTGGTCGGCCCCTTCTCCGTTCGCGACGGTGAAGATAACTACCAGTTGTACCTGATCCGCCCTGCCAACAGTCCACAATCCGATTTCATCAACCTGATGTTCGACCGACCGCTGCTGCTGCTGATCGTCACCATGTTAATCAGCGCCCCACTGCTGCTGTGGCTAGCATGGAGCCTGGCAAAACCAGCGCGTAAACTGAAGAATGCGGCCGATGACGTTGCACGTGGCAACCTGAAACAACACCCGGAGCTGGAAGCGGGGCCGCAAGAGTTTCTGGCGACCGGCGCCAGTTTCAACCAAATGGTCAGTTCGCTGGAACGCATGATGACCGCTCAGCAACGGCTGATCTCCGACATCTCGCATGAGCTGCGCACCCCGCTAACCCGTCTGCAACTGGCTACCGCGTTAATGCGTCGTCGCCACGGCGAAGGCCGTGAGCTGGAGCGCATCGAAACCGAGGCGCAACGTCTGGACTCGATGATCAACGATCTGTTGGTGTTGTCACGAGGACAGCAGAAAAGCGAGTTGGTCCGTGAGCGGCTACTGGCCAATGAACTCTGGGCCAATGTACTGGATGACGCCGGCTTTGAAGCCGAGCAAATGGGCAAGCAGTTGGAAGTCACCGCCCCTCCCGGTCCGTGGACACTATTCGGCAACGCCGGCGCGTTGGACAGCGCACTGGAAAACATTGTGCGCAACGCGCTGCGCTACTCAAACACCAGGATAGCCGTGGCGTTCAGCGCGGACAACCAGGGCATCACTATTGTGGTCGACGATGATGGCCCAGGCGTCAGTACGGAAGATCGTGAACAAATTTTCCGACCGTTTTATCGCACCGACGAAGCGCGTGATCGCGCCTCTGGTGGCACCGGCTTGGGCCTGGCGATCGTAGAGGCGGCGGTTAACCAGCATCGCGGCTGGGTAAAAGCGGAAGACAGCCCGCTCGGCGGTTTGCGGTTGGTGCTGTGGTTACCGCTGCACCAGCGCTGATCGCCTAAGACAGGCCGGTAAGATTTTGTTATTCTGCGCCCCTCGTCATGAGGGGCTTTTTACATGTTGAACATTGTTTTATTCGAACCTGAAATTCCACCTAACACGGGCAATATTATCCGCCTGTGTGCCAATACCGGCTTTCAACTGCATCTGATAGAGCCGATGGGTTTCCCGTGGGATGATAAACGTCTGCGTCGTGCCGGGCTGGACTACCATGAATTTGCCAGCATCCGACGTCACGCCGACTACGCCGCTTTTATTGCCAGCGAAAATCCTCAGCGGCTGTTTGCCCTGACCACCAAAGGCACACCGGCGCACAGCGCGGTCAGCTATCAAGCAGGCGATTACCTGCTATTCGGCCCGGAAACCCGCGGACTGCCCGCCGATATCCTTGACGCCCTACCCGCACAACAAAAAGTTCGCATTCCCATGCAGGCACAAAGTCGTAGCATGAATCTGTCTAATGCCGTTGCGGTAGTGGTGTATGAAGCCTGGCGGCAACTAGACTACGCAGGTGCGCTGATTAAATCTTAACCGATGACAGTCTGTGCTACAGAGAGGATAATCTTTAAAGATGACGTCTCTGGAGACGCAACATGGCGTTGGTCGAGAGTATTATCACGCAAGGGCGTAAGCTCGAGAGCGCGCTGAATCAAGCGTTGCTGCGTTTACGGGACACAACAGATAACGAGGCTCTGCATGACGTACGTATCAACCTGCGACGTCTCAGGAGCCTGCTGAGACCATTGCGCGGTACCCATGGTGCTGCACAACTCGACAACGCCGCTGCCAAGCTGGGGAGAATCACCACGCCAATACGCGATCTGGAAGTACTGATTATCGAGCTGGATCAGCATCAGCTAACGTGGCAGGCCAATACCCGCAAGACTGAACTGCAAAGCCGCAAACCCGCTTTAACATCGTTACCGTTACTCATCCGCCTCCCCACACTGCTGCATGCCTGGCTAAGCATTTTCCTCAGGACCCAACATCGGCATACGAAACACCGTATTGCCCACCATATGAACCGTCAGGTGAAACAATTGCGCCTGGCGCTAGCTGACGCGGATTACGATCGACACAGGTTACGTCTGTTGGTTAAACATCTACGTTATGTCGTGGATACCTACCCCCAATTTGCCCTCATCACACCTGCAGCTATCGCCCACCTGAAAACGGCGCAAAACACCCTCGGTCATTGGCACGATCATGTTGTCTGGTACCAGATGGCAGAACATCAGCAAGATCTCTGGCCGCTGCTGCCGCAATGGCGATCGGTCATTGCGATCGCACAGGAAAATGCAGAGACGGCATTGCTTTTACTGTCTCAAGCACTCAGTGGCGCAGGTAAAAAACACGCCAGATATCACAATCCCGACAAGCTGGCCTGAAACATGGCACACACGGCGCTGAAAACATCCACTGCGCCAGAAGATAATGAACTATGTTTTGTAAGGGTTATCGACACTCACTATAGGAAATCGTATGAAAAAACAACGCTTGTGCGTTGCCACAGCGGTTCTGGCAGCAGGCCTGTTGCTGGCAGGCTGTGCATCCAAAGTAACAACAACAGAACAATACTCAGGCTTCCTGTCTGACTATAGTAAATTGAAGGAAACCAGCTCACCAAGTGGCCATAAAACGCTACGTTGGATCGATCCTAACTTTAAAGAATCCAACTACCGAGGAGTGTATTTTTCTCCTGTAGTCTATTACCCACCGGCAAAACCCAACGACCGCGTCAGCCAGCAAACACTGGATAAAATCAGGAACTATACCGACCAAAGCATGAGAAAAGCGGTCGCTGAACGCACAACTATTCTGAAGAGTCCGGCGGGTTCTCGCGTCTTGTTGGCAAAAGTAGCGATTACCGCCGTCTCGGCCGAAGATGAAGACATGAAATTCTATGAAGTGGTGCCGGTTGCCGCAGTGGTAGCCAGCACCATGGCCGCGACTGGCCACCGGACGCAAAACACAACTCTGTTCCTCGAGGCTGAGTTGATCGATCAGGATACCGGCAAGACCGTGCTGGAAGTCGTACGCAAGAGTTACGGCAGAACTGTCAGCAATGACAGTGCGCCGGTGACAGAAGAAGAAGTCAAAGCAGCAATCGATGAAATGGTCGCCGACACTGTTGCGTTCCCGAAACAGGGCTAAACATTCTCCGAAGAAGAAAAAGCACAGGGGGAGCTAAAGCTCCCCCTGTTTTGTCGGTTATGCGAACAGATTAAATACCGTCGCCGTACTCAAATCCGTGGTTGTTACCATTGAAGTACTGATCCATATCCATTGATGGCGTATCGCTTTCCGGTCGACCGACAAGACGTGCTGGTACACCAGCTGCAGTCGTATGCGGCGGCACCGATTGCAGCACTACCGAGCCAGCGCCAATTTTTGCGCCTTTACCTACTTCGATATTACCGAGAATTTTAGCCCCGGCGCCTATCATTACACCTTCACGGATCTTTGGATGGCGATCGCCACTGGTTTTCCCGGTACCGCCAAGGGTGACAGATTGCAGAATAGACACGTTATTTTCTACCACGGCCGTTTCACCGATCACAATGCCGGTCGCGTGATCGAGCATGATGCCGCAGCCAATAGTGGCTGCCGGATGGATATCAACGCCAAAGGCGACCGAAATCTGATTTTGCAGATAAATCGCCAGCGCCTGTCGCCCTTGCAGCCATAGCCAGTGGCCAATACGGTAGGCTTGCAGTGCATGGAAGCCTTTCAGATACAGCAGAGGGGTAGAATATTTGTCGACGGCCGGGTCGCGTAGGCGTACCGCCAGAATATCGCGAGCTGCCGAAGCGATCATTTGCTGATCGGCTAAGTAGGCGTCTTCCACCACTTCGCGCACCGCAATGGCTGGCATAATTGGATTAGCCAGTTTGTTTGCCAAAATATAGCTGAGTGCCCCCCCCAGATTGTCGTGCTTGAGCAGCGTCGCATGATAAAAGCTAGCCAGCATCGGCTCACACTCAGCCAGCCCTCTCGCTTCTGATTTGATGCTATTCCAGACCTGCTCTAACTCTTCTGACGACATCTGGTTCCTCTCCGCCTTGCAAAACAGGCCACCTCATCGCATCGCGATCAGGTGGCCCAAAACAATTACTGGGTCGGCATGCCGCCCAGCATATCGGTTTTATACCCGTCGAATTTTAAGCCATAGGGTTATAGATTACCCGCTGTGCTTTTCATCTTTTCTGGTGCGCCCTAACAGGCTCAGTGCGGCTTCGCGGGCATTTTTATGGCAATACAACACCTGGTAAATCTGTTCGGTAATGGGCATTTCCACACCGTAGCGTTGTGCCAACGCCAATACCTCTTTGGTATTGCGATAGCCTTCGACAACCTGACCGATGCTGTCCTGCGCTTCTTGCACGCCTTTCCCCTGCCCCAACATAATACCGAAGCGGCGGTTGCGCGATTGATTATCGGTGCAGGTTAACACCAAATCGCCCAGACCAGCCATGCCCATAAAGGTCGATGGGTCAGCCCCCAGAGCCGAGCCAAGGCGGCTCATTTCCGTCAGGCCACGGGTAATCAATGCAGTACGTGCATTAGCACCAAAACCAATACCGTCTGACATCCCTGCACCGATGGCAATCACGTTCTTCACGGCACCGCCCAGCTGTACGCCGATAAAATCGGGATTGCTGTAAACGCGGAAGCTTTTGCCACAGTGCAGCAGCAGTTGCAGATCTTCGGCAAACTGCGCATCTGTAGAGGCCAATGCAATCGCGGTCGGCAGCCCAGCTGCCAGTTCCTTGGCGAACGTCGGCCCTGAGACCACCGCCAACGGAATAGCATCGCCTAGCGCTTCGCGAGCCACGTCCTGCAACAACCGACCCGTCTCTGCTTCCAGCCCTTTAGTCGCCCACACGATGCGGGCATCCGGGCGCAGATGCGGTTTCAACTGACGCAGCACATCGCCGAACACATGGCTTGGTACCACTACAAGCACATCGCGGCTGGCCGCCAGTGCGCGAGCCAGATCGGCTTCGAGCAACAACGTGTCGGGGAAAGCGACGTCGGGAAGAAATGCCTGGTTGCAGCGATCATGCTGCATTTTTTGAATCTGCTCGGGGTTATGACCCCACAGCACCACAGAGTGGCCATTACGCGCCAGCGTAATGGCTAATGCGGTGCCGTACGAGCCGGCACCGATAACAGTCATTGAAGCATTGACGGTGTTCATCAGGCATCCTGATGTGGTGCGGCACCTTCGCCTTCCGCCTGCTGTTGCAGATAGTTCATGAACAGCGCGTCAAAGTTAACCGGTGCCAGATTCAGCTGCGGGAATGTACCGCGAGAAACCAAGCTGGTGATGCACTCACGCGCATACGGGAACAGAATGTTCGGGCAGTATGCACCCAGGCAATGCGCCAGCTGCGTACCATCGATGCCCGCTACGGAGAAGATACCCGCCTGCTGCACTTCACACAGGAACGCAGTTTCTTCACCCAGAGATGCTGTCACGGTTACGCGCAGTACAACTTCATACACTTCGTCAGCCAACTGGCTGGAAGCCGTATCTAGATCCAGTTTAACTTCCGGCTGCCATTCCTGCTGGAAAACCTGCGGTGCGTTTGGCGCTTCGAAGGAGATATCTTTGGTGTAAATACGCTGAATCTGAAAAGCCATCTCTGTGCTGTTTTGTTCTGACATGTGTGTAATACCCTTGGTTAAACGTCCTTATTGACACTCAGTAACCGGCAGTCACCCGCTTAAAGCAGCGGATCCAGACCACCACGAGTATCGAGTTCATATAAATCATCGCAGCCGCCGATATGTTGGCCATCGATGAAAATCTGAGGCACGGTGGTGCGCCCACTGCGCGCAATCATCGCTTCGCGTTTTTCATTATCGCCATCAATGGCGATTTCGTTAAACGCGGCGCCCTTACTGTTCAGCAGCGCTTTAGCGCGATGGCAGAACGGGCAGGTCGCTTTGGTGTAGATATCAATGTTAGCCATGAATTACCACCTCAAATACGTTAAACAATTACTTACCGCGCACAAGTGGCAGGTTTTCCCCGCTCCAGCCGGCAATACCGTCTTTCAACGTAACTACGTTTTCAAAACCGGCCTTGCTCAGGTTCTCTGCCGGCTCGCGGGAGGTGGTGCCATTGGCACAAACCACGATGATCGGCTGAGCTTTGTGTTTTTCCAGCTCGCCCAGACTACCGCTTTTGATTTCGCTGGCGGTCAAGTTGATGGCGTTAGCCAGGTGGCCTCGGCGGAAATCATCACGGCTGCGGGTATCAACCACAACGGCATCTTCTTTATTAATCAGGCGGGTGGCTTCACCACGGGTGATCTCTTTCACCTTGGAGAAACTGCTCTTGAACGTCATGACGATCACCGCAACCAGCAGGGCGATCCAGGCCAGGCTCAGTATGGGATGCTTGCTAACGAATTGCATAATTTCTTGCAGCATGGGGTATAACAACTCCCGTCAGTTAAGGGAAAAAATAACTCAAGGTTCCAGAGTATACCTGCCGAGTGCAGCAAATACAGCCAATAAGCAAGCGCTATTGCAGAAACTGCGGGCCACGCTGACAAATTCACGGTCTCAGAGCATAAAAGCCAGCCTTGTTCACTGCAACTTTGATCTCTCTGGGCTCTTTTTAACCGGCCACGTTGTAAAATCAGGCAGTTTTTTAGGGTGAATAGCCATCAATCTGATCACGGGTTGATGGCTATTCACAACTTAAAAGTTCATAACGAGGTTAATGCAATGTCGAGTAACAAAAAGCCGATGGTACTGGTGATTCTGGACGGTTACGGCCACCGTGAGGAGCAACAGGACAACGCCATTCTGAATGCTAAAACGCCGGTGATGGACCGTCTGTGGCAACAGCAGCCGCACACCCTGATCGCCGCGTCTGGACTGGATGTCGGCCTGCCTGACGGCCAAATGGGCAACTCTGAAGTTGGCCATGTTAACTTGGGCGCCGGGCGTATTGTTTATCAGGATCTGACTCGACTGGATAAAGAAATCAAAGACGGTGATTTCTTCACCAACCCAACGCTGACAGCAGCGGTCGATAAAGCCGTTCAAGCAGGCAAAGCGGTGCATATCATGGGTCTGTTGTCGCCTGGCGGTGTGCACAGCCACGAAGACCATATTATGGCGATGATTGAACTGGCCTCACAGCGCGGCGCCAAAGCCGTTTATCTGCACGCTTTCCTGGATGGTCGTGATACCCCGCCACGCAGTGCAGAAACCTCTTTGCAACGCTTTAGCGACGCGTTTGCCAAACTGGGTACCGGACGCATTGCGTCGCTGATTGGCCGTTATTACGCTATGGACCGCGATAACCGCTGGGACCGCGTGCAACTGGCTTATGATCTGCTGACTCAGGCCAAGGGCGATTACATTGCCGATAACGCGGTTGCTGCCCTGCAGGCTGCCTATCAGCGCGGTGAAAATGACGAATTCGTGAAACCGACTGTACTCCAGGCCGCGGGTGAAGCGACCGCCGAGCTGAATGACGGCGACGCACTGATTTTCATGAACTTCCGTGCCGATCGCGCACGCCAGATCGTCCGCGCTTTCGTCAATGCAGATTTCGACGGTTTCCCTCGCGCCAAGATCATCAATTTTGGTGATTTTGTGATGTTGACCGAGTATGCCGCCGACATCAAAGTTCCTTGCGCCTATCCGCCTGCATCGTTGCGTAACACCTTCGGTGAGTGGCTGATGAAACACGACAAGACACAGCTACGCATCTCGGAAACCGAAAAATACGCCCACGTCACCTTCTTCTATAACGGCGGCGTTGAAGAGCCGTTCGCCGGAGAAGATCGCGTACTGATCAACTCACCGAAGGTCGCTACCTATGATTTGCAGCCTGAAATGAGTGCCGCAGAGCTGACCGATAAACTGCTGACAGCCATTGGCAGCGGCAAGTACGACGCCATTATCTGCAACTATCCGAATGGCGACATGGTAGGCCACACCGGCGTCTATGACGCGGCAGTGAAAGCGGTAGAAACGCTGGATAACTGCATCGCTCAGGTTGTCGAGGCGGTTAAAGCCGTCGATGGTCAGTTGCTGATCACCGCCGATCACGGCAACGCCGAACAAATGCGTGACCCGGCGACCGGTCAGGCTCATACCGCCCACACCAGCTTACCCGTGCCGTTGATTTACGTCGGCAAGCCTGCCAACGCAGTCAATGGGGGCAAGCTTTCCGACATCGCGCCAACCATGCTGACACTGATGGGAATGGAAATCCCGCAAGAGATGACTGGTAAGCCGCTGTTCATCGTGGAATAATCCTTCCCTATGAGGGAAAAGGCGTTTTTTGCACTATCAAGGGTAACCCGAAGCGCAAACACAGGCGGCCAATCGCTGCCTGAACGCACTGCGCCAAGGAAGTTAACCACCATGTGCGCCAGCGTATTTTACGCTGGCGTCTTGTTGTTGCCGCTCGCCAGCCAGGCGGCGGAGGACAACAAATCCCAACTCAAAGACATCCAGCAAAGTATTGCCGAGAAAGAAAAGGCGGTTAAGCAGCAGCAGCAACAGCGCAGCTCTTTGCAAGATCAACTGAAGCAGCAAGAAAAAACTATCGCACAGGCGAGCCGCCTGTTACGAGACACACAAGGCACATTGAGCCAGTTGGGGAAAGACATCTCCGGTTTGAACGCTTCAATTGCCAAGCTGCAAAAACAGCAATCCACCCAGCAGGATATCCTCGCGAAACAACTTGATGCAGCCTTCCGACAAGGCCAGCACAGCGCAGTACAATTAGTTCTTAGCGGTGAAGAGAGTCAGCGCAGCGAGCGTATTTTGGCTTACTTCGGCTATCTGAACGAAGCACGGCAAAAAACGATTGAAGAGCTAAAACAAACCCGGGCCGAACTGGCGAAGCAAAAAACGACGCTAGTTGCCAAGCAAGGCCAACAGAAATCGCTGTTAGGCGAGCAACAAACCCAGCAGCAAAAGCTGGAGCAGGCACGCGGCGCGCGTAAGAAAACGCTGACCGCACTCGAAGCCTCGCTGGAAAAAGATCAGCAGCGTCTGGTGGAACTGCGTCAGAACGAAACCCGCATGCGAGACCAGATTGCCCGTGCCGAACGTGAAGCCCGCGCCCGCGCGGAACGTGAAGCGCGTGAAGCCGCCAAGGTGCGCGAACAGGTCCGCGTCAAAGAACAACAGGCGAAGAAAACCGGCACCAGTTATAAACCAAGCGAAGCCGATCGCTCGCTGATGGCCCGTACCGGCGGTCTCGGTCGACCAAACGGGCAGGCCATATGGCCAGTACGCGGCCGCACACTGCACGGCTTTGGCGAACAGTTGCAAGGCGAGCTACGCTGGAAAGGTATGGTCATTGAGGCCAGAGAAGGTAGCGAAGTGAAAGCCATCGCCGATGGCCGCGTATTGTTAGCTGACTGGTTGCAGGGCTATGGCCTGGTTGTCGTCATCGAGCACGGTAAGGGTGACATGAGCCTGTATGGCTACAACCAGAGCGCGTTGGTCAACGTCGGGGCGCAGGTGCGTGCCGGTCAACCAATAGCTTTAGTGGGTACCAGCGGGGGCCAGGGAACGCCGTCGCTCTATTTCGAAATCCGTCGCCAAGGCCAGGCCGTTAACCCACTACCGTGGTTGGGAAGATAGATTTGCGCTATATCAAACCCCGTACTGTCGTACTGATTGGCTGTTTGTTGCAGGTTTGCGCCGCACAGGCAGGGAAATTGTCCATTGTGATCGATGACGTGGGTTATCGTCCGCATGAAGAAGGCGCAGTGCTGCAAATGCCAACGGCAATATCAATTGCCGTGTTACCTAACGCCCCACATGCCCGTTTGATGGCCACCCGCGCCCACAGTCAGGGCCGCGAAGTGCTGATTCATATGCCAATGGCACCGCTCAGCAAGCAACCTTTGGAACGCGATACATTACAGCCGTCCATGAGTAGCGAAGAGATCCAGCGCATTATCCGCAATGCAGTCAATAATGTGCCCTATGCGGTGGGTATGAATAACCATATGGGCAGCGCCATGACTTCCAGCCTACCAGGCATGGAGAAAGTCATGCAGGCACTCGACAGCTATCAGCTCTATTTCCTCGACAGCATGACCATCGGTAACAGCCAAGCCACCCGAGCAGCGGCAGGAACGCACGTGAAGGTGATTAAGCGTAAGGTGTTCCTGGACGATACCGCCAACGAAGCCGATATCCGCCGTCAATTCAACCGCGCGGTTGACGTGGCGCGCCGCACGGGTTCAGCCATCGCGATTGGTCACCCGCGCCCAGCCACAGTGAAGGTGTTGCAGCAAATGTTGCCAACTCTGCCGGCTGATATCGTGTTGGTCAAACCTAGCTCACTACTGAATGAACCGCAGGGCGGCAGCGGTGGCAATTACGTCCCACCTGCGGTCAAACCGCCGAAACCACAGCCGAAGAACCCGTTCACCGGCGGTATCAAGCAGTGTAAGGTCAAGTTGCCGAAAGAAAAAGTCAGCGCGAGCGCGGTGATTAGCGTGATCGGTGAAAGCGTGGCGCAATCGCCAGCGGGGACATTCATTAAACGCCAGTGGCAACGCTGGACAGACGCCACACCAACGAAACCAAAAGTATAAAAAAAGGGCCGGAATTCCGGCCCTTTTTTACAATCAATCCCAGCTCAACACCACTTTCCCGGATTGACCGGAACGCATGGCGTCAAAGCCCTCTTGGAACTGATCGATCGAGAAACGGTGGGTAATAATCGGCGTCAGATCCAAACCAGACTGGATCAGTGCAGCCATCTTGTACCAGGTTTCAAACATCTCACGGCCGTAGATCCCTTTGATAAACAGCCCCTTGAAGATCACCTGATTCCAGTCGATAGACATGTCAGACGGCGGAATCCCCAGCATAGCAATGCGGCCACCGTGGTTCATCGCATTCAGCAGAGAACGGAATGCCGGTGGTGCACCGGACATTTCCAACCCTACGTCGAACCCTTCGGTCATACCCAATTCAGCCATCACGTCGTTCAGATTTTCTTTGCTGACGTTAACCGCACGGGTCACACCCATTTTGCGCGCCAAATCCAGACGGTATTCGTTAACGTCAGTGATAACCACATGGCGAGCACCAACGTGTTTACACACGGCGGCAGCCATGATGCCGATCGGTCCGGCACCGGAAACCAGCACATCTTCGCCAACCAGATCAAATGACAGGGCGGTGTGCACCGCATTGCCGAATGGGTCAAAGATAGACGCCAGTTCGTCGGAGATATTGTCTGGGATCTTAAAAGCGTTAAACGCCGGAATCACCAGATATTCAGCAAACGAACCAGGGCGGTTCACACCTACACCGGTGGTGTTACGACACAGGTGCGTACGACCGCCACGGCAGTTACGGCAATGGCCGCAGGTGATATGGCCTTCACCGGAGACACGGTCACCGACGTTGAACCCTTTGACTTCCTGACCGATGGCAACCACCTCACCCACATATTCGTGGCCGACCACCATAGGTACCGGGATGGTTTTCTGCGACCATTCATCCCAGTTATAAATATGAACATCGGTACCGCAGATCGCAGTTTTACGGATTTTAATCATGATGTCGTTATGGCCCAGCTCTGGCTGAGGCACATCGGTCATCCAAATCCCTTCTTCCGCTTTCAGTTTTGACAATGCTTTCATGGTTTTACCTTATGCAATAACGCCAAGATCTTTACCGATACGAATGAACGCCGCAATCGCACGTTCAATTTGCTCCGGGGTGTGATCGGCGGACATCTGGGTACGAATGCGCGCCTGGCCTTTCGGCACCACCGGATAGAAGAAACCCGTCACATAAATGCCTTCCTTGAGCAACGTATTGGCGAATTCCTGCGCCAATTTTGCTTCACCCAACATCACGGGGATGATGGCGTGATCGGCCCCGGCCAGCTCAAAGCCTGCCGCGGTCATTTTTTCACGGAACAGGCTCGCATTGGCCCACAGACGATCGCGTAATGCATCGCCCTGCTCCAGCAATTCCAGTACTTTAATCGACGCGGCCACGATCGCCGGTGCCAGCGAGTTGGAGAACAGATAAGGACGCGAACGCTGACGCAGCCATTCCACCACCTCTTTCTTCGCCGCGGTATAACCGCCAGAAGCACCACCCAACGCCTTGCCCAACGTCCCCGTAATGATGTCAACACGCCCCATCACTTCGCAATACTCGTGAGTACCACGCCCGTTAGCACCAACAAAACCAACCGCGTGGGAGTCATCAACCATCACCAGCGCCTGGTATTTATCCGCCAGATCGCAAACCCCTTTCAGGTTGGCAATCACACCGTCCATTGAGAACACGCCGTCGGTGGCGATCATGATATGGCGTGCACCGTCGGCTTTCGCCTGCTCCAGCTGTGCGGCCAATTCGGTCATATCGTTGTTGGCGTAGCGATAGCGCTTCGCCTTACACAAGCGGACACCGTCAATGATCGAAGCATGATTCAACGCATCAGAAATAATGGCATCTTCCGGGCCCAGCAGGGTTTCGAACAAGCCACCGTTAGCATCGAAGCAGGAGGAGTACAAGATAGCGTCTTCCATCCCGAGGAAATCGGCCAGCTTTTGCTCCAACTGTTTATGGCTGTCCTGGGTACCGCAAATAAAGCGTACCGATGCCATGCCGAAACCATGGCTGTCCATGCCGGCCTTGGCCGCGGCAATCATCGCCGGGTGATTAGCCAAACCCAGATAGTTGTTAGCACAAAAATTAATCACATGACTGCCGTCAGCAACGGCGATATCCGCCTGCTGAGCAGTGGTGATAATGCGCTCTTCTTTGAACAGCCCTTCGCTACGAGTGGTTGCAAGTTGTTGTTCCAACTGCTGATAAAAAGACGCGGACATTCGGTTATCTCCAGGATTGGTCTGTTTTCAACATATTTTACTGATTTGTAACCAAACTGACGAGAAACTGCGGGAGAGAATATGAAAATTGCAGCAGATATCACGGCAAAGTGCTGCCGGACTCGACATCGCGGGATATTCGGAGCCCGTCCGATGTTTGCGGCGACATGAAATGCTATTATAAGCGGCATTGAGCGTGGGGCACCGTGTCCCACCGGGCAGAATAACAGGGGTAACCCAATGATTATCGTTACTGGTGGCGCCGGCATGATCGGCAGCAACATCATTAAAGCGCTGAATGACACAGGGTATCGCGATATCCTGGTAGTCGATAACCTGAAAGACGGCACCAAATTCGCCAACCTGGTTGATCTCGATATCGCCGACTATATCGATAAAGAAGATTTCATCGCCAATATTATGGCCGGTGACGATCTGGGCGAGATCGACGCGATATTCCACGAAGGTGCCTGTTCGTCCACCACTGAGTGGGACGGCAAGTACATGATGGACAACAACTATCAGTACTCCAAAGATCTGTTGCACTATTGCCTGGATCGCGAAATTCCGTTCTTGTACGCCTCATCTGCAGCCACTTACGGCGGCCGTGAAGAGTTTATCGAAGAGCGTCAATTCGAAGAGCCACTGAATGTTTATGGCTACTCCAAATTCCTGTTCGACCAGTATGTGCGTGAAATCCTGCCGCAAGCCGACTCACAAATTTGCGGCTTCCGTTACTTTAACGTTTACGGCCCACGTGAAGGTCACAAAGGTGGTATGGCCAGCGTCGCATTCCACCTGAACAGCCAGATCAACCGCGGTGAGAATCCAAAACTGTTCGACGGCAGCCAAGACTTCAAACGTGACTTTATCTACGTCGGCGACGTGGCAGCAGTGAACCTGTGGTTCTGGAAAAGCGGTGTCTCCGGCATCTTCAACTGCGGTACTGGCCGAGCGGAAACCTTCCAGGCAGTGGCAGACGCAGTCGTCGACTTCCACCAAAAAGGTACGGTAGAAAATATCCCGTTCCCAGAAAAGCTGAAAGGTCGTTATCAGGCGTTTACCCAAGCCGATCTGACCAAGCTGCGCGCTGCCGGCTATGACGCACCGTTCAAAACGGTCGCCGAAGGCGTGAAAGAGTACATGGCTTGGTTAAACCGCACCGCTTAAGCTGAAGGGAAATACCCCGGGTATGAAAATACTGGTTATCGGCCCTTCGTGGGTTGGCGATATGATGATGTCGCAAAGTCTCTACCGCACCCTGAAGGCCGAGTACCCGACGGCAGAAATCGATGTGATGGCACCAGCCTGGTGCCGTCCATTGCTGGCACGCATGCCAGAGGTCAATCAAGCATTGTCGATGCCATTGGGCCACGGTGCTCTGGCTCTTGGTGAACGTCGGCGCTTGGGGCATGCCCTGCGCGCCAACGGTTACGATCGCGCTTATGTCTTACCGAATTCATTCAAATCCGCACTCGTGCCATTCTTTGCCAATGTGCCGCAGCGCACCGGCTGGCGCGGAGAAATGCGCTATGGCTTGCTGAATGATATTCGCCTGCTGGACAAAGCGGCTTTCCCGCTGATGGTGCAACGTTACGTCGCGCTGGCTTACGACAAACAACGTATTCAACGCGCAGATGATCTGCCTACACCATTGCTGTGGCCGCAACTGCAGGTGAGCGACGAAGAAATTGCTGAAACCACTGCCGCCTTCAATCTGACCGATCATCGACCGATTATCGGTTTTTGCCCAGGCGCCGAATTTGGCCCAGCCAAACGCTGGCCACACTACCATTACGCCGCGCTGGCGCAGAAGCTGATCGACCAAGGCTATCAAATCGCCCTGTTTGGCTCTGCCAAAGATAATGAGGCAGGCGAGCAAATTCGCACGGCACTGGATGACGATGCCCGCGGTTTTTGCATGAACTTAGCCGGTGAAACCCAGCTTGAGCAAGCGGTGATTCTGCTGGCTTCCTGTTCGGCTGTAGTCAGCAATGATTCCGGCCTGATGCACGTTGCAGCCGCGTTGAACAAACCGCTGATCGCCTTGTATGGCCCAAGTAGCCCAGACTTTACTCCACCACTGTCCGACAAGGCCAAAGTGATCCGCTTAATCAGTGGTTACCATAAGATACGCAAAGGCGATGCCGATCAGGGTTACCATCAAAGCCTGATCGATATACAGCCACAGCAGGTGTTGGACGCGCTGACGCCGTTACTTGCCGCCAGCGAGGAATAAGCATGCAGGTGTTGATTGTAAAAACCTCCTCCATGGGGGATGTACTCCATACGCTACCGGCGCTGACAGATGCCATGCAGGCCATTCCCGGCATCCGTTTTGACTGGGTGGTGGAAGAAGGTTTCAGCCAAATTCCCACCTGGCACCCAGCAGTGGACCGCGTGATCCCGGTGGCAATCCGCCGTTGGCGCAAAAATTGGTTTGGCAGTGAAACCCGCCAGCAGCGTTGTGACTTCAAACGTGTGGTGCAAGAGCGCGACTACGATGTAGTGATAGACGCCCAAGGGCTAATCAAAAGCGCGGCGCTGATCACTCGCATCGCCAAAGGCAGCAAGCATGGCCAAGATAGTAAAAGTGCCCGCGAGCCATTCGCCAGTTGGTTCTACAACCATCGTCATGACATCGACAAACAACAACATGCTGTAGAGCGTACGCGTGAGTTGTTCGCCAAAAGCCTGGGCTACGAAAAACCGGACAACAAGGGTGACTACGCCATTGCTGCCCGCTTTCTCACCCATCTCCCCGCTGATGTAGGACAGTATCTGGTGTTTTTACACGCCACTACCCGCGATGATAAACACTGGCCGGAATCTCATTGGCGTGATCTGATTGCGTTAACCGCTCCGAGCGGATTAAAGATTAAACTGCCATGGGGTGCAGAGCACGAACGTCAGCGCGCACTGCGTATGGCGGAAGGCTTCCCGCACGTTGAAGTTTTGCCAAAGCTTAGTCTGCAGCAGGTTGCCGAAGTGCTGGCTGGCGCAAAAGGCGTGGTCTCGGTCGATACCGGCCTCAGTCACCTGACCGCCGCACTCGACAGGCCGAACATCACGCTGTTTGGGCCCACAGATCCAGGCTTGATTGGCGGCTATGGGCAGAATCAATATTCCCTGATTTCTCCAGAAAAAAGCATGGCGACCCTCAGCGCCGATTCAGTCTGGGACGAGTTGCAAAAGGTTATTGGATGAAAAAGCTGCATATTATCAATTTAGGGAAAATGGGCGGTGTTGAACGCCTGTTCCTGCAGTATATCAATGACACAACCGACGGCAGTAACGAGGTGATTTGTATCAGCAGTGAGATAGGTGAAGAGATCCGCCGTCAAATGCCTGGCCAGAAAGTGACCTTTGCAAATCGACTGTTCAACGCGCTACCGCTACGCTGCCCACAATTTTTGCGCAAGTACCTGCTGAAAAGAAAAATCGAGCGGGCCAACGCCGACGTGTTGATCGTTTGGGACCTGATACCGGGCCTGGCTGCTAAACCTAAACGCGGCAAACTGGTGTATTACGATCACGGCTGTTCATGGCGCTATCCGAAAAACCATAAAACATTACGTTTTCTGGCGATGCTGGACGGTTGCATCTCTGCGTCCTACGCCTCTAAACGCGTTATGGCCCTGCGGTTTAACTTACCCTGTCCAAATCATGTCGTCATAAACCGGCTGAAAACCCCCTCCGGTATCAACGACACTCTCAAACCGCTCAGCAGCCCAGTCAAGATCGGCACGGCATCACGACTGGTGAGCCTGAAAGGCATTAGTGTTTCATTGCTAATGATGCAGGAGCTGTTGCGTCGTGGACATGATGTTACTTTGGAAATAGCGGGTAAGGGCCCGGATCGGTCTGAGTTTGAAATGTTGGCTGAAAAACTTGAATTGGGTGATCGCGTCACCTTTAGTGGTTTTCAGGATAACGTCGCTGACTTTTTCAACCGCACGCACATTTACATGAGCTCGCCTATCACCGAACCCTTCGGCTTATCCTGCATGGAATCCCTGTATTTTGGCGTACCGGTAATTTTCCCGCAGGTTGATGGTCAGCCAGAGGTTATCAAAGACGGACAATGCGGCATCGGGCTGACGCCTTCAGTGACAATTGAAGAACATCAACGTCTGACAGGCATTAAGGTAGATTTCCCTCACCAGGTTTACGACCCGGTTAGCGATGCGCTGGTTACGCCGAAACTGTTGTCGCACCTGGAATGCGCGGATGCCGTTGAAAGGCTGATGGATCCTGCAACCTATCAAAATATGAGCCGACATGCACAGCGCTATCCCATCGAACATTTCAGCTATGCTTTGTTCAAAACTGAGTTTGATGACGCACTGAAATCATTTATTGCCCAACCGTAATGTGAGCCGGAAACCAAGCCCCATGCTACTAAGAGAAACAACACCACACCCCGCCTTCAGTTACCTCATTTATCTGGGATGCGCTATCGCTTTTTGCACTATCCCCTTCGGCTCCGACACTGGACGCAATATTTTCTATATATCCAGCTATATCTCCTTCATTGCCGTTTGCCTGAACTTGAGGTATTTCTTTAAAAATAAGCGCAATTTGATCCTGCCAGTGCTGTTTTTCTGCGTCGGGATGGCAACTATTTTCTGGATGAAGTACTTCAAACAGCCAGGTGATTACATCAACATTTACCGTTCCTATATGTCGACCGGTAAATTGCAGATTGCTACCGCATTTATTCTGTTGATTGCCTTAAATGAACGTCTTTGTATGCAACGCGCATTTATTGTCGTTGCGCTGGCAACCGGTATTGCCGTCAATGGCTACTCGCTTTATCAGGGACTGTGGCTAGACATTCCACGTATCGAAATCAATTTTGACCGCGCGACTGTTGCCGCTTATCTGATTACCGCCATCAATTTGGTGATGATGCAGGCGATACTAATGCTACGGACTAAATACCGCATCCCATTGTATATTATCGGCTTCTTGTTCACCTTCTCCACACTGGTGCTCACTGGAACGCGAGCGGCAATGCTGGTTTATCCGGTTGCGGTTGCTCTGTCGATATTGGCGACGAAGAATCTGATTTCCCATAAGCATAAGATACTGTTGGTCGCTTTAGTACCACTGCTATTACTCGCCAGCGGTTTTGTTTTCAAATCACAGATAGAAGAACGTATTGCGGCATTTCAGACGGATCTTCGCCTAATTAACCAACCTGAGACTGAAAATTCTATTATTTCCAGAGTCTCTATGCAGATTATTGCAATACGCACCGGCTCAGCAGCGCCACTGGGGCAATCAGCAGAACAACGCGGGGCAGAAATCCGTGCAATTGTCGCGCACGAACCCCATCTGTCCGGAGTCATGCCTTATATCAATGTGCATATGCATAACGAACTGCTAGAGACCTACTCACTCAAAGGAGTTTGGGGTGCGCTGTTTTTACTGGCGCTCTACATTGGCTTGTTTGTCTCTTCACTTAAACCCTACCGTAATGCATTACTGCTGGGAGTGACATTCAGTCTATTTGTTTACGGACTCAGCGACGTTATCTTCTTCAGCACCGAAGGCACTGCCATATTCTGTTTGGCGATTATAGCCAGTGTCCTTTCAGTGAAGAAAACACCACCAGCGCAGGATTAAAACCATGCATTCGTCACCGTACCTGCTCAGCTTTATTGTGCCATTTTACAATAACGAAGATTTCGTGGTCGCCAGCCTGAGCTCGCTGTTCAACCAGATTGGTGATGATATTGAAGTGGTCATCATTGATGACGGCTCAACGGATGATTCCGCAGAACGAGTCCGCCAACTTCTGGGCAAACAGCAGCATCCGCATGTAACTTTTATCTCGCAAAAAAATGGTGGCATCGCCAATGCCCGCAACGTCGGGCTGCATCACGCTCAAGGACGCTATATTACCTTTCTTGATGGTGATGACTTACTGAGTAATGACTATCTGAGCATCCTGCGCCCACTGCTGATTGCCGATGAGGATGACCTGATCGATTTTAATTACCAGAAGTTTACCGACGTTCCACCAATGCAACCCGCCGCTACGACCACACACCGTAGCCTTTATGATTTTGCTCATCACGGCCTGGCCTGTCTCACCCCTTTGTTTGCCAACTCGATGTGGCACCTCTGGAGTCGGGTCTACAGGCGGAGCCTGCTTGAGGGAGAGTCATTTGAAAACGGTAGGCGTTATGAAGACGTGATATTCACTCCTTTCCAGTATTTCAAAACCCAGAAAATTGCTCATCTCGATCACGTGCTTTATTTTTATCGGGACAACAGCCACGGGATCACCCGTAATGTCAAAGCCAAAGACATTGAAGATATGCTGTTTGCTATCGACAAGATGCTGCTTTTTATTGATCAGCATCCGGGGGATGAACCGTTGCGGCAGTTGGCAGCGCTAATGCTTGCCAACTGTTTCTCTGAGGTGAAAAGCATGTCGAAAGTATTGTACGGCTACTACTATTACCAGCCTGAGGCGTTGCATAGTTTTCGACGCCTTGCTGACGTATGCCGCAGTAGTGATGTACCACGTAAAAAAATCCGCCAAATGCAATTCGCACCAATAGATAGCTGGCTGTCAAAAATCCGCTGGCGATTGAAAAAGCGCTAAACGCGCGCTTTATCTAACGACAGATGATCCACCACTTCGGCGTAAATACGTTGCGGCTGGATCACCCCCATTGGGCTTTCCGCCTCAAGTGGCATGGTATAGCCAGTGCGAGATACCTGAATAATTCGATGAAGTTCCAGATCCTGAATAGGCCCTGTAGAACGTGAGTCGGCAGTAACAAACAGGCTGATGGTTTTTACCTTCAACGCGACCGCCAGATGCAGTGGTCCAGTATCGCCGGTGATCAGAACGTGGAAACTGTCAATCAACGTCAACAACGCCTGCAATCCCGTTTTCCCTATCCGATTGTCCACGCAAGCTCGGGTTTCAGGATTGGCTTGATTCAGGAATTGTTGTGCTTTCCCCTCATCAAAAGGCCCACCAATCAAAACAATACGCACATTGGCTTGCTTAGCCACCAGCTCGTCGGCAAGCTGAACAAAATGTGAGACTGGCCAGCATCGTGACTCTGTAGAGGCTCCCAACTGAAACCCAATCGTACAGTACTCACTGCTTTTTACACCCGGCTGGTAAGGCGCTGGAATTTCCATAGTAGGATCATCGCTGCGACAACCCAGGATAGAAATCAGCTCCAGCTTACGGCGAATAAAATGGCCGTAGTAATGGAAGATGTAATTGGTTAACCAAGGTTCAAGCCCGCAAATACCGGAACTGTAATTATCCCTGATAATGTATTTGGCCCCGGATAAGACGGCACTGATAATGTCATACGGCAGATGTGAATGCAGAATAAGCGCTAAATCTGGTTGATGTTCACGTAATGACTTCAACAGCGGGCGCATGGTTTTAATTTTACTGTCCCAATACACCACACGATCATAGTAGCGGCCGTTCTCCACCAACTCCTGATTCTTTTTATGCACCACCAAAGTAATATGCGCATCAGGGTAGCGTTCCCGCATCGCACGCAGCGCAGGCGTGTTGAACATAAAGTCCCCCAGCGCCGTAGTGGAATAGATGACGATGTTGTCAAACTGCAGCTGACTGTCGAAAGTTGCCTTGTCCTGGAAGCGGTTGGACTTTGCGGTATAGCGTCGCAAAAACCAATCTGCGACCTTAATTTTCCATTTTTTCGACATGTCAGTTCACTTTAAGTTGATAATACTCGGCTAGCGTCATGCCCACCGTACGTTGCTGCAACCAGGCAAACAGCTGCTCCAAATCACGATACAACACTTCAATATCCTGCTGCGTTTTAAAGGTCGGGCTCCCTCCTGGCATAAACTCGGAAGAATGAAGCATAAATTCAACGTAGTCATTCCCCTGAGCCAGACAGCGCTCAGCCACCGACTTCATTTTCTCCAGATTGCCGCCGCTTGGCCGCAACCAATTCACAGACGGCGAGCGCCGCTTACCACGCAGGCTATCGTAGCCCTGTTTTAGCGTATTCATCAGTGCCGAATGCTTATACTGGATGCTCATCGGTACTTCCAGCAGTGATGAAGAACCCGCTCTGGCGATATTGTCAGGATCGATAAAATAGGCCTGTGACGGAAAATGACGGTAGTCGGTGCCGCCATTGCCTTGCGGGTTACCCGGCGAATATTGCCAGTTAACACGCGGTGTAACCGAACAATCTACCTGATAGCCATATTCCAATAGCAAGGCAGCATAATATTCATTAAACGCCCAACGGCCGGCACGATGGCTGAGCATCTTGGTCTGGAAGCTATCTTCCAGCAGCTTGGTCATATGATCGACTTTCGCACGGACTTGATCGGCCGGATACTCGATCAGATAGGGTTTATGGCGCCAGTCGTCGTCGGTCAATGGTGTTAACGGCGGACTATTCCAGGCATGCAGATGCATACCCACTTCTCCACAGCCACGTGCAATTACATCGCGAGCAAACTCGACATATTCTGCATCTACCGCCATTTCATAATTAGTGAGGTACACCGGTTTAAAGCCATATTTCTCACACAACGCCTGGAAGCGAGGCAAAAATCGCGTGTTTTCGGTCGAAATGCGATCGTGGTTTTGCCACAGATTATCGCCTTCGGTATCAATGGTGATGAGAAACGCCGGTTTAGTCATAAATAGAGAACCTGATATCAACAAAATGCATTATACCCGTCGCCTTTCAAGTTGTAGCGTGACTAACAGCATGCACCCCAGCCTTTTACGCCAGCCAGCACCAAAAATGAGTGCACTGACCGCCTGGCTGCAACTTGAAATACATAGGGTATGCATGTTACGCAGGGCGTTTCGCCAGGGCAAACGACTTTACTGCCTGGTTTGGACAACGTTGAAGGCCTTTTGTCTCCCTCTCGCGTTATTTTTTCACTTCACAGCAAGAAAACTGTGCAACAGTAGCCACATGCGATCGGGTCATTTAGAATCAAACATTGGTTTCCCTGAAAGCGACTCATGATGAACGACGCGCCAGCCCTAGCTCCTGATACCTCGATACAGCGTATTCTGATCGTTAAACTTCGCCATCACGGCGACATGTTGCTGACAACTCCGGTCATCAATACTCTGCGGCAAAACTACCCGCAGGCGCAGATCGACGTACTGCTGTATAAAGAAACCCAGGATATGTTGGCCAGCAACCCCGCGCTGTCGCATGTTTTCGTTATCGATCGTCAGTGGAAAAAACAGGGTACTAAAGCGCATCTGAGCCATGAGCTTACTCTGATCCGGCAGCTCAAGGATCAACGTTACGATCTGGTGGTCAATCTGGCCGATCAGTGGCGCAGTGCCCTTCTCACCCGATTGACCGGGGCACGCATCCGGTTGGGGTTCGATTTTCCCAAACGGCAGGGCTTTTTATGGCGCCATTGCCATACACATTTGGTGTCGGTTAATGATCATGCTCGCCTGCATACCGTTGAACAAAACCTGTCGTTGTTACAACCGTTAGGCCTGCCAACCCTCAGCCAGCAGGTGACCATGAGTTACCCGCCCGAGGACTGGAAAACCTGCGAGCAACTGTTACAACAACAGGGCATTACCGGCGATTTTATCGTGGTACAACCGACATCACGCTGGTTTTTCAAATGTTGGAGTGAAGAAAAAATGGCTGCCACGATCAGTGCATTACAGGCTGACGGCCATCAGTTGGTGATCACCTCCGGGCCGGACGCAAAAGAACGAGAAATGGTGGCGCGTATTCTGGCGCTCTGTCCGCCGCAGGGCGTAATTTCACTGGCCGGCCAACTGACATTGCGGCAACTGGCCGCCCTGATCGATCACGCCAAATTGTTTATCGGCGTAGATTCAGTGCCTATGCACATGGCCGCCGCGCTGCAGACTCCCTGCATCGCGCTATTTGGCCCTTCCAAGCTGGTGTTCTGGCGTCCGTGGCAGGTCATTGGCAGTGTGATATGGGCCGGAGACTATGGCACCTTGCCCGATCCGGACGCCATCAATACCGGCACCGATGAACGTTATCTGGACCTTATTCCTACAGACGCGGTGATTGCAGCCGCGCGGAGCACGTTGGTATGAAAGCATTTCGTTTGGCGATCGTTCGCCAAAAGTACCGCCCGGACGGTGGAGCTGAGCGTTTCGTCTCGCGCGCCCTCGAGGCACTAGAACAACAAGACCTCGACCTGAACGTTATCACTCGTGAATGGCAGGGAGACGCCAATCCAAATTGGCACATCCACCTGTGCAATCCACTGAAATTCGGCCGTATTAGCCGTGAGCGCGGCTTTGCCGAAGCAGCGAGATCACTATGGCAAAAAGAAAAATTCGATCTGGTGCAGAGCCATGAACGCATTCCCGGCTGTGATATTTACCGCGCCGGCGATGGCGTACACCGCCGCTGGTTGTTACAACGGGCCCGCTTGCTGCCAGTATGGCGCCGTAAATGGCTGTTCTCAAACCGTTATCACCGTTACGTAATGTGCGCAGAGCGCGCGATGTACGCCGCGCCAGAATTGAAAGCCGTTATCTGCAACGCCGAAATGATTAAACAGGAAATCATCGATGATTTTGGCGTACCCGCCGATAAAATCACGGTGATCTACAACGCTATTGATAATCAAAAGTTCCAGCCCGCCAATGCCGAACTGCGCCGCCAACTACGTCAGCAATACCAGATCCCACAACAAGCACATTGCCTGATTTTTGTCGGCTCCGGTTTTGAGCGCAAAGGCTTAGCCGCTGCCATCCGTGCTGTTGCAGCCACCGGCAGCTATCTCCTGGTGGTCGGTAAAGACAAGGCAGAAAAACGCTATCAAGCGCTGGCACAGTCACTCGGTTGCAGCGATCGCGTACGGTTTATGGGCGTACAGAAACAGACACTGCCGTTCTATCAAGCTGCCGATGCGTTGTTGCTACCCACGCTGTATGATCCGTTCCCCAACGTGATTCTGGAAGCCATGTCCTGCGGCTTACCAGTCATTACCAGTACCACCTGCGGTGGTGCTGAGTTTATCACCCAAGGACAGAATGGCTTTGTCACTGATGCTCTTGACGTCCCCGCGCTGATCGAGGCGATCACGGCGTTACCGCGTCAGGCTTTAGGCTCCGCCATGGGTGAAGCCGCAAGATTGCGTATTATGTCGGCCACACCGGCTCACCTGTCGGAACAGCTGATATCCCTTTATAACCGGCTGCTGGATTAACTATGCGTATTCTGATGATTATCGACGGCCTGCCTGGTGGCGGCGCGGAAAAAGTGGTGCTAACACTGTGCCAGGGCATGCAGCAAATGGGCCATGACGTTAGCCTGATTTCATTGCGTGATGTCTGTAACTATCCGATCCCTTCCGGTATTCACTATCAGGTCGTCGCCGATCACAGTCGCTCGCCGTGGCGCAAACTGACTGAACTGTCACGCCGCGCTGCCGCTCTGGATCGGGCGATCACCGATAATGAGCACCAACAGGGGGCCTATGATTTGGTGTTCTCCAACCTGCATAAAACCGATCGTATCGTCAGCCACAGCAAACTTCTATCATCGAACCGCCTGTGGTTCTGCATTCATGGCATCCTGTCGACGTCCTATTTAGGCCACCGCAAGGGACTGGATCGTTGGTTGAAACAGCGGAAAATCGCCGCGGTTTATCACGGCAGAAATATTGTTGCCGTCTCACAGGCAGTGGGGAACGATTTGCAGCAAAACCTGCCGATCCGCCCAAGCCAGTTAGCAGTGATCAATAATCCGTTTGATATTGCCGCCATCGAACAACAGGCTGCAGAACCTTGTGAACTGGCGGGCAAAGATTATCTGGTGCACGTCGGACGCTTTCACCCACACAAGCGACACGACCGCTTGTTGAAAGCCTATGCGCTATCGGGAATACAGGCACCTCTGGCCCTAATTGGGACCGGTAGCGAAGCCATCATAGCGGAAACGAAACAGTTGGCGAGCCAACTAGGCATCGCAGATCGCGTACTCTTCCTCGGTTTCCAGGCTAACCCCTACCCGTTTATTCGCCAGGCATCATTGCTAGTGCTCAGCTCTGACAGTGAAGGCTTTGGCAACGTATTGGTGGAAGCACTGCTGTGTGGGACACCGGTAGTCAGCACTCGCTGTCCAGGTGGGCCTACGGAAATTCTGGAAAAAGCGGGAATGGATAACGCACTGGCGGAACTCAATGAAAAATCATTGGCGGAAAAAATGGCGGAAATTTACGCTAAACCGCCAAAAATCAATCATGACCAGCTATTGAGCTATGGGCTAATCCCTATTTGCCAACAGTACCTTGGCCTAAAAAAATAAATAAGGCAGGGGAAACCCTGCCTTATTTTTAATTAATTGAATGCCTGTATTTTATCCCAGACATCATCAACGGGTACATCAATACAGTCGCCCGATTCAGTTTGTAGAATATGATAGCGTCCAGACCATGGGTGCCAAGATTCTTTATCCGTATCGCCAAAGAACACAACCATGTCTTTATTCAGCGCCGCAGCCAGATGCATTTGTCCGCCGTCGCTGCATAGCACTCTGTCGCATAAATCGAAGCCAGCCAGTAATTCACGTACTGACGCGGTTGGATACAGCGCCACACGCTCATTTTGACATAGTGCCAACAGCTGCTCTGCGCGTTTTTGATCGCCAATATCATCCGGCGTCAATGTCCCCTGTGGGGACCAGAAAATCAAGACGCCCGTGTTCTTATCAGTAAGTAAGCGGTTGATAATTTCGGCATAGCGCTCTATAGGCCAACGTCGCTTAGGGCTACGACTGCTGATATGAACAGCGCAAACTCGCTCGACGGATGGCAGATATTCTTGCAAACGCTGCGCTGCCTGTTGGCGCTCTTCGAGGGTCAAAAACACCCGTACTGGGGGAATAGGAATATGCCGCTCAGTAATGGCCGAGAGGTAGCTGTAGGTGTGTTCTACCTGGTGCTTACCACTAAAATTTTCTTTGCGGAAAGGATGATGAATATCAGGTGTACCTAAGTCTGCACCAATAATATTACTGACACCTGCCATTTTTGCCAATCGCAGGCTGTACTTGCAGGGGACAGGGTTGGCCAAGATCGCCGCATCGAATTTTATCTTTCGCAGTTTAAGAAAAATCATCAGCCGCTCAAAATAAACCCCTAATGTGGTTTCATTCTTCGCCTTGTGCTTTGCCTTTTTATAGACGAATACTTTTTCAAGATGCGGGTTATTTTTAACAACATCCTGGCTGACTTTATTGATTAACAGATAAAGTTTGGCGTCCGGATAGGCAATTTTCACCCCTTCGATTAGCGGGGTAGTACAAACAAGATCGCCAATATTGTCACGGCGAATAATTAAAATATTCTTCATTCCAAGCCTATCAGCGAAATCTCTCGCCTGTTGTCTGAAACTGACACCAAAGGTTACCAAATTAGCGCCTTTCCCTTCCAGTTATGGTACTATTCTGAATAACCCATATAAATGAAATTGATAGAATGTTGCTGCGTTTATATCAGGTACTACTCTACCTCATCCAACCCCTGATCTGGCTTCGCTTACTGTTGCGCAGCCGCAAAGCTCCAGCCTACCGTAAACGCTGGGCAGAACGCTATGGCTTCTGCGCCGGGAAGGTCGTTCCGGGTGGCATCATGCTACATTCCGTCTCCGTGGGTGAAACGCTGGCCGCTATTCCATTGGTCCGCGCGCTCCGCCACCGCTACCCTTATTTACCGATTACTGTGACCACGATGACGCCGACAGGTTCAGAACGCGTGCAATCAGCCTTTGGTAAAGACGTTCATCATGTTTATCTGCCTTACGATCTGCCCGGTTCTATGCGCCGCTTCTTGGATCAAGTGAATCCAAAACTGGTCATCATTATGGAAACCGAGTTGTGGCCCAATCTGATTAACGCACTACATCAGCGTCAAATTCCTTTGGTGATCGCCAATGCTCGTCTTTCCGCCCGTTCTGCCACCGGTTATAAAAAAATCGGCGGTTTTGTCCGTGATATGCTGCGCCGCATTACACTGATAGCCGCACAAAACCAAGAAGACGGTGAACGCTTTGTTGAACTTGGCCTTAAGCGCTCACAACTTACCGTGACAGGTAGCCTGAAGTTCGATATTTCCGTTACTCCAGAGCTGGCAGCACGAGCCGTCACGTTGCGCCGTCAATGGGCACCGCGTCGTCCAGTGTGGATCGCCACAAGCACCCATGATGGTGAAGAAAGTATTCTGCTGGCTGCGCACCGTAAACTGCTGGAAAAACATCCTGACTTGCTGCTCATTCTGGTACCCCGTCATCCAGAACGCTTCTCGACAGCCAAAGAACTGGTACAAAAAGCCGGTTTCAGTTACACCCTGCGCAGCAGCGGTGAGATCCCTTCCGGCGGCACCCAAGTGGTGATTGGCGATACCATGGGCGAACTGATGCTGCTGTACGGCATTGCCGATCTGGCCTTTGTTGGAGGCAGCCTGGTGGAACGCGGTGGGCATAACCCACTGGAAGCCGCAGCACACGCCATCCCTGTGCTGATGGGTCCTCACACATTCAATTTCAAAGATATCTGCGCCAAACTGTCGCAAGCCGGTGGATTAATCACCGTGACCGACGAAGAATCGCTGGTCAAAGAAGTGACTACGCTACTTACCGACGAAGACTATCGTCGCTATTACGGCCGTCACGCAGTAGAAGTGCTGTATCAAAATCAGGGAGCGCTGCAGCGCCTGCTGCAACTGTTGGAACCGCACCTGCCGCCACGGAGCCATTAAATGAGCAACCGCAAAAGCCTGTCGGTGGTGATTATCGCCAAGAACGAAGCCGGGCTGCTGCCAGATTGTCTTCGCTCCGTAGCCTGGGCGGATGAAATCATCCTGCTCGACTCAGGTAGCGAAGATAACAGTGTCGCCATTGCCGAAGATCTGGGTGCCAAAGTGTTCACTCATGCCGACTGGCAAGGTTTCGGTAAACAGCGCCAGCTGGCACAGAGTTACGCCAGCAACGACTATATTCTGATGATCGACGCTGATGAGCGTGTCACACCCGAACTTCGCCACTCCATTGAACAAATACTCGCTGCACCGGACGATAATCAGGTCTACAGTTGCGCGCGCCGTAACCTGTTTCTCGGCCGTTTTATGCGCCACAGCGGCTGGTACCCCGATCGTGTCAATCGTCTGTATGCCAACCAACGCTATCGCTATAACGACGATCTGGTACACGAATCACTTAATATCAACGGGGCGAAAGTAGTGCCGCTAAGCGGTGATCTACTGCACCTGACCTGTCGTGATTTCTTTGCCTTTCAGCGTAAACAACTGCGTTATGCCGAAGAATGGGCCAATCAGCGCTATCAGGCCGGCAAGCGATGCAGCTATCTTTCGATAATAACCCACACTCTGGGTGCGTTTTGCAAAACATGGCTACTGCGGGCTGGTTTCCTGGACGGAAAACAGGGGTTGCTGTTAGCGGTGGTCAACGCGCAATATACTTTCAACAAATATGCCGCACTCTGGGCATTGGGCCACAACTATTCAGAGAAGTGAATCATGACCCGTAAAGCCATCTACCCCGGTACTTTCGATCCCATGACCAACGGCCACCTGGATTTGGTGACGCGTGCGTCAAAAATATTTGATCACGTCATCCTGGCAATTGCTGCCAGTCCGAGTAAAAAGCCGCTGTTCACGCTGGAAGAGCGCGTAGACTTAGCCACTCAAGTGACATCACATCTGGATAATGTGGAAGTATTGGGGTTCAGTGAACTGATGGCGCATTTCGCCGCTCATCAGAATGCCAATATTCTGGTTCGCGGCCTGCGTGCAGTCTCTGACTTTGAATATGAGTTGCAGTTGGCAAATATGAACCGCCATTTGATGCCAACACTGGAAAGTGTATTCCTGATGCCTTCCGAAGAGTGGTCGTTTATCTCTTCTTCTCTGGTAAAAGAAGTGGCGCGTCACGGCGGTGATATCGCCCCTTTCCTACCAGACGTGGTCACTCAGGCATTATTCGAAAAACTCGCCAAACAATAATCAACGCTGGCAGCGTGGGCAGAAGAAAGTACTGCGTTGCCCGTGCTTGGCTGACTTAATTGGGGTACCACATACACGGCAAGGTTCACCAGCCCGACCATATACCTGCAATTCCTGCGCGAAATAGCCTGGCTTGCCGTCTGATTGCAGAAAATCACGTAGTGTCGTGCCCCCCTGCTCGATAGAACGCAGTAAAACAGCCTTAATGGTTTCCACCAGCACGTCAGCCTCCACTTTGCTCAACGAGCCTGCGGGGCGGTCTGGGAGGATCCTGGCGGTAAACAGCGATTCACTGGCGTAGATATTGCCAACCCCCACCACCAGCTTATTATCCATTAGCCAGGGTTTGATTAGCGTACGCTTGTTGCGAGATTTCTCGAACAGGTAGGCGCCATTAAAAGCTTCACTCAAAGGTTCCGGTCCAAGGTGGTCCAGCACGTTGCTTGTCGCCAGATCGTCACACCATAACCAGGCACCAAAGCGGCGCGGATCGGTATAACGCAGCGTCATACCATTGCTGATAACCAGATCAACGTGGTCGTGTTTACCGGCCTCTGTCTCTTCGGCCAACATGCGCAAACTGCCAGACATTCCCAGATGAACGATAATCCAGCCGCTCGCCAGTTCAATCAGAAGATACTTGGCGCGACGCTGCACGCTCAATACTGGCTGGTCGCTCAGCGTCAGAATTTGTTCGGAAACGGGCCAGCGCAGACGTGCATTGCGCACCACGGCATATTGAATGCTATGACCGACAAGATAAGGTTCAATACCGCGACGGCTGGTTTCAACTTCTGGTAATTCAGGCATTCCACGCTCCCCTTTGCTTTCTCTACCCTATGATTCCAAGCTGCAAAGCCTATGCATCTTTACATCCCCTGTAGTGCATTCATGTGAGTGACAGGCGATGGGTATCCCTTATAACGCAAAAAACCCGGCCAAGGCCGGGTTTTTATTAATCCACTAAAATTATTTAATTTTAGCTTCTTTGTAGATCACGTGCTGGCGGACAACTGGATCGAATTTCTTCAGTTCCAATTTTTCCGGCTTAGTACGCTTGTTCTTCGTGGTGGTATAGAAGTGACCAGTACCAGCAGAAGAAACCAGCTTGATCTTCTCGCGAACACCTTTAGCCATGATGCAGTTCCTTAATACTTCTCACCACGGGCACGCAGATCGGCCAAGACCGTCTCAATACCCTTCTTATCGATAACACGCATACCTTTAGCAGATACACGCAGCGTTACAAAGCGCTTCTCAGCCTCAACCCAAAAACGGTGTGAGTGCAGGTTCGGCAGAAAACGGCGTTTGGTCGCGTTCATTGCGTGGGAACGGTTGTTACCGCTCACCGGGCGCTTGCCAGTAACTTGGCAGACTCGGGACATGTCTATTCTCCAAAAATCAAATCAGCTCGAGCTTCGTATAGGGTATGGCCGCCTCGTCAGGCTTTTAGAGCCCATCTCAGCAAACTTCATACTGAGGAGACTCTCGTCATCAGGTCAGAAACCACACATCAGGTTAGAAACCTGCTGAGATAGGCTCTTACGCCAAACCCAAGATTCTCAAAGGTGGCGTAGTATACGCTCTGAAGCGTAAGTGCTCAAGTCCCGAACAGCTAAAGATCCCACAAGGATCGCGAAAAAATCGCTTAAAGCCATCCGCGCTCGGCAAAAGAGACGCATTCACCCCGACCTATCACCAAATGATCGAGCACTCGGATCTCCAATAACAGGCAGGCATTAACCACTTGCTCTGTTATTAGACGGTCGGCATGACTGGGTTCAGCCTTACCCGAAGGATGATTATGCGCCAGAATAATGGCGGCCGCATTAGCCTTCAACGCTTCGCGCACAATTTCTCTCGGGTATACGACAACGCTGCTGATGGTACCAGCAAACATCTCCTGATGGCGAATAACACGGTGCTGATTGTCTAAAAACAATACCAAAAACACTTCTCGCTCATGGTGGGCCAGCAGACTTTGCAAATAATGCTGGGTCATTTTGGGATTCAGCATGGCATTTTCCTTTGCCAGATGGCTGGAAAAGAAGCGGAACGCCAACTCGGAAATGGCCTGTAGTTGGGCATAGCTGGCATTACCCAACCCCTTGTAACTACAGAAAACCGAATGATCCGCTGACATCAGATGATAAAGCGAGCCAAACTGCACTAGTAGCTCTTCCGCCAACTGCATAACATGCACGCCAGGAAAACCCGTACGTAAAAAAATGGCCAACAACTCCGCATCGGACAATGCCGACGCACCGTAGCGCAACAATTTTTCCCGTGGCGCCAGCGTATCCGGCCACAAGGTGATTACCTGACTGCTCATCATCGTCTCCCGAAAACGCCACAGCATGCCATGTGACAAAGGAGCCGACGACAGGTGCTTGATAACATTGCGAAGTGCTGCGCAATGCATGATGTAACGGGGTGCAGATACAGCGGAATCGATCACCCATCTGGCGGTTATGCTAAAATGGCACATCTTTCGGATTCAATCGGACAATCATGATGACGGGACTCTCCGGCAAACATATTGTACTGGGTATCAGTGGCGGTATCGCCGCTTACAAATGCCCAGAACTGGTACGCCGCCTGCGTGACAGAGGCGCGGAAGTGCGTGTGATAATGACCAATGCAGCGAAAGCCTTTATTACGCCGCTGACGCTGCAGGCCGTATCCGGCTACCCGGTCTCAGATGATCTGTTGGATCCCGCAGCCGAAGCCGCGATGGGCCATATCGAGCTCGGTAAATGGGCGGACCTGGTCATACTGGCCCCGGCCACCGCCGACCTGCTGGCGCGTGTCGCCGCTGGCATGGCCAACGATCTGCTGACGACGGTTTGCCTGGCCACCGCAGCGCCGATCGCCGCTGCGCCTGCCATGAACCAACAGATGTACCGCGCCGTCGCCACCCAGGCCAACCTGCAAACACTGCAGGCACGCGGTATGCTGCTGTGGGGGCCGGATAGCGGTAGCCAAGCCTGTGGCGACGTCGGCCCGGGCCGCATGATTGATCCGCTGGATATCGTTGAACTGGCAAACAATCATTTCTCCGCACCGCAAGATCTGCAACATTTGAAGATTATGCTCACCGCCGGTCCAACACGTGAAGCGCTGGACCCGGTACGTTTTATCAGCAACCACAGCTCCGGTAAAATGGGTTTTGCCATAGCTCGTGCCGCCGCAGCACGTGGCGCGCAAGTCACGTTGATTGCCGGACCGGTGAACCAACCGACGCCACCACATGTCACTCGGGTAGATGTCATCAGCGCGTTGGAAATGGAACACGCTGTGCAGCAACGCGCCGCCCAACAGGATATTTTTATTTCCTGTGCGGCCGTGGCCGATTACCGTGCCGAACAGATTTCCGATGAAAAAATAAAAAAACAGGGTGATGAAATCATCCTCAAAATGGTAAAAAACCCCGATATCGTTGCAGGCGTCGCAGCGATGACGAAAAAACGTCCCTTTGTCGTGGGGTTTGCCGCCGAAACCCAGAATGTGGAAGAATACGCGCGACAAAAACTGGCGCGTAAGAAACTGGATTTAATTTGCGCTAATGATGTATCGCTTGCAGAGCATGGGTTTAACAGCGACACCAATGCCTTGCACCTTTTTTGGCAGGATGGAGAAAAGCGCCTGGCGCTGAGCGACAAAGCACTCCTTGGCCAACGTTTAATAGACGAGATAGTCAGCCGTTATGATGAAAAAAATCGACGTTAAAATCCTCGACCCGCGTATCGGAAAGGATTTCCCTTTGCCGACCTACGCAACCCCAGGCTCCGCAGGCCTCGATCTGCGTGCCTGCCTGGACAACGCCGAAGAACTGGCTCCGGGTGAAACCAAGTTGCTACCTACCGGTTTGGCTATCCACATCGCCGACACGGGTCTGGCTGCGGTGATCCTGCCGCGTTCCGGTTTAGGTCATAAGCACGGTGTGGTACTAGGCAATCTGGTCGGCCTGATCGACTCTGATTACCAGGGCCAATTGATGGTTTCTGTCTGGAACCGTGGCCAAAAATCCTTCACGATTGAACCTGGTGAACGCATCGCACAGATGGTGTTTGTGCCTGTTGTACAAGCCGAATTCAATCTGGTTGAAGAGTTCGACAGCAGTGAACGTGGTGAAGGTGGCTTTGGCCATTCCGGTCGCCAATAAGCACTGCCCGATACCTAAGTGCCGACAAGGAAACGTCGCCTGAAACCTTGCCACCTCGGAGAGAAGGACATCTCTACGGCAAGGTTTGGCCGACAACGATTACAGCGCATACCAGGGCGCACGGAGAATACAGGTCGTTAAGGCCGCTGACCCCAGCATCGTAAAAAAGCTATCACATAAGCCCTACAGAGAACTCTCTGTAACGGCCGGTGCCCGGGTTTCCGAAAGTCTAAGCAGTTTTAGCAAGGGTCTAATCAGACATGGCAGAAAAAGAAAATACCAAAAGGAACCGGCGCGAGGAAATACTGCAGGCATTAGCCCAGATGCTGGAATCCAGCGACGGCAACCAGCGTATTACCACCGCTAAACTTGCCGCTAACGTCGGAGTCTCCGAAGCTGCGCTCTACCGGCACTTTCCAAGCAAGACACGGATGTTCGACAGTCTGATCGAATTTATTGAAGACAGCCTGATAACGCGCATCAACCTGATCCTGCAGGATGAAAAAGAGACTTTTAACCGCCTGCGTCTGATTCTGTTGCTGGTACTGGGATTCGCCGAACGCAACCCTGGCCTGACGCGTATCATGACAGGTCACGCACTTATGTTTGAGCAGGATCGACTGCAGGGGCGAATCAACCAGCTGTTTGAACGCATTGAGGCACAACTGCGTCAGGTACTGAAAGAACGCAAGCTACGGGAAGGTAAAGGTTTTATCGTAGATGAAACGCTGTTGGCCAGCCAGTTACTGGCGTTCTGTGAAGGCATGCTGTCACGCTATGTGCGCTCCGAATTCCGCTATCGCCCAACACAAGAGTTCGAAGGACGCTGGCCGCTACTGGCGGCACAGCTGCAATAAAATTCAAACCGGGCGCGTTTTGGCGCGCCCGGCTGAATGATACTTGCTTAAACCCCGTACTGCTCGCGATAGGCCCGCACCGCCGCCAGGTGATCTGCCATTTCCGGTTTTTCTTCCAGATAAACAATCAAATCCTTCAGCGTCACGATGGAAATCACTTTGCAGTGATAGTCGCGCTCAACTTCCTGAATAGCGGAGATATCCGCACGGCCACGTTCTTGACGGTCAAGCGAGATCAGTACCCCGGCCAATGTTGCGCCACCTGCACCAATGATTTCCATCGATTCACGGATCGCCGTGCCGGCAGTGATCACATCGTCCACCAACATGACACGGCCCTGCAGCGGGCTGCCCACCAGCGTCCCCCCTTCACCGTGAGTTTTGGCCTCTTTACGATTAAAGCAGTAAGGCACATCACGGTCATGGTGTTCCGCCAGCGCAACCGCCGTGGTCGTGGCAATAGGAATGCCTTTGTAGGCCGGGCCAAACAGCAAATCAAACTCGATGCCAGAATCAATCAATGCTTCGGCGTAGAAACGCCCTAACAGCGCAAGATCACGCCCGGTATTAAACAGGCCGGCATTAAAGAAATACGGGCTGGTGCGGCCGGATTTCAGGGTGAACTCGCCGAATTTCAATACCTGCTTGTTAAGCGCGAACTCGATAAACTGGCGCTGATAGGCTTTCATTACTGCTTCTCCTCGTCTGGTCGGTTAGATCTGTTAATACTGCCGCCCGATCGCCGGGCGTAAAAAAGGCGACCCTTGAGTCGCCTTAATAATTAGTCTGCCAGCGCCGCTTTCTGCGCCTGGAAGATGGTATCGATGCCCCCTCGGGCCAGCGCCAACAGCGCCAATAGCTCATCGTGGCTGAACGGCTCGCCCTCGGCGGTGCCCTGCACCTCGATCATGCGGCCATCTTCCATCATCACTACATTCATATCTGTTTCTGCTGCGGAGTCCTCGACGTACTCCAAATCGCACAGCGCTTCGCCGTTAACGATACCAACGGAGACCGCAGCAACCAGCCCTTTCATCGGGTTAGCTTTCAGCTTGCCGTTGGCCACCAGCGCGTTTAATGCGTCTGCCAGTGCAACGCATGCACCAGAAATAGACGCAGTACGGGTACCGCCGTCAGCCTGCAAGACATCGCAGTCAAGAGTAATGGTGAACTCACCGAGCTTCTTCAGATCAACCGCCGCACGCAGCGAACGGGCGATCAAACGCTGAATTTCCAGCGTGCGGCCGCCTTGCTTGCCTTTGGCAGCTTCGCGGGCATTACGGCTGTGGGTGGAGCGCGGTAACATACCGTACTCAGCGGTGATCCAGCCTTGACCCTGACCTTTCAGGAAGCGCGGAACGCCCTCTTCTACTGTGGCGGTGCACAAAACTTTGGTATCGCCAAACTCAACCAGCACTGAGCCTTCAGCGTGTTTGGTATAGTGACGGGTCAGTGTCAGTGGGCGAACTTGTTGTGGTGCTCTGCCTGCAGGACGCATGGGCTCTCTCCGGCTTCTAATCAACGTTTGGCTGCGCATTATACGGGCTTCGTGACGTAATGCCTATCCTGCCCGCAGGTCCAACGCTATAATCGGTTCATCTTTTCCTATTACGGGTACGCATCAATGATCCGCAGCATGACCGCCTACGCCCGGCGTGAAATCAAGGGTGAATGGGGCAGCGCAGCTTGGGAGCTGCGTTCCGTGAACCAACGCTATCTAGAAACCTACATCCGCCTGCCGGAACAATTCCGCAGTCTGGAGCCGGTGATCCGCGAACGTATCCGTGGTCGCCTGACCCGTGGCAAGGTGGAGTGCAACCTGCGTTTCGAACTGGATCCGAGCGCACAAAGCTCAATGATCCTGAACGAAAAACTGGCTAAGCAACTGGTTGAAGCTGCCAACTGGGTAAAAATGCAGAGCGACGAAGGGGAAATTGACCCTATCGACGTACTGCGTTGGCCTGGCGTTATGTCCGCCCAAGAGCAGGACCTGGACGCCATCAGTGCACAGCTGATGCAAGCGCTGGAAGGCGCACTGGATGACTTCATCGTTGCTCGTGAAAGCGAAGGTACTGCACTGAAAGCGTTGATCGAACAGCGTTTGGACGGCGTCAGCGCCGAAGTGGTCAAGGTACGCGCCCAGATGCCAAACATTTTGCAGTGGCAGCGTGAACGTCTGGTCAGCAAGCTGGAAGAAGCTCAGGTTCAACTGGAAAACACCCGTCTGGAACAAGAACTGGTGTTGATGGCGCAACGTATTGACGTCGCCGAAGAGCTGGATCGCCTGGAAGCCCACGTAAAAGAAACGCACAACATCCTGAAGAAGAAAGAAGCCGTGGGCCGTCGCCTCGACTTTATGATGCAGGAGTTCAACCGCGAATCCAACACGCTGGCATCCAAGTCCATCAATGCCGAAGTGACCACTTCAGCCATCGAGCTGAAAGTGTTGATCGAGCAGATGCGCGAACAGATCCAGAACATCGAGTGATAGATTTATTCATTCGCTAAAGCCCGCATCAGCGGGCTTTTTTATGCCTATATTCTGGGTATCACGAATTCCCATCGTTTATACAATCGTCGTTAAGTCAGTAAACATCGCGAACCACGAAGAAAAAACCGCCGTATCCGGCGTGGGGATTGGCTTTGTTTATGAAAAACTGTGACAAAGAGGGCTCCGGAGGCGATTGGCAGCTTATCTCGCTAGCAGAAAGTATTTTATTCCAATTATCACCTAAGGTAATGAAAGGTGGGCCAAGCTGTGGCTAAATGTGATTTTTCCCGCCCGTTTAGCCGTACGGACTCTTTATGCCGCAAATTCTGCAATTTATTTTTGCCCTGGTAGTGATCATCGCCCTGGCACTACTGGTCAGTAATGACCGCAAGAAAATTCGACTACGTTATATTATTCAGCTTTTGGTCATTGAAGGCGCACTCGCCTATTTCTTCCTGCATTCAGAAAGCGGCCTTAGCGTCATCAAACACGTTGCCGGTTTCTTTGAAACACTACTGACCTATGCTGCACAGGGCTCCGATTTTGTGTTTGGTGGCATGAGCAAGGACGGACTGGCGTTTATCTTCCTGGGTGTTTTATGCCCGATTATCTTTATTTCTGCGCTAATAGGTATTTTGCAGCACTTCCGCATTCTACCGCTGATTATCCGTCTGGTCGGTACCCTGCTGTCCAAGGTTAACGGCATGGGCAAGCTAGAATCGTTCAACGCCGTCAGCACATTGGTGCTTGGGCAGTCGGAAAACTTTATCGCCTACAAAGGCATCATCGGCGATATTTCGCCTCGCCGCATGTACACCATGGCAGCAACTGCCATGTCGACGGTATCTATGTCCATCGTGGGTGCCTACATGTCGATGATCGATGCACAATACGTGGTAGCTGCGTTGATACTTAATATGTTCAGCACCTTTATCATCTTGTCGATCATCAACCCTTATCAGTTGGACGATGAACCCGAACTGAAACTGAGCAAGCTGCATGAGGATCAGAGCTTCTTTGAAATGCTGGGCGAGTACATCTTGGCGGGCTTCAAAATCGCGATGATTATCGCTGCCATGCTGATCGGTTTTATTGCGCTGATTTCTGCGGTCAATGCCCTTTTCTCTGCCGTATTTGGCATCAGCTTCCAGCAGATCCTGGGTTATGTATTCTATCCACTAGCCTGGCTAATCGGCATCCCGGCGCCGGATGCGCTGCGGGCAGGCAGCATCATGGCGACCAAGCTGGTAGCCAATGAATTTGTGGCAATGATTGAACTGAAGAAAATTGCAACAGAACTAACACCACGCGGCCTGGGCATCCTGTCGGTATTCCTGGTGTCCTTCGCCAACTTTGCTTCTATCGGCATTGTCGCAGGTGCAATCAAAGGGCTTAACGAGCGGCAAGGCAACGTAGTGTCTCGTTTTGGTCTGAAGCTGGTTTACGGTTCAACCCTCGTTAGCCTGCTTTCAGCAGCAATCGCCGGGCTGGTCCTGTAAACAAATATCCCGGCCTGCGGGCCGGGATTTAGTCAGAACGCAACACACACTGGCGCATCCACGCGCATCACGGAATCCTGCGCAAACTGTTGCTTATAGCTGCTCCGTAGCATCTCAATATTGGTTTCACTTTCCTTACCCTGCGCATGAATCAGCATCAGCGCTTTACTGTTCTCACGGGCCAACTTACCGTCATTACCTAACCATTGCCCTTTGGCGTCAAATATCGACAACCCGTCTTTAAAGCGTGGCGTCACCTGCCGATCAACAAAACTCTGCCACTCTGTAGCGCTAATCACCGGCCCTGTCGGACGATTCAGGCCAAAATAAAGCGTAGTCTGCGTCATGGGATCGCCAACACGGCAGGTTGCCATTGTTTGCTGCGTATTGTTCTTAGCTGGAGCAACACAGCCGTTCAACATGAAGAACGCAGTTACGACCATCATCAGCAGGGGCGTTTTTTTCATTTTATCTTTATGTTCCTCATTGAATGTCATCATTATCAGAAATCTATCGCCAGCGCGTAGAACGAATGTAAGAAGCATAGTTAGCAACAGAAACTAACGCGAAATACCTAATGCTTCCACGAATAAATAAAGGTGTTGAAAGGCGTTGAACAAGTAAAGCAAACCACAAAAGGATTAATTAAAGTAATCCGAAATGTCATCGGTTAGAAAAACTCAGTAGCGGCATACCCCGCCGGCGATTACCCTTTCACCATGACACTCATTCCCGCCCATTCTGTGAATACCTTATGTTATTGAGCATTCTTTATATCATCGGCATCACTGCCGAAGCCATGACCGGTGCATTGGCTGCTGGCCGCCGACAAATGGATATGTTTGGCGTAATCATTATCGCTTCGGCCACCGCAATCGGCGGCGGTTCAGTACGCGATATGCTGCTCGGTCATTTCCCACTGGGATGGGTGAAACATCCTGAATATATCGTTATCGTTGCGATTGCGGCGATTGTGACCACCTGGTTGGCACCGCTAATGCGGCACCTGCGTCGTCTGTTCCTGGTGCTGGATGCCGTTGGCCTGATTGTGTTCTCAATCATCGGTGCGCAAGTTGCTCTGGATATGGGCCACGGCGCTATCATTGCTGCGATTGCCGCCGTGATCACCGGCGTGTTCGGTGGTGTACTCCGCGATATGCTCTGTAATCGCATTCCACTGGTATTCCAGAAAGAAATCTACGCCGGTATCTCCTTTGCCGCCGCTTGGCTATACATAGGACTGCAACACTTCAGCCTGCCGCACAACCTGGTAGTGGTCATCACACTGGTCGTCGGCCTCAGTGCCCGGTTGATCGCCCTGCGCTTTCGTCTGGGTCTGCCGGTATTTAACTACCAGCATCCGGATCACTAACAGGTGTTATCCTTGGCGAAAAGCCGCTTACTCCCAGGAACTCCAGCGTACTGATCAATGCCAACAGTGGTGGGTGCCGGAGAAAACCAGAAATCTGCTGCGCCCTTTTCTCACCAATACCGGTCATTTTTCGCCACGCCTCAGGGGGCATTTGCTGAGCCTGATGCCAGTTTTTCAACGCCATCGCTTGCTGCGAGGACAGTGGTACACCTAAAGCAATCAGCCAACGCGCGAAAGGCTGCTGTCGTGCCTGCTGAAATTGCCGGTAAATACGCTGTCCACGCTTATCGCCAATACCAGGCGTTGACATCAACTGCTCCGGTGTCAGCGTCAGCCAATCTAACAGATATCGTACAAGCCCCTGATCAATCAGCGCCCTCCACGTGGATTCGCTGACGCCACGAAAACCTAATCCCTGTGAACCACTCAGCCACACCAAACGGGCAAGAAACTGCTGACGGCAATCCGGTCGCCAACTAAAACAACTCAGCGGATGATAATGCTCTGCAGATGGCGCGTTGGGCACTGACCTTTCCGTTCCCCGCCAGACCACCTTACTCAGATGAGGAATGCCGTGTCCCATCAGGCTAATCGCCACCTGATCACCCGGTACAACTTCCCACTGCCGCCAACGCATCAGTGAACCAAGGTTAACCCGTGCAACCCATTTATCATCCAACCTGATGGGATCAAGTCTCAGCATCACAGCAACTTTGCCGGTACGCCCCACGTTGAAATCGATGCCCTTGACCCGTGCGATCTGCTGCGCCGGGGGATATTTCCAGGCAACAGCCCAATCAGCAGGTCTCGCTTGCCAGTACCGGCCCTGCGGTGAGCGTGCTTGATGAATCACCACCCCATCAGTGACAAAAGGCAAAGCGGCTTGATACCAATGCTCTCGCCATTGCTGTACTTCTGCCAATGATGTCACCGGTTGCGAATACGCCAAAGCAAGGGGAAAGCCCATTCCAGCAAGTTGCCGAAAACGCTGTGCCATATCCTGTGGGCCATCCGGCCACGCCCAGACAAACAGACCAATCTGCTGCAGTACTGGCGACAGCGTATTTTTCATCAGGGCCCCGGCCACTTTGGAACGCGCGTTGATGCCACCATGAATTTTTTGTTGATGACCGTTCACCTTCAGGAACAACTCCCCCTGTAGCGTCAACGTCTGCGGTGCGCCATTAACGTTGGTCGGCACCGCCGGAATGGCACGCACTTTTTCCAGCCAGTTCTCCCCCTTTAGCCCATTCCCTCTGCTGATAGCAGAAACCAGGGTGCCGTCACGATAAACCAGCGTAATTGCTACGCCATCCACCTTTGGCTGGATCCAGAGATCACGACGACCGTTTAACCATTGGGCCACAGCCACAGAATCCGGCAGTTTGCGCAACCCGGTATGCGCAACGGGATGTGGGACCTTGCCTGGAGGTAAAAGCGGGGTGAACTCATCTTCTGGCACTGCCCCAGCACACCGTTGCCACATCTGCAGTTTTTTCTGCAAGCCGTCATACACCTCATCCTCAACTAAACTGTTGCCCTGCTGGTGATACGCCACATCCCAACGCTCAAGCTGATTTTTTAGCGTACTAATCTCCAGTTGTAGTCGCTCTGGCCGCCACATGGGACAACTTTCCGCCCACAGAACCCTACTGAACATTAATCCGCATAACAGGATCATTCCGCTACGCATGGCACCTTTGTACATTGTGCACCTCCCTGATAACCGGCAGTAAAACCAGAAAGTCAGGAGGCGACAATCGCCAATCAGCCGTTCCATAACGCAGTTCGAGAAAGGTTTGGCACATTGCAGAAAACTGAAGATATTTAGCGATACGCTGCGCAAACCTGCCAGTTTGAGGTTTTTTCAGCACAAAGCGACGGGCAAAATGCGAGCTAACGCTGCACCCGACGCGTTAGCCGTGTATACTGTGCGGAGAAAATACACATCCGCTGTTATTGGCATATCAACCGCTATCAACGAACATCATCATGGCTCAAGGCACGCTTTATATTGTCTCTGCCCCTAGCGGCGCAGGGAAATCAAGTCTGATTCAGGCTTTGTTAAAGACGCAACCGCTGTACGACACGCAGGTTTCGGTTTCGCACACCACGCGCAATAGCCGCCCAGGTGAACAGCACGGCGAACATTACTTCTTTGTTTCAAGGGATGAGTTCTGCCGAATGATTGAGCAGGATGCGTTTCTTGAGCACGCCGAAGTGTTCGGTAACTATTACGGTACGTCACGTGCGGCTATTGAGCAGGTGCTGTCGACCGGCGTAGACGTTTTTCTGGACATCGACTGGCAAGGCGCACAGCAAATCCGCGCCAAAATGCCGCAAGCGCGCAGCATCTTTATTTTGCCGCCGTCGAAGGAAGAACTTGGCCGTCGCCTGCGTGGTCGCGGGCAAGACTCTGATGAAGTGATCGCCAAGCGCATGGCGCAAGCTGTGGCAGAAATGACACACTACGCAGAGTATGATTATTTAATCGTGAACGATGATTTCGATCTGGCCCTGTCCGATCTGAAGACCATTATTCGCGCCGAACGCCTGCGTTTAGGCCGCCAATTACTGCGGCATGACGCTTTAATCAGCAAACTATTGGCAGACTGAAGACAGTTTCAGTATTATGCCCAGTCTTTTCGTCACCTGTGGAGTAGCACAAATATGGCACGCGTAACTGTTCAAGACGCTGTAGAGAAAATTGGTAACCGTTTTGACCTGGTGTTGGTCGCTGCTCGTCGGGCACGTCAAATCCAGACTGGCGGTAAAGATGCACTTGTTCCAGAAGAAAACGACAAGTACACCGTTATCGCACTGCGCGAAATCGAAGAAGGCCTGATCACCAGCCAGATCCTCGATGTTCGTGATCGTCAGGAGCAGCAAGAGCAAGAAGCCGCAGAAATTCAAGCGGTTACCGCGATTGCTGAAGGTCGTCGTTAATTAGACTGCGAGTCTGCCTTTGTACCTGTTTGAAAGCCTGAATCTGCTGATTCAACGTTACTTGCCTGAGGAGCAGATTAAGCGCCTCAAACAGGCATACCTCGTTGCACGTGATGCTCACGAGGGACAGACACGCTCCAGCGGTGAGCCCTACATTACTCACCCGGTCGCCGTGGCCTGTATTCTGGCGGAAATGCGTCTCGATCATGAGACGCTGATGGCAGCCCTGCTGCACGACGTCATCGAAGACACCCCGGCTACCTATCAGGATATGGAACAGCTATTCGGCAAAAGTGTCGCCGAATTGGTTGAAGGCGTATCCAAGCTCGACAAACTGAAATTCCAGGATAAAAAAGAAGCTCAAGCGGAAAACTTCCGCAAGATGATCATGGCGATGGTGCAAGATATCCGCGTCGTGTTGATCAAGCTGGCCGACCGTACGCACAATATGCGCACCCTCGGTTCGCTACGCCCTGACAAACGGCGGCGTATTGCGCGTGAAACCCTGGAAATATACAGCCCTCTGGCCCATCGTCTGGGTATTCACCACCTTAAAACCGAGCTGGAAGAGCTGGGCTTTGAGGCGTTGTACCCAAATCGCTACCGCGTCATCAAAGAAGTGGTGAAAGCCGCGCGCGGTAACCGTAAAGAGATGATCCAGAAGATTCTCGCCGAGATCGAAGGGCGACTGACCGAAGCCGGTATTCCTTGCCGCGTCAGCGGTCGGGAAAAACACCTGTATTCCATCTACCTCAAGATGCACCTGAAAGAACAGCGTTTCCATTCGATTATGGATATTTACGCGTTCCGTGTGATCGTGAAGGAAGTCGATACCTGTTACCGCGTATTGGGCCAGGCTCACAGCCTGTATAAACCACGCCCGGGTCGGGTAAAAGATTATATCGCCATTCCCAAAGCCAACGGTTATCAATCGCTGCATACTTCATTGATCGGCCCGCATGGTGTGCCGGTAGAGGTGCAGATCCGTACTGAAGATATGGATCAGATGGCCGAAATGGGGGTTGCTGCGCACTGGGCTTATAAGGAAAAAGAACAGGGCGAAACCGGCACGACTGCACAAATCCGTGCCCAGCGCTGGATGCAAAGCTTGCTGGAACTACAACAAAGCGCCGGCAGCTCGTTTGAATTTATCGAGAGCGTAAAATCCGATCTGTTCCCAGATGAGATTTACGTTTTCACCCCAGAAGGCCGCATCGTTGAATTGCCTGCTGGAGCCACGCCGGTCGACTTCGCCTATGCGGTACACACTGATATTGGCCATGCCTGTGTCGGTGCGCGAGTTGATCGCCAGCCGTATCCGCTGTCGCAGTCACTGACCAGCGGCCAAACGGTTGAAATCATCACGGCTCCGGGTGCACGACCAAACGCAGCCTGGCTCAACTTTGTTGTCAGCTCAAAAGCACGAGCCAAAATTCGTCAGATGTTGAAAAACCTCAAGCGTGACGACTCAGTCGGCCTTGGCCGCCGTTTGTTGAATCATGCATTGGGCGGCAGCCGCAAACTGGCAGAGATCCCACAAGAAAATATCCAACACGAGTTGGATCGCATGAAACTGGCGACGCTGGACGATCTGCTGGCAGAAATTGGTCTGGGTAACGCCATGAGCGTAGTGGTAGCGAAAAACCTGCAAGGCGACCAATCCAATCTGGGTACGTCCTCTGGGGTTCGTAACCTGGCAATTAAGGGCGCCGATGGCGTACTGATTACCTTCGCCAAATGCTGCCGACCAATTCCAGGTGACCCGATTATCGCCCACGTCAGCCCAGGTAAAGGCTTGGTAATCCACCATGAATCCTGCCGGAATATCCGCGGCTACCAGAAAGAGCCTGAAAAATTCATGGCGGTAGAGTGGGACAAAGACATCGAGCAGGAATTCATCGCCGAGATCAAAGTGGACATGTTTAACCATCAGGGAGCACTGGCCAACCTGACAGCTGCAATCAATGCGGCTGAGTCCAATATTCAAAGCCTGAATACCGAAGAGAAAGACGGTCGGGTTTACAGCGCCTTTATCCGCTTAACCACCCGTAATCGCATCCATCTGGCAAATATTATGCGTAAAATCCGTATTATGCCGGATGTTATTAAAGTTAACCGTAACCGAAATTAGCGCCTATGAGCCCTGAACGCTATGCGCGGATTTGTGAAATGCTGGCAACCCGGCAGCCGGATCTGACGGTCTGCCTGGAACAGGTGCACAAACCGCATAACGTCTCCGCCATTATCCGTACCGCCGACGCCGTCGGCGTGCATCAGGTACATGCAGTATGGCCAACCACGCGCATGCGAACCCTGGTCTCCTCCGCAGCAGGCAGCAATAGCTGGGTCAATGTAAAAACCCACCGCACCATCACCGACGCAGTGACCCACCTGAAAAGTCAGGGTATGCAAATTCTGGCAACTAACCTTTCAGATCGCGCAGTGGATTTCCGCGAAGTGGATTACACCCGCCCTACCTGCATTTTGCTGGGTCAGGAAAAAACCGGTATTACCGAAGAAGCTCTGCGGCTTGCCGATCAAGACATCGTTATTCCAATGATCGGTATGGTGCAATCACTCAACGTCTCCGTCGCCTCAGCACTGATCCTGTATGAAGCACAACGTCAGCGACAAAATGCCGGCCTGTATCGCCGCGAGCGCAGCATGCTCGATGAAGAAGAACAGCAGCGTCTGTTGTTCGAAGGCGGTTACCCGGTGCTAGCCAACGTGGCAAAACGTAAAAAGCTGCCACGTCCGCACATTGACGAACAAGGTCAAGTGATCGCCGATGCCGAATGGTGGGCAACCATGCAAGCCACGGTACGCAAATGAAAGGCCGCCTGCTGGATGCTGTCCCACTGACCACACTTTCCGGGGTTGGAGCCAGCCAGGCGGGGAAACTGGCCAAAATTGGCCTGGAAACCATTCAAGATCTGCTGCTCCACCTGCCGTTACGCTATGAAGACCGTACCCGGCTTTATCCAATAAACGACCTGCAACCAGGTATCTTTGCCACGGTAGAAGGCGAAGTTCTGCGTACTGACATCAGTTTTGGTCGGCGGCGCATGCTAACTTGCCAGATCAGTGACGGCACCGGCCTGCTCACCATGCGTTTCTTTAACTTCAATGCGGCGATGAAAAATAGCCTGGCAACAGGTCGTCGCGTAACCGCCTATGGCGAAGTTAAACGCGGTAATCATGGCGCAGAGATTATTCATCCTGAATACCGTATTCAGGGGGAAAGCAGCGAGGTTGAGCTGCAAGAATCATTGACGCCGGTCTACCCAACCACCGAAGGCATACGACAGGCCACGCTTCGCAAACTCACCGATCAAGCACTGGAGTTGCTGGATACCTGTGCGATTACCGAGCTACTGCCATCGGAGTTGAGCGGTGGCTTAATGAGCCTGCCAGAGGCATTACATGCTCTGCATCGCCCACCGCCGGATATCCAATTGGCAGATTTGGAGCTGGGTAAACACCCAGCGCAAAAACGTCTGATCATGGAAGAATTACTGGCACATAACCTCAGCATGCTGGCGGTGCGCGCCGGTGCACAAAGTTATCAGGCGCTCCCCCTGATGCCGGACGATCGGCTTAAAAAACAATTCCTCACTCAGTTGCCCTTTGCACCTACTGGTGCACAAGAACGCGTGGTGGCCGACATCGAAGCCGATATGCAAAAAGGCTTCCCAATGATGCGTCTGGTGCAAGGCGACGTTGGCTCCGGCAAAACGCTGGTAGCGGCACTGGCGGCACTGCGCGCCATCGCCCACGGTAAGCAGGTGGCATTAATGGCGCCCACCGAATTGTTGGCCGAACAACACGCCAACAATTTTCGTCAGTGGTTTGAACCGCTGGGGTTGGAGGTCGGCTGGCTGGCTGGCAAGCAAAAAGGCAAGGCGCGTATCGCGCAGCAAGAAGCGATTGCCAGCGGGCAGGTGTCGATGGTGGTTGGTACGCACGCCATTTTCCAGGAACAAGTACAATTTTCAGGTCTGGCGTTAGTGATCATTGATGAGCAGCACCGGTTTGGCGTACACCAGCGCCTAGCGCTGTGGGAAAAAGGTGAAGAGCAAGGCTTCCATGCCCATCAGTTGATCATGACCGCCACGCCAATCCCACGCACACTGGCGATGACTGCCTATGCCGATCTCGACACGTCAGTGATAGATGAACTGCCACCGGGCAGAACGCCAGTCACTACCGTCGCCATTCCCGACACACGACGTGCCGATATTATCCAGCGGGTAAAAAGCGCCTGCATGGAAGAAGGCCGGCAAGCGTACTGGGTGTGCACACTGATAGAAGAATCTGAGCTGTTGGAAGCCCAAGCGGCAGAAGCCACGTGGGAAGAGCTGAAAACCGCGCTACCCGATCTGAACGTTGCGCTGGTGCATGGTCGCATGAAGGCGCAAGAAAAACAGGCGGTGATGCAGGCTTTTAAACAGGGCGAATTGCAACTACTGGTGGCAACGACAGTGATTGAAGTTGGTGTCGATGTGCCCAATGCCAGCCTGATGATCATCGAAAACCCAGAACGGTTGGGACTGGCACAATTGCATCAGTTACGCGGCCGCGTAGGCCGTGGCGCCGTGGCTTCACACTGCGTTCTGTTGTACAAAACGCCGTTGAGCAAAACCGCACAGAAGCGTCTGCAAGTACTGCGGGACAGCAATGACGGCTTTGTTATTGCCCAGCGCGATCTGGAAATTCGCGGACCAGGCGAACTCTTGGGTACACGCCAAACCGGCAGTGCTGAATTCAAAGTGGCTGATTTACTACGCGACCAAGCGATGATCCCGGAAGTACAACGCGTCGCCCGCCATATACATCAACAGTACCCGGAACATGCCCGTGCGCTGGTTGAACGCTGGTTGCCGGAAAAGGCACGTTATTCCAATGCCTAACCTCCTGCTATAGAAAAGGGCGCCAATTGGCGCCCTTTTCGTTTATGACAACAACAACTCAGCCAATCGCTGGAAATACCGGCAGCAGCAGATACAGCTTAATCACAATCGCGTTGGCGATATCAATAAAGAACGCCCCCACCATAGGGACCACCAGAAACGCGAGATGCGATGGGCCGAAACGATCGGTAATCGCCTGCATATTGGCGATCGCCGTAGGCGTGGCGCCCATACCGAAGCCGCAGTGGCCTGCAGCTAATACCGCAGCATCGTAATTTTTGCCCATCACACGATAGGTGACGAAAATCGCGTACAACGCCATCACCAGCGTCTGCACCGCCAAAATCGCTAACATCGGCAATGCCAGGGAAGCCAGTTCCCACAACCGCAGGCTCATCAACGCCATCGCCAGGAACAACGACAGGCTAACGTTGCCCAGTACCGACACGGCTCGCTCAAACACGGTATAGAAACCCGTGAAGGCCAGTGTGTTACTGAGGATCACACCAACAAACAGCACACAGACAAAGTTTGGCAGTTCAAACACCGTGCCATTCAGTAAGCCAGAGATCAGCTGACCCAGGCTCAAACAGATGGCAATCATCGCTATGGTTTCAATCATGACCAGCGAGGTAATTAAACGGCCACTTTCCGGTTTTTCAAAACCGCTTGGCTGAACGCTGTCATCCGGAGAGCCTTCTGGTGTAGAAGAATGCTTCACCAGGTAACGCGCCACCGGACCGCCGATCAGGCCGCCCAATACCAACCCAAAGGTGGCGCAGGCCATCGCAACTTCCGTGGCATTTTCAAAGCCGTAACGCTCAATGAACAACTTACTCCAGGCCGCCCCGGTACCGTGGCCGCCGGAAAGGGTTATGGAACCGGCGATCAGACCCATCAACGGATCCAGACCAAGCATTTTCGCCATGCCGATGCCGATAGCGTTCTGCACCAGCAGCAAACCCAGCACCACAAACAAAAATACCATCAATGCCTTGCCGCCCGCGCGCAACCGCGCCAGGTTGGCATTGAGACCAATAGTGGCAAAGAAGGCCAGCATCAACGGGTCTTTCAACGACATATCGAAGCTGATTTCCCAGTTTGCGAGCTTTTTCAGCGCTAATAACAGAATAGCCACCAGCAAGCCACCGGCGACAGGTGCGGGAATGGTGTATTTTCTTAACAAAGGAATACTGGTGACGCATTTGCCCCCAAGGAGCAAAACCAGTGTTGCCGCGACTAACGTGCCATAAGTATCAAGATGAAACATCCAGGTACTCCATGTAAGGGGAAAGATCCAATTAATAAATAATAAGTTATAGAAAACCGCTTAGTTTTTAAAACTTGATGAGTGCAGGATTAGAAGTAAAAAACGCTGATAATACAAGAAAAAATGAATGAAAATGCGACATAACCGTCGATTCTGCTAACAGAATATTAACGCGCAACCGTTTGCTTTTATGGGGCAAATCATTAAAATGCCTGCTTTGCCGTTTCCGGAAATGCCACATCATGACCATGCCATCTGCCGAGCTCGATGCAGTGCAAAAAGCATCCTCAACGCCTCGCAATAGCGAACTCATTTATCGTCTGGAAGACCGACCACCACTGCCGCAAACTCTGTTTGCCGCCGGTCAGCACCTGCTGGCGATGTTTGTTGCGGTGATCACCCCAGCTCTGTTGATCTGTCAGGCATTAGGTCTACCGGCACAAGACACCCAGCACATCATCAGCATGTCGTTATTTGCTTCCGGTTTGGCCTCTATTTTGCAAATTAAAACCTGGGGACCGGTCGGTTCTGGCCTGCTATCGATTCAAGGCACCAGCTTTAACTTCGTTTCACCGCTGATTATGGGTGGACTGGCACTGAAAAACGGTGGCGCCGATGTCCCTACCATGATGGCAGCACTGTTTGGCACATTGATGGTCGCCTCCTGCACCGAAATCCTGTTATCTCGCGTACTGCATCTGGCGCGCCGCATCATCACCCCGCTGGTATCTGGCATTGTGGTGATGATTATCGGTTTGTCGCTGATCCAGGTCGGACTGACCTCCATCGGTGGCGGCTATGCCGCGATGAATGATCACAGCTTCGGCGCGCCAAAAAACCTGATGTTGGCCGGCGCCGTACTCTTGGTCATTATTCTGCTTAATCGCCAGCGTAACCCGTACCTTCGCGTCGCCTCGTTGGTGATCGCCATGGCGGTTGGTTACCTTCTGGCATGGGCAATGGGGATGTTGCCAGAAACCCAGCCTGCCACCGAAACAGCGGCGATTATCATCCCAACACCGCTGTATTACGGTTTGGGCTTTGACTGGAACCTGCTGCTACCGCTGATGCTGATCTTTATGGTCACGTCATTGGAAACCATTGGGGATATCACCGCGACCTCTGACGTATCGGAACAACCGGTCAGCGGCCCGCTGTACATGAAACGCCTGAAGGGCGGCGTGCTCGCCAACGGCCTGAACTCTATGCTGTCCGCAGTGTTCAATACTTTCCCCAACTCATGCTTCGGTCAGAACAATGGTGTGATCCAACTGACAGGTGTTGCCAGTCGCTATGTGGGGTTCGTAGTGGCGTTGATGCTGATCGTGTTGGGCTTGTTCCCGGCAGTAGCCGGTTTCGTCCAGCACATTCCTGAACCGGTCTTGGGCGGTGCGACCCTTGTGATGTTCGGCACCATTGCCGCGTCGGGTGTACGCATCGTGTCACGTGAACGACTGAACCGCCGCGCGATCATGATCATGGCGCTCTCACTGGCCGTTGGCATGGGTGTCTCTCAGCAACCACTGATCTTACAGTTCGCGCCGGACTGGCTGAAAACCCTGCTCTCTTCTGGCATTGCTGCCGGTGGTATCACCGCTATCGTGCTGAACCTGATATTCCCGCACGAACACGAAAAACAATAACTGTCACACAGCTTGTCAAACGGCCGCTTGCGGCCGTTTTTTATTGCCTATCAGACCATTGCACTTGAGATGCCCAGCTAATTACGGCATAAACAGGGTATCTTTTTTGACCGACGCGGATGTAGACGATGAAATTTATCGGGAAACTGTTGCTGACGTTGCTACTGCTGGTAGTGCTGGCCATTGCATTGTTGTACGTCATCGGGCAAACCCGTTGGGCTGCGGGCTGGTTAAGCCGCTGGGTCAGCGATCATAGCGAATATCGCCTGTCGGTGGCGAAACTCTCTCACTCATGGGGTCAACCCGGCCAAATCAGTCTGGAAGATGTCCAGTTGGCTAAAAAAAATCAGCCGCCATCACTGGTCGCCAAACGTCTGGACCTGGGTCTCAGCCTGCGCCAAATTACCGAGCCGCGTTATTTCCATAGCGTAACATTGCGCGACGGTACGCTTAACCTCCAACAGCAAGACGCGGGATTGCCAATACAGGCCGATGTATTGCAACTGAGCAATATGGCGCTGCAATCCAACGATGAAACCTGGCAGCTCAACGCGCAACAGGTCAATGCTGGCATCACACCATGGCAACCCAACGTCGGCCACCCCTTGGGCGAAAACAACCAGTTCCAGTTCAGTGCGGGCTCAATGACACTGAACGGCATCCCCGCCTCGCAAGTCCTGGTACAGGGCGAGCTTAAACAAAACCAGTTGCTCCTAAGTAACTTCGGTGCCGATTTGGCGCAAGGTGATTTGACGGGTGTAGCCACCCGCAGCGCCGACGGCAGCTGGCAGGTGGAGCGACTGCGTCTGAGCGGTGTGCGTCTGCAGACGCCACTCACGCTGGAACAGTTCTGGCAACGCTTTACCGCCATGCCACCAATTACGCTTAAACGTTTTGATTTGATTGATGCACGGCTAGAAGGAAAAGAGTGGGCATTCAATGATCTCGACCTGTCACTGCAAAACGTCACCTTCCAACAGGGCGACTGGAGTAGCCCAGACGGCTCGCTCAACTTCAACGCCAGTGATCTAATCGACGGCGGCTTCCACCTGATTGATCCGATCATGAATATGCGGCTCTCACCCGCCGGTATCGCTATTCAGCAGTTCACCACCCGCTGGGAAGGCGGGCTGTTGCGCACCTCGGGCAACTGGCTGCGTGCCAACAACCGACTGCAACTCGATGAGGTGGCTGTCGCGGCACTGGAGTACACCTTACCGAGTGACTGGCGTGCGTTATGGTTACAACCGCTGCCACACTGGTTGGCGGAGGTATATGTCAATAAGTTGACCACCAATCGCAACCTGATCATCGATATCAACCCGGCCTTCCCATTCCAGGTCACCGCCTTGGACGGTTACGGCAGCAACCTGCTGCTGGCACGCGACCACCAATGGGGCATCTGGTCCGGTACGCTCAACCTGAACGGCAGTGAAGCCACCTTCAATAAGATCGACGTTCGTCGCCCATCACTGGCACTAAACGCCAATGACGGGCAGATCAACGTTACCGATCTCAGTGCTTTTATGCCTCAAGGGTTGCTGGAAGCCAAAGCCACCATAGAACAACTGCCGGGCAAACCCTTTACGCTATCGCTGAATGGGCGTTCAGTGCCGGTAAACACGCTGCAGCAATGGGGATGGCAGTCTGTTCCGTTGGAGGGTGATGGTAATCTGCAATTACAGTTGAAGGGCTTGTTGAACAGTGATGGGCCATTTAAGGCTTCATTGCAGGGCCAGTTGCAGGCCACCGCACGTGACGGTCAGACGGTTAACCAACAACTGCCTTAATGGTTGATTGGCCCTCTCGACGTTGAGTTGAGAGGGCCACAATATCAACTGTCTATTGCCTCACATCCGCCCTGATCCAAAGGCACATCTGGTTCAGCAGGCAACACCATGTAAGTGCCTTCAAACACTGCCCCTCTGTCATCGTCGCCGAACAGATGAACCTCTGCCTGCACGCGTGCACGCCGACCACGAGCCAGGCGAGCAAGATCTCCGCTCAATGAACTGAGATCCGCCACCGCTCGCGGTCGGCCAGTGATTGGCTTGCTGTAACGAATGTGGGCATCAGCCAGAATAATGGTGCCCCCCAGATGGCGTTCACGCAGCAACAACCAGATCAGACCCCAAGCAGTCAGCGTAGCAAGGGAAAACAGACTGCCGGCAAACAGCGTATGGTGCGGGTTCTGGTTGCCGATCTCTGGCATGGTGGTGACAAAACGTTGGCCAGTATATTGGCTGATGCGCACTCCCATCTTCTCGCTAAGCGGAATATGATCGTACCAGGCTTGCTGTAACTGGCCGCACCAATCGGGGCGATGCAGAATATCGTCCAGCGTCGCCACGGGTTTAATCATCAGAAAGTGGCGAATCGGTGTGGTTTGCGGCGCGGTAATCTCGCCCTGATTAACAAAGCCAAGTTTGGCAAAGAAATCCACCGCGTCCTCACGGGCGCTACAGACTACACGCTTCACGCTTTCCTGACGCGCCACAGACTCAAGGGTCATCGCTACCAGCGTCCCCAAGCCTTTGTCCTGCACCGTCGGGTCGACAGCCAGAAAACGAATGGCGGCCTCATTATCGGCGTTGATATACAACCGCCCGATAGCGACAATTTTACCGCCTTCGTCCACCACCATTTGGTGATGCGCCATGGCGTCATAGGCATCCTTTTCCGATCCCACCGGTTGGTGCAACGGCTTGCGCAGCATTTCCCAGCGGAACTGGTAGTAATCCTTCAGTTCTTGTTCTGTTACCGGTACTCGTAGGTGATACATAGACGCCTTCTCTCTCAGAATACTTAGACTTGAAGCCAAAACGTCACCGGCCCATCGTTCACCAGCGCTACTTTCATGTCAGCCGCGAATTCTCCAGTCTGGGTTTCTATGCCGCGCTCGCGGCACTGGCCAACAAAATATTGGTATAACCGATCGGCTTCCTGCGGGACTGCTCCGCGTGAGAAGCTCGGACGCATACCTTTTTGCGTGTCCGCGACCAACGTGAACTGCGACACCACCAGCAGACTACCTCCTGCCTGTTGGACATTGAGATTCATCTTGTCATTCTCATCGCCAAAGATGCGGTATCCCAACACACGCTCGCAAAGGCGCACAGCCTTTTGTTCGCTGTCATCTTGTTCCACGCCCAATAACACTAACAAACCGGGTCCTATGTTGCCTACCGTCTGTCCTTCGACCGTAACACTGGCGTTTAACACCCGTTGAATTAACGCAATCATAACTGCCCTTCTGGTGGCTGATCCTGTTGTTCCGCCTTCTGTTGGCGGTAGTCGCGGTATTCCCCTATTGTCACTGTGATTTCCGCGCCAAGTAACACGATACACCAGCTCCAGTAGACCCATAGGAATAAAATGGGAATCACTGCCAGCACGCCATAGATCAACTGATAAGACGGGAACATGGTGACATACAGAGCAAAACCCTTTTTGCCCAGCTCAAACAGCAGCCCGGCGACCAAGGCACCAATCAGCGCATCTTTAGGCGGTACGCGCACCGTCGGCACAATGCAATACAGCAGCCAGAACGATATCCATGACAGGATCAACGGGAAAATACGCAGCACCTGATCCACCAGGCTGTTGACACCGGTCTGTGCCAACCAGTTGAGTGACAACAGATAAGAACTGATGGCCATACTAGCGCCCACCAGCAGGGGTCCCAGAGTTAATACCATCCAATACACAGCAAAGGAGAAGACAATAGGCCGCTGGTTCTTGCTGCGCCATATGGTGTTTAGCACGCTGTCTACCGAGGAAATCAGCAACAATGCAGTGACAATCAGCCCGCAGGTACCGACGGCGGTCATCTTGTTGGAGTTGGCGACAAATTGCTCCAAATAACTTTGGATGACATTGCTGGCGGCGGGCATGAAGTTAGAGAAGATAAAGCTTTTCAGCTGGACGCTAATGTCAGAGAACATCGGGAACGCGGCAAACAACGCGAACACCACCGTCACAAGTGGGACCAACGACAGCAGAGAGACGTAAGCCAAGTGGCCCGCCAGCATGGTAAGACCATCACTGTCGACACGTTTGATCAGCAGCCGTCCAAAGGTGACGCTGGGCTTGATCGCAGAAGGCAGCTTCTTACGGCGGAAAAATGACATAGCCACTCCTTGATGTCAGTTTGTACGCCTTAAGCTTAACCCTTCGCAGTCATTGGGCAAAATAAGCCGGTACCACGTCCCGATCGATCACATGTACGACCTTAATCCCTAGCGCTTCAGCCGCGGCCACATTAGCCTCCACATCATCAAAAAATATAGCCTGATCTGGTGTGGTATTTTCTGCGTTGAGTACATGCAGATAGATGTTGGCATCCGGTTTACGCATACCGATGTCCTGGGACAAGTACATATGATCGGCAGCTTCAGCAACTTGTGGGTAGTGCTGCGGCCAATAGTTGCAATGCAGACGGTTGGTATTTGACAAGACGACCACCCGATGGCCTTCACTGCGCAGGCGCTTCATGATGTCGATCACTTCCGGGCGCAGTGCGACAAACACCGCCTGCCAGCCGGTCGCGAATTGTTCAAAACTGAGGGCGATACCCATTTCATCACTCAGCCGTTCAGCAAAATCTTCATCGCTGACTTCACCACGCTCATGCTGTTGGAACAGTTCGCCCATAGTGAAACGCTCGGACAATACGGCCAGCGGTGTACCACTTAAATTGCTCCATACACCCAGTACACGTTTGAAATCGATATCGACGATCACATTACCTAAATCAAAGATATACAGCATAGTCCTCTCCTGATGGGCCGGTGAGATTTTACTGTAGCGGGAAAAATGAAGGCTGAATAGAGAGCAAGAGGAAAAGCGTATAGCACGCGGCAGAAATGGGAAAAGACAGAGGAAAAAACTCAGGGCGCTGGACGCGCCCTAAGTGTTGCAGACTAAATCAGCGATTAAGCGTCTTTAGGACCGCGGCTTGCACGTTTACGATCGTTTTCCGTCAGGTGACGCTTACGGATACGGATCGAGGTTGGCGTCACTTCTACCAGTTCGTCATCATCGATGAATTCCAGAGCTTGCTCCAGGGTCATCTTGATAGCAGGAACCAAGGTAGTTGCTTCGTCAGTACCAGAAGCACGCATGTTGGTCAGTTTCTTACCGGTCAGGCAGTTCACGGTCAGGTCGTTAGAACGTGAGTGAATACCGATGATCTGGCCTTCATACACTTCCGCACCGTGGCCCAGGAACAACTTGCCGCGATCTTGCAGACCAAACAGGGCGAATGCTACCGCTTTACCTTGGCCGTTAGAGATCAGCACACCGTTCTGGCGCTGGCCAACTTCACCCGGACGTACGTCGTCGTAATGGCTGAAGGTGGAATACAGCAGACCGGTACCAGAAGTCATGGTCATGAACTCGTTACGGAAGCCAATCAAGCCACGGCTTGGGATCACGTAGTCGAGACGCACACGGCCTTTACCGTCTGGATCCATGTTTTTCAGGTCAGCTTTACGCTCACCCATGGCTTGCATGACTGAACCCTGGTGCTGTTCTTCGATGTCCAAGGTCACGTTTTCAAACGGCTCTTGTTTACGGCCATCGATTTCACGGAAGATGACTTTCGGACGGGATACCGCCAGTTCGAAACCTTCACGACGCATGTTTTCGATCAGAACCGACAGGTGAAGTTCACCACGGCCAGATACACGGAATGCGTCAGCATCTTCAGTTTCTTCAACACGCAATGCAACGTTGTGCACCAGTTCCTTGTTCAGACGCTCAAGGATTTGACGCGAAGTCACAAACTTACCTTCTTTACCGCAGAAAGGTGAGGTGTTGACGTTGAAGAACATTGTTACGGTTGGTTCATCTACAGACAGCGCCGGCAGTGCTTCAACGGCAGAGGTGTCACAGATGGTATCAGAAATGTTCAGCTCGCCCAGACCGGTGATAGCGATGATGTCGCCCGCTTCAGCCAAGGTCGACTCGATACGCTCCAGACCCATGTGGCCCAGCACTTTACCCACTTTACCGCTGCGAGTTTTACCTTCGCTATCGATGATAGTGACTTGCTGGTTTGGCTTCACTTTACCGCGCTTGATACGGCCGATACCGATCACGCCCAGGTAGTTGTTGTAGTCCAACTGGGAGATTTGCATCTGGAACGGTGCTTCGAGCTCAACCTGCGGTGCAGACACGTGGTCTACGATCGCCTGATACAGCGGGGTCATGTCTTCCGCCATCTCATTGTGGTCAGTACCCGCGATCCCCAACAGTGCAGAAGCATAGATGATTGGGAAGTCGAGCTGCTCGTCGGTTGCGTCGAGGTTAACGAACAGGTCGAAGACCTGATCAACAACCCAATCAGGACGTGCGCCTGGACGGTCAACCTTGTTGATTACCACGATCGGCTTCAGACCATTAGCAAAAGCTTTCTTGGTCACAAAGCGGGTTTGCGGCATTGGGCCATCCATTGCGTCCACAACCAGCAGCACCGAGTCAACCATTGACATCACACGCTCAACCTCACCGCCGAAGTCGGCGTGTCCTGGGGTATCCACGATGTTGATGCGGTAGTCTTTCCAATTAATGGCGGTGTTTTTTGCGAGGATGGTAATCCCACGCTCTTTCTCCAAATCGTTGGAGTCCATTACGCGTTCGGTGGCTTCTACACGCTCTCCGAAAGTACCGGATTGTTGCAGCAGCTTATCAACCAGGGTGGTCTTACCATGGTCAACGTGGGCAATAATGGCGATGTTACGCAAATTTTCGATCACAGCTTTGCCTCAGGCATTAGAAATAGCGCGCTATTGTACACGTATTAAGCGAGGGACTAAACAAGATCACAACAGTCTCTTATAAACAACTGTGTACAGGTCAGTATGTGATCCCTTTCACGGTGCAAAAAGCAGCATCTGGTGCACTTTTGCACCATTACAGTGCCCCACCTCGCATTGATTGCACCATTTAAGTGCAATGCGTCACTAATGGTGCATACTAATTCTGTGCAAAACCCGCTCAGAAAGGCGTTTATCGCGCTTTAGCAAAGTTGGCACAGTTTTCGCTTTAGTCTTTTCAAGGCAAAAAAAGCCAGTTTCACAGATTCGTTCCACGACGACGACAATGATAAATCCGGGAGAGTTAAGTATGTCCGCTGAACACGTTTTGACGATGCTGAATGAGCATGAAGTGAAATTCGTAGACCTGCGTTTCACTGACACCAAGGGTAAAGAACAACACGTCACCATCCCTGCTCATCAGGTGAATGCCGACTTCTTCGAAGAAGGTAAAATGTTTGACGGCTCCTCGATCGGCGGTTGGAAAGGTATCAACGAATCTGACATGGTACTGATGCCAGACGCCAGCACGGCAGTATTGGATCCGTTCTTCGAAGAATCCACCCTGATTATTCGCTGCGACATCCTTGAGCCAGGCACCATGCAGGGCTACGACCGTGACCCGCGTTCTATTTCTAAGCGTGCAGAAGACTTCCTGCGTTCATCCGGTATCGCGGACACTGTCCTGTTCGGGCCAGAGCCAGAATTCTTCCTGTTCGATGACATTCGTTTCGGCAGCAGCATCCGTGGTTCCCACGTGGCTATCGACGATATCGAAGGCGCATGGAACTCAGGCACCAAATACGATGGCGGCAACAAAGGCCACCGTCCGGCAGTTAAAGGCGGCTACTTCCCAGTTCCTCCTGTCGACTCTTCACAAGACATCCGCTCTACCATGTGTTTGACCATGGAAGAAATGGGTCTGGTTGTTGAAGCGCACCACCACGAAGTGGCAACTGCAGGTCAGAACGAAGTGGCAACCCGCTTCAACACCATGACCAAAAAAGCCGACGAAATCCAAATCTACAAATACGTGGTTCACAACGTGGCTCACGCATTTGGCAAAACTGCGACCTTCATGCCGAAGCCGATGTTCGGTGATAACGGTTCTGGTATGCACTGCCACATGTCTTTGTCCAAGAACGGCACTAACCTGTTCGCTGGTGACAAATACGGCGGCCTGTCTGAAACTGCTCTGTTCTACATCGGCGGTATCATCAAGCACGCTAAAGCCATCAATGCCCTGGCCAACCCGACCACCAACTCTTACAAGCGTCTGGTCCCAGGTTACGAAGCACCGGTCATGCTGGCTTACTCCGCCCGCAACCGCTCTGCTTCTATCCGTATTCCAGTGGTAGCCAGTCCGAAAGCACGTCGTATCGAAGCTCGCTTCCCTGATCCAGCCGCTAACCCATACCTGTGCTTCGCGGCGCTGTTGATGGCTGGCCTGGACGGTGTGATTAATAAAATCCACCCTGGCGATGCCATGGATAAAAACCTGTATGACCTGCCACCGGAAGAAGAAGCTGAAATTCCAAAAGTTGCAGGTTCCCTGGATGAAGCGCTGGCTGCATTAAGCGAAGACCGCGAGTTCCTGACCCGTGGCGGCGTATTCACAGACGACGCTATCGACGCTTACATCGACCTGCGTAAAGAAGAAATGGATCGCGTTCGCATGACACCACACCCGGTTGAATTCGAACTGTACTACAGCGTTTAAGTTTTACCGCGCCGTCTGCGGACGGCGCCCAGATTTAGTTGTCTTTTTTGTTGCCGTGGAAACTTTCTGCCCATCTTCGGATGGGTTTTTTTCTCCACCATATTTTCTGCAAAACTATTCCATACCGCGTACATGACGGATGGAGTAGGATAAATGCACTAAAAAGGTGCAGTCGTCTGCTATGCCCAATTAATTTCAAGGTGCAGCTAGGCGGCAACCGAGCGAACCGACAGGAGCTTGGTCTGCCAAGTGACTGGTGTGAGTAAGAGCAGCCAACAACGCTGCGTCTTGAAAGATGAAGGGCATATATGGCAACTGGCAAGCTGCCCGACGCAGGGCAGATCCTCAATTCGCTCATTAACAGCATTTTGCTGTTAGATGATTCGCTGGCGGTTCATTACGCCAATCCGGCAGCACAACAACTGCTGGCACAGAGTTCTCGTAAACTTTTCGGTACGCCTTTACCCGATCTGCTCGGCTACTTCTCACTGAACGTCGATTTGATGCGTGAGAGCCTGCGCGCCGGTCAGGGCTTTACCGACAACGAAGTGACCCTGGTGGTTGACGGACGTGCGCACATCCTCTCTTTGACCGCCCAGGCGTTGCCTGAAGGTTATATCTTGGTCGAGCTGGCGCCGATGGATAACCAACGCCGCCTGAGTCAGGAACAGTTACAACACGCACAACAAGTTGCCGCTCGCGATTTGGTACGTGGTCTGGCACATGAAATCAAAAATCCACTTGGTGGCTTACGGGGCGCGGCACAATTGCTGGCCAAGGCGCTTCCAGATCCATCACTGACCGAATACACCAAGGTCATCATTGAACAGGCCGATCGCCTGCGCAATCTGGTTGATCGTCTGCTGGGCCCACAACGGCCTGGCCAGCACATTACCCAAAGTATTCATCAGGTCGCAGAACGCGTTTGCCAACTGGTGGCACTGGAAAAACCGGATAACGTGACGCTGGTACGTGATTATGACCCCAGCCTACCGGAAATGGCGCACGACCCGGATCAAATCGAACAGGTTCTGCTGAACATTACCCGTAACGCTCTGCAGGCACTGGGACCGGCTGGCGGCACCATCACGTTACGCACCCGCACCGCATTCCAGATCACCCTGCATGGCAGCCGTTATCGGCTGGCAGCACGTATTGATATAGAAGATGACGGCCCCGGCGTGCCGGCGCAGTTACAAGACACGCTGTTTTACCCAATGGTCAGCGGCCGCGAAGGCGGAACCGGCCTGGGTTTATCCATCGCCCGTAATCTTATTGATCAACATTGCGGAAAAATTGAATTTAACAGTTGGCCAGGACATACCGAATTCTCGGTTTACCTGCCTATTCGTCAGTGAGGTTTTCTATGCAACGAGGGATAGTCTGGATCGTCGATGACGATAGCTCCATCCGCTGGGTGCTTGAACGCGCACTCACTGGGGCAGGTGTGAGCTGCGTAACCTTCGAGAGTGGCAATGAGGTTTTGGAAGCCTTGTCCACACAAACGCCTGACGTGTTGCTGTCTGACATCCGCATGCCGGGCATGGATGGTCTTGCATTACTCAAACAAATAAAGCAGCGTCACCCTATGCTTCCGGTCATCATAATGACGGCACATTCGGATTTGGACGCGGCAGTCAGTGCCTACCAGCAAGGGGCTTTTGATTACCTGCCAAAACCCTTTGATATCGATGAAGCTGTCGCACTGGTAGAACGTGCTATCAGTCATTATCAGGAACAACAACAGCCAGCGCGCAGTCAGCCAGCTAACGATCCGGTCGCAGACATTATCGGCGAAGCCCCGGCAATGCAGGATGTATTCCGTATTATCGGACGTCTTTCACGCTCATCGATCAGCGTCTTGATCAACGGTGAGTCAGGCACAGGTAAAGAGCTAGTGGCTCATGCCCTGCATCGCCACAGCCCGCGCGCTAAATCGCCGTTTATTGCATTGAATATGGCGGCTATTCCCAAAGATCTGATCGAGTCCGAACTGTTCGGCCACGAAAAAGGCGCCTTTACTGGGGCTAATCAGATTCGCCAGGGCCGCTTTGAGCAGGCTGATGGCGGGACATTGTTCCTGGATGAAATCGGCGATATGCCACTGGATGTTCAAACTCGTTTACTGCGAGTGTTGGCAGATGGCCAATTCTACCGTGTCGGTGGTTATGCGCCGGTGAAAGTAGATGTGCGTATTATCGCCGCGACACACCAGAACCTGGAATTACGCGTGCAGGAAGGCAAATTCCGTGAGGATCTGTTCCATCGTCTCAATGTGATACGTGTACACCTGCCGCCATTACGTGAGCGTCGTGAGGACATTCCACGTCTGGCACGCTACTTCCTACAGGTGGCCGCAAAAGAGCTGGGTGTTGAGGCGAAGAATTTGCATCCTGAGACAGAAACGGCTCTGACCCGCCTGCCATGGCCAGGCAACGTGCGCCAATTAGAGAACACGTGCCGCTGGTTAACCGTGATGGCCGCCGGGCAAGAGGTGCTGATTCAAGATCTGCCGAGTGAGTTGTTTGAAACCTCTGCGCCAGAAACCACCAGCCACAGTCTGCCAGACAGCTGGGCCACATTGTTGGCACAGTGGGCCGACCGCGCACTACGTTCCGGTCATCAAAACTTGCTGTCGGAAGCGCAACCGGAAATGGAGCGCACTTTGCTCACTACCGCGTTGCGCCATACCCAGGGGCATAAGCAGGAAGCCGCTCGCTTGCTGGGTTGGGGCCGTAATACGTTAACTCGCAAGTTGAAAGAGTTGGGAATGGAATAGTTTGTGTTGTTGATTATAGAAAACACAATCAAGCGCACAAAAAATCGACTGTTTCAGGCTTTACAGCCAGTAAGGCAGCAGTATGATCGGGGCGCACACTCTGGAGGCTCTCGATGCTGGACTCATTGGTCGCATTCATTTCCCAAGGCGCGGAGCTTGGCTCTGCCGCCAGTCACACGCCACAGGCAGCCGTGGCTGCTGTGCTGTGCGCAGCACTGATTAATTTCTTGAGTTAAATGTTTAATCGAAAAAACAGCCGCTTTAGCGGCTGTTTTTTTATCCCTCAAATAACCCGAGAGAATTGCTGTGCGCGTGCCTGCTGACGCAAGTAGATATCAAAGCACATGCAGATATTGCGGATCAGTAACCGACCACGTGGCGTAACGCGGATACCCTGCTCGTTGCGCTCCACCAGCCCATCGCGTTCAAACGGCGCCAGCAACTGCAAATCTTCAGCAAAGTAGCTGGCGAAGCTGATACCAAACTGTTGCTCTATAGCCAAGTAGTCCAGCTTAAAGTTACAGATCAACGTTTTGATCACCTCACGTCGCAGGCAGTCATCTTCCGTCATCGCCAGGCCGCGCCACAAGGCATTCCCCTGCGCCTCAACGCTACGGTAATAGGTCTTCAGCTCTTTCTGGTTCTGTGCATAGCTGTCCCCCAGCATGCTGATAGCCGAAACCCCCAGCCCCAGTAAATCACTGTCGCCCTGTGTGGTGTACCCCTGGAAATTGCGGTGCAGCTTTCCTTCACGCTGCGCCACCGCCAGTTCATCATCTGGACGGGCAAAGTGGTCCATACCAATAAACTGGTAACCCGACTCAGTCAGAGAGGCAATGGTCTGCTGCAGAATATCCAGTTTCTGCTGCGCACTCGGCAAATCCGCGTCTTTGATTTTGCGCTGGGCTGCGAATAAATTCGGCATATGGGCGTAGTTAAATACGCTCAGACGATCCGGATTCAACTCTGCTACACGCTGCAGGGTGTAAGCAAAGCTCTCTGGTGTCTGTTTCGGCAACCCATAGATCAGATCGATATTGGTGGAATTAAAACCTAGTGCTTTGGCGCGGGCAATCAACGCGAAGATGAAGTCTTCATCCTGCTCGCGATTCACCAATCGCTGCACGTCTTTATTGAAGTCCTGTACACCCATGCTAAGGCGGTTAAAGCCTTCGCTGCGTAAATGATCGAGCACATCCAGCTCAATCTCACGCGGATCGACTTCGATCGACATTTCCAAATCGGGGAGAAAATCAAAGTGTTGCCGCAGTTGTGCCACCAGCGTGCTGATTTGCGACTTACTCAGGTAGGTCGGTGTGCCGCCGCCCCAGTGTAACTGGCCGACCTTACGCCCGGCAAACAGGGGAGCGCGATGGGCGATTTCCTGTGCCAATACAGCCAGATATTCATCAGCCTTGTGTGTCTGACGCGTCACCAGCTTGTTGCAACCACAGAAATAGCAGAGCTTGTGGCAGAAAGGGATATGCACATACAGCGACAGAGAACGCTCGGGATAACGCGCTGCAGCGCGTTGGAACGCCACGTCGTCGTAACCCTGGTTAAACTCCAGCGCTGTGGGGTATGAGGTATAACGCGGCCCTGAATAGTTATATTTCTGGATCAGGGCCAGATCCCAGACAATTGCCTGCTCTGACATGCTCACTCCTTCCGATATTTTTTCCTACCGGGCCGGGAAATGGGCAGTTGTCTACGCTGTCTGGCCGCGGAAGCGCTGCGGAAACGTGATTTACGTTTAGACAGCCGCCATAGTTTACCGAATAACCACAGCAGATAACACATCAAGAGTAGGGCTATTGTCAGGATCAGCCACATGACGCGTTAAATTACGTCTTTTGGGTTACCGCCTTTCAGCAGTTTCAGAATATCTTCCCGCTTCTCTTCTTCTTCTTCGTCGTCATCACCCAGTTCAATGCCCAATTGCTCCATCAGGGCATCAATACGATCCAGAGTCTGATCAACGTAGGACTGATCTTCAGCGTTCAGCGTCTCGCCGTCATCAATGCGATCCAGCAGTGCATCCAGACGCTCATCATTTTCCAACTTAGCCAGCTCTTCTTCCGGCGTCAGACGTAGCTTAGGCTTGGCTTCAGCTTTCGGCTTGGCTTGCGGTTTGGCTTTTGGCTTATCTTCAGCCAGCAGCGCTACCGGCACTTTGCTGCCAATACGTGGATCTTTGGTCTGTGCCCCTACTTTATTTTTCTGATTGGCAGACTCAACCTGGGTGCGAGAACCGGAAGCAAGACCACGGCGTTTCTTTGCACGCTTGCGTTCACGGGCTTCCTGATCGAGCTCCACACGGCTTTTCTTTTTGGTTTTCGACGTCGCCGCGCTGCTGCGTGGGGCGCGAGGTGCTTTTGATGGCTGGTTCATAGCGTATGCTCTTAGGTATGTAGATTCAGTATAGAGATAGATGCTATACGATTGCGGCGGAATCTAGCAGAAAGCGGACAAAGAAAAAAGGCGGCAGGTTAAACCCGCCGCCTATTTGCACCCTCTTTCGAAGGATATTCCTGCTACGCGCTCCGTGCGCACACTCAACATCCTGGTCTTTCCTTTTGCTATAACCGCATTCCCTGCAACACTACGTCCTTCATCCTGAAAGGAAAATCGTCCATGGCGCAATCCGTACGCATCCGCTCTTCCTGAGCGCGCTTCCTGCGGGCATCCCAATTGCAGTAACTTCACCATCCTTGTGCTATTCGCATATTCAGATGCAAATAGATCAATTCCTTCTGGGTTCATCCTGGTACTCCAGCACGTCCCGTGCACTCCATGAGATTTATCACCCTTCCCGGATGTTCCTTAATCCTGCACAGCCTTGTGCTGTAAACTACTCTACGCGATCAACGTTTACGCTCAAGGTATCTGCCGTGTAATTGGCATATCGAAGAATGCAGCAGATAATTAACTTTTTGTTTTTTAATTAAAATAAAAAAAATAGCTTTCGAATAAAGCGACATTACCCACTATTCGAATGGCGAATGTCTCACACGCGTGAGCTGGCCTTACTGCCATGCCCTGCTAGCCTGGCGCTTAAAAACAGAGAAACACACCATTTTTACCGCTGATGCAGTTATAATCGCCAACCAGTAAGCCATCCTCACGGAGACGAAAAATTTTGACCAGCAAGAATTACAATTATCATGTGACCCATTTCGTCACCAGTGCGCCCGATATTCGCCATCTTCCGGGGGATGAAGGTATTGAAGTTGCGTTCGCCGGTCGCTCTAATGCCGGTAAGTCCAGCGCGTTAAATACCCTGACCAACCAGAAAGGCCTGGCGCGAACCAGTAAAACACCGGGCCGTACCCAGCTGATTAACCTGTTCGAGGTTGAAGAAGGCATTCGCCTCGTCGATCTGCCGGGTTATGGCTATGCGGAAGTACCGGAAGAAATGAAACGCAAATGGCAGCGTGCGTTGGGTGAATACCTGCAAATGCGCAACTGCCTGAAAGGTCTGGTGGTTTTGATGGATATCCGCCACCCATTAAAAGACCTCGATCAACAGATGATTCAGTGGGCGGTCGATGTGGGTACTCCGGTACTGGTTCTGCTGACCAAGGCAGACAAATTGGCATCCGGTGCGCGTAAGGCACAACTCAATATGGTACGTGAAGCAGTCGTGCCATTTATGGGCGATATCCAGGTTGAAGCCTTCTCTTCACCGAAAAAAATCGGCGTCGACAAACTGAGCCAAAAATTGAATACCTGGTTTAACGAGATCCCACCGGAAGTACTGCCGGAAGATGACGACGCCGCTGGCGAATAAAGTCCCCCCAGGTAACACCATGGCCGATGTGGAAACACATCGGCTTTTTTATGCTCAAAAAACCGCGATCTCAGGCATTTTTCGTTATCTAATTACAGTTATGACCAAAAACCATCATAAATTCTTATAACGATTTAATGTGAAGAGTATGAACAACGGGCAATTACAGAACATTTCTTGAAGAGGAATACAGTGGGAGAGATAAGATAAAACGATGGCTGCACTTTGTTTTTACAATAAAAAACGCCCCAGTCAATACTGACTGGGGCGGCTAAATATTCAGCCAAATCCGATTACGTGAAGTAAAAGGTCTGAAAGATAGAACATCTTACCTCTGTACCCTACGCGAGTAACTTTACATGATTTTTTCGCAGTGCAAAAGAATTTTTTGTAGTTTACTTACACAGTTTAGCGCGTAATAACGGCGAGGTTGGAGAAACAATCGCCGTATCTTGTAGCTTAATTACAAAAACTGCTTAGGTTATCGCCAGTTAGCACATCCAGGGTGGATATGGCTGGCGAACCTCAACATCATCAGTGGGCTTCATCCCAGTTAGCACCCACGCCGACGTCCACTTTCAGCGGCACTGCCAGCATCATGCTATTTTCCATCAGCTCACGAATATGCTGGCTGGACTCCTCAATCACCGACTCATGCACCTCGAACACTAATTCATCGTGTACCTGCATGATCATACGCACCAACGGTTTCTCTTGGGCTTGCAGCCAGGCATCCACTTCGATCATCGCGCGCTTGATAATATCCGCTGCGGTCCCCTGCATTGGGGCATTAATCGCCGCACGCTCAGCCGCCTTACGACGCATACCATTGCTGGAGTTTACGTCTGGCAGATACAACCGACGACCATCCAGCGTACTGACGTAGCCCTGACTGGCCGCCTGCTGGCGAGTACGCTCCATGTAGTCCAGCACACCTGGATAGCGCTCAAAATAGAGATCCATGTAACGCTGAGCTTCCCCACGAGGGATCCCCAGCTGACGTGCCAGACCAAATGCGCTCATGCCATAAATCAGGCCGAAGTTAATCGCTTTGGCGCTGCGGCGCTGCTCATTGGTTACTTTATCGAGTGGCAGGCCAAACACCTCGGCTGCAGTGGCGCGGTGGATATCTTCACCAGCCGCAAAGGCTTTCAGCAACCCCTCATCCTGTGACAGGTGAGCCATAATGCGCAGTTCAATCTGAGAATAGTCGGCAGCAACGATACGATAGCCTTCCGGGGCAATAAATGCCTGACGGATGCGGCGCCCTTCGTCGTTACGCACCGGAATATTCTGCAGGTTAGGATCGCTGGAGGAGAGACGTCCGGTAGCCGTCACCGCCTGATGATAGGAAGTATGCACCCGACCACTGACCGGGTTGATCATCAGCGGCAGTTTATCGGTATAGGTCGTTTTCAGTTTTGCCAACCCACGGTATTCCAGGATCACCTTCGGTAACGGGTAATCCAACGCCAATTCCGCCAACACTTCTTCGTTAGTCGACGGCGCACCGCCCGGGGTTTTCTTCAGTATAGGCAGTTTTTGTTTTTCGTACAGAATAGCCTGCAACTGTTTAGTCGACGCCAGGTTGAATGGCTCTTCCGCCAGTTCATGGGCTTGAATTTCCAATTCAGCCAAGCGCTTGGTTAGTTCGATAGAATGCGTAGCCAAAATACTCTGATCAATCAGCACCCCAGTTCGCTCTATATGCGATAACACCGGCACTAGCGGCATTTCGATCTCATTGAATACCGTCAATAGCTCGGCACTTTCCTGCAACTGAGGCCACATCGCCAAATGCAATTGCAGCGTGACATCGGCATCTTCAGCGGCGTAAGGCGCTGCCTGCTCCAATGCAATCTGGTTGAAGGTAAGTTGCTTTTTACCCTTACCGGCAATCTCTTCGAAGGTCACGGTTTTATGGCCAAGATAGCGATCAGACAAGCTGTCCATATCGTGACGGCCACCCACACTGTCCAACACATAGGATTCCAGCATGGTGTCAAAGGCAATGCCACGCAGGCTGATGTCATAACGAGCCAACAGACCCATATCAAACTTCAGGTTTTGCCCGACCTTCAGCGCTTTCTCGTCTTCCAACAGCGGCTTCAGGGTGGCTAACACGTGAGCGCGATCCAACTGCACTGGCGCATCAAGATAGTCATGAGCCACCGGCAGATAAGCGGCTTCGCCTGGGGCAATAGCAAACGACAAGCCGATCAGGTTCGCGGTCAGCGTGTCCAGGCCATCGGTTTCAGTATCAAAGGCAAATACGTCGGCTTTTTTAAGTTTTTCCAACCACTCAGCGAAAGTATCTTCATCCAGAATGGTGACATAACCCTCTTGCGACAACGTCGCTTCTGCCGCGGCTTTTCCGGTTTCGGCTACTGCACTGGCAGAAGATTTCGCCGCGCTGGTTGCTTTCACACCGGCACCTTTCTTGCCTTCCAGCCAAACGCCGGCTTCAACATCTGCCAGCCATCGCTTAAATTCGTACTGTTTAAACAGCTGCTGTAATACGTCGACGTCCGGCGCAGACACTTCAAGATCGGCGCAGGTCAGATCCAGTTCGACATCGGTTTTGATGGTGGCCAGCTTGTAAGAGAGGTATGCCATCTCTTTGTTCTGTTCCAATTTGGCCGCCATGGTCTTGGCGCCACGGAAGCTGAGCGTGGCGATGCTGTCCAGATTGGCGTAAAGCATATCCAACCCACCAAGCCCCTGTAAAAGCCCCTGAGCCGTTTTCTCACCCACACCAGGCACACCAGGAATGTTATCCGAGGCATCCCCCATCAGCGCCAGGAAGTCGATAATCAGCTCCGGCGGAATACCGTACTTGTCGCACACTTCCTGCGGGCCGAGGATAGTATTGTTCATGGTGTTGATCAGGGTGACGTTCGGTGTTACCAGCTGCGCCATGTCTTTATCACCAGTGCTGATCAGCACCGCGTGACCCGCTTTTTCAGCTTGCTGTGCCAGCGTACCTATCACGTCGTCTGCCTCTACGCCAGGCGTGACTAGCAGCGGCAGCCCCATGGCCTTGACCATTTTGTGCAGCGGCTCAATTTGCGCGCGCAGATCGTCCGGCATTGGTGGCCGATGCGATTTATATTCTGCAAAGAGCTCATCACGGAATGTTTTTCCTTTGGCATCAAACACCACCGCAACATGGCTCGGCTGATACTGTAACAGCAGGCTGCGCAGCATATTCAGCACGCCGTACATTGCCCCGGTCGGTTCACCCGCAGAGTTAGTCAGCGGAGGGAAGGCATGATAAGCGCGGTAGAGGTACGAGGAACCGTCAACCAGGATTAATGGGTTTTCTGCAATTTGGGCCATAGCGTTACTTTATCTTTATCGTGATCGGACATAGCGGTAAGCATGCCATAGCTGGCCGCCTGAGACGAACCTTAGCGTGCATTAAGGGTGAAAATCATGTGATTCTGCGAAGCGATCCTCAAGATCCTGCCTGTGGATAACTTTGTGCATAGAAAAGACAATAAATTATAACGATGCGTTTATCGTTATAATGGGAAATAAAATTCCTATTGAAATCACTGCGTTAAATGACGCTATTTTCACTGAGGGTAATTATCGACTTTTACACGATTTGTGGATATAACTTGCACTCAATTTTAATCACACTATTAATCAAATTCGGCGCCTCAATTACCATAGCACAAGATGAGCAAGTTGCACGAAAACGCAGCAAATGCCTATTTCTTCCGCCATAAAACAGTTACTGTTAGCGGGCGCTTTCCCTCTATAGTTTCTGTTAAAATATTTTTTTGTTCATGCATACCGGCATGTAACGCTGTTCTCACCAACCGTCAGCCCATAACCATGCCAAGATTGTTATCCCCTGTTATTTTTATACTTTCTGCCCTGCTCGCCATTTTGGTGACCGTACTGTGTTCGATCCCAATCACACTGGCTGGCATCATTAAACTACTGGTGCCTTTTCCTGCCGTTTGGAAACGTATCTCAGCTTTTGCTGATTTTATGATGTGGTGCTGGTGTGCAGGTTTGGCATTGCTATTACGGATCAACTGGCAACTGCGTTGGGATATTGAAGGGCTCGAAGGGCTGGAACGTAAAAACTGGTATCTACTGATCAGTAATCACGAAAGCTGGTCGGATATTGTGGTGCTCTGCGTGTTGTTCCGTAACCATATTCCCATGAATAAATACTTTCTTAAACAACAGCTAGCCTGGGTACCCTTTGTTGGCCTGGCCTGTTGGGCGCTGGATATGCCATTCATGAAACGCTACTCGCGCGGCTATTTACTCAAACATCCTGACAAGCGCGGTAATGACATCGAAACTACGCGCCGTTCCTGCGAGAAGTTTCGTAAACGTCCGACCACTATCGTCAATTTTGTGGAGGGATCACGTTTTACTGAAGCCAAGAAAATTAAAAGCAATTCCCCCTATCGCAATTTATTGGCCCCTAAAGCCGCCGGTATTGCTTTTACACTCAGTGCATTAGGTAAGCAGTTCGATAAAGTGTTAAACGTCACCCTGCTTTATCCGGATAATACTGAGCGCCCGTTTATGGATATGCTATGCGGTCGATTGAAACGTGTTGTGGTGAGAATTGAGTTGCTGCCAATCGATGAAACCATGCATGGGGATTACTTTAACGACAAGCAGTTTAAGCGACGTTTCCAACTCTGGCTGAATACACTGTGGCAAGACAAAGATCGACTGTTGGATAAACTGAAGCAGCAATAGCAGAAAAAAAGCCAGCTAAGCCGGCTTTTTTAACATTAAATCTCGGTTACTTCTGCTGGCTGAGGTATTTAACCACGTCGGCGAATTGCTTCACGTAAGCATCCATCGAACTGGTGTCCAGACCGTCATTTTTAACCATGTATTTACCGTTAACAAATACAGCCGGAACGCCACGCAGTTGCAGATCTTCTGCGGCTTTCTCCTGTTGAACAACCAGGGATTTAACCACGAAGCTGTTCAATGCCCCGTCATAATCCGCTGCACTCACACCCGCTTTCACAAACACATTGCGGATATCATCCGGGGTTTGCACAGTCTGGGTTTTCTGCACAGCTTCAAACATTAACGGGCTGACTTTATCTTCCACACCCAGCGCCATTGCAACGGCCCATGCCTGAGTCAGCTGTTTGCCCAGAGGCCCCAAGAACTCAACGTGGTATTTGGTCATTTTGGTGCCCGCAGGCAGCGCTTTTTTCACATTTTCGGAAACGTGATAAACCTGCTCAAACTGATAGCAGTGTGGGCAGTAGAAGGAAAAGAACTCCAGCACCTGAGGTTCACCGGTCACGGGCTTATCCAGGGTTACATACTGAGTACCATCGCTAAACTGCGCAGCCGAGGCACTGAATGCCATTACCATGCCAACGAGTGCCAACCATATTTTCTTCATAAGACTAAACTCTCCATTGTGTTAAAGCTTCAATACATTGGCATCAGCTGCAGAGGGGGTTCCTGCAACAGCTTAACCTGCTCGGTGAATGCCGCCGTCTGAGATAACCAGAAATCAGACTCCGCCATCCACGGAAAACTTTTAGGGAACGCGGGATCTTGCCAGCGGCGAGCGACCCATGCGAGGTAGTACACCATACGCATCGCACGCAGTGGTTCGATCAACGCCAACTCACTTTGATCAAACTCGGCAAACTCTGAGTAAGCCTCCAGCAACACATCTAACTGCATCAAGCGATCGCGACGTTCGCCGTGCAACAGCATCCACAAATCCTGTATTGCCGGGCCGTTCCGCGCATCATCAAGATCAACAAATAGCGGGCCATCACGCCACAGAATATTGCCCGGGTGGCAATCACCGTGCAAACGACGCGGCTGCCAGTTCAAATGCCAACACTGTTTAATCGCTTCAATCAGCGTATCGGTCGCTTTCAGGAAGCTTTCGCGCTGTGCCTTCGGTAACAGTTCACAGCTAGCCAATACCTGACGTGGCGCAGTAAGGTACTCTTCAATACCCATTGTCGGGCGCTCAACAAACAGGCTTTCACTGCCCACCTGATGAATACGCCCAAGGAAACGACCTACCCACTCCAGCTGATCGAGATTATCAATCTCATACTGCCGCCCACCAACGCTGGGAAAGACAGTGAAGAAGAAACCACTGTGCGTATGCAACGTTTGCCCTTGCAGGCATAAAGGGGCAACTGCTGGGATCTCCGCCAGAGCAAGATCTTGTGAAAACTGGTGTTCTTCACCAATTTGCTTGGCGCTCCAGCGTTCAGGGCGATAAAACTTCACCACATAACGCTTACGATCTTCATCCATGAACTGATAGACGCGGTTCTCATAGCTATTAAGCGCTGTTAGCCCGGAATCTACACGCAGGCCAATCCCTTCCAGCGCGTCCATTATCAGGTCGGGCGACAGGGTCTGAAAATTAAAAGCTGAGTTGTTCATAACAACATTCGGTTTCGTTTGGTGACATCACTGTGCCGGGAATGAGAAATAGTAGCATTAATGACAGCCTTCACGAGCAACTGGTTCACCATACCGCACGAATGCTAATCCTTTATCACGCCGCGGGCGCGCAGTAATGCCGTTTTAAAGTCTTCTTCGTAGTCCTTCTTCAAACCGGGGATCTGCTCAGTACCGGCGCTGCCACGCATTTTCAGATGGTAGATCAAGATATCATCACTCAGTTCGGTCAGATTGCCCTGAAAACCAGCTTCTTGTGCCAATTTTTGCAAAAACTGAATCAGGCTAAGATCCGGATCTTCCTGCCAGGCTGGCTGCAACAGTTCAATCAGCTCGTTTACGCGGTGCGTTTTCATCGCAATATCGTCCATTAGAATGAATAAACACACAAAGTAGCAGGCTTACCAACACAGTGAAAGAACCAGCTTGTCAATAAAGGTAAATCCTGATGCCACACCAGCTTTAGCGCTACAATCAGGGCGTTAGCCATAAATTCGGAATAATAATTATGCACGAGGATATTACCGGCATTATTTTAGCCGGTGGACGCGCAACACGAATGGGCGGGGAAGATAAAGGTCTGGTTCAGGTTGCCGGCATACCGCTATATCAATACGTATTGTCTCGGTTACGACCGCAGGTCGGGCACATAGCCATTAGCGCCAATCGCAATCAGGCCCGCTACCAGGAAAGCGGCCTGCCTGTAATCAGTGATCTGACCGCTGACTTTTCAGGGCCACTCGCTGGCATGTTAGCTGGGCTTAAGCACGCCACCACAGAGTGGGTCGCTTTTGTACCCTGCGACGTCCCCGACTTTCCTACTACATTGGTTGAACAGCTTTGGCAACAAAAAGGCCAAGCACTGGCCGCCTACGCCCACGATGGAGAGCGGGCACATCCAACCCTGGCGCTGCTGCACAACAGTCTGGCACCTCAATTAACAGCCTATCTGGCTCGTGGGGAACGTAAATTGATGTTGTTCCTGGATGCAGTGGGCGCACAACAGATAACCTTCGAAGGCCAGCAAACGGCATTCCATAATCTTAATACCCAGGAAGACTGCCAGCGTTGGTTACAAGTAAAAGGACCTATCAATGAATAATGCTTTTCCCCCGCTACTGGCCATTGCCGCTTACAGCGGGACAGGTAAAACCACGCTGCTCAAGCAATTAATTCCTTTATTAAAGCAGCAGGAAATCCGTGTCGGGCTGATAAAGCATACGCATCATGATATGGATGTGGATACGCCTGGAAAAGACAGTTATGAACTGCGCAAAGCCGGTGCAGATCAAACATTAGTCGCCAGTGATCGTCGTTGGGCATTAATGACCGAAACACCAGAACAACAGTCTTTGGATCTTCAGTATCTGGCCAGTCGTTTTGATCGTACCAAGGTAGATGTCATTCTAGTTGAGGGGTTTAAACATGAACCTATCAGCAAAATCATTCTCTATCGTGAAGATATTGGTAGGCCACTTGAGGATATGTTGGATGAGTTTGTTATCGCCGTTGCCAGCGATCAACCTTTAACCATGAAGATAAGGTTGTTAGATCTCAATCAGCCCGAAAACATCGCTGCTTTCATTGCTGAATGGCTGAAAGGCGCAGCGTAGCTGCGCTGTTTTTCCTTTCGCACATAGCAAAAAGGCCATCCTTGCGGATGGCCTCTTGGCTTAA